>NZ_JBIRHK010000002.1:175013-396109 GCF_044328485.1 Streptomyces sp. NPDC017936 | reverse complement strand
CCGGTGGTTTCCGCCCGGGGGGCCGGGGGGGGGGGGCGGCGGGGGCGGGGGGGCGGGGGCCCCCCCCCCCGGGCGGGCGGGGGGGGGGGGGCCCGCCCGGGGGGGGGGGCGGGCCCCCCCCGCCGCGCGGTCGCCCCCGGCGGCCGCGGGTATGCCCGGGCCGCCCCAGGGCACGCCTGCGGGGAGCGCACGGGCCGACGACCGGGAGGCGTCCGCGTCGGCGGCCGGAAGGCGGCCCGACCCGGCCGCCCCCGCCGGTCGGGTCAGGCCGCCTTCGCCGTCCCCTCCCGGTGCCTGCGGATGAGGTCCGCGTAGTGGCGTCCGGTGCCCTTGATGGTGCGGGCCTGGGTGCGGTAGTCGACGTGGACCAGGCCGAAGCGCTTGTCGTAGCCGTACGCCCACTCGAAGTTGTCCAGCAGCGACCAGGCGAAGTAGCCGGCCAGCGGGGCGCCCTTGCGGGCGGCGGCGGCGCAGGCGGCGAGGTGACCGGTCAGGTAGGCCTGGCGCTCGGGGTCGTCGACCGTGCCGTCGGGGCGGACGACGTCCGGGTAGGCCGAGCCGTTCTCGGTGACGTACAGGCGGCGGGCGCCGTACTCGTCGGTCAGGCGCAGCAGCAGCGCCTCGATGCCGCTCGGGTCGACCTCCCAGTCCATGCCGGTGCGCGGGACCCCGGCGCGCCGCACGGAACGGGCGTGCGGGGCGGGCCCGTCGGGGTCGTCGGCGACCGTCGCCGGGAAGTAGTAGTTCAGGCCAAGCCAGTCCAGCGGCGTGGCGATCGTCTCCATGTCCCCCGGCTTCTCGGGGAGTTCGACGCCGTAGACCTCCCGCATGTCGGCGGGGAAGCCGCGGCCGTGGACCGGGTCCAGCCACCAGCGGTTGGTGTGACCGTCCATCCGGCGGGCGGCGGCCGCGTCCTCGGGGCTCTCGCTCGCGGGGTGAACCGTGGAGAGGTTGTTGACGATGCCGATCTCGGCGCCGGGCGCCGCCGCCCGCACCGCCTGGACGGCGAGGCCGTGGCCGAGGAGCAGGTGGTAGGAGGCGCGCACGGCGGCGGTCAGGTCGGTCCAGCCGGGGGCCATGGTGCCCTCCAGGTGGCCGATCCACGCCGAGCAGAGGGGTTCGTTGAGGGTGGCCCAGTGGGTCACCCGGTCGCCGAGGCGCTCCGCCACGACCGCCGCGTACGCGGCGAAGTGCTCGGCCGTGTCGCGTTCGGGCCAGCCGCCGCGGTCCTGGAGCACCTGGGGCAGGTCCCAGTGGTAGAGGGTGACGGACGGGGTGATGCCGGCCGCCAGCAGGCCGTCGACCAGTTCGTCGTAGAAGGCCAGGCCCTTGGGGTTGGCCGGGCCGTCGCCGCCCGGCACCACGCGCGGCCAGGCGATCGACAGCCGGTAGGCGTTGGTGCCGAGCCGGCGCATCAGCTCGATGTCCTCGCGCCAGCGGTGGTAGTGGTCGCAGGCGACGTCGCCGTGGTCGTCGCCGGCGATCCTGCCCGGGGTGTGCGAGAAGGTGTCCCAGATCGACGGCGAGCGGCCGTCCTCCGCCACGGCCCCCTCGATCTGGTACGCGGAAGTGGCCGTGCCCCACAGGAAGTCGTGCGGGAGAGCGGTGAGGTCGATGGTCACGGAAGTCCTTTCGGGATCACGCGAGAAACCGGGCGAGGGGGTCACTTCACCGCTCCCGCGGTCAGCCCGGTGACGAGGTAGCGCTGCAGGAGGAGGAAGCCGGCCACCACGGGCACGCTGACGACCAGCGAGGCGGCCATGATCTGGTTCCAGTACACGTCGTTGAGGGTGGAGTAGCCCTGGAGGCCGACGGCGAGCGTGCGCGTGGTGTCGTTGGTCATGACGGACGCGAACAGCACCTCGCCCCAGGCGGTCATGAAGGCGTACACGGCGACCGCCACGATGCCGGGGACCGCGGCCGGCACCACGACCCGGAACAGGGCGCCGAGCGGGCCGCAGCCGTCGACCAGCGCCGCCTCGTCCAGGTCGCGCGGCACCGAGTCGAAGTAGCCGATCAGCATCCAGACGGAGAAGGGCAGCGAGAAGGTCAGGTACGTCAGGATCAGCCCGCCGCGCGAACCGAACAGGGCGATGCCGGTGGCGTTGCCGATGTTGACGTACAGGAGGAACAGCGGCAGCAGGAACAGGATGCCGGGGAACATCTGCGTGGACAGCACGGTGACCGTGAAGACGCGCTTGCCGCGGAAGCGGTAGCGGCTGACCGCGTACGCGCTGAACACGGCGATGACGACCGAGCAGACCGTCGCCGCGCCCGCCACGATCAGCGAGTTCACGAAGTACTTCGCGAGCGGGACCGTCGACCAGATGTCGACGTACGGGCGGACCGTCAGGCCGCTCGGCAGCCAGCGGAACTTCCCCGAGACGTCCGAGAGGGGCTTCAGCGAGCTGGAGACCATCACGTACACCGGCACCAGGACGAACCCGGCGAGCAGGGTGAGGAAGATCCTCCGCGACCACAGGAACGACCGCGGGGGCGCCATGGGCGAGGTGCGCGGCGGGAGGGCCGTCGGGGAGTCAGGCATCGGCGGACCTCCGTCCACGCGAGGTGACGGCGAGGTACACGCCGGTCACGGCCAGCAGGAAGAGCAGCAGCAGGACGGACATCGCGGAACCGGCGCCGAAGTTCCAGGTGACGAAGGAGGCCTGGTAGATGTGGACCGAGATGAGGTCCGCGGCCTCCGGCGCGGCCTTGCCGAACAGGACGTACGGGGTGTTGAAGTCGTTGAACGTCCACAGGAACAGCACCAGGACCAGCACCTGGTTGACGGGGCGCAGCGACGGCAGGGTGATGCGGCGGATCTGCTGCCACATCCCGGCGCCGTCCAGGGCGGCCGCCTCGTACAGCTCGCGCGGGATGTTCTGCAGGCCGGCCATCACGATGAGGAAGGCGAACGGCCATCCCTTCCACACCGACACGGTCAGCAGGGCCCAGAAGCTGTTGTCGCCGATCAGCCAGAACGACGGCTTGTCGGTGAGGTGGAGCTGGTCGTGCAGGACGTGGTTCACCAGGCCGTTGTCGTGCTGGAACATGAACACCCAGGTGATGACGGCCGCGTAGACCGGCAGGGCGTACGGCACGAGGAACAACGCCCGCAGCAGTCCGCGGCCGCGGAAGGCGTCCTGCATGCAGATCGCGGCCGCCGTGCCGATCAGCCAGCACAGGGCCACCGACAGGAGGGTGAAGGCGACCGTGACGACGAACGAGTGCAGCAGGGCCTCGCCGACGGGGGCGTCGAAGTCCACCGACATCGCGTAGTTGTCGAGGCCGGCCCAGGGGGCCGCGCCCCAGTCGCGGATGTGGAACTGGGTGAGCTCCTTGAAGCTCATCACGACGCCGATCACCATCGGCACCAGATGGACCAGGAGTTCGAGGACCAGGGCGGGCAGGAGCAGCAGGTAGGGCAGTCCGGCGCGGCGGATCCGCCCGGTGCGGCGGCGGGGACCGCTCGCCGCACCGGGGGGGCTCTTGCGCACAGCGGCCTCTGCGGAGACCGTGGTCGTCATCGTGCTCACTTCGCCGGCATCTGCTGCTGGGCCTTCTCCAGGCGGGCCTTGACCGACTCCGTGGTCACCGGGCGCCCGGCGGCCGCGTCGGCGAACAGCTCCTTCACGGCCGTGCCGACCGCGGTCTCGAACTGCGACTCGTCGGCGACCTGGGGCAGCGCGGCGGCGCTCTTGGCGAGGGTGTCCTTCAGGACGGCGGTGTCGGTGGCGTTGAAGGCGGCGTCCGACTGCGCGGCGGCGACCGGCGGGATCGAGCTGTAGGCCTTGTTGAGGATCTTCTGTTCCTCGTCGCTCGTCATGAACTTCACGAACTGCGTGGCGCCGCTGAGGTTGTCGGTGTTCTTGAACACGGCCAGGTTGATGCCGGCGACCATGGAGTTGACCTGGGTGCCGGCGCCGGGGGCGCCGGACTGCACGGGGACGGGCGCGACGCCGTAGGCGTCCTCGCTCATGCCCTGGGAGGCGAGGTTGGCGGACGCGGACTGCCACAGCAGCATCGCCGTCCTGCCCTTGGCGAAGTCGCTGACGGACTGGTTCTGCGCGTACTCCGCGTTGCCCTGCGGGATGACCTTGTCCTCGGCCATCAGGTCGACGTACTGCTTGACCGCGGCGACGGCGCCGTCGGAGGTGAAGTCGGGCCTGCCGTCGGCGGTGAAGAAGTCGACGCCGTGCTGCTTGGCGAAGACGAAGACGTGGTGGACGTTCTCCGAGACGTTCGCGCCCTCGGCGCCCAGGACCTGCTTGCCCTTCGCCTGGATCTTCCGCCCGTCGGCGACGAGCTCCGCCCAGGTGGCCGGCGGTGCGGAGATGCCGGCGTCGGCGAAGATCTGCTTGTTGTAGTACAGCGCGTACGCCATCGAGTACAGCGGCACCGCCGCCGGGTCCTGGCCCTCGGTCCCGGTCGAGCCGAGCGCCGACGCGACGAAGCGGTCCCGGCCGCCGATCTTCGCGAAGTTCGCGTCGTCCCAGGGCAGCAGCGCGCCGGTCGCCTGGAGCGAGGACGACCAGGTGTTGCCGATGTTGAGGACGTCGGGGCCCTGGCCGGAGGTGGTCGCGGTGAGGATCCGGTTGAGCAGGTCGGACCAGGGGACGACCTCCAGCTTCACCTCGATCCCGGTCTGCTTCTCGAACTTGTCGAGCTCCGGCTGGAGGACCTTCTTGTCGATCTCGATGCTCGCGCCCTGGTTGGAGGCCCAGTACGTCAGCGTCTTCGGCGAGTCGTCGGACCCGCCGCCGTCGGTCGAGGAACCCCCGCCGCAGGCCGTCGCGGCCAGGGCGAGTGACATCACGACGGCTCCTGCGGCCGCGGCTCGGATGGTACGCATGGGTCGGCTCCCAGTTGTCATCAGGGCTTAATTTAGGACGTGACTTAATCCGGGGAAAAGAGCGGCGTCAAGAGTTCGGACGAGGCTCGCCCAAGTCGGTCGCGCCTCTTGACGTACACGTTCGGGGAGTTGAAGCATTCAGCGGCGAGAGAGCGCTCCCGACCCCACGACCGTTCACTTCCTGAACCAGGAGAGCCGCCCCATGCCCCAGACCTCCCCGGACGCCCCGGTCCCCGCGAGCGTGCGCCGCAGAGCCGTCATCGCGGCGGCCACGGCGGCCGCGGCCGCGCCCGTCGTGGCCGGACTGAGCGCGTCGCCGGCCGCCGCGTCGCCCTCCCCCGCCGGCGCCGCGGCCCGCGCGGCCACCGGACGCGCCCGGCGGCCGCGCGCCCTGCCGGGCGGCGGCGACCTCGGCCCGAACGTCCTCGTCTTCGACCCGTCCACCCCGGACATCCAGGCCAGGGTCGACGCGGTCTTCCGGCAGCAGGAGTCCGCCCAGTTCGGCACCGGCCGCTACGCGCTGCTGTTCAAGCCCGGCGCCTACCACGGCCTCAATGTCCAGCTCGGCTTCTACACCTCGGTCGCCGGCCTCGGCCTCTCCCCCGACGACACCACCCTCAACGGCGACGTGACGGTCGACGCCGGCTGGTTCAACGGCAACGCCACGCAGAACTTCTGGCGTTCGGCGGAGAACCTCGCCCTCGTCCCGGCGAACGGCACCAACCGGTGGGCGGTCGCGCAGGCCGCCCCCTTCCGCCGGATGCACGTACGCGGCGGCCTCGACCTCGCGCCCACCGGCTACGGCTGGGCCAGCGGCGGCTACATCGCCGACAGCCGCATCGAGGGCCAGGTCGGCCCGTACTCGCAGCAGCAGTGGTACACCCGGGACAGCGCCATCGGCAGCTGGCTCAACGGCGTGTGGAACATGGTCTTCTCCGGTGTCGAGGGCGCCCCGGCCCAGAGCTTCCCCGACCCGCCGTACACCACGCTCGACACGACCCCCGTCTCCCGCGAGAAGCCGTTCCTCTACCTCAGCGGGAACGAGTACCGGGTCTTCCTGCCGGCGAAGCGGACCAACGCCCGCGGCGTCACCTGGGGCAACGGCACCCCGCGCGGCACCTCACTGCCCCTGTCCGCGTTCTACGTCGCCCGGCCGGGCGTCTCGGCGGCCACCCTCAACCGGGCGCTCGCCCAGGGCCTGCACCTGCTGCTGACCCCCGGCATCTACCACCTGGACCAGCCGATCCGGGTCGACCGCGCCGGCACCGTCGTCCTGGGCCTGGGCTACGCCACCCTCATCCCCGACAACGGCGTCACCGCGCTGAGGACCGCCGACGTCGACGGGATCCGGCTCGCGGGCTTCCTCGTCGACGCCGGGCCGGTCAACTCGGCGACCCTGGTGGAGATCGGTCCGCGCGGCGCGTGGCGCGACCACTCGGCCGATCCGACCACCGTGCAGGACGTGTTCGTCCGCATCGGCGGGGCCGGCCCCGGCAAGGCCACCACCAGCCTCGTCGTCAACAGCCGCCACACGATCGTCGACCACACCTGGATCTGGCGCGCCGACCACGGCGACGGCGTCGGCTGGGAGACCAACCGGGCCGACTACGGCGTCGTCGTCAACGGCCACGACGTGCTGGCCACCGGCCTGTTCGTGGAACACTTCAACAAGTACGACGTCCAGTGGTTCGGCCAGCGCGGCCGCACGATCTTCTTCCAGAACGAGAAGGCCTACGACGCCCCGAACCAGGCCGCCGTCCAGAACGGCGCCCTCAAGGGCTACGCCGCCTACCGGGTGGGCGACGGCGTCACCGCGCACGAGGGCTGGGGCCTGGGCAGCTACTGCTACTACAACGTCGACCCGACCATCGTCCAGCACCACGGCTTCGCCGCCCCGAACAGGCCCGGCGTGAAGTTCCACGACCTGCTGGTGGTCTCCCTCGGCGGCAACGGCCAGTACGAGCACGTGATCAACGACATCGGCGCGCCGACGTCGGGGACGTCCACGGTGCCGTCGACCGTGGTGTCGTACCCCTGAGACGGATCCCTCCCGCCCGGTCCGCACCGCGCTGTCCGCACCGCGGACATCGTGCGTTCGCGGTGCGGACCGCGGCCGACGGACCGTCACCGGCTCACCCGGGTAAGGCGGTCACGGCGTCGGCACCACCGCCGGCGCCGGCGCCGGCGCGTAGCCCGTGGGCCGGGCGGTGAAGGTGCCCCGGCCCTGGGTGCGGCTGCGCAACCGGGTCGCGTAGCCGAACAGTTCCGCCAACGGCACGGTGGCGGTCACCACCGCCGCGCCGCCGCGCACCGACGACCCGGTGACCCGGCCGCGCCGGGCGGCGAGGTCTCCGAGGACTCCGCCGACGGCGTCCTCGGGCACGGTGACGGTGACCTCGACGACCGGTTCCAGCAACAGCATCGCGCAGCCGCGCAGGGCGTCCCGGAGTCCGAAGCGGCCCGCCGCCCGGAAGGCCGTCTCCGAGGAGTCCTTCACGTGGGTCGCCCCGTCCGTCAGGGTGACCCGCAGCCCGGTGACCGGGTGCCCGCCGAGGGGACCCTCGGCGAGGGCGTCCCGGCAGCCGGCCTCGACGGCACGGACGTACTCCCGCGGCACCCGGCCGCCGACGACGGTGGACCGGAAGTCGAACCCGTCCTCCAGCGGCTCCACGTCGAGGACGACGTGCGCGAACTGCCCCGCCCCGCCGTCCTGTTTGACGTGCCGGAACACCACCTGGGACACCCCGCGCGCAACCGTCTCGCGGTAGGTGACCCGCGGCCGGCCGACGTTGGCCTCCAGCCCGAGATCGCGCCGGATCTTCTCCACCGCCACCTCCAGATGGAGCTCGCCCATGCCCGACAGCACCGTCTGACCGGTCTCGGGGTCGGTCCGGACGGTCAGCGACGGGTCCTCCTCGGCCAGCCGGGCGAGCGCGCCGACCAGCCGTTCGGCGTCGGTGCTCCGGCGCGGCTCGACCGCCACGGAGACGACCGGCTCGGCGACACCGGGCGGCTCCAGGACGATCGGGGCGTCGGGCGCGCACAGGGTCGAGCCCGCGCGAGCGGACTTCAGCCCCACCACGGCGACGATGTCGCCCGCGACGGCGCGTTCCAGCTGGGCGTGCCGGTCGGCCTGGACCCGCAGGATGCGGCCGATCCGCTCGGCGCGCCCGGCGGTCGCGTCCCACACCGTGTCTCCCTTCTCGATCGTTCCGGAGTACACCCGCAGGTAGGTGAGCCGGCCGGTGGAGGTGACGCTCACCTTGAAGGCGAGGGCCGCGAAGGGGGCGGCGGGGTCGGCGGGGCGCCGCTCGTCGGCCGTGTGCGGGCTGCCGGATGCGGCCGGCACGCCGCGTACCGCCGGCACGTCCGACGGCGACGGCAGCCAGTCGACCACCGCGTCGAGCAGCGGTTCGATCCCCCGGTTGCGGTAGGCCGAGCCGCACAGCACGACCACCCCGTCTCCGGTGCGGGTCAGGTCGCGCAGAGCGGTCGCGAGGGTCTCGGCGGAGAGCGTCTCCCGGTCGCAGAACTCCTCCAGCGCGGCCGGGTGGCGTTCCGCCACGGCTTCCTCCAGCAGTCGGCGCCGGCGCAGCGCTTCCTCCCGCAGTTCCTCCGGCACGGGACCCCCCACCCCCGCATCGGCGCCGTCCTCCCAGGTCAGGGCACGCATCCGCAGCAGGTCGACGACCCCGGTGAAGGCGTCCTCCGCGCCGATGGGCAGCTGGACGACCAGCGGCGCCGGGTGGAGCCGTTCGCGGATCGACGCCACGGCCGTGTCGAGGTCGGCGCCCGCCCGGTCCATCTTGTTGACGAACGCGATCCTCGGCACGCCGTGCCGGTCGGCCTGCCGCCACACCGACTCGCTCTGCGGTTCCACGCCGGCGACGGCGTCGAACACGGCGACCGCCCCGTCGAGCACCCGCAGCGCACGCTCCACCTCGTCGGCGAAGTCGACGTGGCCGGGGGTGTCGATCAGGTTGACGCGGTGACCGTTCCAGGCGCAGCTGACGGCCGCGGCGAAGATGGTGATCCCGCGGTCGCGTTCCTGGGGGTCGAAGTCGGTGACGGTCGTGCCGTCGTGGACCTCGCCGCGCCGGTGCGTGGCGCCGGTGGCGTACAGGATCCGCTCCGTGACGGTGGTCTTGCCCGCGTCGACGTGGGCGAGGATGCCCAGGTTGCGCACGGCGGCGAGGTGACGGTCGAGGTTGTTGCGCACGGCCCTTGGCCTTTCGTGGTGTTTCCGGGAAACGGGCAGCGCGATGCGACGGAAGGGAAGAGGTGACACACCGACAGCACCCATGGACCGAGGACCGGCCGGGTTCGCGAGGGGGCGCTGTCGGTGTGCTGGAGGGTGGCTCGTCAGGCCATCCGGTGCCGGCCGCGCAGCGGACACCGGACCGACGAGGACACGAGGATCACCTCGTAGCGGGAACGGGGAGCGGCGGCAGCGGTACGGTCACGCATGGCGGGCTCCCCTCGGTCGTCGCGGTGACGCGCTGCCTCCGGGTCGTGGGCGGCGCAGGACGTGGCACGAGTGTAGGGGGAGACGGGCGGCGGTGGCGCGGGGTTTTCCCCCTCACGCCGGCCGCTGCCGGGCGGGCGCGTCCGCCTCCGCCTCCCGTGCCGTGTAGAAGTGCCGCCGCACCCGTCGCAGCCACGCGTCGGCGGCCGTCTCGTCGGGGCGTTCCGGCAGCACGCTGCGCGTCTCCTCGAACGCCGTCTCGAACCAGCGCAGCAGCGGCAGCGCGGCCCCGGGATCCGCGGCCACCTCCTCGCCGAACCGGTGGTAGCTCTCCGGGTCCTCGACCCGGATGGTCAACCGCCCCGTCGCGTACAGGTCGTAACCCTGCCGGCACAGCCGTTTGAGGTGACGGGCGTGCTTGGCCGTGCGCTTGCGGGTGTCCGCGGAGAAGGAGCCGTCGCCGCGGCTCTGCAGCTTCCTGAACTGCTGGGTGGCGTACCCGAGATAGGCGTCGCGGACCCGGCGTGCGCTGAGGAACGTCGTCCGTATGGCGCGCAGTTCGTCACCCAGCGGGGTGCGCACCTCGTACAGGTCGTCGGGGAGCCAGACGAGTTCCATCACGGTGGGGTTGCCGCCCAGGGCGAGCCGGCACCACTTCGCGGCCTCGTGCAGGGTGCGGTCCGGTGCGGTGCTGACGTGGGACTCCTTCGGCGGGTGCAGCCCGTGCAGCGCCTCGGTGGGGGCCGCGAAGAGACCGAGGCGGTCCACGTCGGACCCCTCGCGGGCGAGTCCGTAGGCGGTCGAGCCGACGATCCCGGACAGCAGGACGTTCTGGACGGTCACAGGGGCCCCCGGTGGTGATCTGTGGTGATCCGCCGCCTCTCCGGCGGGGCGGCGCAGCCGTCATGATGCCTCGGCGGAACGGCCCGTCACCTCGCATTTTCCCGCTCCCGGAGGGGACGGGGCGCGCTTTCGGGAGGCCGGGCGCGTTCACCCGTCCGGGTCAGTGCGCTGGTCACACGACCGGGCCGGTGGTGCGGTGGAGGGACAGGGGGGCAGCCGCCCGGGGCACGCACGCACCGGGGAACCGTCCCGTCCTCAGGAGGCCTTCGTGAACACCCGTCCCCCGTCCCACCCGACCCCCGCGGCCCGCTCGGACCGTGCGGCCCGCCCGGACCGTGCGATGCGAACCGGCCGTGTCCTGGCCGCCGCCCTGGCCACCGGAGCCCTGCTCGCCACGGCGGCCTGCGCCGCCGGAGGAGACAGCGCGACGGCCGACACGGACACCGCCGCGTCCACGCACGCCGAGCGGGCCGTCCCCGAGCGGCCCGCCGGCCGGCAGACCATGACCCCCATGACCCCCACGGCCCCCGCCTCCCCGTCCGGTTCCCCGTCCGGCTCTCCGTCCGGTTCCCCGTCCCCGTCCGCGTCCGCGTCGCCGCTGACCGAGGCGGGCGCGCAGACCGCGCTGATCACCGCGGCGGACCTGGAGGACGACTGGACGCAGGTGCAGAACGCGGACACCTGGAAGGACTCGCTGGTCATCGGCCAGGTGGACACGGCCGACTTCCTCACGGGCAAGACGGACGCCGCCGACTGCCAGCGCCTCCTCGACGCGCTCTACGACGACACCCTCCTGGGGAAGCCGTCCGGGACGTCGGCGCTGACCGGGTTCCAGGAGGGCCAGTCCCGGCTCCTCTACCAGGTGGCCGCCTACCAGCAGGCCGACCTGGACCAGGCGTGGGACTGGCTCCGGTCGCTGCCCGACACGTGCGACCAGTTCACCGTGACCGGCGGCGACAGCGGCCAGCGCACCGTTCAGGTCGTGGAGGCGTCACTGCCCGACGCGGGCGACGCCCGGCAGGGAATGACGGTGACGGTGAAGGGCACCTCGGACGGGAACCCGGTGACGCTCACCCTGGACGTCGCCGCCGTGCGCGTCGGCACCGACGCGATCACGGTCACCAACGGCGGGCTCGACGGCGCCGACCACGACAGCACCAAGACCGCGGTGCAGCAGGGCGCCCAGCGGCTGGAGGACGTGACGGCCGGGCGGACGCCCTCGCCCACGCCGAGCCAGTCCGGCTGACCGGGCCGCGCCGGGCCGACTCCGCGGCGCGTACGGCCTGTTCCCCGCACGGGCACCACGTGACGTGTCACCGGGCCGGCGCCGGGGCCGGATGCGCGAACCGGGGTGGCCGTCGCGGGCCGCGACGGCCACCCCCGCGCGACGCCTGCTCGCCCGCCCCGTCCGCACGGCCCGGCACCTCCTCGATCCGACGGACCCGTTCCCGGGCGGGTTCGCCCTCCGGCCTCGCGCGCGGGCCGGGGAAGGGAGGGAGCCGGGAAGGAGCGGTGGGTACCGGCGCACGCCCCGGCGCCTGGGACACGTACGGGGGTGTGACCCGGATACGCGCCAAAGGGGCAATGAGTTGATCTTGAAGCCCTGACGGGTAGCCTGAGTGCCCCGGAGAGGCCACAGCCTCGTACGAGGGTGACGCTCCTCTGGCCCTTGCTCCCCTGGGTGGGCACAGTCCCGGTAGCGTGCCGCCGACTACGCGATGTGGAAGGCGGGGCCGCGGTGTCGAGCCCCTCCAGCGTCGGCTCCCGGATGTTCTCCCGTTCGGTCTCCGCCATCGCCGCGAAGAACGCGAACAGCGGCTTGCCGGGGCCGGTGGGGTCGTGGATGCCGGGCAGGGACCCGGCGAGCATCTCCAGGACCAGGCCGTGGGCGGTGAGGCGGTCGGCGAGCGCGGTGAGTTCGGCGGCGTCGCGGCCGAACCGCTTCGTCTCGTACACGGTGAAGACGACGCTGCAGTGCGGGGCGTGGACCTTGGCCTCCCGCGCCGTACGAGCGCCTCCTCGAACTGGGCCCTCCGCGGACGCGGGTGCTGATCTTCTCGCTGAAGATCTTGTCCCTCGGGATGCCGTGGCCCGCAAGGCGTCGAGCCGGGAGTCGTCGTCCTACCCAAGGGCGGAGCAAGGGGCGCGGGTGGTGCCGTCTCTTACGCCGGCCTCCGCGCCGGTTCTCGTGATCGTCACGGACTCATGGCAGGCCGAGCCCTCCACGGTCCGCGCACGCGTGGAACTCGTCCACGGTCAGCGTCGGATGCGCAGGGCTTGGCGGCATGGGAAGGGCAGTCCGGCCCCGCGTACCTCGATGATCTTTGGGGTGGGGTCTCGTCGCAGCCGTGTGCCTCGTGGAGGCGGGCCCGGAGAACGTCACTCGATGTGGGTCGTTGCCCTACCTGCCGGCCAGGGCTGCCGATACTCGATGAGTCGGCCTGCCGGGTCGTGTCGGCGGTCGGGTGCGAACGACAACTTTGTTCGAGAAGCAGCGCCGGGTATGCGGCCCGAAGAAGGGAGCGTCTTGTCGCATACTCGGCGCTGACCGGCAGAGTTACGCCGTCGTGGCTGCTGTCTCGGTGGCTTCGACTGCGGACTTGAAGTCGGGGTGGACCCCGATTTGATCAAGCCACACGCTCATCAAGTTGTAGCAATTGAACCTTTCGATCTTTCCGTCACGGAGGTACCAGAGGTCCGCCGCCGGCACGTCGATCCGGTTCCCGGTCGGTGGGATCTCGCCGACCGGAGTCGGAAACCCTCCGAGATGCGTGCCCTGGATTCGCAACTCGACGGCGACGACATCACCGAACGCGTGTACCTCGAGCAGCTCACGGTGCACATCGGGGAACGAGCGGGCGAGACCCGCGATCACCTGAGGAATCTGCTCTCCGCGGAAACTCTGCGAGGTCGACATGTCGTTGAACGACCCGTCCTCGGTGAACAAGGCCAGGAAACCGTCACCGTCGAGAACGTTCCCTTCCGCGAGCCGGTAAGCCTCGCGAATGATCCTTTCGTTACTTTCCATTCCTGTTCTCCTTTGAGTTCGCAACACGCTCACGATCCGCGCTTGCCTTTGATTGACCCCTCCCGACTGTCGTAATGATAATCGTTACGACAGACTGTCGCAACTTTCACTGTTACGACTGCGCTGTCGTAACATGGAGCGTTGCGACCGGAGGAGGGATCATGAGCGCCAACAGCAGGCTGACCATCGCCGCCCACGCGCTGGCCTGGATCGGTCTCTACCAGCGCCAGGGCCATGAGGTCGCCACCTCCGAGCAGATCGCGACCAGCGCGAACACCAACCCCGTGGTGATCAGACGGCTGCTCGGCGAACTGCGCAGGGCCGGGCTCGTGGACTCCCGGCGGGGCGCGGGCGCGGGCTGGTCGCTGGCACGCGAACTGGAGTCGATCACCCTGCTCGACGTGTACGAGGCAGTGGAACCCGGCCCACTGTTCGCGATGCACCGCACCACCCCGGACCGGGGATGCGTGGTGGGTCACGGCATCCAGCCGACGATGCGGGGCATCTACGAGGGCATCGAGGAGACCCTGAGACACGAACTGGCCCGCGTCACGCTCGAGAAGGTACTCAGGGACGTACTCGCGGCACCTCGCCGGCCTCTTTGATCAGCTGGGCGACCCCGCCCAAGCCCTCCGCCGTCTCCGTCACCGCGCCCAGGCCCCCGGCCTGCACGACCAGGGCCTTGACGAGGCGAGCAGGGCCGGGGAGACCTTGCCGCCCAGCCGCCGGACCACCTCGTCGGCCGACGCCTCCTCGTCCAGCCCCTCAAGGGCCACCCTGGTCTCGGCGGTCATCTCCGCGGCTTTCGCCAGCGCCGGCTGGGCCGGGCCGTCCGCGTCGATGTCCTTGAGCACGACGCGGTAGTTCCCGATCAGGGCCTCGGTGATCCCCCGCTCGGCGAGCCGGATCTCCTCCAGCTCCGTCTTGGCCTTCTTGATCTTCGTGGCGACGCGCTTGCAGAACATCGTCGCCAGGTCGTCACGGACCCGCATCCTGGCCTTGTG
Organism: Streptomyces sp. NPDC017936; assembly: GCF_044328485.1. Lineage (NCBI taxonomy): Bacteria > Bacillati > Actinomycetota > Actinomycetes > Kitasatosporales > Streptomycetaceae > Streptomyces > Streptomyces sp. NPDC017936. Next base: position 381,917 of record NZ_JBIRHK010000002.1, on the reverse strand, counting down.
GACCAGGCACGCGATCAGCGCGAGGCGCTTGATGGGCGTGCAGTCCCGAAGCGCCGGCGCGTCCCCGCGTCCGCCTCCCCGGCGAAGTCGGTGATCTTCCGTGCGGCGACGCCGTCCATCCACACCGCACTGTCGCCAAGGCCGTCCAGCCACTCCATGCGCCGGGTCAGGTTCTTGAAGTGCGACCAGCTCGGCCCCTTGGCGGGCTTCTTCAGCCGGTTGAACAGCGTCGTGCCGTCGCTGTCGCGCTCCTCCAGCAGCCGCGCGAGCTCGGTGCGCTGAAGGGGGCTCATGCGGTCGTGGATGTCCTCGCAGATCGGGGCGTCCACCTCGGTGCGGATCTTCGAGGCCATCTTGTCGAAGGTGGAGAACCCCGGCAGCTCCAGCCCGGCCTCCACGACCTCCTCCAGCGCGATGTTGATCAGGTCCGCCGGCCGGTTCTTCGCCGCGGCCTCCTTGCGGATCGACGCCTCGGCGATCCGCCGGGCCTCCGCCTGGCCGTACGCCACGCCGACCCGCTTGCGGACCAGGCCCCGGTGATGCTTGGCGGTCCGCTTCGCCCGGTGCACCGGCAGCGTGCCCTCCGGCAGCTCCACCTGCCGCCGCACGAACTCCACCACCTGCTCCGGCACGTCCTCCAGCGCCGAAAAGCACCCCATGCTCTGATACGACTTCAGCATCAGCGACAAGGCCAGCAGATGCTCATCCCCGTCCGTCGCCCGGCCGCCCACTCCAGCTCGTCACGAGTCGGCGAGAAGAACAGATGCGGCTCATGCGCGGTGATCAGCCGCTTGAACCGCGGATACGCGGTCCGCTCGATCGAGGTCACAACCCACCCCAGGCCCCAGGACGATGGTCGACATCACCACCAACGACGCTGAGCCGAACAGGTGACGAGCCGGACGCTCACGGCTTCAAGATCAACTCATTGCCCCTTTGACGCGTATCCGGGTCACACCCCTACGGGGACGGCGGACCTCGGCACGACCACAGGGACCCGGGGGCGTTCCGGCGCAACCGGCGGCCTCTGTGATCTTTGTCGTGGTGTGAGGGGTGTGCCGGACGGGCAGGCACTGCGGGTGTTCGAAAAGGTGTCGTGCGTGCTGTGGGGGAATTCGTGAGCGTGTGCCTGATCGGTGCGGGCCTGTCGGGACTGGCGGCGGCGCACGCCCTGCGGAGCAGGGGGGTCGACTTCGTCTGCCTCGAGCGGGCCCGTGACGTCGGCGGGATCTGGCGCCGCCCGCAGGCCGGTGAGCGCGGTCCGGGGTATCTGTCCCTCCACCTCAACACCACCAAGGATCTGACGGGTTACGCCGACCACCCGATGCCGGCCTCGTACCCGGTCTACCCGCGGCACAGTCAGATGGCGTCGTACCTGCGGTCGTTCGCCGAGTGGGCGGACGTCCTGGACCACATCGAGCTGGAGACGTCCGTCGAGTCCGTGCGCGCGGAGGCCGACGGTTCGTGGACGGTCGTCAGCGCGGACGCCCGCGGCCACCGCACGTCCCGCAGCTTCGCTCAGGTGATCGTGGCCTCGGGACACAACACCGAACCGTCGATGCCCGAGCCGCCCGCCGGTTCCGAGACGTTCACAGGAACGATCCTGCACGCCATCGACTACCGCGACGGCAGTGACTACGCCGGGCGTGACGTCGTCGTCGTGGGGCTCGGCGCCTCGGCGGTGGACATCGCCGTGGACCTCTCCCGGCACGCCGGGCAGACCCTGCTGTCCGTGCGCCGCGGCCTGCACATCCTGCCCAAGCAGCTCTACGGCACACCGCTCGACGAGGTCGCCGAGGCACCGTGGTGGACGAGCATGTCGCTCGAGGAGCAGCGCCGTTTCATCGAACAGGCCCTGTTCGTCGCCCGGGGCAAGCTCTCCGACTACGGCCTGCCGGAACCGGACCACCCGCTCTTCGCCTCGGCCGTGACCATCTCGGACGACATCCTCAGCCGCATCCGCCACGGCGGGGTCACGCCCAAGCCCGCCATCGACTTCCTCGACGGCGACCGGGTGGTCTTCACGGACGGCACCTCCGCCCGGGCCGACGCGATCGTCCACTGCACCGGCTACCGCATGGCCTTCCCGTTCCTGCCCGCCGGCTGCCCGGTCGGGCCGGCGGGGTCGGTCGAGTTGTACAAGCGGGTCGTCGCGCCCGGGCATCCGGGCCTGTACTTCGTCGGCCTGGTCCGCCCGCACGGTTCCGTCACCCGGCTCGTGGAGGCGCAGTCGCGCTGGATCGCCCGGATCGTCACGGGCGAGGCGGTGCTGCCCGAGCCCGAGGTCATGCGCAAGGAGATCGCCGGGTACCTGAGCGGCATCGCGGGTCAGTACGGCGGGAGGGAAGGGGCCTCGATCCAGGTGAACGTGGCGCCCTACCTGCGGGAACTCGGCGAGGAGTGAGAGCGGCGCGTCGGTGACGGCGTCCGGTGCGGGGGGTCGGCGCGCACGGAGGATCCCTCCGCGGGGCCGGCCCCTTTCGTCGTGCCGCTGCCCTGCCGGCCGTCGGGGGAACTTCTCCCGGGCGTCGCCGTGGCCCGGGGATCCGGAGGATCCGGGGGGAGCGGTCCGGCGACGTCGGCGTACGGCTCCCCCGTACCTTCCTGCTCCTGTCCGTCGTTACCGCACGCCCGCGGCCCCGGCCGGCAGGAGGCCGACGGGCGGGCGGACCGCGTACGCCTCCGAGGAGATGTAGGTGGTCACGCGGGGCGGGCGGCCCTGCTGGTGGGTGAGCGCCAGGTAGGCGATCAGTCCCACGCCGTCCTCCAACCGCCGCGAGGTGACCGCGGCCAGCGCCCGCGCCAGGGGCGCGGGGTCCAGTCCGTGGTGTGTGAGCAGGGCCGTGGCGCGGGCCAGGGCCTCGCCGTCGTGCGGGGCGTGGTCGCGGACCGGGACGTAGAGGGTGAAGCCGCTGGGCAGGCCGGTCGCCGTCTCGGTGAAGGCGTGGCAGGACTGGACGGGCCGGCGTGCCGGGCGCGGGCCGTCCCGGTCCCCGGGCGCGGCCGGTGCGGCGTCGTCGCCGGTCGCGATGCGGAAGAAGGCCTCGGTCTCGGCGGGCGAGGGCCCGCCGCGCATCCGGGTCAGGGCGGCCGCCCGTGTCGCCGGCAGGTCGTGGTGGGCGAGGTAGACCTTCACCCGGGGGTCCTCCCAGTCGCCCAGGTCCAGGGCGAAGAAGAGGAGGCGGTCGCCGGGCGGCAGCGCGTCGAACGCCTGGTGGTGGCCGAGCCGGCGCAGGGCCTCCCGCACGGTCGCGGCGGCCCGTTCCTGCCCGGAGGCCGCGGGGTTCACGTACACCTTGACCTTGGGGACGCCGCCGGGCCGCAGTTCCAGCGCGCACCACAGGGCCAGCGGCCCCTCGGGCGCGGGCGGGAAGAACAGGTCCTCCAGCTCGTCGAGCCGGTCGGTGGTGAATCCCCAGCGCCGCGCGGCCTCCCGGACGATCCGCAGGCCGGCGCGTCCGCTCCGCGCCGGGCCTCCGGCGCCGCCGCCGGGCTCCAGCAGGACCCGCAGGGACGGTTCCGCGCCCGGTACGAAGGCGAGGGAGAACTCGACCGGTGTGTGGTCGTCGGACAGGAAGGTCGGCGTGGCGGGCGGCAGGTCCAGCGGCCGCTCGGCGACGGTTCCCAGCATCCCGGTGAGCGTACGCGCGTAGACCTCGGCGTCCGCGTCGTCCAGCCCCGCGACCTCGCACAGCCGGAGCAACTGGTGTGCGGCAAGGCCGCCCAGGGTGCCGGCGCCGGGTGTCCTCGGCGGCCCGGACCGGTGGGCGCTCACCGGCCCTCCCGCCGCGGGCCGGGGCGGACAAGAAGATACCCGCCTGCGGAGGCGGGTATCAGAAGGTTCAACACGGTCGGGTGTTGCAGGGGACGGGCATCGTGGGACAGGGGGTCCACGGCACCTCCTTCGGCTCGTGAGCATCACGGATTACCGCATGGCTCATTACCCTCACGGTTGAACCTTCATACAGAAGTGCGTAGTTGGGAGATGTTGTGTGCATCACCTCGTCAGCCAGTTGAGGAACTGGCTCCACACACCGCGCTCGGCCCTGCGGCCGGACTGCTGGGCGGGTTCGGGGCGTGCGGGCGCCTCGGTGCGCGCCCGGGCGGCGGGCCGGGGCGCGGCCGCGACGGGCGTGAAGCGGGCGGGCAGCGCCGTGAGCCCCCGGTTGAAGGGGCCGGGACGCCAGACCAGGCTGGCCTCCGGTACGGCCAGTTCGACGTCGGGCAGCTTGTTGAGCAGGTTCTCGATGGCGGTCACCGTGATCTGCCGGGCGGGGTCCTTCGAGGGGCAGGCGTGCGGGCCCGCGCTCCACGCGAGGTGGGCCCGGTTGCTGCCCGCCTGGCGCGCGGCCGTCAGCGCCGGGCCGGTGTTGGCGGCGGCGAAGCTGACCAGCACCAGGTCGCCCGCCTGCAGCTTCTGCCCGGCGAACTCCATGTCGGAGGCCGGGTAGTGGGGGGCCAGGTTCTGCATGGGCGGGTTCTCCCACAGCGTGTCGTCGATCGCCTCGTCGATCAGACCGCCCTGGTGGGCGTACGCGTCGTGGGTGAGCAGGCGGTGCAGGGTGTTGCCGATGAGGTTGCGCAGCGGTTCGTTGCCGCCCACCAGCAGCAGGGCGAGCTGATGGACCATCTCCTCGTCGGTGAGCCGGGCGGGGTGCTCCATCAGCCAGGAGGTCACGTCGTCGCCGGGCCTGGCGCGCTTGAGCGCCACCAGCTGGCCGACCGCCTCGAACAGCACCCCCATCGCCTGTTCGGCGTTGACGCCGTCGAACATGCCGTTGATGCCGTACACGACGCGGTCGCCGATGTCGGCGGGGCAGCCGAAGATCTCGTTGAACACGAACAGCGGCAGCTGCTTGGCGTAGTCGCCGAGCAGGTCCACCGAACCGCGCGAGCCGAACTGGGAGATGAGGTAGTCGGAGACCTGTTCGGTGCTCTGGCTGACCCGGCGGGAGTCGACGCGGGCCATGCTGTCCGTGACGGCCTGGCGCAGCCTCAGGTGCTCGGCGCCGTCGCTGAACATGCAGTTGGGGCGGTAGGCCAGGACGGGCGCGACCGGGCTGTCCGGGGCGATCCTGCCCTCGTTGAAGTCACGCCAGCGGCGCGCGTCCTTGCGGAACGAGCCGGAGTCCTGCAGGAGTTGCAGTGCGGCGGCGTAGTCGGTGACGAGGGTCGCCTCGACGCCGGGGGCGAGTTCGACCGGCGCCGTCGGCCCGAAGTGCCGCAGGTAGGTGTAGTAGGCCTGCGGGTCGGCGGCGAACTCCGGTCCGTACAGCGGCACTCGGCCGCCGGTGTGGTGCGCCGGGCACCCGGGTGGGGGCACGGGAGCCGTGGGTTGGTCCATGTCTGCTCCTAGTGGGCACGGTCCTGCAGGTGGCGGACGAGGGTGATGAGCGCATCGGCCGAGGACCGCTCGTCTCGCGCGTCGCAGGTGACGACGGGGGTGTCGTCGAGCAGGTCGAGTGCCTCGCGCAGGGCCCTCTCGTCCCGCAGGGGGGTGCCGTCGAAGTGGTTGACGGCGATGGCGTAGTCGAGTCCGTACTGTTCGATCAGGTCGATCACGGCGAAGGAGTCCGCGAGCCGCTCGGGGTCGACGAGGACCAGGGCGCCGAGCGCGCCGCGGGCCATGTCCTCCCACATCTGCACGAACCGCTGCTGGCCGGGCGTTCCGAACAGGTACAGCACGACGCGGTCGCTGATGGTGAGGCGGCCGAAGTCCATGGCGACCGTGGTGGTGGTCTTGCCCTGGACGCCCTTGAGGTCGTCGACGGACTCGGCGGCCCGCGTCATCGTCTCCTCGGTGGACAGCGGTTCGATCTCGGAGATCGCCCCGATGAAGGTGGTCTTGCCCACCGCGAAGTGACCGACGACGAGGATCTTCACGGCCGTCTGTGTGGCGCCGCCGCGGACGTACGCCTTCTCATCCAAACTTGGCCCTGAGACCATTCAGCACCTCCTCCAGGATCTCCCGGTCGGCGAGGGGGGCCCGCTGCACGGGCGGGCGGGTGATGAGGTAGCCGCCCTCGGTGAGGGCGGCGAGGAGGATCTTCACCACGCCGAGGGGCAGCTGGGTGTGCCCCGCGATCTCGGCGACCGAGAGGTAGCCGGCGGAGCACAGGTCGAGCAGGTTCTGCTCCTCGGGGGACAGCCGGGTGGGCCGCTGCTGGTGGTCGGCGGACGCCGTGACCAGCGTGATGAGGGAGAGCTGCTCCTCGTCGGGCAGCCCGCGCCCTTTGGTGATGACGTACGGGCGCACTAACTCCGGTGTCTGCGGCTCCAGTTCGTCGTAACCGGTCATGACCGTACGCCGAGGTTCTCGCGCGGCGGCGTCGTCAGGGCCTTGCCGAGCTGGCCGACGAGCTGCTGCATCCGGAAGGTGATGTCCTGCATGTCGACGTCCGGGGAGGCGGAGACGCCGAGGTAGGCGCCCTCGCCGGCGGAGATCAGGAAGACCCAGCCCCCGTCGAACTCGACCAGCGTCTGCCGCCACCGCTGCTGCGCGTCCTCACAGAAGAAGGCGAGGGAGCGGCTGAGCGACTGCACACCGCTCATCGCGGCGGCCACGCGGTCGGCGTCGTCCTTGTCGAAGTCCTGCGTCCGGGCCATCAACAGGCCGTCGGCGGAGATCAGGACGGCGTGCAGGGCCCCGGGAATCTCCAGGGCGCTGTCCAGCATCCATGACAGATCGTCGTTCACGAGACCTCATGTCCTTCACTGCTCGCACCACGTGTGCTGCTCGACTGTTCCGCGGGGTCCGCCTGCGTGGCCCGGCCGGACTGGGTGCCGCGCTGGAAGGCGCCCATGATCGACGCCCGTTCCACGCCCGAGCGGGCGGGGGAAGGGGCGGGCGACGCGGTGCCGGGCACGATGGCCATCGGCCGCTTGCGACGGCGCTTGGGCAGGCCGTCGGCGGTGGTGGTGCTCGACACCGGCGCGGGTTCGGGGCCGCTGCGGGCGGGGGCCGCCGCGGCGGGGACGACCGGGGCCGGCTCCTTCTGCTCGGGTGCGTTGGTGAGCAGGTCGTGCGGCAGGAGGAGGACCGCGCGCACGCCGCCGTAGGGCGAGGTGGAGTCCACGGACACCTCGAAGCCGAAGCGCTCGGCCAGCACACCGATCACCGCGAAGCCGAACTGGGGCGGATTGCCCAGCCCGGAGACGCCGGAGACGCGTTCGGTGGAGAGGAGCTTCTCGGCGCGGACGCGCTCCTCGTCGTTCATGCCGACACCGGCGTCGTCCACGACGATGCAGATGCCCTTGGGCACGGTGCGGATGTTGATCTCGACAACGGTGTCCGGGCTCGAATAGCTGGTGGCGTTGTCGAGGAGTTCGGCGAGGGCCAGGGCCACCGGTTCGACGGCGCGGCTGGTGATGCCGAAGTCGACCTGCGAGAGGATCTCCACCCGCCGGTAGTGGCGGATCCTGCCCTGCGCGCTGCGGACCACGTCGTACACCGAGGCCACCTCGCGCTGGCGGCCCAGCCAGCCGTCGCAGAGCACGGCGATGGACTGGGCACGGCGGCCGAACTGCGAGTTCGTGTGGTCGATCTCCAGGAGGTCCTGGAGGATGACCGACTCGCCGTACTTGTTCTGGAGCCGGGAGACGATCAACTGCTGTTCCGCGGCGAGGCCCTGAAGCGTCCGCATGGCGGACTTCAGGACCGTTTTCGTTGCCTCGTCGGCCCTGTCCTGGGCTGCCTCGACGGATTTCGCGTACCCGTTCTCCAGCTCGGCGTGCCGATCCCGGAGGTCTGCGAACTCCTGCCTTAACGTCCGTGTCGCCCTGCGCTGACGAACAATGACGGCGACCGCGGCGAGTACGGCGACGAGGAGAGCCCAGAGTACCGGGTTCTGTATGTAATCAGTCATAAGACTCTCTTCAGGCGACTGACGGCCAGTTGCTGAATTCCCGTCAATGCGGGTGGACCGGCGGACCGCCCGCACCGGGGCGGGGTTACCGCCCGGACTGTCCCCGTAGTCGGAGATGTCGTCCTGCACCCATCCGCCCGCTCTACAAGCGCGGTGATCGTATCACCACACGAAGCCTTCACAGACCGCCAACGTACTGGGCGTAAGCAGTCATTGACGAATCGTCAGCCATGACCGGAGGACCTGCTTCCGACACCACGGGAAGACCTGGATCCGGCGGAAGCGATAAACGGGCTTCCGCGACATCAGGGCTGCAATCAAGGCGTTCGGAACGTTCCGGGAAATCCGCAGCCGGGAAAACGAAAGAACCCGCACCCGGAATCCCGGATGCGGGTCACGCCCGGTCGGCACGTTCCTCATCGAACGGAATCGACTCGGTGCGGAGAGTGATGAGTTTCTGAAGGAGGCCACAGGTCGCGGTGGTGCACGCCTGACCGTCTCAGGGCCTTTCGACCTGAACGGGCGTTCAGAGGCTGGTCAAAGTCCTCCCGCCACCACTCCCTGCGGCTCGCCGTTGACCGTCACCGCGGGGTCCGCCTCCACCACGCGCACGGACATGTCGATCGGTGCGGGGCGGGCGTTGGCCGTTTCGGCTGCCGAAAGATGTCGGACGCTGGAGGAGCCGTCGGCGAACGGGCGGACGGTGTGGGCCAAGAGGCGGGTCAGCTCATCGTCGAGGCCGTGCTGCAGGGGGGTGCCGTCGGGGCCGAAGGAGTCGATCTCGCGCTCGGCGAGCTGCTTGCCGGTGGCCACGTGGGTGGCGGTGAAGCGCAGGATGCCGCTCTCGTTGTAGCGGAACTTGATCTCGATCTTGTTCCGGCGGATGTCCTGTTCCCGGGTCGGGAGAGGTACCTCGATCTTGGCCAGGGGGAAGGCACGGTCGCTGTCGGCCGGATAGCCGACCTCGCCCTCGATCACCGGTACGCGCACGAAGGAAGCACCCGGCGTGTCCGGGTAGAAGTTGGCCGAGCCCTCCGCGGGGAGCGTGGCATTGCGTCGGATGATGGCGCGGAAGCCCTTCTGTTCGCCCGCGCTCACGGCCGTGCCCAGGTCGTAGCTGGTCACCAGGGAGAAATCGCTGTCGTCGCCGAGTTCGCCGTCGAGGGAGGCCGCGTAGATGGCTGCACCCCGGGCGACGGCGGTCATGGGCCGGCACAGGCCGCTGTCGACGACGCGGTCGTGACCGAGGAGCTCACCGAGGGCGTGACGCACCTGGGGGATCTGCGAGGTGCCGCCGATCATCAGAACGGAGTCGATGTCGTCCGGGGTGATGGCCAGGTCTTCCAGAGCCTGCTGGACCGCCTCCAGGGCGCGGGTGATGAGCGGGGTGATCACCTCGGTGTACTCGGCCGCGGTGATCCTGACCTCACGCTTCGAGACCGAGGGGGCGAGGCCGACCGGGAGGTCGAAGTAGAGCGCGCCGTCCATCGGCACGGACGACAGGGCGATCTTCGTCAGCTCGACCGACCGGCGCCACCGGCGCCGTTCGGCCTTGGTGAGCTGGTCCGCGGTCAGACCGATCTTCTGCTGGATCAGCTGGGCCAGCGCGTTGTCGAACTCCAGGCCTCCGAGGGCGGTGATGCCGCGGGAGGTCTGCTCCTCGAAGAGGCCGTCGTCGTACTCCAGGACGGTGACGTCGATGGTGCCGCCGCCCCAGTCGAAGACGAGGAAACGGCCGGGGATCGGGACGTCGCGGACGTACGAGATCGCAGCCGCGGTGGGCTCGTTGAGCAAGGCCCGGACCTTCACTCCGCCGAGCGCTGCCGCGGCACGGGTGCGGTAGCGGGCGCCGCCCGTCGCCTTGGCGGGGACGGTGACGACCGCGTCGGAGAGGTCGAGCAGCTGGGCGGAGACACCTTCCTTCATACGGCTGAAGAGGGAGGCGGCCGCGACCGTGCTGTGGAACTTCTCCGAGCCGACCCAGGCGTGGTGCTCCTCGAGCTGGGCGGCGACCTCGATGCCGTCGACATCGCCGTCCTGCTCAGCACCGGAGCGGGTGCCGAGCATGCGCTTGACGGCGTCGAGCGGCTCGCTGGTGCCGGTCTTCGCCTCCCAGCCGAAGCACAGGGTGCGCTGAAGGTCACGGACGGACAGCACGGAGGGGAAGAGCTGCTCGAACTCCGACATCTGCCACTGGGCGGGCACGTTGTCGCCGTCGACCGGCAGCACTTCGGTGGTGTGCCCGTTCCAGTGCGCCACCACGGAGTTGCTGGTGCCGAAGTCGATACCGAAGGTCATCACGTTCCCCTTTGCGTCATGCCAAGTCGTTTGCTCACCGCAGCACGCAGCGTCTGCCTGTAGGTCGGCGCCGGAGCCGGGTCCTCCACGCCTGTTGCAGCACGAGGATCGACGATCCCCGGTGCCGGAGCTTCCTGCCCGGCAACGGCCCGCAGCCAGCCGCGTTCGACGACCTTTCCGGACTCCTTGTCGACGTAGGCCGGCGCGACAAGCTCCAGGGTGACCGGGCCTGCCTTCATCACGCCGGGTTGATCCTCCACAACGTTGAACAGCGACTGATCGCCGGTGTCGCCGACGATCTGCAGGCCGGCCTTCGCCGCCTCGTGGTCGAGGCGGGTCACCACTGCCGTCAGCTTCTTCGCTTCCAGCGCCTGCCGGTGCAGGACGGCCAGCTGGGCCAAGTGCATCTGGCGCGTGCGGATGCTTTCCAGCACGCCCTTGCGCACTGCTTCGGTGAACTGGGGAAGCACTCGGCGCATCAGCTCGGTCCGGAAGGCAGCGACCAGATCGGCTTCGGTCTCCTTGTCGGCCAGAGCAGCGCTCAACTTGCCCATCGCCGCCTCCAGCTCCTTCTCCACCACGGGCAGGAGCGTCTCGTTGACCGACTTCAGGATCGCGACCGCGTCCAAGGTCCCCGAAGTGAACTCCGGGATACCGCTGTCAGCGTGCCTCCAGGGCTTCTTCTCCGCAGCCCTGACCTCGCCGAGGCTCCGTACGCTCCCGTCCGTCGATTCGTGTTCCTGGTTCTGCTGGGCGTCGTCACGGGGGCCGGAACCACGGTCGCCTTTACCGACTTTGCTGCTCACGATGTGCTGCTCTCTGGGTCTACAAGGGCTGCGGTGTCTTCGGCAGCCGGGGAAAGGCGTTCTGTCGCCCTGGTGATTATTTCTCGGGCCGCCTCGGTGCGGGACCATGCGCGGTCGCTGTCCGTGGGCGGTTCGGTGAGCCTCTGCAGAGGCTCGGGCGGGAGTTCCAGCCGGTGGCTCGTGCCGGCGGGATCATTCCAGCGGTGCGGGGCGAGCGGGACGGCGAACCGGGGTACTTCCTGCTGCTCCCGCTCGGCCTTCTCGATCATGTCCTTGACGCGGTTGATCCGGGCGCGGCCGCTGTCGTCGAGCTCCTTCCTCAGTGCTCGCCAGGCCTTCTTCCAGTCGTCCGCCCCGTCGGGCACGCCGAGCACCAGATAAGGGTTGAGCGGCTGGTCCCGTTCTCCGCCGGGTCGGCCCTCCAGGAAGCTCCGATTCTTCCGCAGCGTGGCCACGGCGCCTCCGCCGAGCTGGTCCGGCACCGGCGGACGGCCTTCGGCGTCCTGCTCCAGAAATCCGAGGGACTCCGTCGCCTCCTGGCCGGCGCGCAGGTAGGCCTGGACGTTCTGGGCCTCCCAGCGCACAGGCTGTGAGTGGTGCCGGAGCCTCATGGCCATGGTGAGCGCTGCCCTCCTCCGCTGCTCCGCCGTCTCGTCGTCCCCGTGGAGGAGGGCACGGTGCATCTGCCGCACGGCTCTGATCAGGGTTCGCACACCGATCCAGCCGTTGAACCTCTTGTTGGTCGCGCTGCGCACACCGGGATGGATCCGCTCGAGGAGGACCCACAGCCGCTCGTCGGCGAGGAGGTCGTCCGGGACCTCTCCGGTCCGCCGCACCTCGCGCAGGGCGTCCAGGAGCTTCTGCGTCGGCGGCAGGAGGTCGGTCCACTCCTCGACGAGGGCCTTGGCCTCACCGGCCTGCAGCCTCACCAGCAGGCGCCAGTCCTGTGGCCAGTCACGGCCGGGTTCCGTTCCCGGGCCGGCCTCCCGGCGCTCCCGTTCCAGGGGCCAGGCCAACAGGTCCATCTCCTCGTCGGTGAGGGATGCCGGGTCCAGGCGGGCGCGGAAGTAGGCGGCACGGGAGGTGCCGTCGCGCTCGGGGACCGCGCCGATCCACTCCTCGTCGATGTAGTCGTCGAGGAGCGGCCGGGGAAGCTTCGCCAGGAGCGCCTTCTGTCGGGGGGCCGGCAGGTTGGTCTCCGCCAGACGGCGGTCGTCCTGGTAGATCTGCCACATGCTGCCCGGCTCCCCCAGGAGCGGCAGCGGCTCGTCCTCCAGCAGGGCGCGGGCGCGGTCGTCGAGCCTGCCGTTGAGGACGTCCAAGCCGTGGTCCTGTGCCACGACGAGCAGGGAGACGCCCTTGACCGGGTCGTCCTGCCGGGACGCCGCGTCGGCCGCGGCCCGGGCCAGCTTCTGCGCGGAGAGCGTCCCGGTCTCCGCCTTCAGCGCGTCGGGCAGCATGAGTTCGGCGAAGGAGCGGGCGCGCTCCCAGGCCTCCCGGTCGGCGAACCCTTCGGGGACCGGCTGGGGCACGGCCGGTTCCGGTTCGGGCTGCTTCTGCGGCGGAACGACCGGAGTGGGGCTGTCGGCGGCTTCCGCGGCCTGCGGAGCCTTCCCGACGGTCCGGGCCTGGCGGAGGGCGAGGCGGCGGGCGATCTCACGCTGCCGCAACTCCTCCACACGGGCCTGCTCGTCCTGGCCCGCTCCCAGCGGGATTCCTGCCGTCATCAGAGCTCCTCCGCGAAGATGTGCACCTGCTCGATCACTGCGGCAGGGGTCCGGTCGAGGCCGTAGGAGTCGGCGAAGGCGATCCTGGCGGCAAGGCCTGCGGCACGGACCTCGTGACGCAGGGCCTGGAGCCGTTCGTTCCCGCACTCCTCGGCGGCGGACTCCAGCGGGTGCTTGACGGCGACCGCGACGGGCTCGCCGGTGAAGTCCGAGGTGAAGAGCGCCACCGGTCCGGCGGCGGTCTCTTTGAGGCTGACGGTGGGCTCCTCGTCCGCCCAGCCCTTCAGCAGGACAGCGTGCTCGTCCGGCTCGATCCGCAGTTTCCGGCCGCGCAGGGCGTCGGTCAGGTCGCGGGCGAGCCGCCAGTCGTACAGCGGGTGGAGGCGCATGTTGGAGTAGTCGCGCAGACAGGCGTAGCAGGAGCTGCGGCAGTTCCGCGCATGATGGTCGGCCTCCAGGTCGTACACGTAGCGGTCGACCGCCCGGAGAAACTCCTCGATGTGTTCCTCCGAACCGAGGTGGGTGCTGAAGCCCGCACCGTTGTCGAGGCTGTCCGCCAGGTAGGCCATGACGGGAGCGGCGACCGGGGCGTCCGAGCCGTGGATGCCGCTGAGGAGTTCCTCCGGCTGCACGTCCAGGTGCGGGGCGGCTGCCCGGCGCAGCAGAGCAGCCAGCGAGTACCAGGCGGCGCGCCGGCCGTGGTAGGCCTCGGGGAAGCCGTCGATCTGCTGGGACTTCGAGATGTCGAAGCGGAGCCCCCGGCTGTTGTCGAGGGCGCCCTTGGCCCCGATGAAGAGCATGTCGGTGTGCTGGGTGGCACCGAGGGCGATCTCCAGGTCGGCTTCCGCCTTGGGATTGTCCAGAGCGAGGTATCCGCGCCACGGGCCGCTGTTCTTGACGAACCGGAAGAGCTTTCCGGCGTTGGTGTTGACGATGTAGCGGTCGCCGCTGCCGGTGTGGACGACCATCCAGTCGTCGGCGGCACGGTGGATACGTGGGGCGGTCTTCTCCAGGTCGGTGGCGGTCCGTGCGCTGGTGGCGTTGGAGCCGAGCTCCCGGTAGCCGTCGTAGTCACGTGCGTCGCGGGCAGCCCGGAAACCTGCGGGTTCCCGGAAGGGGACGGCTCTGTAGTACTTGCTTTCCGCGCCGCAGGCGGGGCAGGTGCCGGCGCTCCCGGTGTCCGGGTCGACGACGGCCTGCGGGTCCACGTGGGAGCAGATACGGCACATGGCGACCAGCTGTTCCGGCCCGAACGGGTCCTCGGCGGCCTGCACTCCGCGGCCGCTCGGGACGAGGGAGACCACTCCGTTGGAGCGGAGCAGACGGCCGTCCTGCGGGGTTTCGCTGCCCGGTGCGAACTTGCTGAGGGCGACAGCCAGGTCGCGGTTGACGGAGTCGGCCGGCGGCCAGGGGAAGGTCTTCCGCGGGATGCTCCGGTAGAGGAGGCGCGAGCGGGTGGGGAAACCGAACATGGGCAGGAGGCCCGCCTCCGCCAGACGCTGGCTGAGGTCGGGGTGGCCGACCGACCGGGCTGCCACCTCGTCGACCTGGCCGAGGAGTTCATCGACGGCGGCCACCGGATCGAGGGCGGCGATGCTCTGCGGCGTTCCGGACTGGAAGGCGGCGGCAGCGGCCCTGACGCGGTCCGGATGCCCGGCGATCCAGCGGCGGACGGCGCCACGGTGCGTCGGCCAGTCGGCGGCGAGGCCGAACTGTCCGTGCACGTTGCTCGTCATGTCCGGCCCCTTCCGACGGTCCTCGGGCTGAAGGGGCTCGAAGGCCTGGCGCAGGACTTCTCCCAGCAGGACCCGCCGGAAGACGGAGACCATGCCGAGGACCAGGTAGGGCGGCGGGGTCGGATCGTTGGTGATGGCTTCCGGGCGGGCGAAGTAGTGCTCGTCGTGGCTGCGGCCGCGGCAGACGGTGAGGGCCACCGCGACCGGGCTGTTGCGCCGGCCGGCGCGTCCCACCCGCTGCTGGTAGTTGAAGCGGGTGGGCGGCATGTTGGCCATGATCACGGTGTTGAGGGGGCCGATGTCGACACCGGCCTCCATGGTCGTGGTCACGGAGAGCAGTTCCAGGCCGTCCGCCTGCGGGACGTCGTCGTCGCCGAGGAAGACGTCCTGGAAGAGGCTCTGCCGGCGCTGGGCCTCCAGCCGGTCCGTCTGGCCGGTCAGCTCCGCCGTGCGCAGGGGGAAGTCACCGGTGAGGTGGGCGGCCTTCCACGCGTAGTAGTCGTTTTCGAGGACTCCGCTGTACTGCCGGGGCGCGGCGGGCAGCGGGATCAGGCACTTGGTGCACACCCCCGCGCCCGGGTGGAGGTGCGGCCGGTGGCAGGAGCGGCACGTCCAGGTCTTGTTCTCGCCGGGGCGGAGCGCCACCTTCTCCGGCTTGATGACGTAGTCGACCACGGCGTCCTTCCAGACGCCGAGCACCCGGTCCTCGACCGTGCGCACATCGGTGCCCTGGCGTTCGGCGACCTGCTTCCAGAAACGCTTCAGAGGTGCGGGCGGCCTCTGCAGGGAGGCGCGTATCCGGGTGAAGCGCCGCATCAGGCCGAGGATGCGCAGACTGGCACGTGCCACGGCCTGATCGCTGTCCGGGCCGATGTCCAGGGGCGAGCGGTCGTCACGCAGGCAGAGCCAGCCGAGTCCGAGCGATTCGAAGTCACGGCCGCCGCCGGAGAAGAGGCTTCCGACGGTCTCGAGGCGGAGGCGGGAGCGGATGCGGTCGAGGAGTTCCTCCTGCGCCTGGGTCTCCACCACCGCTTCCCGGTCCCGCTCCCAGTGGTAGAGCGCGGTCCAGGGCTGTCCGGCCGAGGTCTGCTGGAGCGAGGCCGCGGGGCCGGCGGGGTTGGTGCCGTACGTCAGCAGCATGCCTTCGAGGTCGGAGGCGAGGTCGTCCAGGGAGGGCAGTTCGGAGAACTTCCGCTCCAGGTCGGGCAGGAGTTCCGGTTCCGCGTCGAGGTCGTCGGCGAGGATCGCCTTCAGACGCCCCCAGTCCGCCGGGTCACGGTCGCGCAGCCGTGCCATGGCGGCACGGGCAGCCGCACGATCGACCGGCTCTCCGGCGTAGTGGGCCTTCACCAACTGGAGGTCTCCGAACGGATCTCCCTGGTTCTCGACGGCCTGGGCGCTGAGCAGGCGGAGAAGGTCCTGGTGGTGGCGCAGGGCGAGACCGCTGGCGAGTTCGGAGGCGTCGTCACGGCTGTCGGAGAAGGCGATCGCCTTGCGCCGGCCGTCGGGAAGGTGGCCGAGGGCTTCGGTCACCAGCACCTGGTTGATCTTGTAGAAACCGGTGCGCATGCGCCGGACCGGCGCGTTGCGCAGCCGGTCCGGGGATTCCAGCGGGATGAAACGGCCGTCCCGGTCGTGCTTGATCTCCCAGTCGTCTCCGCAGGCGGGGCAGCGGGTGGGGAAGGCCTGCAGCCGGGCCGGGTCGTAGGCGGGCTTCTTGCTCTCCTTGTCCAGGGGCACGGAGATGTGGAACGACCATCCGGTGTGCTGGAGGTCCCGGTTCTCCAGGCGGCCGGTGGCGGGCTGGTAGGCGCTGCGGCGGAACGCGAACTCGACCTGCGGTCCGCCGTCGGACAGGCCCGCGTGCCAGTCGGGGTCGTCGAGGCCGAGGCCCTTGGTGCGCGGCCAGTACACGACGTAGTTCGCCGCGGTGGGTGCGCCACTGGCCTCGTCGGGGAGCAGGTCGAGGTCCGGGAAGTCGGTGTGGAGGGCGCCGGTGAACTTTCGCCGCTGGGTGTCCTTGGGGCTGGCGTACCCGCCGAGCATGAGGTCGCCGCATGCCTGGCAGGAGAGGAGATCCAGTACGCGGGCGCCGCAGGTGCAGCGGGAGGTGGGCTCGGCGAAGAGCCGGCCGACCCGGCGTTCGGGGCCGTGCTCCACGGGGGTGTCGGGGCAGTTCGGGTCGGAGCAGGCCCAGATGCCCTCGATGTTCCGGAAGAAGAAATGGGCGCGGAGCTGAGGGAGTTCGGGGTCCTGGGCGGAGCCGAGTACGCGCAGGACTCCGTGGAGGGCGTCCTGGCGCCGTTCCTTCGGGATGTCCGGGAAGAGGTTCTTCGCCAGTTCGGGGGCGGGCAGGGCGCGGGGCCTGCCGCCGGGGGTGAGGGCGTGCTGGAGCGCCGGGCCGAGGCCGGTCTCCCGGGCCAGGGCGACGGCTTCGTCCTGGGTGACGGGGGCCTTCGCGGCCTGCGCGAGGCGTTCGGTGTGGGCAGCCAGGTCGCCCCCGCCGCGGATCTCCTTCGTCCTTCCGGGGATGATCACGCGCCGGGAACCGGGCAGGGCGAAGAACCCGTCGAGGAACTCGTCGTCCCGGCCGGCCTCCAGGGAGGCGGAGGCGGCGAGCACCCTCAGTTTCTCGGGGTTCTCGTCGAGGCCGAGGCGGTGGCGGAGGTTGCGCAGCAGGTAGGCCACCTCGGTGCCGGCCGTG
Organism: Streptomyces sp. NPDC017936; assembly: GCF_044328485.1. Classification (NCBI taxonomy): domain Bacteria; kingdom Bacillati; phylum Actinomycetota; class Actinomycetes; order Kitasatosporales; family Streptomycetaceae; genus Streptomyces; species Streptomyces sp. NPDC017936. The sequence continues at coordinate 364,781 of NZ_JBIRHK010000002.1, read as the reverse complement.
CCGCGGTACATGTGGAGCTCGTCGAGGATCAGGGTGAGACGGGCACCCGGGGTCTGCTCCAGCCACGTCCTCGTGGCGCTGAAGATGTGCTCCTCCTGCTTGCGGAGCAGCATGATGTTCAGCATCGAGTAGTTGGTGACCATGATGTCCGGCGGTGCGGCCTGCATGTCCCAGCGGGCGTGCATCTCCGCTCCGCCGAGGCGCGGGACGAAGGGCCGCAGCTCCTCGTCGAGCTTCTCGTCGGCCTTGCGCTGCCGTTCCTGGACCTCCCGCAGGTACTGCCTCAAACGGAAGGTCGCCGGCTCGGAGTCGCGGCTGCCGGAGACGGGGGTGGCTCCGGTGTAGCGGCCGAAGTAGAAGCGGTGCCCGTTGCGCTTGCGGTCCAGCCATGCGTGGGCCTCGCGGCTGTCCAGCGACTTGCGGAGCCGGACCAGCTGGTCGTCGGCGAGGGCGTTGGTGGGGTAGAGGATCAGCACACGCAGGGCGGCGGGGTGCCCGTGTTCGCCCTGTCGGCTGGGCACGTGGTCGCCGTCTGTCTGCCACCATTCCCGCTGCACGGCGCGGGTTCCCTGCCAGTGGGCGGACTCGGCGACCAGGTCGGCGAGGACCGGCAGCAGGAAGGACTCCGTCTTGCCGGAACCGGTGCCCGCGGTGACCACGAAGTCCTTGCCCTGGCAGGCGGCGACCAGGGCGTCGTGCTGGTGCTGGTAGAGGCTGGTCACGCCGTCGGGGAGGGTGAAGCGGGCGAACTCGGCCGCGTCGGGGTGCGCCCCCGCTTCGGCGAAGGACTCCGCGATGCCGACGCCCCGGGAGGCGTACTGCGGGCGCAGCTCGATCAGCGGGTCGCGCCAGGCCCCGTTGTCCCGGTCCAGGAGGTTGCGCCGTTCCTCCATGACGGAACGGTCGTCGACGCCGAACGGGGTGTCGTAGTAGCGGAAGAGTGCGCTGCGCAGGTCGTCGAACGTGCCCATGACGTCCTGGACGTCGGTGTCCGTCACCGCCGCTGTCTGCTGTTCGACGCTCATTCGGTCCTCCCGCCGGTGGCCGCCACCGGTCGCGGCATGATCTCCAGGTTCTGTCGCAGTGAGGCCGCGATCGCCTCGGCGAGCGCCCTCGGCACGTTGTCGTACGCCCGGGTCTGCGTCTGCTTGCCCGCCGAGGGCGGAAAGCCGCTGCACAGGACGGCCGCGCGCTCGTGCAGGGCGGGCAGGGGCGCGTACCGGTCGACGAAGAGCCGGCCGATGCCGGCCCGGCCCGTGCCGGATTCCGGCCGCCAGCGCATCGCGCCGGTGCGGTGGCGGGCGAGCTCCAGGTAGACGCCCGTCTCGCGTTCCACCGCGTGGAAGACGCCGTTGCGGCGGACGCGGGTCAGGCGTGCGTAGTCGGCTCCGCGCCACCGGTACAGGCCGTCCTCGTCGTCCCGTGCCACGGGGACGAACCGCTGGAGGTGCAGTTCGTACTTCTCCAGTGTGCTGGCGGTGCTCCCACCGGGCGGTGCGGACTCGGGGCCCGGCGCCGCCTGCGGAAGCAGCTCCGTCAACTGCAGGGCGGCACAGGGAACGTAGCGGACCCTGAGGAACTTCGCGGCTTCCTGCAGGGTCCGCGGGTCCTCGTACTGGAACAGGAGGGTGTCGGGCAGCGGCGCCTCACCGGCCTCCGGCCGGTGCGGGACGGTGATCAGCTCCATCCACTCCTGTGCCGCCTCCTCGACGCGCGCGCTCATCCGCGCGGTGCGCGCACCGGTCAGCAGCGCGAGTCCGTCGGCGTGGGGCAGCCGGGTCAGTACCGGCGGGGCCACCGACCACCGGTCGGCCCGCGGGTCCACGTCGATGAAGCCGAGGGCGGCGGCCTTGCGCGTCCAGTCCCAGTCGGCGTACTCCTTCAGCTCCAGGCCCCGCGCCTGGGCCTGGCTGCGAATCCCGTCGCGCAGCACGGACGCCTTGCCGCTGCGACTCTCGCTCAGCCAGCGCAGGAGGATCCCGCCGAACTCGGTGCAGCTCATCGGTCCCGTCATCGGTCCAGCTCCTTCGCTGCCTGCACGTACGCGGCCCACGAGGGCTCGACGGACGCCTGCTGGGCGTTGAGGACGGCGCGGGCCCAGGCCCGCTGGCTGCCGGCACTCTTCGGCTTCGGCGTTCCGGGGTTCACCGGGCGGCCCTTCCAGCGTCCGCTGCGGCGCTCCAGGAGCCAGCCGCCGATGCCGTGGAAACCGGCCTCGAAACGGAGCGGGACCGGGGTGTCGGGGAGGCGCTCTGTCCACCAGTCCGGTTGCTCCGGGGCCTGGAGCGTCCACAGCCGTCCGTCGGCCGACGCGAACAGCACCTCGTCCGCGTCCCGACGGCACAACTCCATGACGGCTGCCGCGTCCTGCGTGACCGCGCTCGTGCAGTCGGCACCGGTAATGCCGGTCGGCAGGGTCTGCTCGTCGAGGAGGGAGGGCGACACCGACGCCTTGCCGTCCACGACGGTGAAGCCGCAGACCTTGGTCGTCTTCGGCTCGACGACCGCCTGGTCCGCGGTGGCGAAGCCGATCTCCACGCCCGCACAGCTCACCGTGTGGCGGCCCGGCTCCAGCCGGAGCACGGCCAGGGGGACGGGGCGGCCCGCGGCGATCGCCTTCCTGAGCTCGGGCCGCTCCTCCCCGTCGACCAGGAGGGTGCCCGTGCCCTCCGTGGCGTCCGGGAGGACCACCTGGGGCTCACCTCCCCGCAGGTACAGGTGGGGATCGAGCGAAGGCGCGAGCTTCAGCCCGCCCTCGAGGCGGAGCTTGAACTGGGCCGGGGGCTGCAGGAGGACGACCGCGCCCTGGACCTCCTGGAGCGCCCGGCGCAGGGTGACCGCGTCGTCGAAGGTGACGGGCTTGTGCAGGGACCAGCCCTGTGGCACCCAGGCCAGCTTGCCGGTGTCGGCGCTCCGGCCCGTGGTCGCGGCCTTGTCCAGCAACCGCTGCACGTCCCGCTGAGCGGTCGGGGCGGCGAGCACCACGTGTGCCTCTCCCGGGCGAAAACCGTCGGTGCCGGCCCAGACGCCGAGAACGTCGTCCCGTGCGAGCACCAGGACGGAACAGGAGGGGCGGCTGAGCACCAGGTTGTCCCCGTCGCGGCGGATGCCCCTGGTGAGGGTGTCCGCGCTCGGTGCGGGCAGGCCCGTCACCTCGTAGTAGGCGGTGTCGCCGAGCTGCTCGAGGACGACGCCGCCCTTGAGCTCGATGCGCTTCCTCTGCTCCGCGGACCGCAGGCGCGCCACCCAGCCGAGACGCCCCGCGTCCAGCCGCACCAGGAGTTCCGCCCGGGTGACACCGGTGGGCACCAACTCGTCCGAACCGTCCCACGAGGCGGCGTAGTTGCCGATCAGCTTGGCGAGGAAGGGGCGGAACTCCTCCTCCTGCAGGGCGTTGCGGAAGCCCTTGGAGAAGTACTGCTCCATGCCCCGGATCTCGATCTGGGCCAGCAGCGTCTCCCCCGGCAGCGGCCAGGTGGTGCCGTACTCCCGCAGCGAGCGGAAGAACTTCGGCATGAAGGACCGGTCCGCGCCGCTGAGGAGCGCCTGGGACTGGGCGAACCCGATCATGCTGCGGTTGGAGGGCAGGTCGGCGGGGGCGGGAAGGGTGCAGAGACCCCGCGCGCCCTTCTGGCTGTGCTGCCAGGAGGCCAGCACCTGCCACATGCGGGAGACGGGCTCGTAGTGCTGGCTGCCCAATTGCTTCTCGTCTCCGGTCAGCAGTTCCGAGAAGCGGGCGTGGTAGGCGGTGGCCCGGTGGTTCCGGTCGTTCACCATCCGGGACGCGGCCATCACCGAGCAGGCCAGCAGCGGCAGGAAGGCGGGCACGCCGTCCTTGTCCTGCTGCCGCTTGCGCCAGCGGTAGTCCTCCAGCGCGCTGTACGGGTCCGCGGTCCCCAGCCGCAGGAACCTGCCCACGCACCGGGCGAGGGGCTCCTCGATGCCGTATCCGTGCCTGAGCTCCCGCTCCACGTCGTCGTCGACGTAGAACAGCGTCGGGTGGCCTGCGTGCTGCCGTCCGAAGAACTCCTCGGCCAGCACTTCCTGCCACACCTGGTAAGAATGATCCACCCTGTCCCCAAAAGAGAGGTTCCAATGCCCTGTTCGTGAAATCCCCGGCATGGAACGGTCTTCCGCGTCACCCTGAACCCGCCACTGACAACGGGCTCCTACCGAACGCCCCCTCGAGCGCAGCCCTCCACTGACACCGCCCGGCATAACCCAACGGCGCGCATCACACAGAGACGTCCCACTCATCCCCCACCGTTTCCACAAGCGTCCCTTGCAGCAATCGCACGACCATCCGGAAGACATGGCCAGAGCTTCACCAAAGGCGACGCATCCGCAGCGGTCACGACACCCCAGGCGCATCAATCAATGCAACCTGCAGCGAAAGGTTATCCGCGCAAGGGATGCGAGCGGGATAGGGGGCCGTCAATGGGACTGTCGTTCGGGTGGTGCCCTCCGGATGCACGCGCCACACCACTGCGACAGGCACCGCCCGCACCTGCGGCGGCGATCGCCCCGGCTTGTGCCGTCCCACCCGTCCGACCTGATCGGGCACGCGACGCCCTCCCCCAAGCCGCCCCCTTCGGCGTGGCAGCCCCGTCTTCACGCGCGACTCCCCGCAGAAGAACGCGCAGCGCTTCTCCATCATCCCGACCTCCTCAAGGGTCCTCTTTATCCATGCCTGAGTGGAGACGTATTGGTCGAAGGCTTCGTTGTACGAGCAGTACCTGGCGACGGTGGCGCAAGGATTGCCGGAGCCTTGGACCGGACGGATCCCCAGCGACTTCCCTCTCTCCTCGTTTTTTCCGAATGCGCTTATTCGGTAAGGCAGTTGCTCGCCGGGCCTTGTGCATGCGGGTAGGGAAGCGGCGGAAGTCGTGCCACGGGGACGGGTCATGAACTCAGGCAGCGACCGAGAGGGAGTCGATCCCGGAGCCGAGCGAGCGCAGGATCCGCGCCTCCTCCTTCCGGGCGGCGGCGAGAGAGATGCGGCCGGTGGCACGGCGGAGGGCGAGGCCGGCGAAGGCGTCGGCGGTTTCGTTGAGGTCGTGTCCGATGTGGCCTTTCAGCCAGCGGACCTGGACGCGGTGGCGGTGGCGGTGGCGGACCAGGCGGTCCATCAACTGTCGGCTCTCCGGGAAGAGGAGGGTGCGGTGAGCGGCTGCCGGGTCGGCGGAGCTCAGGGCCGTGTCGACCGCGTCGACCGCCTCGGTGCTGTCGCACAACAGGACCACGGGCGCGTCCTCGTGGCGCTCGAGGAGGCTGAGGGCGGCGGCGCAGACACCGATGACTTCGGCTTCGCCGCTGCTCGAGGCCAGGGAGTCGCCGTGTCCGGTGGTCCCGTCCTCGGCGGCCCAGCCGTAGCCGCACAGGGCGGACTCGTCACCGATGGCGGCGTCGGCGACGGCCACGACGGCGGTGTCGGGAAGGTCGGCGAGCAGGGCGTAGCGGTCCCCGTCGGCCGGAGCCGTTGCCGCCGGATGTTCCCCGTCCCCTTCCTCGTCAGTGTCGGCCGGAGGGGCGCCGGCGAGGACGGCCGCGAGAACGCGGTGACAGTACTGGCAGCCGTCGGCCCGCTCGGGACAGTGCGCCCGGTGCCTCACGGTCAGCTCGCGCACGGCGTGCCACGATTCGGGCTCGGCGTCGGCGAAGCGTGCCAGAGCCGCGGCGCGGCACTGCGCGACGAGCTCCGCGAAGGGCCCCGTGGTGACACAGGCCCGCATCCGGTCGTGGAGGTCCGTGGACCGGAGCAGGGCTTCGCGTGCGCGGGCGGCGAGAACCGCGGTGTCCTGGTAGGCGTCGTCCAGGGCGTCGAGTCGGGCGCGCCGTACGGAAGGGGCGCAGGCGAGTGCGTCCCGCTCGGCCTGGCCGATCGCGTAGCGGCCCCAGGCCAGCGCGGCACGGGCGTGGCGGCTCCACCGTTCGGCCACCGCGTCGTGCGGGAGGTGGGGATTCTCTTCCTCCCGGGCATCGTGCAGAAGGGCCTGGACGAAGGCGTCGTCGTCGCAGTCCCGCAGTTCACGCACCGGTGCCGGCAGTTCGCCGTCTGTCGCTTTCCGGTCCCAGGCCCACTGGGCGAGGTCGCTCTCCGGCGCCTGCGGTGTGCCGTCCGGCAGTCCCCTGTCGCGGAGTTCGTGCCGCAGGGCCTCACCGAAGGCCGCCGCGAACGCCGTGCGCGCCAACCTCAGCTCCAGCGCCTCCACCGGCCGGGAGCGGCCGGCGAGGCGACGGGCGCACTGCTCCTTGTACGCGACCTCCGCCTGCGACCGGGCCCGTCGCACCCTGCGCGCGTGTGCCCGCAGCCGCCGCAGCCGCTCGGGGGGCTGCAGCGAGAGTTCCGCGCGCCGGACGGCCCCGCGAGCGAGGACGTCGGCGTGGGCGAGAACGACGGCGACGGGACCGGCGAGCGAGGCGTGTTCCAGGGCCGCGGCAGTCTCCGGAGTACGGATGCCGTTCATGCGGGCGAGGACGGCCTCCTGCAGGGCGGTGAAGTCGTCGGCGAAGCGACGGATCAGCTCGGTGTGCTCGGTGATCGTCACGATGCCCTCCCAGGTCGCGAGTGGTGGTGAGCGGGGCCGCACAGGTGTGACCGGGCGTGTGTGCGGCGGGCCCGTGGGCCCGGCACCGGAGTGCACCCGGTGCCGGCGGCGGCGTGAGCCGCCGCCGTGCGGGGACGACGGCACCCGGCAGGGTCCCGCCCGCGGTCCGGGCTACTGCACCTGGCCGGTGAAGATGGCCGTGCGGTACCAGCCGGAGCCGGAGGTGTCGGTCGGCGTGATCTCGATCTGGGCGCTCCTGGCCGTCTTGGGGAACACGCAGGCCGCCTTCCAGGTCTGCGACTTGCCCGGCAGCAGGTGCGCGTCCGGCGTGCCGCTGAAGCCCGCGTCCGTGTCGAAGACCTCCTCGGCACCGTCCGGACAGGACAGGCTGACCATGGTCAGGTCGATCGTGGACTTGGAGTCGTTCTGCACGGTGACGGAGAAGGCCAGGTAGGCCTTGCCGGACGGGCTGGCGTACTCGCCGGAGGTGCCCCGGCTGAAGCCGCTCAGGTGCGCCTTGACGCCGTTGTTCCACGTGGCGGTCTTGTCCAGCGCGACGGTGAAGGTGTCGCTGTCGGAGTCGTCCTGCGTGTCCTGCGCGTCCTCGGCGCTGCGGGTGTCCTGCGAGGCGCTGACGGTGGCCGCCGACGGCGCGGTGTCGGTCTGGGCTCCGCCGGTGGTGGAGCAGGCGCTCAGGGAGCAGCCCACGGCTGCCGCGGCCACGGCGAGGACGGTCCTGCGCGGGCGGGCCAGGTGCGCCACGATCAGCGTGAGGAGCGTCGAGGCACCGTGGGTGAGCCGTGCTCCGCGCCATGACGGCTTCCTCCCGGCCGACGGCTGCGTGGAGGCGGGGGACGGGGACGAAGGGGAGGGAGAGGACGACGTGCCGGAGATGTTCGGGTAGCTCATGAGGTCATTCCTCGTGTCGATGGGGAGGGAAGGGGGCTGACGGGTGGCGTGAGGAGGAGGCGCGCCTGCCGACGGAGGCGGAGACGCCCCGCCGCGCCCGGGTCCGGACCGGCCGGCCCCGGGCGGCGTCACAGCTCGGACACCACGGATACGGGGGTGCGGGAACCGTGGGCCGTGCCCCGCAGGCGGGGTCTCGTCCGGGGAGGGGTGTTCCGCTGAGAAGGTCCCGGCGTCAAGGAACCCGCGCCGCGGGGCTGTTCAGCTCCGCACTCCCCGGATCCTTCGACCCGACTCGCTGTGCGGGTCGAGGAGCGCGCCCGCGACGCGACCGGCGGAGTCCTTCACGCCGCCGCTGAAGTTGAGCCGGCCGGTGGAGCCGATGCTGGCGCAGACGCCGTCCCAGTAGACGGGTTCGCGCTCCCAGCGGACGTCGGCGAGCAGGTGCTCGACCGTCTCGTAGCTCATGGCCTTGCCGGGGTCGCACCAGGGGGTCGCGCGGTGCAGCAGGATGCCGAGGCCCGCCATCACGGCCGGGGCGGTGATCGCGCTGCGCCGGGCGAACTCCGGGAAGCGACCCCCGATCAGCCGGGACACCAGACGGACGACGACCGTCTCCACCTCGTCGGCGTCGGTGTGGGACGGCAGGTCGCCCTCGTGGACGTTGGCCGCCGAGTACTCCACGCCCTTGCCGCCGAAGACGGTGGTGACGATCAGCGCCCGCAGCGCGGACAGCGTCACGACCTCCTTGTCGGTCCTGGTGAGCTGCCGCTTGCCGGCGTTGACCAGCGTGCCGAACGGCACCCGCCGACTGTCCGACTCGACCTCGAGCTTCTCGCCGACGGTGTGGGAGAGACGGGTGGCGAGGTCGCGCTGGTCCATGGACATGGCCAGGTTCTTGGCGACGTCGACACCCTTGACGTTGCGGTCGTAGAAGATCTGCCGCGCGTCCGCCGGGGAGATCCCCAGGTAGAGCTCGAAGGGGATGCGGATCCGTCGGCTGAGCTCGGCGTAGGTGAGGCCGAAGGACTCCGGGTCCCGGTAGATGTCGTGCCAGGCGGTGGTCTGGGTCTCGCCGTCGACGGCGATCACCATGGCGTCCGGTGCGACGGTCAGCGTCCGCAGGCCCGAGCCGGGGACCAGCTCGTCGCTCATCGCGGCGATCTCGCCCGCGTGCCAGAGCGTGATCGGGGGCGTGGACCAGGCGGAGCCGTGCTTGCCGAGGATGCCTGCGGCGATGTACTCGGCGTAGTCCGGGATGTTCTTGCCCTTCTGGGACTTCAGCGTCCGCTGCACGGTCGCGCGCAGTTCGGCGCGGCGCCGGTCGTGCCCGGACGCGGCCTTGAGGACGCGCGGGTCCTCCTCCTGACGCGGTGACGGCACGAGGCGCACCAGCGTCGCGAGGGACAGGGTGCCGATGACCGCGTCCTCGCGGAACGGCATGACGGTGAGCGGGATTCCTTCCGGGGTGCCGCTCGGCATGGTCAGGCGCATGGGTTTCCCCCTCGGTGGTGGGCGATCGGCCGCCGCCCGGCCTCGGGGCGCCGTACGCCCTCCGTCCGGCGTCCCGCCGAGAGGAGGCGGGGCAGAACGAGAGGTCGGGCGCTCAAGGACATGGCTGTGGCAAGAAGAGTGACGCTTCATGCCGGGGAGAGTCGCTCACCAGCGGAAGCGACCACATGTAAGCACGTACGTGAAAGCGTTGTCCAACGACTCACGGGAGTTGACGCGTGCTGTAGGGTGTTACCACGCCGACCACCGAAGCCAGGACTCATCCATGCCGCAGCCACCTCCACCGTCCGCCCAGGTGACAGCCGCCGAGATCTCCCGCATCGCGGGTGTCACGCGCGCCACCGTCAGCAACTGGCGCCGCCGGCACGACGACTTCCCCGCCCCCTCGGGCGGCACGGACAGCAGTCCGCTCTACGACTTGGAGGAGGTCCGCGCCTGGCTCGCCTCGCGCGGACAGCACACGGCGGCCACGCCCAGCGGGGAACTGCGCACGACCCTGCGCCTGCGCGAGCGGGCCGGCGCCGGCGCGTCCGACCTGCTCCTGCTGGTCCTGGCGGCGGCCCGCCGCCCCGCCGACGACCTCACCGGTCTGCTTGGGCTGCCCGACGCCGACCTGGTGAAGCAGGCGAACGACGCGGCGGCCGGAGTCGCGGACGTGGTGCCGGACACGGAACCCGTCCGGTTCACCGACGCCGACACCACGGTCCTGCGCGCCCTGCTGCTCTGCGTCCGCGACGAGGGCGCGCAGACGGCGCTGGGCGTCCTGGCGGAGCGGGAGCTGGAGGACAGCGCCGCCAGCGGCGCCTACCGCACCCCGGCCCCGCTCGCCGACCTGCTGGCCCGCCTGGTCCCGGGCTCCCCGGCCCGCGTCCTCGACCCCGCCTGCGGCAGCGGCACCCTGCTGACGGCCGCCGCCGCGTGCGGCGCGCGCGAGCTGTACGGGCAGGACAGCGTCCCCGTCCAGGCGCGGCGCACCGCGGTCGGCCTGACCCTGACGGCCGGGGAGGGCGCGGACGTCACCGTGCGCACGGGCGACAGCCTGCGCGCCGACGCCTTCCCCGACCTCGTCGTCGACGCCGTGCTGTGCAACCCGCCCTACGGCGACCGCGACTGGGGCCACGACGAACTGGCCTACGACTCGCGCTGGGCGTACGGTTTCCCGCCCCGCGCCGAGTCCGAACTGGCCTGGGTCCAGCACGCGTTGTCCCACCTCGAACCGGGCGGCCACGCCGTGCTGCTCCTCCCGCCGGCGACGGCGTCCCGTTCCTCCGGCCGCCGCATCCGCGCCGAGCTGATCCGCAGCGGCGCGCTGCGGGCGGTGGCGGCCCTGCCGCCGGGGGCGGCGATCCCGCTCCACATCGGCCTGCAGGTGTGGGTGCTGCAACGCCCGGAGCCGGCCCGGCCGGCGTACCAGACGGTGCTCTTCGTCGACACCGTGGGCGAGCCCTCGGCTCCGGGGCGCGGCGGTACCCGTTCGGGTTCGGTGGACTGGGCGCGGGTGACCGAACAGATCGTGTCCGCGTGGACGGCGTACGCCGAGGACCCGGACGGGTTCGAGGCGCGGGCCGGTGTGGCGCGGGCGGTGGGCGTGGTCGACCTGCTCGACGAGGTGGTCGACGTGACCCCGGCCCGGCAGGTGCGTGCCTCCCAGGCGGACGTCGACCCGCAGGAACTGGCCCGCGAGGCCACGGCGGCCCGCGAAGGGCTGGCGGCGGCGGTGCGGACGGTGGCCGAACTGGCCGGCACGGCGTCGTGGGACGCCGCGGGGGCATCGGCCCGCGAGTGGCGCACGGCCACGGTGGCGGACCTGGCCCGGGGCGGGGCGCTGAAGGTGCTGCGCGCGGTTCCGGTTCCGCCGCGGGCGACGGCCGCCGAGGCGGAGGCCGCGACGGAGGGCACCTACGACGGGGAACGCCGGCCCGCTCTGACGGGTGGCGACATCGCCCGCGGGACCGGGCCGACGGGACAGCTCCTGGACGTGCGGGCCGAACAGACGCCGGAGATCGCCGAGGGCGACGTCCTGGTCCGCAACCTGGTCGGCGGCACCGGCCCCGTGGCCCGGGTCGCGGGCGAGGCGGAGGCCGGCGCCCTGCTGGGAGCCGGCGTCCATCTGTTCCGGCCGGACCCGGCGCGGCTGGACCCCTGGTTCCTCCTCGGTTTCCTGAGCTCCGAGGCCAACCTGGCCGGCGCCTCGACCGGCAGCTCGACGCTCCACCTCACCCCGGGGCGGCTGCGCGTACCGCTGCTGCCGCTGGCGGAGCAGCGCCGGTACGGCGAGGCCTTCCGGCACGTGGAGGCGCTGCGCGAACAGGCGCGGCTCGCGCGGGACTTGGCCGAGGAGACGGCACGTCTCGTGAGCGGGGGGCTCACGGGCGGACAACTGGTGCCGGAGCCGACCTAGGCTCCGGAGCCACCCCCACTTTGTGACGCGGACGGACGAGGAACCACTATCCCTCCCTCCGCGTCCACAGTCATCCGTACCGGCCCCGGAAGGGAAACGGAAGAAGTCTTGAACAGCAGCAAGCACACGGAGTTGGCGAACCACGCGTGGTCCGTCGCCGACCTCCTGCGGGGGGACTACAAGCAGTCCGACTACGGCAAGGTCATCCTGCCGTTCACGGTGCTACGGCGGCTGGAGTGCGTTCTGGAGCCGACCCGCGAGAAGGTCGCCGAAATCGCGGAGCAGTACAAGGACGGCGACATCGACCCGGACCGCTTCCTGCGCCGGGCCTCGGGCCACTCCTTCTACAACCGGTCTGGCCTGACCCTGAAGAAGATCGCGGCGGACCCGCAGAACGCGGCTAAGAACCTCGCGGTGTACGTGGGCGCGTTCTCCGACAACGCCCGCGGCGTGCTGGACCGCTTCGAGTTCGCCCAGCAGATCAAGCGGCTGGACAGCGCGGGGCTGCTCTACCAGGTCATCGGCAAGTTCACCGACCTGGACCTGCGTCCCGAGGTCGTGCCCAACCACAACATGGGCTACATCTTCGAGGAACTGATCCGCCGCTTCGCAGAGCAGTCCAACGAGACGGCCGGTGAGCACTTCACCCCGCGCGAGGTCATCCAGCTCATGGTGCGGCTGCTCGTCGCCCCGGACGGCGACGCGCTCCAGCTTCCGGGTGCGGTGCGCACGGTCCTCGACCCGGCCTGCGGCACGGGCGGCATGCTCTCCGCGATGGACGACCTGATCACGGAGCTGAACCCGGACGCCACGGTGGAGGTGTACGGGCAGGAGCTCAACCCCGAGTCGTGGGCGATCTGCCGGTCCGACCTCATGATCAAGGGCCAGGACCCGGAGAACATCGCCTTCGGCAACTCCTTCTCCGACGACGGCCACAAGCGCAAGACCTTCGACTACATGCTGGCCAACCCGCCGTTCGGCGTGGAGTGGAAGAAGGTCAAGGACGAGGTCGAGCGCGAACACAGGGAACTCGGCGAGGCCGGCCGCTTCGGCGCGGGCCTGCCGCGCATCAACGACGGTTCGCTGCTGTTCCTCCAGCACATGATCGACAAGATGAAGCCGGTCGACGTGGACGGCGGGGGCGGCTCACGCCTCGCGATCGTCTTCAACGGCTCGCCGCTGTTCACCGGCGCGGCCGGCTCAGGCGAGTCGGAGATCCGCCGCTGGATCCTGGAGAACGACTGGCTGGAGGGCATCGTCGCCCTGCCGGACCAGCTCTTCTACAACACCGGCATCTCGACGTACTTCTGGATCCTGACCAACAGGAAGAACCCGGACCACAAGGGCAAGGTCGTCCTGCTGGACGCCCGCGACCAGTGGCAGAAGATGCGGAAGTCGCTCGGCGACAAGCGCAAGCAGCTGGGCAAGGACCACATCGCCACGGTGGTCAAGCTGTACGGCGAGGCCCTGGCGGTGGCGGGCGACCCGGAGCACCCGCTGCACGGCAAGGTGAAGGTCTTCCGCAACGAGGACTTCGGCTACCAGCGGATCACGGTGGAACGCCCACTGAAGCTGCGGTTCGAGATCACGGAGGAGACGCTGGCGGCACTGGAGGCGTCCAAGGCGATCCAGAAACTTCCGCAGGCCCCGGCCCTGGCGGACGCCTTCAAGTCCCTGATGGGCACGAGCTGGGCCACGAAGCAGGAGGCCTGGCTGGCCTTGAAGGACGCGGTGGTCCAGGGCGGCGGGACATGGCCCACGGGGGCGCCGTTCAACAAGGCACTGCGCGAGGTGATCGGCGTCCGGGACCCGGAGGGGGAGGTCCAGCTCTTCAAGGACCAGTCCGAGCCGGACGCGGAGCTGCGGGACTACGAGAACGTGCCACTGGGCGAGGACATCGAGGAGTACCTGGCGCGGGAGGTCCACCCGCACGTGCCGGACGCGTGGATCGACCACAGCAAAACGAAGATCGGGTACGAGATTCCGTTCACGCGGCACTTCTATGTTTACACGCCGCCGCGGCCGTTGACGGAGATCGACGCGGAGTTGAAGGCGCTGGAGGCGGAGATTCAGGGGCTTCTGGGGGAGGTCACGGAATGATTGGCGCAGAACAGTGGCTTCGCTCAGCACCCGCTCACTGGACTCGTGGACGTCTCAAGGATCTCATTTCCTCTTCGTCTAACGGCACCTGGGGCAGTGACCCGGTCGAAAATGGTGACAACGTCCGCTGCATTCGTGCCGCAGACTTCGATCGTGTGAGCCGTCGCGCAGAACTCTCTAACGCGCCATTGCGCTATGTGGAGCCGTCGTCACTCCGTCAGCACCTTCTGCGTCCCGGTGACCTTGTTCTTGAGAAGTCCGGTGGCGGCGAAAAGCAGCCCGTGGGCATGGCTGTACTGTTCACTGGCACAGACGCAGCAGTCAGCTCTAACTTCTGTGCACGCATCAAACCATCTGCCGACGTCGACTCCAGGTTCCTGAGCTACGTGTTCGCCGCCGCATACGGGCAAGGACTGACTCAAGCCGCGATTAAGCAGACTACCGGCATCCAGAACCTCGACACTGGGGCATTTTTCGCGTCGCGTTGGGCCTTCCCTGAGAAGGAGGAGCAGCGCCGCATCGCCGACTTCCTCGACACCGAGACCGCGCGTATCGATGGCCTCGCCGCCAAGCAATCCATCCAGTCACAACTCCTGGCCGACAGGGACGTCAGCGATCTTTCTGAGGTCTACCAAAACCTGATGCAGGAGTACGGCGCGATTCGACTCCGCCACATGTTGGTGCGCATCGAGCAGGGCTGGTCCCCTCAGTGCGAGGATCGGCAAGTTTCCGGCCGCGAATGGGGAGTGATAAAGGCCGGTTGCGTAAACGGAGGAATCTTCGATCCTGCACAACACAAGGCGCTTCCGGATCAAGTGCCGCCGCGCCAAGAATACGCCTTGAAGGAGGGGGACCTTCTCATGTCGCGAGCAAGCGGTTCAACGGAACTCATTGGCAGCATTGGCATTGTTCCTGAGCTCGAGTACAACTTGCTCCTGTGCGACAAGGTCTATCGACTCGGCTTGGATTCCAGGCTAGGACGGACCGACTTCGTTGCCCACATGCTTCGCAGTCACATGGTGCGTGAACACATCAAGATGGGAATCTCCGGGGGAGAGGGTATGGCCAACAACCTACCCACAGCCGTTGTAAAGGACTGCGTTCTGCCCAAGGCTTCCCTGAGTGTGCAAGCGTCAACGGCGCGGAAGCTCGATGAAGATTTCTCGCGAACGGCGCGCGTACGCAACGCTTTGCAGCGGTCGATCAAGCTACTCGCCGAGCGCCGCCAAGCCCTCATCACCGCCGCCGTAACCGGCCAGTTCGACGTATCCACCGCCAGCGGCCGCAACGTCTCCGAAGGAGTCTCCACATGAGCCCCGTGCACGACGAGTCGTCCTTCGGCTCCGCCATCGTTGCCGCGCTCTGCGAGCGCGGCTGGCGGGAGGCGAACCCGGAGGACTACCAGGCCGACCTCGGCCTAGACACCAACGAGCTGTTCACCTTCATCGGCGCGACTCAGCCCGACGAGTGGGACGAACTCCTCACCGTCTACGGCGGCAACCCCAACGAGGCGCAGCGTGGTTTCGCGCAGCGCCTCGACCGGGCCATCGCCGATGACGGTCTCCTCCACGTCCTCCGCAACGGCGTGAAGGACCGCGGGGTCCTGCTCCGCGTCGCCTACTTCAAGCCCAACCTCATCTCCGCGGACTCGGTCCTCGACGGCTACCGGGCCAACCGTCTCACCGTCGTCCGGGAGCTCCCCTACGCCACCAAGCAGGCGGACTGGGGCCACCGCCTCGACCTGGCCCTGTTCCTCAACGGCATCCCCGTCGCCACCGCCGAGCTGAAGAACCCGCTCACCGGTCAGGGCGTCGAGCAGGCCAAGGAGCAGTACCGGACCGACCGCGACCCGACCGAGCTGATCTTCACGCGGCGCGTCATCGCCAACTTCGCGGTCGACCCGGACCTGGTCTTCGTCACGACACAACTCCGTGGCAAGAGCACCCGTTTCCTGCCGTTCAACACCGGCTCGAACGGCGCCGGCCAGCCCGGTGGAGCCGGGAACCCGGCGCCCACCGCCCACGGCACGTACGCCACCTCGTACCTCTGGGAGCAGGTCTGGCAGCGGGACAACTGGCTCGACCTCCTCCAGCGTTTTGTGCACCAGCAGAAGGAGAAGACGCCCGGCGGCGGCACCACCAAGTCGACGATCTTCCCCCGCTTCCACCAGTGGGACGTGGTCCGGAAGCTCACCGCGCACGCCTCCGTGCACGGCGCCGGCCAGAACTACCTGATCATGGCCTCCGCCGGCTCCGGCAAGTCGAACACCATCGGCTGGCTGGCCCACCGCCTCAGCGACCTGCACGCCCGCCGGGATCCTGCCGTCCTGCGACCCGACGCCCTCGCCGACGGCCGCATCAAGCCGGGCGAGCCCGTCTTCGATAAGGTCATCGTCATCACCGACCGCCGAGCCCTGGACGCCCAGCTCTCGGCGACCGTCGGCAGCTTCTCGCAGACCGACGGCCTGGTCGTGAAGATCGACGAGAAGCACGGGGCGAAGAGCGAGCAGCTCGCCCGTGCCCTCTCCCGGGACACCGGCAAGATCGTCACGGTCACCCTGCACTCGTTCCCGGCGCTGCTGAACTACATCAAGGACAACCCGACCGAGATCAAGGGCACCCGCTTCGCGATCATCGTCGACGAGGCGCACTCCTCCCAGTCCGGCGACGCCGCCACCGCCGTGAAGTCGGCCCTGCGCGACCTCGGCCTGGACGCCGACTCGGACGACGAGGGCGCGACCAAGGTCACCGTGGAGGACAAGTTGAAGGCGAAGGCGGTCGAGCGCTCCCGGGCCGCCAACCTCTCCTACTTCGCCTTCACCGCCACCCCCAAGTCCAAGACCCTCGAACTCTTCGGCACGGAAGGCGTGGAGAACGGCAAGACCGTCTACCGCCCCTTCCACACCTACTCCATGCGCCAGGCCATCGAGGAGGGCTTCATCCTCGACCCCTTGCGCAACTACGTCACCTATAACACCTACTGGAAGCTCGCGAACCTCAACCACGACGAGAAGGAGGTCGACCCCTCCAAGGCGAACAGCCTGCTCGCCCGGTTCGCGCTCATGCACGAGCACACGGTGTCCCAACACGCCCAGGTGATCGTCGAGCACTTCGTCGCCCACACCCGCGGCCGGCTCGGCGGACGGGCCAAGGCCATGGTGGTCACGGCGTCCCGCCACTCCGCCGTGCAGATGGCCCGCGCCATCCAGAGTTACATTAAGGACCGCGACTACGACACCAAGTACCCGGACCTCGGCGTCCTGGTCGCCTTCTCCGGCTCCCTCACCATCGACGGCGAGGAGACCACCGAGAGCAAGGAGAACGGCGGTCTGTCGGAGAGCGCGCTGCCCAAGGCGTTCGGCTACACCCGCGCCGACGACAAGGCCGCGAAGGCCGGCGGCAAGGGGCAGCAGGAGTACCGGATCCTCGTCGTCGCCGAGAAGTACCAGACCGGCTTCGACCAGCCGCTCCTCACGACGATGTACGTCAACAAGACGCTGACCGGCATAGCCGCCGTGCAGACGCTCTCGCGCCTCAACCGCACCGCCGACCGCAAGTCGCAGGCCGACCTGGCCGTCCTGGACTTCGTCAACGACGCCGAGGACATCCAGGACGCGTTCCGCCCGTACTTCGAGGAGGCGCACACCCTGCCCTCCGACCCGAACCTCCTCTACACGGCCCAGAGCCGGGTCATGTCCGCGCCGATCATCTCGGAGCAGGACATGGACGGGTTCGTCGCCGCGTACTTCGAGGCGCAGGAGAAGGCCGGCGGTTCCCAGGCCAAGTGGGAGAAGCTGCACGCCGAGCTGTACCGGCTCCTCTCCCCCGCCGTCACCCGCTTCACCCACCTCCTGGAGAGCGAGGAGGAGGACGACGTAGAGACGGCCGAGGAGTTCCGGGCCAACCTCAACGACTACGTCCGCAAGTACGGCTTCCTCGCGCAGATCGTTCCCTACCAGGACGCCGACCTGGAGCGGCTGTACCTGTACGGGCGTTACCTGCTCAACCGGCTCCCCCGCCTCGCAGACGGCGGCGTCGACATAGGCGAGGTCGACCTCAGCCACCTGCGCGTCGAGAAGACCGGCGAGCACGACAAGTCCCTCGTGCCCGACGGCCCCGCCGAACTCAAGGGGTTCGGCGACGGGGTCGGCGGTGGCAAGGACGCCGAGAAGTCGCTGCTGTCCGATCTGATCGAGAAGTTCAACGCGAAGTTCGGCACGGAGTTCACCGAGGAGGACGTCCTCCCGGCCTTCAACGCGACGAAGAAGGACCCGAAGGTCCGGGCCGCCGCCCTCGTCAACGACGAGGAGAACTTCGGCGTCGTCTTCGACAAGAAGTTCGAGGAGAACATGATGGACCATGTCTCCACGATCGACACGCTCGGCAAGCGGTACTTCGGCACGGACCGGGACTTCAAGTCCAACCTCGACCGGAGCGCTCGCCGCGCGGCCTGGCGGATGATCCGCCGCGAAGAAGGGCTGGACGACTTCTGACAAGGCGAGCGGGCCCGGGGCGACGTGCGCCCCGGGCCCGCTCGCCTTACGTCCGCCCGTTCAGCGCTCGGCGGCCATCCGCACGAAGCCGTCCCATGCTTCGCAGCCGAACGCGAGCCTGGCCGCTGCGGGCTGCTTCGAGTCCCTGACAAGAACGGCGCCAGGCGCAACAGCGACCTCGATGCATTCGCCACCGTTACCCGTGCTGTAGCTGCTCTTGGTCCATGCGGCCTCGGGCACAGCCGCCTTGCTGTGCTGCACGCTCATGTCTCTCCCATCAGTTGCTTGATGAACGCCGCTGACTCGCTCGGTGTCAGGGCTTGTGATCGGAGGATGCCATAGCGTGCTTCCAACGTACGCACGTATCCAGCGTCGGTGTAGATGCTGCTGTGATCCTGTACTTCCGCGTACGCGATCCGCTGTCCCCTGTCGGTGTCGATCAACGAGAAGGGACCGCCCAGCGCGCCGTTGTCTTCCCGTTCGATCGGCATGACCTGCACCTCCACGTTCCTAGACTGGCCCGTAACGAGGATGTGTTCCAGTGTCTCGCGCATGACTTTCGCGCCGCCGAACGGCCTGCGCAGCACGGCTTCCTCGATCACGAAGCTCATCAAGGGTGCGGGGCGACGGAGGAAGATCTCCTGACGCGCCATGCGTGCCTCAAGCCGCTGCTCGATCACGTCGTCTTCCAGCAACGGCCGCTGCATGTGGAAGACCGCACGTGCGTAGCCTTCGGTCTGCAACAGACCAGGCACGGCGTACATGGCGTACAGGTTCAAGGCCGTGGCTTTGGCCTCAATCCGAGCCATGTCTCGGAACATTGCCGGGTACTGGGCCTTCCCCACCTCTTCCTTCAGCGCACGAAGCACACCCCCTGCCCCCAGCACTTCATCCGCCTTGTCGATGAACGACGCCTGCGGAATCCGCCTCCCCTGCTCGATCGAAGCCACGGTGTCCGCCGAGTACCCCAGCCGCTTCCCGAACTCCGCCCGCTCCAGCCCCGCCCGCGTCCGCAGCAGCTTCAACTGCCGTCCGAACGCCGTCACCACGCCCGTCCCGGGCTCGTCCTCCGGCCGCCGCTGCTGCCGTACCGTCTCCTCGTCCCGCACCTCGGTCACCGTCTCGCCGCCTCTCCCCGCGTACCGTCCCGTACAGCGCCCGCGCCCACTCCGTACGAACCCCCGGAAGCAGCGCGTCACCACTGGTCACGCTAGGCCACATCACGCCACCGTGAGTGCATGACCGCAACACAATCACCCGTCACGGTGCACCGGTTCACGATGCGCTTCAGCTCCACCCCGCGCGGCGCCCGCCTCGCCCGGCGCATGTGCGAGCACTGCCTCGACGCCTGGGGCGTCCCGTACGACAGCGACGCGCACGACGCCCTCACGCTCGTGGCCGCGGAGCTGTGCGCCAACGCCGTGCGGCACGGGCACGTCGCGGGCCGGGACTTCCGCCTGTGCCTGACCGCCACCCCGGCCACCCGCACCGTGCGGATCGAGGTCACCGACACCCGGGGCGAGAGCCTCCCCCGCCTCCCCGCCACCGCGACGGACGACGGCGAGGGCGGACGCGGTCTGCTGCTCGTCGCGGCACTGGCCGACCGCTGGGGCTGCGCACCACGCCCGGACGGCCCGGGTAAAACAGTCTGGGCCGAACACACGGTGGACACGCTGGACATGGTGGCGCGATCCGGCCCGTCCACCGCGTCCTCATAGGACCCGGCTGGACGCAGTAATCCCTTTCCGGGGAAACTGGCCGCGACCGACGGGGCTCGGGAGAACGAGCGAGCACCAGTGAGGACGCGGGGCGGGGACAGGTGCCGGACAGACCGATCGCGGGCCGCTACGAGCTGCTGGAGCGGCTCGGCCACGGCGGCATGGGCGATGTGTGGCGGGGCTACGACGCGGTGCTGGACCGGCCCGTCGCCGTGAAGCGGATCCGGCCGCAGGCCGTCGCCGCCACACCGCAGCTGGCCGAGGAGTTCGAGCGGCGTTTCCGCCGCGAGGCGCGGATCACCGCCCGCATCCAGCACCCGGGTGTGCCGCAGGTGTACGACGCCGTCCTCGACAGCGGCCACGAGCACCTGTTCCTCGTCATGGAGCTGGTGGAGGGCGTCCCCCTCACCCGGTACGTGCACCAGGAGCGGCCCCTCCCGGTCAGCTGGGCGGTGGCGGTCGCCGCGCAGGTCGCCACCGTGCTGTCGTACGCGCACGACGTGCCCGTGGTGCACCGCGACCTCAAGCCGTCCAACATCCTGGTCGCGCGGGACGGCACGGTGAAGGTCCTCGACTTCGGCGTCGCGGCGATCCTGCAGACCGACGTCACCAGGCTGACGGCCTCCGGCCGGCCCATCGGCACACACCAGTACATGGCGCCCGAGCAGGTGCGCGGCACCCGAGTCACCCCGCGCACCGACCTCTACGCCCTCGGCTGCGTGCTCCACGAACTCCTCTGCGGCACGCCGCTGTTCAGCGCGCACAGCGACTTCGAGCTGATGGACCGGCACGTCCGGGCCGCGCCCACCCCGCTGCGGCGGCTGCGCGCCGACGTGCCGGAGGAGCTGGAGGCGCTGGTCCTGCACCTGCTCCGCAAGACCCCGGAGAGCCGGCCGGTGGACGTGCAGGAGGTGTACGAGCGGTTGATGCCCTTCCTGCCCGCGCCCGGGGAGTCCTCCGCCCTCGGGGAGGCGGGGCCGCCCGGGGCGCCGGACCCGACCGGGCTCTACCGCCGTCCCTACGCGCCCCGCGCCCGGGTCGAGAGCCGTCCCGGGGCCGCCCCGGACGCGGCGGCGCCCGGCCGGGTCGCCGAGCACGTGGTCTCGCCGCCCGAGCGGGAGCTGCTGCGGGCACAGTTGCGGGAGGTCGACGAGCACTACATCGCCCTCATGGAGGAGGAGCGCTACACGCAGGCCGCCGAGGTCGCGGGCGAGATGATCGAGCCGCTGGCGCGGGCCCTGGGCGCCGAGAACAAGGCCGTCCTGCGGCTGCGGCGCCGCCGGGCGGTCAGCCGTCAGCTGGCGGGCGACCACCGGGCGGCCCTGCCCGAGTTCGAGGCGCTGGCCGAGGCGTACGGCCGCATCAACGGGCCGACCGACGAGGCCGCCCGTGACTGCCGCGCCCAGGCCGCCCGCTGTCGCGGCGAACTCGGCCAGGTGACCGAGGCGCTGGCGGAGCTGCGGAGGGTCCTCGAGGTGGAACGGGCCGTCGAGAGCGACGTCAGCGACGCGGCCGTGGAGCTGCGCCGCGACATCGGCGTGCTGCTGATCGGCCAGGGCAACCCGCGGGAGGCCCGGGCCTGCCTGGAGGCCCTGTACGAGGACGTCGTGCTCGTCCACGGCCCGCACCACGACGTGGCGGTCGAGGCCGCGGAGGTCCTGGCCATGCTCCGCCGGGAACTCGACGGCGCGTGACCGGCGCAGCCCGGCCGCGAGAGCCGGTGAACGGACGCCCGCGGCCTAGCCAGTTCGCCACCCGCACCCGGGCATGAGACCAGTTGTACGCCTCGCTGACGGGACAGCCCAGCCCGTTCCTCCTGCGGGAACAGGGCCGACTGTAGGCAGCAGCAGTCGTGAGGAGCCGGTGACAGGTCCACGCGGCTCCCTGCGGAGCCTGTCGGCATCAGCTCCGAGTCGGTGTCGGCGCGTTCGTTTCCTCCGCGATCACTTCTTCGTCGGCCGGCGGCTCATCGATCTCCTGGCGGACAGCCTGACCCGTGTAGTCGGGCAGGCCCAGCAACCGATTGAGGGCGTTGGCCATCAGATGCCTCCGGACAGCCAGGAATTCGGGGAAGCGGTCCAGGGAACGCAGTTCCTGGTCTTCGGGAATCCACTGCTCGGCCAGCCGCTCCGCCGCGATCCCGACCATGTACTCCGCAGGCAGCTTGGAGGAGATCACCTTGTTGGTATGGCCCGTCACAAAGGCGAGGTTGGCCAGGCTGTTCCACTCTTCCTTGGGGAACGTCGACTGGACGCGCGCTTGAGGAAAGACATGGTGAAACTCAATCTTGGCGCGGGAGTTGACGGGCCGGTCGTTGATCGCGGTGTTGGTCGCCCAGTCCTTGGCCCTCATCTCGAGTGCGGCGATGTAGAGGAGACGGAAGAAAGGATGGGTCGAGTACTTCTGCTCCAGGTCCCGCGGGTGGATCGGACTGTCCACGGAGCGCGGACCGAAGGCACGGCGGATGAGCTCAGTGAACAGATGCTCCCCTGTCCGCTCCTTGACCAGCCGCGCCTCGGCGTCGAGTTTCCCCTCCACCTGCAGGGAATAGTGGCTGAAGGCCATCGCGGTGTAGACCCACCGGCGCAGCAGTCCAGCCTCCTCGGGCTGCAGCTTCCCCTGGCGATGATGCAGGAGCAGCGCAGGAACCACCACGACGTTCGGTGACGTGAGTACGTCCGACCGGGGAATACCGCACTCTCCGCGAAGGAAGTCGACGGCGAGACGCAAGGCTGTTTCCGTGGCCTGCCACGCCTCCTTGAGGGCGGCCCCGTCCATGGTGGAGCCGATCAGCTTGATGTGGCGAGCTGTAGTCCCCGCGAGCAGACTCATGAGACGCAGGACCGCCTCCCGGTCGAGTCCGAAACCGACGTCCCTCAACTCGTCATGGAAGGCATCCATCGTCTGCAGGCCCTCCGCCCAACGGGCGGCGATCGCGCTGTAGACGAGGTCCCCCTTGGACAGCCGGCGCCCGCCCTTGTTGAGACGAGCGAAGACCTCGGCGACCTCCTCGTAGTCGTCGGAGCTGTAGGTGATCACCACGATCTGCTGCTTGCGGATGTCGTTGACCCGCTGAAGCCGCTTGGTCCACTCCCTGAAATCGGGGTGCCCCATTTCGACACCGGCGTCCATGAGGAGCTCGTAGAACTGGACGCCTTCCTGCAGGATCGTAGAAACGGGGATGAGGAGCGGGTCCTTGCGCTGCACCGCGCTCGGGTTGACGAACTCCTCGGTCCGCACGTCGAAGCGGAGGTCGATGAAACGGCCGTCGGCCTTCGACTCGGGCCGGTAGACCCATGCGAGCGAGGTGAGCCGCTGCTGCCCGTCCAGGAGATACAGCGGTTTCCGGGAGGACTTGGCGGACTGGACGACTGCCGCGGTCCGGAAGGGCACCTCCAGATTCGTCTCCCACAGGAGCAACGCTCCCACGGGGTAACCCCGGTAGAGGGAGTCGAAGAGGTCACGTACATCGGTGCGCATCCAGACGAAGTCACGCTGGATGGACGGGATGACGATCTTGCCCTGCAGCAGATCTTCCACCGGAGAGACGACCGGCTCGTTGGACTGCTTCACACTCTCCCCCACCGATTTGAGCGCTTTGCAGCCATGTTAGCCACCTCTGGCAGTCGTCGGCACGACACACCAACCCCTCGCACCAACAACGCCACATCTCCATTTTGTGCTTGACAGGGCTTTCGTTCATACGGGACTTTGAGGAAGCTTCCATCGTGAACGCTCTTCCGCAAGTAAGGGCCTGCCCGGAGGAACACGCCTCCGGCCGGCCAGCGGTTGCCCGAGCCGGAAGAGCACAGGCTGATGGCCGGCACGGACGAGTCCTGCCGTCGCGCAGAGAAAAGGAGCCAGTCATGAGCAACAGGAAGGCGACCCGGAAGTCGACTCTCTACCGGCTCACCCTCCCGGACCGGGGTGAGACCGACCTCCGGACGTACGTACGCGACCGATACCTGAAGAGCGACAACCACTCGGTCGCGGCCTTCGCCCGCGGTGCCGTCGACGGTTTGGTGGTCACCGGCGGTGTCCGGAAAGGTCGCGCGGACTGGTGCGACGCGGTCCAGACGATCACGGGGGTCGATGTGGACGTGGCCAGCCAGGCCGCGGCCGGACTTGTCATCACGCGAACCCCGACCGCGGTCTACGCCCTGACGTACGGGGTGGGCCACCACATGCTCGAATCGGATTACAAGGACGACGGCTTCGGGCTGGAGTTCGCCACCCGGAGTCTGGACGAGGACGGCGTCATACGGATCCGAAACCTGATCATGGACGGCCGAGGACGAGTGGACGAATCGTCCGTCTCCCGGGGAGACCGAATCGACGGGTTCGGCATCGATCGCTACGGAGCCATCGTCAAGCGGTTGAGCGGCACGGTGAGCGACATCGCGCTGACTTCTGTCAGGGAAGGGCGGAAGAGTCAGATTCGCGTCGAGTGCGCCGACAGTGCCATCAAGCTGCCACTCGCAACCCAGGTCGACGACTTCCTCAGCGACCTCAGGGCCATCGAGGAGGTCTGTGCAGGGCAGCCCCATCCGGACCTGCTCTTCATCGACCGGATCAGGGCTCTGCCCGCCTCCAGCCCGAAGGTTGAAAAGGCCCGGCAGGTCCTCGACGAGTTGCTGGCGAATCCGGCGGGTGAGCGATTGGCCCTGGGCGTTCCAGAACAGTGCCTGGACAGCGTCAACTCGGCTCAGTGCTTCCGGATCAAGGGCCCCGGCCGTCCCCGCGTGGAGGTGGCGGATCTCGAACTCTCCGACCTGCTGGAGTACGTCCGCGGCAAGCCGGCCGGCACCCGCCTGGAGGCCTTGGAACACGTACGTGTCACGCTCTTCAGCGATGAGGACTGCCAGACCCCGGCCAGCAGCGCCGTCAAGGGGACGCACTGGCTCCTGGCCGATGTTCCGGTGGGATCCGCTCGCTTCTTCTACAGCCACGGACAGTGGTACGAGGTGGGTGCCATCTTCGTCGAGACACTCGAGGACGAGTTGCGGCAACTTCTGGGGAAGGCCCCGACGGTGTCTCTCCCGCCGTGGTCGAAGGGGACGAAGGTCAAGAACCGGGACTCCCACGACGAGGACTGGTACAACAAGCAGGTCGCCAAGCAGGAGGGTTACACGCTCTTCGACAAGTCGAACCCGGTCACCAAGAAGTTCCGAGGTGGCGGCCTGGAGATCTGCGACGTACTCGGCCCCGAGGGCCAGTTGATCTGCATCAAGAAGGCGGACAGCAAGACGTCACCGCTGAACCACCTCTTCGCCCAGGCGTCCGTGGCCGTCGAGGCCCTTCGGACCGATCCTGAGATGCGAGCGGCGTTCCAGCAGCAGGTTGCGGATCGCGCGGCCGATGAACAGGCTCCGGACAGCGGAGCCTTCCATGTGGTTCTGGGGATACTCCTCAAGGACGGGGAGGACATCACCGTCACCTCTCTCTTCGCGTTCGCCCAGGTCTCCCTCCTGCAGCACGTCAGGCGGCTCCGCGCGATGAACGCCGAGGTGGAAGTGATCACCATCCGCCGGCAGTAGCAGGAACGCGCGGTCACTCAGCGCACGGGCTCGGCACGGCACCGCTCGAGGGAGCCTGTGCTCCGGCTGCTACGGCGAGCCGCGCCCTGCCCTCTGGCGATGGCCGCTCCGTCATCCCGTCGGTCCGTACATCACGGCCCTCACCGTCGGCTGACCGCCGACTCGTCCACGGCCCGCGGTCGCGCCGGGACGGCCTTAAAATCCCGGCATGCCGCACCTCGCCCTCGACAAGGCCTTCTGCCAGCAGCTGGAGAAGCTCGAGAAGCACGTCAGGAACGGCGTGTTCGACGCCTGGGAGAAGTTCGAGCGGCTCACCCTAGACCAGCTCTTCAAGGACCCGGGCCTGAAGCTGGAATCCCTGAAGGGCGCCAAGGACCGGCAGATCCGGACCATCCGGATCACCCAGGGGTACCGCGGCGTGGTCCTCGCGCCCGAGACGGGCGACACCTTCGTGCTGCTCCGGGTCGGTCCGCACGACGAGGCCACCGGGTGGGCGGTGAAGCAGAAGGCGACCATCAACACCGTCACCGGCGCCGTGGAACTCCGCGAGATCGCCACCCTGGAAGAACTGACCCCCGCCTACGAGCGCATCGCGCCCGCAGAGGAGCGGCGGCTCTTCGCGAAGGTCTCCGACGGCGAGATGGCCGCGCTCGGCATCGACGCCACCACCCTCGCGCAGGCACGCGTGCTGACCAGCCTGGAACAGCTCGACGTCTTCGGGCCGTTCTTCCCGCCGGACCAGTACAAGGTGCTGGAGCACCTGGCCCTCGGCGCGAGCGTCGAGCAGACGTGGCAGGAGGTCGTCGTGCCGGCGCTGGCCGACGCGGCTTCACAGGAGCCCGTCGACACCATCGACTTCGCGACCGCCATCGCGCACACCCGCACCCGGATCGCCGTCGTCGCGGACGCCGACGAACTGCGCGACATCCTCGACAAGCCGTTCGCCGCCTGGCGGATCTTCCTGCACCCCGCCCAGCACAAGGTCGCCTACCGCCCGTCGTACTCCGGCCCCGCGCAGGTGACCGGCGGGCCCGGCACCGGGAAGTCCGTCGTCGCCCTCCACCGGGTGCGGCACCTGCTGCGGCACCTGCGCGACGGCGACCGCATCCTGCTCACCACCTTCACCAACGCCCTCGTGGACTCCCTCACCGAAGGGCTCTGCCTGCTCGTCGACGACCCGGACCTGCGCGACCGGGTCGACGTCATGACCGTCGACGCCTTCGCCGGACGCGTGGTCAACACCTCGCGCCGGCCGCTCACCGGGTACGAGGAGACCGCCCGGTGGGAGCAGGCCGCGGAGGCCACCGGCTTCACCGGCACCCCGCAGTTCCTCGCCCAGGAGTACAAGCACGTCGTCCTCGCCCAGGACATCCGCGGCCGGGAGGAGTACGAGGGCTGCGAGCGCCGGGGCCGCGGCAGCGCGCTGCCGTCCTCCGCCCGACCGCTGGTGTGGCGGACCGTGGAGGAATTCACCCGGCGGCTGGCCGAGGACGGGCTGCGCACCTACCTCGGCACCTGCGGGGAGGCCACCGACCTGCTGACCGAACAGGGGCCGTGCTACCGGCACGTCGTCGTCGACGAGGCCCAGGACCTCCACCCGGCCCAGTGGCGGATGCTGCGCGCGGCCGCCCCGCGGCGCCCCGACGACCTGTTCGTCGCGGGCGACCCGCACCAGCGGATCTACGACAACCGGGTGTCGCTGAAGTCCCTCGGCATCAACGTCTCCGGCCGTTCGACCAAGCTGCGCAAGAACTACCGCTCCACCCAGGAGATCCTCAGCTGGGCGACGGGGCTCCTGCTCGGCCGCCCCTACGCCGAACTGGCCGACAGCGGGCGGCACGACACCCTGATCGGGTACAGCTCCGCCCTGCACGGCTCCGGGCCGCGCGTCCACGCCGCGGAGACGGAGGAGGCCGAACTCGACGCCCTGGTCGAGCAGGTGCGTGCGTGGGTGGACGGCGGCGCCGCGTACGGGGAGATCGGGATCTGCGCGCGGTTCAACAAGACCTGCGAGAGGGCCAAGGACCGTCTGATCGCGGCCGGCGTCCCCGCCAGCCGGGTCCGCGCGGGAGTCGCCCGCACCGACGACGCGGTCAACGTGGGCACCATGCACACCTTCAAGGGTCTCGAGTACCGCTACACCGCCGTCGTCGGCGTCAACGACCGTGCCGTGCCGAACCCTTCGGCCATCACCCCGAAGGAGGTCGACCGGCTCCAGCACGAGGCCGACCTCGCCGCGGAACGCTGCCTGCTGTTCGTCGCCTGCACTCGGGCCCGGGACGGCCTGTACGTCTCATGGACCGGGCAGCCGAGCCCCTTCCTGGTGGAGGCCGGCTGTGGAGCGGGACAGCCGACGCAGTCCACTCAACTTCCCTGAATCGAGCGCACATAAGCAAACGGAAGCAGTTTGACGGCGCTTTCACTCTTATGGGAAGGTGTAGCCGCTTCAGCTCGTGAAGGACGGCGCGGCGAAGGACGTCGCGACGTGAGGGGTGGGCGGGCGGTAGCGAGGGGGATGTGGCTTCAACTGCCCACCGTCTTGCCGGGGATGCCGGCGACCGGAATCCTTCTCCTGCCCGCAGCAGTGCGGGACGCTCCCGGTGGAGCGCTCGCGGAAGGGGTGTGTGATGGCCGACGGGAAGACTCCTGACGAGGGAGCGGTCGAGAAGGCCGGGCGGTGGATCGCCGATCTCGCGGAGAAGGTCATGGTGAACGGCGTGGGGCCGGTCACGGGATCGGTGACCTGGGCCGAGGACCGTCTTTCGCGTCGGCAGGGCGCCGACTACAAAGCACCTGATGACGATGAGCGCCGTTCCCCCGAAGACATGAAGGACGACATCGACGCGGTCATAGCCCGCCTCATCAAGGAGTCCGTGGCCGCGGCCGGCACTCAGGGGTTCGTCACCGGACTCGGAGGTCTGATCACCGCGGGCGTGACGATCCCTGCGAACGTGGCCGCGTCCATCGCCATCAACATGCGGATGGCCGGTTCCATCGCGCACCTGCGGGGATGGGACATCCGTGATCCGCACGTGCGGACCGTCGTGATGATGCTCGCGATCGGGATGAGCGCGCAGAACGTCCTGGCGGCCTTCGGGGTGAAGGTCAGTCAGAAACTCGGCGAGCAGATGATCAAGAAGATCCCGGTGGCGGTGATCCATGCGATCAACAAGAAGGCCGGGTTCCACCTCGTCGCGAAGTTCGGGACCAAGCGCGCCGCGATCACGCTCGCCAAGGGGATCCCGATCCTGGGGGGCATTGTCGGAGGGGCTGTGGACGCGGGAGCGACCGCTGTCATCGGACGGGCCACGGACAAGGCCCTGCGCGACGGCAGCCTGCAGGCCGAGGAGCCGAAGTAACGAAGAAGCGAACGGAGAGGCCGCGTATCGGCTCCGGAACACCGGGGCCGGCGCGGAAGCCTCACTCCGGGAAGCTCCGGGCACCACGATCAGCCACGAAAACACCGCGAAGGCCCCGACCGTCAGGTCGAGGCCTCAAGGCGTATCGTCAAACTGAGTGTCCGAGGGGGGACTTGAACCCCCACGCCCGATAAAGGGCACTAGCACCTCAAGCTAGCGCGTCTGCCATTCCGCCACCCGGACCAGGTGTATGCCGTCATGCGGAGGTGTTCCCCGCGGCGACATGGACAACAATACCAAGCTTTCGGAGTGCCTCTCACCCGCATATCCGCTGGCCGGACGCCCGGCCGGGGACCGCTCCGCGAAGGGGCCGAGGGGTGACGAGAAGCGACCGTGCGGTCACGGTCGCCGTAGAGCCCCCCCGGCGTGGGTCCGTGCCGGGGCCGGGAGGCGGCACCGGGTTCGCCGGGCAGGGCGTACGGGGACCGGTGGCAGCCCGGGCCACACGCGATGGCTGGCGGTCGGCGCTGCCGCCCGGAGCACCTCTCACCCGTGGGCGGTGCACCGCGGGCGAGCCCCCTGACGATGCGCCCCGGACGACGCACCACGGACGATGTACAGCGGGCGTGCCCGGAACCGTCTTCCGGGCTACGCCCCCTGACGCGCGTGGTAGGAGCGGCGCGTGTGCTCGGTGTGCTCCCGCATGAGCCGCGTGGCGCGCTGCTCGTCCCCCTCCACGAGGGCGGCGACGAGGTCCCGGTGCTCGATCCACGACTGGTGTCCGCGCTGCCGCGCGACAGGCGTGCAGTACCAGCGCACCCGTCGGTCGACCTGCGCGGCGAGCTGGGCGAGGACCGCGTTGCCCGCCAGCTCCATGATCTTGGCGTGGAAGCGGGCGTCGAGGGCGACGGCGGCGTCCACGTCGTCGGAGGCGACGGCCAGCGTGCCCTGCGCCAGGATCTCGTCCAGCGCCTCGATGCCGGCCCGGTCGGCGTGCGAGGCGGCGAGCCGTGCGGCCTCGGTCTCCAGCAGGGTGCGCACGGTGAGGAGTTGGTCGGCCTCCTCGTCGGTGGGCTCGTGCACGAACGCGCCCTGGGCGGGCCGCAGGTCGACCCAGCCCTCGGTGTTCAGCCGCTGCAGCGCCTCGCGGACCGGCTGGCGGGAGACGCCGAGGTGCCCGGCGAGTTCGCTCTCGACGAGGTGCCGGCCGGGCCGCAGCGCGCGGGTGGTGATGAGCTCGAGCAGCGCCTCGTAGACACGCTCGCGCAGGGGGCCCGGGCGTTCGAGCCTGGGCACCGCACCCTGCGGCAGTCCTGTCGACGACATCGGTCGGTCCCCCTCCTGGGCGGCGACGGGCGCCCGCGGCCGGACAGCCGGTGTCGATCGTCCCGCGTCCGCCGTCCGCGGCTCACTGTGGCCAGGGCCGGTGCGCCCGACCGGCGCCCCCGTCGGCCCCGGTCCCGCCCACCGTCCGTTCACGGGCAGCGTACGACCTGGCCGGCGTAGGAGAGGTTGCCGCCGAAGCCGAACAGGAGCACCGGATCGCCGCTGGAGACGGCGCCCTGCTCGACCAGCTTGGAGAAGGCGAGCGGGATGCTGGCCGCGGAGGTGTTCCCCGATTCGGTGACATCGCGGGCGACGACGGCGTTGACGGCGCCGATCTTCTGCGCGAGGGGCTCGATGATGCGCAGGTTCGCCTGGTGCAGGACGACGGCGGCGAGGTCCGCCGGGGTGAGGCCGGCGCGCTCGCACGTCTCCCGCGCGAGCGGCGGCAGCCGGGTGGTGGCCCAGCGGTAGACGCTCTGGCCCTCCTGGGCGAACCGGGCGGGCTCGCCCTCGATGCGCACCGCGTGCCCCATCTCCGGCACCGATCCCCACAGCACGGGGGCGATACCGGGTTCGGCTCCGTCGGGGCACGCCTCGATCACGGCGGCGCCGGCTCCGTCGCCGACGAGGACGCAGGTGGTGCGGTCGCTCCAGTCGGTCACCTCGGACATCTTGTCGGCGCCGATGACCAGCGCCCGGCGCGCGGCGCCCGCCCGCACGGTGTGGTCGGCGGTGGCCAGCGCGTGGGTGAACCCGGCGCACACGACGTTGAGGTCCATCGTCGCGGGCCGCGGCACGCCGAGGCGGGCGGCGACCCGGGCGGCCATGTTGGGTGAGCGGTCGACGGCCGTGGAGGTCGCGACCAGCACCAGGTCGATGTCGGCGGGTGCGAGTCCGGCCGTCGCGAGCGCCTTGGCGGCGGCGTGCGCCGCCAGTTCGTCCACGGGTTCGTCGGGTCCGGCGATGTGGCGCGTGCGGATGCCCACCCGACTCGTGATCCATTCGTCACTGGTGTCGACCATGCCCGCCAGGTCGGCGTTGGTGAGGACGCGGGCGGGCTGGTAGTGGCCGACGGCGACGATGCGCGAGCCGTTCATTGGGTGATCCCCTCGGTGCCGTGGGTAGCGGGATGGCCCAGTCTGATCAGTGACTCACGGGTACGAGGGCGCGTGAAGCGACAGGAAACGGGCGTCGGGCTTGTCGGCTTCCCGCTAACCCTCGGACACCCGAGCAGTCCTTCGCCCGGCCGTGCGACGGGGGTCGGGCGAGCGCCGGGCGGGCACCGGGACGGACCGTCGCGGACGCGGACGACGACCGTGCGCGCGTGCCGCCGCACGGGATGCGGCCCCGCGCTCCCCGTGCAGGACAATGAGATCGTGAAGGTCACCTCGCCGCACCACGGCCCGGTGACCCACGGCGACCTCCGCAGCGAGGACCGCTTCGACTGCCGGCACGTACAGAACCGGGGCTGATCACCACATGGGACGAGTCACCGAACGACGCAAGGTGCTCCGCATACGCGACGGCGCCGTCTCCAGCCGGCCGGACACCCTGGTGGCCGAGGAGCCGCTGGAGATCCGGCTGAACGGCAAGCCGCTCGCCATCACCATGCGCACGCCCGGTGACGACTTCGCGCTGGCCGCCGGATTCCTGGTCAGCGAGGGCGTCCTGGCCGCCGCGTCCGATCTGCTGAACATCGTCTACTGCGCCGGGGCGACGGCGGACGGCTCGAACACCTACAACGTCGTCGACGTGAGGACCGCCCCCGGCGTCACGGTCCCCGACATCACCCTCGAGCGGAACGTCTACACCACCTCGTCGTGCGGCCTGTGCGGCAAGGCGAGCCTGGACGCGGTCCGTACGACGGCCCGCTGGCCCATCGCCGACACTCCCCCGGTGCGGGTCGCGCCGGAGCTGCTCGCGAGCCTGCCCGACCGGCTGCGCGCGGCCCAGCGGGTCTTCGACCGGACCGGCGGGCTGCACGCGGCGGCCCTGTTCTCCGAGGACGGCGAGCTGCTGGACGTCCGGGAGGACGTGGGCCGGCACAACGCCGTCGACAAACTGGTCGGGCGCGCCCTGCAGAACGCGGAACTGCCCCTGTCCCGCACGATCCTGCTGGTGTCGGGCCGGGCCTCGTTCGAGCTGGCGCAGAAGGCCGTGATGGCGGGCGTCCCGGTGCTCGCGGCGGTGTCGGCGCCCTCGTCGCTGGCGGTGGACCTGGCCGCGGAGACGGGACTGACGCTGGTGGGCTTCCTGCGGGGCAGCTCCATGAACGTGTACGCGGGTGAGGACCGCGTCGCCCTGCGGGCCGCGGCCGCCCGGGACTGAGGCGGCCGCCCGCGGCACGGCGGCGGGCCCCCGGCCGGCGGGGAGCGCCGCTGCGCCGCGGGGTCCCCGTCCCGGGCCCCTCGCGTCTCGTACCGTCGCGTCTCAGTCCGTGGAGTACCCGTCCGGGGCGCTCGCGGACGCGAACCGCACGGCGTCCGAGCGGACGACCGTGCCCAGGCGCGGGAAGTCGAACCGCACCGACGCCTCGTGCTCGGCGCCGATGAGCGCGGCCATGGCGTCCTCGACGAGGACGAGGTCGTAGCCGAGGTCGGCGGCGGCGCGCGCCGTGGACTCCACGCCGAGGTTGGTGGCGATGCCGCCGAACACCAGCGTGGTGACGCCGCGCCGGCGCAGCTGCTCGTCGAGGCCGGTGCCCTGGAAGCCGCCGATGGTGCGCTTGACGACCTCGATGTCGCCGTCGTGCAGCAGGCCGGGCACCAGACCGCTGCCGGGCGGCTGCTTGGCGATGCCGGGGCGTTCCACGCGGACCAGGACGACGGGGGCGCCGGCGGCCCGGAAGGCGTCCGCGAGGTGCTCGGCGACCGCCAGGACGTCGCTGCCCTTGTGGGGGGCGAGGGGCAGCGCGACCATCCGGTCCATCAGGTCGACGAGGACGAGTGCGGTGCGCGCGGGATCGAGCGCGAGGGGAACGGGTGCGAATGCGGTGCGCGCCGGATCGAGCACGCGGGGAGCGGGTGCGAGTGCGACTGCGGTCATGACGGAACGTTATCCCTCGTTGACCGTCCGTCCCGGTAATTGGTCGGACACACCGCCGACCGCGTATCGCATACCGTCGCCGGTGGACGACGCCCCGGCCGGATCCGGCGTCCGCCCCGGCCGGATCCGGCGTCCGCGGCGGCGGGGTCAGGGCGACCGCGGCCCCGTGTCGACCGCGGTCCGGGACGCCGCGCCCGGCGCCCCGCCGGCGGTGACCGGCTCCGGCCGCGGGTCGTGCGAGCGGCGTTTGGCGATCACCGCGCACACCATGAGCTGCATCTGGTGGAAGAGCATCAGCGGCAGCACCGCCAGTGAGGCGTGCGCGCCGAACAGGACGCTCGCCATGGGCAGTCCGGAGGCGAGCGACTTCTTGGAGCCGGCGAACTGGATCGCGATCCGGTCCTCCCGGCCGAAGCGCAGGGCCTTCGCCCCGTACCAGGTCAGCGCGAGCATCACGGCGAGCAGCACGGCCTCGACGGCGAGCAGCCCCGCGAGCCGGACGGCGCTGACCTGGTGCCAGATGCCCTGGACCACGCCCTCGCTGAACGCGGTGTAGACGACGAGGAGGATGGAGCCGCGGTCGACGTGGCCGAGGCCCTTCTTGTGCCAGGCGACGAAGCCGCCGATCCAGCGCCGCAGGAGTTGCCCGGAGACGAACGGCACCAGGAGCTGCAGCACGATCCGGACGAGGGAGTCCGCGGAGAAGCCGCCGCCGGTGCTGCCGAGCAGCGCGGCCGCGAGCAGCGGCGTGACGACGATGCCGGCGAGGGAGGAGAAGGAGCCCGCGCAGATCGCGGCGGGCACGTTGCCCCGGGCGATCGAGGTGAAGGCGATCGAGGACTGGATGGTGGAGGGGACGAGGGTGAGGAACAGCAGTCCCTGGTAGAGCGGCTCGGTGAGCAGCACCGGGACGACTCCGCGGGCGGCCAGGCCCAGCAGCGGGAAGATCACGAAGGTGCAGGCGAGGACGGTGACGTGCAGCCGCCAGTGCCGCAGTCCGTCCAGCGCCTCCGCGGTGGACAGGCGGGCGCCGTAGAGGAAGAAGAGGAAGGCGATCGCGGCCGTGGAGGCGCCGGAGGCCACGTCGGCGGCGGCGCCGCGGGCCGGGAGGAGCGCCGCGAGGCCCACCGTCCCCAGCAGCAGGAGGATGTACGGGTCGATCGGCATCCGGCTCGGCCGGCGCAGGCGTTTCACGGTGCTCCACTTGCTCGGGGTACGTCGTTCGTTCCGCCGGGTGTGCGGCGTTCGGCGCGCTCGGGCACGTCGTCCGTCCGCGGTCCGTCCGCCGTGCCACGGGCCCGGAGGGTGCCCCTCCATGGTCCTCCCCGGCCCCGTGATCGGGAATCCGTCCTACCGCTCTGACTGTCATCGCGCATCGTGATGACCGGGTACCGTGGACGGCGTGTACGACCCCTCTCACCTGCGGACTTTTCTGGCCGTCGCGCAGACCCTGAGTTTCACCCAGGCCGCCCGGCGGCTCGGGCTGCGCCAGTCCACGGTCAGCCAGCACGTGCGGCGGCTGGAGGACGCGACCGGGCGGACGCTGTTCTCCCGGGACACGCACTCGGTGGAGCTGACCGAGGACGGCGAGGCGATGCTCGGTTTCGCCCGCCGGATCCTGGAGGTGCACGAGCAGGCCGCGGCGTTCTTCACCGGCACCCGGCTGCGCGGCCGGCTGCGGTTCGGCGCCTCGGAGGACTTCGTGCTGACCCGGCTGCCGGAGATCCTGGAGGGCTTCCGGCACGACCACCCCGAGGTGGACCTGGAACTGACGGTGGAGCTGTCCGGGACGCTGCACGAGCGGCTGGCGGCCGGGAAGCTGGACCTGGTGCTGGCCAAGCGGCGCCCGGAGGACGCGCGGGGCGAGCTGGTCTGGCACGACGAGCTCGTGTGGATCGGCGCGCAGCGGCTGCGGCTGGATCCGGAACGCCCGGTCCCGCTGATCGTCTTCCCGCCGCCCGGCATCACCCGCGCGCTCGCCATGGAGGCGCTGGAGCGGCAGGGGCGGCCGTGGCGGATCGCGTGCACGAGCGGCAGCCTGAACGGTCTGGTGGCGGCGGCCCGCGCCGGCCTGGGCGTGATGGCGCACTCGCGCGGCCTGATCCCGCCCGGCCTGGTGCGGGTCCCGGACCGGTCGGGTCTGCCCGAGCTGGGCCGGGTGGACTTCGTGCTGGTGCACGGCCGGCGCCGGCCCTCCGCCCAGGGCGCGGCGGACGCGCTGGCGGCGGCGATCCTGGCGGGCGGCGACCGGCTGCACCGGCGGGGGCCCGGGGCGCGGGCCGCCGCGCCGGACCGCCTCAGCGGCCCGGGGGCTGGTAGGTGAGTTGT
Source organism: Streptomyces sp. NPDC017936 (assembly GCF_044328485.1). NCBI lineage: Bacteria > Bacillati > Actinomycetota > Actinomycetes > Kitasatosporales > Streptomycetaceae > Streptomyces > Streptomyces sp. NPDC017936. The sequence continues at coordinate 329,509 of NZ_JBIRHK010000002.1, read as the reverse complement.
TTGATCCGCCGCAGGAACGGCGTCGTCTCCACGTGCCGGACGCCCGGCAGGCGGCCGAGGGGGCCGCTGAGGTAGGCGTACAGGCCCGCCGTGTCGCGGACGACGGCGGTGACGACGATGTGGGAGGGGCCGGCCGTGGCGGAGGCGAAGGCGACCTCGTCGTGGGTGGCGAGGGCCTCGCCGACCTCGTGCAGGGCGGAGGGCGCGGTGGTGATCCACAGGGCGGCGGCGAGGGGGTGGCCGAGGATCTCGGAGTGGTACTCGACGTCGATGTAGACGGCGCCGGAGGCGAGCAGGGAGGCGAGGCGGCGCTTGACGGCGGACTCGGAGCGGCCGGTGGCGCGCTGGAGCTCGGGGTGGCCGGCGCGGCCGTCGCGTTCGAGGACGGCGAGGAGCGGTTCGTCCTCGGGGTCGATGCGGGCCGGCCCGGCGGGTGGTGCGGGGCGGGGCGCGAGGGCGGCGATCTGGTCCCGGTCGAGGGCGGTGAACTTGCGCAGCCAGCCGGTGGGTCCGCCGTAGAAGCGGTGGAGGAGCTGCTGGGCGCGGATCTCCACGACGCTGGGGGTGCGGGGCAGCTTGCCGAGGATGAGGTCGTCGTGGTCGCCGGGGTGCCGGGGGCGGGTCATGCAGACGATCTCGGTGCCGCCGGAGCCGAGGCCGATCCAGTGGGTGTCGTGGCGCTTGGCGAGGGCGTCGGCGATGACGGCGGCGCTGTCGGGGACGCAGCGCAGCCGGAGCATCCACTGGTCCTGGCCGAGGCGTTCGGCGTCCCGTACGGCGACCACGCGCAGGCCGGCCTCGGCGGTCAGTCTGCGGTAGCGGCGCGCGATCGTCTGGTCGGAGACGCCGAGGACCGCGCCGATCCGGCTGAAGGGGGCCCGGCCGTCGATCTCGAGCGCCGACAGCAGTTGCACGTCCAGCTCGTCGAAGGTGTGGGTTTCCCTCGCCATCGGCTTCTCCCCCGTCGGATCCCGTCGGTCCGGCGCCGGTTTCCGCGGCGATCGGCCGTCCCTCGCCCATCGTACGGAGCGGCCGGCAATCCCCGTACGGAAAAGAGGAGTTGGGCAGATGCGCAGATGGGGGCCGCTGACGGCGGTGTGCCTGGGGACGTTCATGCTGTTGCTGGACGTGACGATCGTGGTGGTGGCGCTGCCGGACATGGCGCGGGCGCTGGACGCGTCGCTGAGCGATCTGCAGTGGGTGGTGGACGGGTACGCGCTCGCGCTGGCCGCGCTGCTGCTGGGGGCGGGGGCCGCGGCCGACGTCCTCGGGCGGCGGCGGGTGCACGTGGCGGGCGTGGTGGTGTTCGCGGCGGCGTCGCTGTGGTGCGGGCTGGCGTCCGGGCCGCAGGCGCTGGTCGTGGCGCGGGCCGTGCAGGGCGTGGGGGCGGCCGCGGTGTTCGCCACGACGCTGCCGCTGCTCGGCTCCGTCTACCAGGGGCGGCGCCGGTCGGCCGCGCTCGGCGTGTGGGGCGCGGTCAGCGGTGGCGCGGCGGCGGTGGGGCCGGTGCTGGGCGGGCTGCTCACCGCGGGGCCGGGCTGGCGGTGGATCTTCCTGGTGAACCTTCCGGTGAGCGTGCTGGCGGTGTGGCTGACGCTGAGGGTGGTGCCGGAGTCGAAGGGTCCGCGGGGCATGCGGGTGGACTGGGCGGGCACGGTGGCGTTCGCCGGGTTCGCGGGCGGTACGACGTACGCGGTGGTGCGGGCCGGGGCGGACGGGTGGACGGCGCCGGCGACGCCGGTGTCGTTCGCGGTGGCCGCGCTCGCGCTGGTGGGCTTCGTGCTGGCGGAGCGGCGCGCGGCCCATCCGCTGCTCGACCTGCGGCTGCTGCGGGTGCCCGCCTTCGTGGGGGTGATGGCGGGCGCGTTCGCCTTCAACGGGGTGGCGTTCGGGGTGACGCCGTACCTGTCGATCTGGATGCAGACGCTGCTGGGCATGAGCCCGGTGCGCGGCGGGCTCACGCTGCTGCCGATGACGGTGGCCGCCATGGTGGTCGCGGTGCTGGTCGGCAAGCTGCTGCACGGGGTGCCGGCCCGGTGGACGGTCGGTGGCGGGCTGCTGCTGATCGGTGCGGGCTGCCTGTGCCAGGCGGTGCTGGACGCGGGGTCCGGCTGGACGGCGCTGGCGCCCGGGTTCGTGCTGGTGGGGATCGGGACCGGGTTCGTGGCGCCGACCGTGGCGGGCGCGGCGCTGGCCGCGGTGCCGGCCGAGCGGTCCGGCATGGCGGGCGGCGCGGTGAGCACGGTCCGCCAGCTCGGCTACGCGCTGGGGGTCGCCGTCTTCGGCACCGTCCTGACCTCGCGGATGGCGGACGCGCTCCCGCACGGGGCGGCCCACACGCTGGCGGGCGGCGGCGCCGGGGCGCTGCGCGGCACGTACGGCGAGCACGCCCTGCGGGACGCGTTCGCCACCGGGCTGGACGGCGCGCTGGTCGCGGCGGGCGTCACCGGTCTGGTGGCCGGTGTGCTCGTCGTCGTCCTGCTCCGGCCGGCGCGCGGGGAGCGGGTGGCGGTGCCGGAACCGGCCGCCGCGGCCCCGGCCGGACCGCGGGCGTCGGCGCGCGGCTGACCCGCCCCCGTCGAGGGGCCGGGCGGGGTGAGCGGGTCGGGCAGATTCGGTGGAGATTACGGCACCGGGACGTACCCGACCGTCGGATTTCCGTCCGGCCCTTCCCCATGTGAGCTCGTCTTCCTGCGCTGACCAGCGCGGACGGGAGCATCGTCCGCTTTTCCGCCCCTCTCCCGCCCCGCGCGCGCGTGGGGTAGCTTTCACGGCGCTGTGCGGCCACGAGAAGCGGGGTGCGGGTTTGCGCGAGTTCACCACTCCTGCGTCGGCGCCGGCACCGCCGGTGGGCGGACTGGCCGACGTCGTCTACCGGCACGCCCAGGAGGACCCCCACCATGTCGCGCTCGGCCGCAAGGACGAGCACGGCGAGTGGCGGGACGTGACCGCCGCCGGGTTCCGCGACGAGGTCCTCGCGCTGGCCAAGGGCCTGCTCGCGCAGGGCGTCCGCTTCGGCGACCGCGTCGCGATCATGTCCCGCACCCGCTACGAGTGGACCCTGTTCGACTTCGCCCTGTGGACCATCGGCGCCCAGGTGGTCCCCGTCTACCCGACCTCCTCGGCCGAGCAGTGCTTCTGGATGCTGTACGACGCGGAGGCCACGGCCGCGGTGGTGGAGCACGAGGACCACGCGATGACGATCGCCACCGTCATCGACCGCCTGCCGCGGCTGCGCCGCCTGTGGCAGCTGGACTCGGGCTGCGTGCAGGAGCTGTACGACGCGGGCGCCTCCATCGAGGACGACGTGGTGCACCGGCACCGGGAGGCGGTCACGCCCGACTCGGTCGCCACGGTCATCTACACCTCCGGCACGACCGGCCGGCCCAAGGGCTGTGTCGTCTCGCACGGCAACTTCATGTTCGAGGCGGACACCGTCATCGAGCGCTGGGAGCCGGTGTTCCGCTCCAAGAAGGGTGACGAGGCGGCGACCCTGCTGTTCCTGCCGCTCGCCCACGTCTTCGGGCGGATGGTGGAGATCGCCGCGATCCGCGGCAAGGTCCGCCTCGGCCACCAGCCCCAGCTGCACGCGTCCGCCCTGCTGCCCGACCTGGCCGCGTTCCGGCCGACGTTCTTCCTGGCCGTGCCGTACATCTTCGAGAAGGTGTTCAACGCCGCCCGCCGCAAGGCGGAGCGGGAGGGGAAGTCCGGGCCGTTCGAGAAGGCCGTGGACGTCGCCGTGAACTACGCGGAGGCGGTGGAGGCCAAGGCCTGGGGCACAGGGCCCGGCCCCTCCGCGGGGCTGCGCGTGCAGCACCAGCTGTTCGACAGGCTCGTCTACTCCAGGATGCGCGCCGCGATGGGCGGCCGGGTGCGGCACGCCATGTCCGGCGGCTCCGCGATGGACCGCAGGCTGGGCCTGTTCTTCGCCGGCGCGGGCGTGCAGGTCTACGAGGGCTACGGCCTGACGGAGTCGACGGCGGCCGCGACCGCCAACCCGCCCGGACGCACCCGCTACGGCACCGTCGGCCGGCCCATCCCGGGCGTGACCGTGCACATCGCGGACGACGGCGAGATCTGGCTGCACGGCGACAACGTCTTCCAGGGGTACCTGAACAACCCCAAGGCCACCGACGAGACCCTGCACGACGGCTGGCTGGCCACCGGCGACCTCGGCTCCCTCGACGAGGACGGCTACCTCACCATCACCGGCCGCAAGAAGGAGATCCTGGTCACCTCCGGCGGCAAGAGCGTCTCGCCGGGGCTGCTGGAGGAGCGGGTGCGCGACCATCCGCTGGTCCACCAGTGCATCGTCGTCGGCAACGACCGGCCGTTCGTGGCCGCCCTGGTCACCCTCGACCAGGAGGCCGTCGAGCACTGGCTGCAGATGCGCAAGAAGCCCGCGATGACGCCGGCGCAGCTGGTGCGCGACCCGGACCTGGAGGCGGAGGTGCGCCGCGCCGTGGTCGCCGCGAACACCCTGGTCTCGCAGGCGGAGTCGATCCGCACCTTCCGCATCCTCGCCCAGCCCTTCACGGAGGAGCACGGCCTGCTCACCCCGTCGCTGAAGCTGAAACGCAGGGCCATCGAGAACGCCTACGCCGACGAGGTCGACGCGTTGTACCGGACCTGACGGCACGGGGCAGGCACGCGACAGGCATGCGACAGCGCTCGACGGAGTCCGACAACACGCGATCGGTCGTGACCTTTTGTGAGGCTCCGTGGTTCGAATTCGGGGGTCAGGAATGCATCACGCGTCGTGATCGTTGACGATGGTGGAGAACACTTGACGGACAACCGAAGGATCGAGAGCTCGTGAGCAGCAAGGTCCCCCCGATCACCCTCAACAACGGCGTCGAGATGCCCCAGCTGGGCTTCGGCGTCTGGCAGGTGCCGGACGACGAGGCGGCGCGGGCGGTCAGCACCGCGCTGGAGGCCGGGTACCGCAGCATCGACACAGCGGCGATCTACGGCAACGAGGAGGGCACCGGCCGGGCGATCGCCACCTCCGGCGTGCCCCGCGAGGACGTCTTCGTCACCACCAAGCTCTGGAACAGCGACCAGGGGTACGACGCGACGCTGCGCGCGTTCGACGCCTCGCTGGAGAAGCTGGGCCTGGACTACGTCGACCTGTACCTCATCCACTGGCCGCTGCCGGCCCGGGACACCTACGTCGACACCTACAAGGCGTTCGAGAAGCTCCTGTCGGACGGCCGCGCGCGGGCCATCGGCGTCTCGAACTTCCTGCCGGAGCACCTCGAGCGGCTGATCGGCGAGACGTCGGTCATCCCGGCGGTCAACCAGATCGAGCTGCACCCGCACCTCCAGCAGCAGGCCGCCCGCGAGTTCCACGCCGAACGGGGCATCGCCACGGAGGCCTGGTCCCCGCTCGGCCAGGGCAAGGGCCTGCTGGAGGTCCCGGCGATCGTCGCCATCGCCCGGAAGCACGGCCGCACCCCGGCCCAGGTCGTGCTGCGCTGGCACCTCCAGCTCGGCAACGTCGTGATCCCCAAGTCGGTGACGCCGTCCCGGATCAAGGAGAACATCGAGGTGTTCGACTTCAGCCTGGACGCCGAGGACCTGGCCGCGATCAGCGCGCTGAACGAGGACCGGCGCATCGGCCCGGACCCGGCCGCGTTCGACGTCGTCTGAGCCTTTCGGCCTCCGTCGAGGGCGCCTTCCCGTCGCGGGGGGGGGCGCCCTCGACGTGTCAGTTGGGCTGGCCGATCGGCCGTACGACGACGGTGTTCACGTCGACGCCCTCGGGCTGCCGGATCGCCCAGACCACGGAGTCGGCGATCTGGTCGGCGGTCAGCAGATGCCCGGGCGGCAGGCTGCCGTAGCCGTCCCAGAACGGGGTCTCCACCCGGCCGGGCGCGATCAGGGTCACCCCGACGCCCCACTCGGTGACCTGCCGGCGCGTGTTCTCCGCGAGGCCGGTCACCGCCCACTTCGTCGCCCCGTAGAGGTTGCCCGGGGTGGGCACGAAGCCGGCGACGCTGCCGACGAGCACGATCCGGCCCCGACTCTCCTTGAGGGCGTCGACGGAGGCGCGGACGAGGAAGGCGGGACCCAGCACGTTGGTCAGGACCATGTCGGTCCAGCCGGCCGGGTCGCCTTCGGCGACGGAGTCGTGGGTGGCGGTGCCGGCGTTGGCGACGACGGTGTCCAGTCGGCCGTACCGCTCGAGCGTGCGGTCGACCGCCGACTGTACGCAGTCGTAGTCGGTCGTGCTGCCGGCGACCGTCAGCAGTGTCCCGGGGTCCCCCCGTTCGGCGGCGAAGGAGCGCAGCCGCTCCTCGCTCCGGCCGGTGACGGTGACCCGGTGGCCGGCGTCCAGCAGTCGCCGTGCGACGGCGGCGCCGATGCCGCTGCCGCCGCCGGTGATCAGAGCGACCGGCGCGTCCGGCGAGCCGGGTGAGTTGCCCATGGTGGTACCCCCTGTGCGGTGCGTGAACTGCGCGGCAGTCAACCACTTGGAGCTCTCTCCAAGTCAACCCCGTTCAGGGGGAGTTGAGTGCCGGCACGGTCCTCGGCGAGGGGCCGGCCGCACCGGGGCGCACCAGCGGGACCCGTCTTCCGTCGGTCCGCGCCCGGCTCACACCGACCCGTGCGCGTCGTCCCGGTGGACGACCGTGATGTGCCGCTCGGGGCCGGGATCCTCGAGTTCGTCGACCACGGCGACGGCCAGGTCCTCGGCGCTGATCCACGAGCGGCCGTCGGCGGCGGTGAGCAGGGTGTCGGTGCCGCGCCGGTAGCGGCCGGTGCGGGTGCCGGGTTCGAGCAGCGCCGGCGGGCTCAGGTACACCCAGTCCCCGAAGGCGTGGGCCCGGCAGGCCCGCAACTGGGCGAGCCCGGCGGCGGCGACGGCCCGGTGCTCGGCGGGCACGTGGGCCGGATCGTCCGCGACCAGCAGGTCCCGGTCGCCGGGACTGCGCAGGGCACCGGCGCCGCCGACCACGAGGACGCGCATCCCGTGCCCGGCGGCGACGTCCAGCACCGTGCGGGTGGCGCCGACCAGGAACTCCGGGTCGGCCGGAAAGGTCCGCACGGTCACCACGACGGCGTCCGGGACGGCGCCGTGAGCCGCGGCGCCGGCCAGCGCGTCACGCAGGGCGCGCGGGTCGTGCGCGTCGACCGCGACCGGCCTCACGTCCGGGTCCCCTCCCCCGGGCTTCCGGGACAGGGCGAGCACCCGGTGCCCACGTCCCACGGCCTCCTCGGTCACCCGGCTGCCCACCATGCCGGTGGCTCCGAGCACGGCGATCGTCCTGCGGGGCGCCAGGAGGCCGGGCTCCGCCGAGCCCCTCCCGGTCGAACCGTTCTCCGTCGAACCGGTCGTCATCGGTTCCGCTCCTTTCGGCCGTCGGCCTCCTCCGTGCGCCCGCCGCGCGCCGTACGGCGGGGCGGGAGCGGGGAGTTGAACTGTGCGGCGAGCAACGCGGCCAGGGCCAGGACGAACCCCAGGGTCTGCGGGAGGTTCAGCGACTCGCCCAGTCCGAGACCGACGACGGTCGCGACCAGCGGGGACAGCAGCACCAGCGGTGCGGACGCGCCGACCGGCAGCCGCCCGAGCCCGCGGAACCACACCGTGTAGGCGATCAGCCCGCCCATGCCGCCGAGCCACAGGTAACCGCCGGCCGCCGCGGCGTCGATCCGCTGCGGCACCCCTTCGAGCGCGAGCGTGAGCGGGAGCAACAGCAGTCCCCCGGCCGTCAGTTGCCAGCCCGCCAGGGTCAGGGGGCCCACTCCCGCGGGGCGGCCCCAGCGCTTGGTGAGGACGACTCCGCCGGCCATCGTGGCCGTACCGCCGAGGCCGGCGAGCACCCCGACGGCGTCCAGGTGTGCCTCCGGTCCGAGGACGACGAGCCCGACGCCGAGCACGCCCAGCACCCCCCAGGTCCACCTCCACGCCGTCGGCCGGTCGTGCAGCACCGCGATGGCCAGTCCGGCGACCAGCAGCGGCTGGGTGGCGCTGAGGGTGGCGGCGGCCCCGCCGGGGAGCCGTTCCGCCGCCAGGAACAGCAGGGGGAACAGCGCACCGATGTTGAGCACGCCGAGGACGGCGGCCTTCCACCACCAGTCTCCGCGCGGGAGCACGCGGGTGATCGCCAGTCCGGCGAGCCCGGCGGGCAGGGCGCGCATCAGTCCGGCGAACAGGGGATGCCCGGGCGGGAGGAGCTCCGTGGTCACGGCGTACGTGGTGCCCCAGGAGGCCGGGGCGAGCGCGGTGAGCGCGACGGTCGCCGCCCGCTGCGCGGACGCCGTCCGCGGCGGTCCCGGCGACCGTTCGGTCAAGGTCTGCATGCACGGCAGTCTCGCCGCCGCCGTTCATGACTCCAAAGCATGCTTGTCATGCCAGCCATGAACGACGACGATGGATGGGTGGACCTCCAGCAGATGCGCTACGCCGTCGCCCTCGCCGAGACCCGGAACTTCACCCGCGCCGCCGAGCGCTGTGCGGTCGTGCAGTCCTCGCTCAGCCACCGGATCGCCGGCCTGGAGCGGGAGCTCGGGGTCCGGCTCTTCGCCCGGACCAGCCGACGCGTCGAGCCGACCGGCGCCGGGGCCGCGTTCGTCGCCGCCGCCCGCGAGTGCCTGGCCGCCGCCGACCGCGCGGTCACCGACGCCGCCGCCGCGGCCGGCGTGGTGCGGGGCCGGCTCGCCGTCGGCGTCATCGTGACCGCGGCCGCCGTGGACGTGCCCGAACTGCTCCAGCGGTACCGCGCCCGGTACCCGGAGGTCCGGGTCGTCCTGCGGTCGGGACGCAGTGACGACCTGGTGGCGGCGCTCCGCGCGGGCGATCTGGACATCGCCTTCCTCGGCCTGCCGGAGGGCGAACGGCCCTCCGGGGTGGAGACCGTCGTCCTCGATCACGACCGGCACGTGCTGGTGGTGCCGTCCGGGCACCGGCTCGCGGGCGCCTCCCGGGTCACGCTGGAGGAGATCGCCGGGGAGACCTTCGTGGACTTCGTGGCCGGAACGCCCGCCCGCGCGCAGTCCGACCGGGCGTTCACCGCCGCCGGCCTGGTCCGCGACGTCGCGTACGAGGCCGGCGTGGTGGAGTTGATGACCCGGCTGATCGCGCGGGGGCTCGGTGTCGCGCTGATGCCGTCGGCGTTCGTCGGCCCGCTGGCCGCCGGCGATCCGGAACTGGCGCTGGTCCCGGTCGTCGACGGTCCGCGCCGGCTCGAGTACCTGGCGTGGAGCCGTTTCAACCCCAGCCCGGCGACCCGGGCCGTGCTCGGTGTCCTCGGGGTCACCTCGCCGGCCCGGGAGGGGTCCGGCGGATGACCGGTACGGGCATCCGCCGGACGGGCGCCCGTCCGGCGTCCGTCCGGGGCGGGCCCTAGGCCGGCTTGACCGCGGTGTGCACGGTGTGGGCCGCCAGGACGAAGACGTCCGGCCTGCGGTGCACGCCCGCCGGGTCCTGCGGGTCGAGCAGCCGGTCCAGCACGGCCCGGTCGTCGGCGTCGAGGGCGTCGCCGAAGCCCTCGCGCAGCCGGCCGAGGAAGGTGGCGATGTGCGCGCGGGCCCGGTCGGAGGCGGGGGCGGGCAGGTCGAGCAGGAAGCTGCGGGTACGGGCGCGCTCGAGGCCGACCGCGTTCAGCAGCGCCGGCCAGTCCTCGGTCTCCGCGACGGAACCCGGCAGGTCGGCCCGCATCCGGGCGAACCACTCCGCTTCCAGGACGTCGAGCCGGGCCTGGAGGCCGGGGCGGCCGAGTCCGAGGTCGCGCGGCAGGAACCGGGACGGCAGACCGCCCTCCATGATCGCCAGGGTGCCGCCGGGCGCCAGTCGCCCGGCGAACGCGGCGAGAGCGGCCCGCTGGTCGCCGAGGTGGTGCAGGCTGCGGCCGGCCCACAGCAGGTCCGCCGGGTAGTCCAGCTCGTCGAGGACGCCGGGGAGCTCTCCGGCGAGCGTGCCGAAGCGGTCGCCGTACCCGAGCCGGGCGGCCCGGTCCCGGGCCCGCTCCAGGAGCGGCTCGGAGCCGTCGACCGCCAGGACCCGCGCGCCGGGGAACGTCTCGGCGAACAGACAGGAGACCACCCCGGGGCCGCTGCCCGCGTCGACGATCAGACCCGGCTCGGTCACCTCCTGCCCCAGCCAGGACAGGGCCCGCTCGTACAGGGGCGTGAACAGCTCGGCCTGGGCCTCCAGGTGCGGGCCCATCTCGGCCCAGTCGATGTCGGTCTCCTGGACGTCGCCGTGAGCGTGACCGTGGCCAGGACCGGGACCGTGACCATGGCGGTGGCCGTGGCCGTGATGGTGGCCGGGTCGGCCAAGGGCGCCGTCCTGGTCGCCGTGGTGTTCCTGCTGCTGGTGCGCCATCGTGGTCGCCCTTTCGTCCGTGATGCCGCCAGCGTGCGCCGACGCACCGGACCGAGGCCACCGCTGTTGCCGGGACGGCAAAAAACGGCAGGGCGGAACCCCGCCGGAACGCGGTCGTGGCCGACACGGTTCCGGCGGGGCTCCGCCCCGGTGTCACCCGGTCAGGACAGCGGCGGGTAGGCGTTCTGCATCAGCTGCTGGAACTGGGCGGAGAACCAGTGCCCGGAGACCGGCGCGTTCGGCAGGGCGCCCGACATGTTGTTGTTGTTGCGCGGGTTGCCGGTGTACGTCGGGTCGCACATCCGGTCGAAGCCCTTGCCCTCGTCGTTCGGGATGGCGCTGCTGGAGCCGTCGGACTCGCCCGGCGGCTTCATCCAGACGTAGGCGTCGATCCCGGTCGCCGGAGCGGCCTGCGGGCGTTCGCCGAGGCCGGCACCGGACTGGTTGCACCAGTTGCCGGTGTTGAGACGGCGGTCGTAGCGGCCGCCGTCGACGTAGGTGTCCACGTTGGTCGTGGCGCCCGGACCGGTGGGCCGGGCGGTGCCGCCCCAGCCGTTGCGGGAGGTGTCGATCAGCATGCCGATGCCGGAGTTGAAGCCGGCGGTGACCAACTGGTTGCGGAAGGCCTGGGCGAAGGACAGCTCGTCGACGTAGCGGTTCCAGTCGACCCACTTCGACTCGCGGACCGACTTGCCGGCCACCGAGTCGTTGATGGTGAAGTTGTTCTCCTTCAGGGCACTGTAGTTGGCCGTGTTGGTGATGAAGCCGTGGACGTCGTTGACGGTGGCGCCCTCGGTGGTCGCCGCCTCCTTCATCAGGGTCGCGGTGGGGGCGAAGTTGTCGTCCCAGCCGATCCAGCCGTGGTGTCCGGCGTCGATGTAGTTGTAGACGTTGGGCACGTCACCGAGCTTGTTCAGGGCGTAGCCGATGCCCTTCTGGTAGTTGCCGTTGGCCTTCATCACGTCGCACTGCGGGGTGGCCGTCGCGCGGCTGCCGGTGTTGGTGACGAGGTTGGGCAGCGAGTCGATCTCGATGGTGGTGACGATGCGCAGCCCGGCGTACTTGGAGTCGGCGAGGATGGCCTTGATCGGGTCGATGTACTGCGTCTTGTACTTGTCGATCTCCGTCGGGCCCAGCTCGCCGTTGGAGGCGAGGGCGGCGCAGTCACGTCCGGGCAGGTTGTAGATGACCAGCTGGACGACGAGCTCGCCGGAGCCCTTCTGCTTCAGCGCCTCGTCGAGGTGGGCGCGCAGGCCCATGCCGCCGTTGACGCCGTTGATCGCGGCGATGCGGTCGAGCCAGACGCCGGTGGGCTGGTTGGAGATGCGGCTGCCGCCCGGTTCGGCCGCGGCCTTCGCCGACCACTCGGGGTTCACGTACACCTTGGCGCCGGCGTAGGGGTTGTCGACCCGGGTGCCGGGGGTGCCGGGGTCGGTCGGGCCCGGGTCGGTCGGGCCCGGGTCGGTGGGGCCGCCGCCGTCGACGTTGCAGGTCACGCCGTCGAGGGTGAAGGTGGCCGGGACGGCGTTGCTGCCGCTGTAGGTGCCCTGGAACCCGAAGCTGACCGAACCGCCGTTCGCCAGCGTGCCGTTGTAGCTCTCGTTGGCGGCGGTGACGGCCGCCCCGGACTGGGTGACCTTCGCGTTCCAGCCGTTGGTGATCTTCTGGTTCCCGGCGTACGACCACTTCACCGCCCAGCTCGACTTCGCGGCCGAGTTGTTGGTGACGGTGACGTTGGCGGTGAAGCCGGTGCCCCAGTCGTTCTGCACCTTGTAGTCGACGGTGCAGGGCACGGCGGCGATGCCGGCGTCACCGGGGACGACCGCGAGCGCCGTCCCGGAGGCGCCGGCGACCAGCGCCATCGCGGCGAGTATCGCTGTTCTGCTGCGGCTCATGAGTGCGGGTTTCCCTCTCTGTTGCGGGTGTCGGTGTGTTCCGGTCTCGGTCGGTTCGGATGAGGGTCGGTTCGGATGAGGGTCGGTTCAGGCAGGAGTCGGCTCGGACAGGGGTCGGGGGTGGGCCGGCTCGGGGTGCGGGGTGCCGAGGGCGCGCAGGTGGTCGCGCAGCCCGGTGCCGTACGCCGTGGGCGTCCCGTCGTGGTCCGGGATCGGGGACGGGCCGGTGGAGCAGTCCCAGGTGTTCCAGGTCCAGCCCGGGTACGACAGGCGGCGCTCGTCGGACCACCGCACGACCTGGTCGACGAACCCGTGGGAGCAGGTGTTCTCCCCGATCTCCCCTGCCACCAGCGGGACCCGGGCGGTGACGGGGGCGAGCGTGGGGTTCCAGCAGCTCGCGTCGGAGCAGGTGCTGGAGTGGTACACGTGCCGGGCGGCGGCGAGACTGCCCGCCGGGTCGGTGGGCTGGTACGCCGGCCACTGACCGAGGTCGTCGGAGTACGCGAGCCCGCCGGCGAGGATCACGTTCGTGGCGCCGGTGGACCGTACGGCGTCGACGAGATCCTGCATACCGGCGACCTCGTACCCGTTGCCCGGGCAGGTGCCGCCGTCGCGCCGGCACTGCTACGTCTGGGCGACCGTGTCGGCGACGGCTAAAAGTACTGAACGCGGGGGGTGGCGCATGAGCGACTCCTTGCAGCTCGGGCGCGTCGTGACGGACGCGTCGACTGGTGGAACCGCTCCCACTGGTGTCAGTGACGCTAGCGCCAAGCGTGGGCAAAGAACAGGGGAGCCGCTGACTTTCCCTCAACTTTTCACGTCGAATCTTTTCGACTCTTCAAGCACCTTGACCGCACTCGACCCCCTCCCCACTATGGGAGCGCTCCCACTGGTTCAAGGCTTGTTGCTCCTCCCCACATCTCCGAGCCGCAAGGAGGAACCAGCACCATGGATCCCTCACGCAGACGTCGCGCGGCGCGGCGGCTGTGGACCGCCGTCGTGGCGGCCCTCGCCCTCCCCGTGGCCATGCTCGGCACGAGCTCGACTCCCGCTCAGGCGGCGGCACTCCAGTGCAGCGTCGACTACAAGACCAACGACTGGGGCTCCGGCTTCACCGCCGACCTGACCCTCACCAACCGCGGCACGGACCCGATCAGCGGCTGGACCCTGACGTACGCGTACGCCGGCAACCAGAAGCTGACCAACGGCTGGAACGGCACCTGGTCGCAGTCCGGGCAGCAGATCACCGTGAAGAACGCCTCGTACAACGGGACGATCGCCGTGGGCGCGGCGGTCAGCACGGGCGCGCAGTTCACCTACAGCGGCAGCAACGCCGCCCCCGCCTCCTTCTCCGTCAACGGCACCCCGTGCACGGGCGCCCATCAGCCCCCCGCCACCGTGCTGACCAGCCCGGCGCCGGGGAGCGTCTACACGCAGGGTGACGCGGTGCCGCTCGCGGCGACCGCCGCGGCCGCCGACAACGCGACCGTCACCAAGGTCGAGTTCTACGACGACACGACGCTGCTGGGCACCGACACCAGCTCGCCGTACTCCCTGTCGGCCACAGGTTTGACCGTGGGCAGTCATTCCTTGGTGGCGAAGGCGTACGACAGCCTGGGCGCGTCCGCGTCGTCCACGCCGGTCGGCATCACGGTCGCCTCGGGACCGGCCGTGGTGGCCTCCACCGGCCAGCTCGCGGTGCAGCAGGGCAAGACGGGTTCGTACGAGGTGAAGCTGTCGACCCAGCCGTCCGCGAACGTGACCGTCACCACCGCCCGCACCAGCGGGAACACGGGCCTGACGGTGACCGGCGGCGCGACCCTCACCTTCACCCCGTCGAACTGGAACACCGCCCAGAAGGTGACCGTCACGGGCAACGCCACCGGCACCGGCTCGGCGACCTTCGACTCGACGGCCGCCGGTCACGGCAAGGCCTCGGTCACGGTCACCCAGATCGCCGCGTCGAAGGTGTACGACGCCCGCTTCCTGGAGCTCTACGGCAAGATCACCAACCCGGCGAACGGTTACTTCTCGCCCGAGGGCATCCCCTACCACTCGGTGGAGACGCTGATCGTCGAGGCCCCGGACCACGGCCACGAGACCACGTCGGAGGCCTACAGCTACCTCCTGTGGCTGCAGGCCATGTACGGCAAGGTCACGGGCGACTGGACCAAGTTCAACGGCGCCTGGGAGATCATGGAGAAGTACATGATCCCGACCCACGCCGACCAGCCGACGAACTCCTTCTACAACGCCTCGAAGCCGGCGACGTACGCGCCCGAGCTGGACACGCCCGACGAGTACCCGGCGAAGCTGGACAGCGGGGTGTCGGTGGGACCGGATCCGATCGCCGGTGAACTGAAGACCGCCTACGGCACCGACGACGTCTACGGCATGCACTGGCTGCAGGACGTCGACAACGTCTACGGCTACGGCAACTCGCCCGGCAAGTGCGAGGCCGGCCCGGCGGACACCGGCCCGTCGTACATCAACACCTTCCAGCGCGGCGCGCAGGAGTCGGTGTGGGAGACGGTGCCGCAGCCGACCTGCGACGCCTTCAAGTACGGCGGCAAGAACGGGTACCTGGACCTGTTCACGGGCGACTCTTCTTACGCCAAGCAGTGGAAGTTCACCAACGCGCCGGACGCCGACGCGCGGGCCGTGCAGGCGGCGTACTGGGCGGACGTCTGGGCCAAGCAGCAGGGCAAGGGCGGTGACGTCTCCGCGACCGTCGGCAAGGCCGCGAAGATGGGCGACTACCTGCGGTACGCGATGTACGACAAGTACTTCAAGAAGATCGGCAACTGTGTCGGTCCCTCCGCCTGCCCGGCCGGCACCGGCAAGGACGCCTCGCACTACCTGCTCTCCTGGTACTACGCCTGGGGCGGCGCCACCGACACCTCGGCGGGCTGGGCCTGGCGCATCGGCTCCAGCCACGCGCACGGCGGCTACCAGAACCCGCTCGCCGCGTACGCGCTCAGCGCCTACGCGCCGCTGAAGCCGAAGTCGGCGACCGGCCAGACCGACTGGGCCAAGTCGCTGGAACGGCAGGTGGAGTTCTACCGCTGGCTCCAGTCCAACGAGGGAGCCATCGCGGGCGGCGCCACCAACAGCTGGGCGGGCCGCTACGCGACCCCGCCGGCCGGCAAGTCGACGTTCTACGGGATGTACTACGACCAGCAGCCCGTCTACCACGACCCGCCGTCCAACCAGTGGTTCGGCTTCCAGGCGTGGTCGATGGAGCGGGTGGCCGAGTACTACCAGCAGACGGGGAACGCGGCCGCCAAGGCCGTCCTCGACAAGTGGGTCGACTGGGCGCTGTCCAAGACCACGGTCAACCCGGACGGCACGTTCCTGATCCCCTCCACCCTCCAGTGGTCGGGCCAGCCCGACACCTGGAACGCCGCGAGCCCCGGCGCCAACACGGGACTCCACGTCACCGTCGCCGACTACACGAACGACGTCGGTGTGGCGGCCGCGTACGCCAAGACCCTGACGTACTACGCCGACCGTTCCGGTGACACCGCGGCCGCGACCACGGCGAAGGCCCTCCTGGACGGCATGTGGAACAACAACCAGGACGCCCTCGGCATCGCGGTCCCGGAGACCCGCACCGACTACAACCGCTTCGACGACGCCGTGTACGTCCCGAGCGGCTGGACCGGCACCATGCCGAACGGCGACGCGATCAACTCCTCGTCGACGTTCGACTCGATCCGCTCCTTCTACGAGGACGACCCGGCCTGGTCGAAGATCGAGGCCTACCTCGCGGGCGGTGCCGCGCCCACCTTCACGTACCACCGGTTCTGGGCCCAGGCGGACATCGCCCTGGCCATGGGCTCGTACGCGGAGCTTCTCGAATAAGCCCCCGCTAAGGCTCCGCGTACCGCGCCGGGCGGTCCCCACCCGCACAGGGGACCGCCCGGTCGTCGCACGCCTCGCATCCCCCCTCCCCCCGCACACCCCGCGCATTCCTCCCCCATGGTTTCGCGAGGAAGGACCCCCACCGTGCGAAGAACCCGCATCCTCACGGCCGTCCTGGCGCTGGCCGCCGGCCTGCTCGCGGGCACCCCGCCCGCACTGGCGGCCGACGGCGGCCCGCGGACGGCCCTGGCCGCAGAGTCGTACACCTGGAAGAACGCCCGGATCGACGGCGGCGGCTTCGTGCCGGGCATCGTCTTCAACCGCAAGGAGAAGAACCTCGCCTACGCGCGCACCGACATCGGCGGCGCCTACCGCTGGCAGGAGAACGGCAAGACGTGGACACCGCTGCTGGACTCGGTGGGCTGGGCGAACTGGGGGCACACGGGCGTGGTGAGCCTGGCCTCCGACTCCGTCGACCCGAACAAGGTGTACGCGGCCGTCGGCACCTACACCAACAGCTGGGACCCGGGCAACGGCGCCGTGCTGCGCTCCTCGGACCGGGGGGCGAGCTGGCAGAAGGCGGACCTGCCGTTCAAGCTGGGCGGCAACATGCCCGGCCGGGGCATGGGCGAGCGGCTGGCGGTGGACCCTAACCGCAACAGCGTGCTGTACCTGGGCGCGCCCAGCGGCAAGGGCCTGTGGCGGTCGACGGACTCGGGGGCGACCTGGTCGCAGGTGACGAACTTCCCCAACGTCGGCACCTACGTCCAGGATCCCAGCGACACGAGCGGCTACGCCTCCGACAACCAGGGCATCGTCTGGGTCACCTTCGACGAGTCCACCGGCACCGCGGGCAGCGCGACGAGGACGATCTACGTCGGGGTCGCGGACAAGGACAACGCGGTGTACCGCTCGACGGACGCGGGCGCGACCTGGTCGCGGCTGGCGGGGCAGCCGACGGGATACCTGGCGCACAAGGGCGTGCTGGACACCGTCAACGGTCATCTGTACATCGCCTACAGCGACAAGGGCGGCCCGTACGACGGCGGCAAGGGCCGGCTGTGGCGGTACGCGACGGCGACCGGCGCCTGGACGGACATCAGTCCGGTCGCGGAGGCCGACACGTACTACGGCTTCAGCGGACTGACGGTCGACCGGCTGAAGCCCGGCACCGTCATGGCGACCGCCTACAGCTCCTGGTGGCCGGACACCCAGATCTTCCGGTCCAAGGACAGCGGCGCGACCTGGACGAAGGCGTGGGACTACACGTCGTACCCCAACCGCGCCAACCGGTACACGATGGACGTGTCGTCCTCGCCGTGGCTGACCTGGGGAGCCAACCCGACGCCGCCCGAGCAGACGCCGAAGCTGGGGTGGATGACGGAGGCGCTGGAGATCGACCCGTTCGACTCCGACCGCATGATGTACGGGACGGGCGCGACGGTCTACGGCACCGAGAACCTCACGAACTGGGACACGAACACGCAGTTCACGATCCGGCCGATGGTGCAGGGCCTGGAGGAGACGGCGGTCAACGACCTGGCCTCTCCCCCGTCGGGCGCGCCGCTGCTGAGCGCGCTCGGTGACATCGGCGGCTTCCGGCACACGGATCTGACGAAGGTCCCGTCGATGATGTTCACCTCGCCGAACTTCACGACGACCACCAGCCTGGACTTCGCCGAGACCAACCCGAACACGGTGGTCCGGGTCGGGAACCTGGACTCGGGTCCGCACGTGGCGTTCTCGACGGACAACGGCGCCAACTGGTTCGCGGGCAGCGACCCCTCCGGGGTGAGCGGCGGCGGGACGGTGGCGGCGGCCGCGGACGGCAGCCGCTTCGTGTGGAGCCCGCAGGGCACCGGGGTGCAGTACACGACGGGCTTCGGCTCGTCCTGGTCGGCGTCGAGCGGCATCCCGGCGGGTGCGATCGTGGAGTCCGACCGGGTCGACCCGAAGACCTTCTACGGCTTCAAGTCCGGCAAGTTCTACGTCAGTTCCGACGGCGGCGCCACGTTCACGGCGTCCTCGGCGGCGGGGCTGCCCGGCGGCGACAGCGTGCGCTTCAAGGCGCTGCCGGGGGTGAAGGGCGACGTGTGGCTGGCCGGCGGGGCGAGCGACGGGGCGTACGGGCTGTGGCACTCGACGGACGGCGGCGCGACCTTCACGAAGCTGGCGAACGTCGAGCAGGCGGACACGGTCGGCTTCGGCAAGGCGGCCGCGGGCTCCTCGTACCAGACGCTCTACACCAGCGCGAAGATCGCCGGCGTGCGCGGCATCTTCCGCTCCACGGACAAGGGCGCCACCTGGACGCGGATCAACGACGACGCCCACCAGTGGGGCTGGACGGGCGCGGCCGTCACGGGCGACCCGAGGGTCTACGGCCGCGTGTACGTCGCGACCAACGGCCGGGGCGTGATCTACGGCGACACCTCCGACACCGGCGGTGGTGGCGGTGGCGGCGGTACCGACCCGGGGCCGACTCCGACGGGCGCCTGCGCGGTGACGTACACGATCACCAACCAGTGGTCGGGCGGCTTCCAGGCGGACGTGAAGCTGGTCAACACGGGCACGAGCCCCTGGTCCGGCTGGAGCCTCGGCTGGACCTTCCCCGACGGCCAGACCGTCTCCCAGGCCTGGAACACCGAACACACCCAGTCGGGCGCCTCGGTGACGGCGAAGAACGTCGGCTGGAACGCGAACGTGGCGGCCGGCTCGTCGGTGGGCTTCGGCTTCACGGGGAGCTGGTCGGGGACGAACGCGAAACCGGCGGCGTTCAAGCTGGGCGAGCAGGACTGCACGGTGAACTGAGCCGCGGGGCGCGTGCCCGTCCGGGCGCGCGCCCTGCGTAGCATCGGCGTCGTGACGGAGATCGACTACGGGCTGTTCGCCGACCGGCTGGAGCACGCCCGCCGTGAAGGCACCGCCGCCCGGTGGGAGTTGCTGCGCTCGTTCCAGACGGAGTGGGGATACCGGCCGAGCGGCCGGCAACGGGCGGCGGACGGACCGGACGAGGAACAGCTGGAGGGCGTCGACCCCTCGCTCCCGGTCCCGGCGGCGCTGTCCGAGTGGTGGAACCTGCCGTACAACTCCTTCGTGGACCGGCCGCGTTGGTACTGGACCAACCCCGAGTGGCCGCCGACCGTCCGGCCCGACCCGTCCGGCTACGGGCCCGCCCAAGGGCTGCCGCGCGACAACCCGTTCGTGGGGGCGGACGAGGACCTGCGGGTCTGTGTGTTCATGGCCGAGTACGAGTACTGCAACGAATGGGGGTATCCGGCGGCCCGCAGTGCCCTGGCCGACCCGCCGGTGCTCGTCGCGGCGCAGGACGACGACGGCGCGGACGGCTGGCAGCCGCAGAGTCCGTCGGTCTCGGAGTTCTTCCTGCACCTGGCCGTCAGCCGGCTGCCCGCGACGCTCGGCTGGACGGCCTGCCTGAACGGACCGACCGAACGGACCGAGGCGCTGCTGCGTGAACGCCTGACGCCGACGGGACTGCTGCCGTGGCGTGAGCTGGGCTCCCGCACCGAGTACTTCGGCGGCCCCGACGTCCTGGTCGGCCGCGACACCGGGTGGGGCGACTGGGACCTCGTCGCGTACGGGCGCAGCGGGCGGGCGCTGGAACGGCTCGCCGACACCCTCGGGGTGACCTGGTCCGAGGGGATCGGCGAGCCGGAGGATCACGGCGTGTAGACGACCGGGCGCGGTGCCGTCGCCATGCCGTTGCCGAGGAAGAAGCTCGGGTGCGGCGGCTGGTTGTAGGCGGTGTTCTGCCAGGCCAGGGCCGTGCGGTACTGGGTGTCGTGGAGCAGGGTGGTGATCTTCGTGCTCGTCTCCACCGGGGTGGAGTAGATGCGCAGGGCCGTGTTGTCCGAGGTCGGCCAGACGACCTCCTCGCGCCAGTCGCCCAGGATGTCCCCGGACAGGGACGGGGTGGACTTGGTGCCGTTGTTGGAGTGGACGCCGGAGGCGGTCAGCAGGCGGGTGTCGCCGGAGGTGCCGTACTTGTCGATGTGGGTGCCGTCGAGGAGTTCACGGACGGGGTCGCCGTCCCACCAGGTGACGAAGTTGATGCTGGACGGCTCGCGGCCGAGGGAGGCGCCGGTCGCCGAGCGCAGGGTGGTGTCGGAGGCGGACCAGGCCTCGGCGCCCGCGCTGCCGGCGTAGACGTCGGCGGCGACACCGCGGCCGTTGTCCGCGCCGGACGCCGTCTGCCAGAGGATCTGGCCGGTGCGGGCGTCCGCCATCCAGGAGCCCGGCTTGCTGGTGTCCTCGGAGACCTTGAAGTACTCCAGTCCGGACCGGGACGGCACGAGGTCGCCGAGGTGGGCCGCGTCGCCGTGGCCGAGCTTGGTCGTCCACAGGCCGCTGCCGTTGTCGTCGACGGTCATCGCGCCGTAGACGATCTCGTCCTTGCCGTCGGCGTCGACGTCGGCGACGGACAGGGCGTGGTTGCCCTGGCCGTCGTAGCCCTTGCCGGAGTTGGTGGAGGAGTTGGTGTCGAAGGTCCAGCGGCGGGTGAAGGCGCCGTCGCGCCAGTCCCAGGCGGCGATCACCGTGCGGGTGTAGTAGCCGCGCGCCATGATCAGGGAGGGGCGGGTGCCGTCCAGGTAGGCCGTGCCGGCGAGGAAGCGGTCGACGCGGTTGCCGTAGGAGTCGCCCCAGGAGGAGACGGTGCCGCGGGCGGGCACGTAGTCGACGGTGCCCATGGCCTTGCCGGTCTGCCCGTTGAACATGGTGAGGAACTCGGGGCCGGACAGCACGTAGCCGCTGGAGTTGCGGTGGTCGGCGCCGGCGCTGCCGATGACCGCGCCGGTGCCGTCCTTGGTGCCGTCGGCGGTCTTCATGGCGACCTCGGCCTTGCCGTCGCCGTCGTAGTCGTACACCTGGAACTGCGTGTAGTGGGCGCCGGAGCGGATGTTGCGGCCCAGGTCGACGCGCCACAGGCGGGTGCCGTCGAGCTTGACGGCGTCGATGATCGTGTTGCCGGTGTAGCCGGACTGCGAGTTGTCCTTGGCGTTGGTCGGGTACCACTTGAGGACGAACTCCAGGGCGCCGTCGCCGTCGAGGTCGCCGACGGAGGCGTCGTTGGCCTCGTAGGTGTAGGCGACGCCGTCGGGGGTGGTGCCGCCGGCGGGCGGGGTGATCGGAACGTCCTTGTAGCCGGTGCGGAGTTGGACGGCGTGGACGGAGTCGGCCTGTTCGACGCCGCCGACGACCGCGCGGACCGTGTAGTCGGCCTGGGCCGGGGCGCCGGAGTGGAAGAAGTTCGTGGAGCCGGTGATCGGGGTCGTGTTGACCTTGGTGCCGGCCCGGTAGACGTTGAAGGAGACGTCGCCCGGGTCGGTGCCGAGCCAGCGCCAGCTGACCAGGTTGCCGCTGTCGGTGTGCACGCTGACGACACCCCGGTCGAGCTTCTCGACCTGGCGGGCGGTGGCCGCCTCGGCGGAGTCGGTGGAGAGCGCGGTGAGTCCGGCTCCGGCCAGCGCGGTCACGGCGGTCACCGCGGCGAGGACGGCGGCCTTGCGGCGTCTGCGGTGGGTGGGCGGGTGCGGATGCGGGTGCTGCACGAGACGTACCTCCCGGGAAGGACGGACGGGTTCCGCTCCTTCAGTCGCCGCCGGGGCGCGACGGGTTGCCGCGGGTGGGAAGTCGGCCGGCAGGCAGGTGCGGGGAGCCGGCGGCGGTACGGCGGTG
This sequence comes from Streptomyces sp. NPDC017936, assembly GCF_044328485.1. Classification (NCBI taxonomy): domain Bacteria; kingdom Bacillati; phylum Actinomycetota; class Actinomycetes; order Kitasatosporales; family Streptomycetaceae; genus Streptomyces; species Streptomyces sp. NPDC017936. The sequence goes on along the minus strand of NZ_JBIRHK010000002.1, from coordinate 307,726 downwards.
GCGTGCCGCCGGTTCGGTCACGGTCCGCGCCGCGCGGGCTTCCCGGGAGGGGCGACGGCACGGTGCGGCCGGCGCGGGGCCGGTGTTCCCGGTCCGGGCGGTCCCTGCCGGTCACGGGTTCACGTGTCCGCCGGCGGCGCCTGCGGTCTGCGGAACGCGCGGAGCGTGAACCAGGGGTCCGGGCGGGGCCGGTCCTGGTCGGGCAGTGCGGCCAGCCGCTCGGCGAACCGCTCCGCGAGCGGCTCTCCCGGCGGCAGCGTGACGAACCATCCGCGCCGCAGGTCGGTGATGGTGCGGCGGGGGCTGCGGCCCTGGCCGCGGCCGGGGAAGCGGGCCTGTCCGGCGGGGACGAGGCCGCACGCGGCGGCGTACGACCCGACGAGCGCCGACGCGTCGCGGGCCGCCCGGGGCGGCCGGGAGGCGAGCACGGCGTCGATGTCGCTGCCGACGTTGTGCGCGGCGGCCTTGTCGACGGTGGTGACGTAGACGCCGCCGGGCCTGAGGACGCGGGCGCACTCGGCGACGATCCCCCGCACGTCGTCCCCGCTCTCCGCGAGGTGCAGCAGCCACACGCTGCTGACGGCGTCGAACTCGCCGTCACGGAAGGGCAGTCGGCGGCTGTCGGCGCGTACCACCGCGCCGGGCAGGCGCAGGGACGCCCGGCGGACCATCGCGGACGCCAGGTCGACGCCGGTCACCCGCAGGCCGGCCCGGCCGGCCGCGAGCCTGCGGGTGACGATGCCCGTGCCGCAGCCGACGTCGAGCAGACTGCGCGCGCGGCCCGGTAACAGGCCGAGGACGGCCCGGGCCGCGGCGGCCGCGCGGGGCTCGCCGCCGCGTGAGGCGTCGTAGCGTTCGGCTTCCTCGTCGTAGTCCAGCACCGCGTGTCCCCCGTCCTCGTCCGCCCGGCCCGTCTCCGTGGCGCGGGTCAGTGCGCCCCGTGGCCCGGGGCCAGGTCCTCCACCCGGCGGGCGAGCTCGAAGTCGAGCTCGGTGACGGCGCCGCCCACGCTGTGGGTGTTCACCGCCAGCAGGACCGTGTGGTACCCGAGGGTGAGCTCGGAGTGGTGGTCGAGCTCCTCCTGCACCTGGGCGACGTGGACGACGAGGGCGGCCGCGGCGAAGTGGGAGGCGAGCCGGTAGGAGCGGGTGAGACGGCCGGCGTCGAGGGCCCAGCCGGGGAGCTCGGCCAGCCGGTCCTCGATCTCCTTCTGCGACAGCGGTTCGACGGCCATGGACCGGCTCCCTTCCTGGGGGTCGCGTACCCGTCCAGCGTGCCACAGGAAAGGCGCGGCGGCGCTGGTCAGAGCACTCCCGGAAGGCGGGGGCCACGCCCTGCCGGGCCGGCGTCCGTTCCCGGCCGGCCGCACGGCGCACCCCGCTCCCCGGCTGCGGCCGACGGTGTTCCCCGGCCACGGCCGGCGCTCTCCCGGCTGCGGCCGACGGTATTTCCCCGGCCACGGTCGACGGTTTCTCGACTACGGTCGACGGTATGACGACTGTCGCGACCGGCGCCCTCGCCTCCGCCCCGCTCCCCTCCGGCTCCGCCGCCGGTTCCGGAGCCGTTTCCGCCGCCGGGGGCCCGCCCTCCGACCGGGGTGTCGGCCCGTTGCTGCGGGCCTGGCGGGAGCGGCGACGGGTCAGCCAGCTCGAGCTGGCGCTGCGCGCGGACTCCTCGGCCCGGCACATCAGCTTCATCGAGACCGGCCGCTCCCGGCCCAGCGAGGAGATGGTGCTGCGGCTCGCCGAGCACCTCGACGTCCCCGTGCGCGAGCGCAACGCGCTGCTGCTGGCGGCCGGTTACGCCCCGCACTACCGCGAGACCCCGCTGGACGACCCGGCCCTCGACACGCTGCGCGCCGGCATGGAGCGGCTGATCCAGGGCTACGAGCCGTACCCGGCGCTGGTCGTGGACGCGAGGTACGACGTCATGGCGGCCAACCGCGGGATCACGATGCTGCTGGACGGGGTACCGCAGTCCCTGCTCGCTCCCCCGCTGAACGCGATGCGCCTGACGCTCCACCCCGAGGGCCTGGCGCCGCGCATCCGCAACCTGCCGGAGTGGCGCGGTCACCTGCTGGCCCAGATGGAGCGGCAGATCGCCCTGCACCGCTCCACCGCGCTGCGGGAGCTGTACGAGGAGGTCGCCGCCTATCCGGTGCCCGGGACCGCGGCCGGGGCCGGGCCGGAGGAGCCGGTGCCGTACTTCGCGCTGCCGCTGCAGATCGAGCACGAGGGGCGGACGCTGTCGTTCATCTCGTCGATCTCCACGTTCAACACCCCCATGGACGTGACCGTCGCCGAGCTGGCCATCGAGACGCTGCTCCCGGCCGACCCGGCGACGGTCGAGTACCTGCACACGGTGGTGATGTGACGTTCCGTCAGGTGACGGGCGGCCGGGTGCCGGCCCGGCCGCCGCCGCGTCAGCCCCGGCGCGCCTTCAGCGCGAGGTGCTGGAGCGTCGCGAATCCGGCCACCGTGACGGCCTGGAGGACGGTCCACACCGCGCCCACCGCCGTCGGTGACAGCCACAGCGCGAGGGCCGCGCAGCTCAGCGCCGCCCAGGTGAGGTTGGCTTCCACGACCGCGCGCACCGCCGGCGTGGCCGGCCGCGGACGGGAGGCGAGCAGGGCCACACCGGCCGCGTACACCGTCAGGAACACGCCGAGTGCGAGCAGCAGGCCCGATCCGACCCCGAGGAGGCGGCCGAGCGGCCCGGACGCGGCGAGGTAGGCGACGCCGTTGACGCCGGTGACCACGGCGTCCAGGGCGAGGAAGCGGCGCAGCGCGCTGTGCGGCTCGGCGGTGCGGGCGAGGGCGGTGAGCGTTGCGGGCTGGGTTGCGGACATGACGAATCACCCTCCGTCGGGTTCGGGACGCGGCTGGAACGGCGGGTCCCGGACCGGAGTGCGCCGGACCGGAACCCGTCGCCCCAACGATCCCGGCCGCGACCGGTCCGGTCGATTACCCACGGGGTAATGCCCGGCCGCGTGATGCCCGGCGGCCGGGAAGCCCCGCCGTTCTCCCGCGTGGCGATCATCCCGCCGCGGCCCCCGTGCGGCCGCGGCCCGGACATGACACACTGGCCCGCGTGCCTCGATCACGTAGGGGAGACGTGACGTGAGTGAGCGGCGGCCCGCACCCACGGTGGGCCAGGTGGTACTCGGCAGACGGCTTCAGGAGCTGCGCGAGGCGGCCGGTCTCGGCCGCGAGGAGGCGGCCCGTGCGCTGCGCGTGGCCCAGGCGACCGTACGGCGCATGGAGACGGCCGAGGTCGCGCTGAAGATCCCTTACGTGCAGGTGCTGTTGGAGACCTACGGGGTGTCCGAGGAGGAGACCGCCGTGTTCGTCGCGCTCGCCGAGGAGGCGAACCGGCCGGGCTGGTGGCAGCGGTTCCACGACGTGCTGCCGGAGTGGTTCAGCCTGTACGTGAGCCTGGAGAGCGCGGCCCGGCTGATCCGTTCCTACGAACCGCACTTCGTGCCCGGGCTGCTGCAGACCGAGGCGTACGCGCGGGCCGTCCTGGAGGCCGGGACGGTCGGGCAGACCGGTCCGGAGGCGCTGGAGCGGCACGTGTCGCTGCGGCTGGCCCGGCAGCGGCTGCTGGACGGCCCGGACGCGCCGCACCTGTGGGTGGTGATGGACGAGACGGTGCTGCGCCGGCCGGTCAGCACCGACTCCTCGGTGATGTACGAACAGATCGACAGGCTCGTGGAGTTCGCCGAGCGCGACCGGATCACCCTGCAGATCGCCGAGTTCGCCGCCGGCCCGCACCCCGGCACCTGCGCGCCGTTCTCGCTGTTCCGGTTCGCGGAGCCGGAGCTGCCCGACATGGTGGTCACCGAGTACCTGTCCGGCGCCCTGTACCTCGACTCGAGCAAGGAGGTCTCCGCGCACCTGGAGGTCCTCGACCACCTGACGGCGCACGCCGCGTCGGTGCAGCGCACCAAGCAGCTCCTGCGGGACTTCCGCAAGGACTTCTGAGCGCTCCCCCCCCGGCGCCGCAGGGAGTGCGCCGTCCGCGCCGGTGCCGGTCTAGGCTCCCTTGGCCTGGTCGCGGTCGTCGTCGACGATCTCGGCGTCGACGACCGTGTCGTCGTCCTGCTGCCCGGCCGGGCCGGCGCCCCCGCCGTCGTGCGCCGTGCCGTCCGCCGGCGGGGTCTGCTGCTGAGCCCGGGCGTACATCGCCTGGCCCATCCGCTGGCTGACGGCGGCGAGCTTCTCGACGCCGGAGCGCAGGGCGTCGGTGTCGGCGTTCTGCTCCAGGAGCGTCTTCAGCTCCGCGATCGCCGACTCGACCTCGCTCCTGGTCCCGGCCGGCACCCCCGCCTCCTCCCCGGCGTTGTCGTGGAGGAACTTCTCGGTCTGGTAGACGAGCTGCTCGGCCTGGTTGCGGGTCTCGGCGGCCTCCCGGCGCCTGCGGTCCTCCTCGGCGTACTGCTCGGCCTCCCGCACCATCCGGTCGATGTCGTCCCGGGGGAGGGCGGAGCCGCCGGTCACGGTCATCTTCTGCTCGCGGCCGGTGGCCAGGTCCTTGGCGGAGACGTGCATGATGCCGTTGGCGTCGATGTCGAAGGCGACCTCGATCTGCGGGACCCCGCGCGGCGCGGGCGGCAGACCCGTGAGGTCGAAGACGCCGAGCTTCTTGTTGTACGCGGCGATCTCGCGTTCGCCCTGGTAGACCTGGATGCCGACCGAGGGCTGGTTGTCCGCGGCGGTGGTGAAGATCTCCGAACGGCGGGTGGGGATCGTGGTGTTGCGTTCGATGAGCTTGGTCATGATGCCGCCCTTGGTCTCGATGCCGAGGGACAGCGGGGTGACGTCGAGGAGCAGGACGTCCTTGACGTCGCCGCGGATGACGCCGGCCTGCAGGGCGGCGCCGACGGCCACCACCTCGTCGGGGTTGACGCCCTTGTGCGGGTCCTTGCCGGTCAGCTCGCGCACCAGGTCGGTCACCGCGGGCATCCGGGTCGAGCCGCCGACCAGGATGACGTGGTCGATCGCGGACAGTGCGACGTTCGCGTCCTTGACCGCCTGGTGGAAGGGCGTCCTGCAGCGGTCGAGCAGGTCGGCGGTGAGCTCCTGGAACTGGGCGCGGGTCAGTTTCTCGTCGAGGTGGAGGGGGCCCTCGGCGGAGGCGGTGACGTAGGGGAGGTTGATCGTGGTCTCGGAGGAGCTGGACAGTTCGATCTTCGCCTTCTCGGCGCCCTCGCGCAGCCGTTGCAGCGCCATCCTGTCGTTGCCCAGGTCGACGCCGTACTGGCCCTTGAACTTCCGCACGAGGTGTTCGACGATCCGCTGGTCCCAGTCGTCGCCGCCGAGGTGGGTGTCGCCGTTGGTGGCCTTGACCTCGATGACGCCGTCGCCGATCTCCAGCAGGGACACGTCGAAGGTGCCGCCGCCGAGGTCGAAGACGAGGACGGTCTGCTCCTCGCCCCGGTCGAGGCCGTAGGCGAGGGCGGCGGCGGTGGGCTCGTTGATGATCCGCAGCACCTTCAGGCCGGCGATCTCCCCGGCCTCCTTGGTGGCCTGCCGCTGGGCGTCGTCGAAGTAGGCGGGCACGGTGATCACCGCGTCGGTGACGTCCTCGCCGAGGTAGGACTCGGCGTCCCGCTTCAGTTTCTGCAGGACGCGGGCGGACAGTTCCTGGGCGCGGTAGCGGGTGCCGTCCACGTCGCCCCGCTCGGGGAAGCGCCAGTGCGCGTCGCCCATGTGCCGCTTGACCGAGCGGGCGGTGCGGTCGACGTTGGTGACGGCCTGCCGTTTGGCGACCTCGCCGACGAGCACCTCGCCGTTCTTGGCGAAGGCCACGACCGAGGGGGTGGTCCTGGCTCCCTCCGCGTTGGCGATGACCGTGGGTTCGCCGCCCTCCAGGACGGCCACCACCGAGTTCGTGGTCCCGAGATCGATCCCGACCGGACGTCCCATCGCTGTCCCCTTCCGCCAGGGAGCCCCGCGCTTTTCGGACTTCCAGCACAAAACGCGAGCGGGCTCCTGTCAATGGGGCCGGTGGCCCCACCGGGCACCCGGCGGCCGGGCCGCCGCCGGTCAGGAGGACAGGTGCCCCGCCGGCGGCGTTCGATGCGGTTCCCCCGTCCGGGGGGGGCCGGGCCGGGCCCCCCCCCCCCGCGGGGGGGGGGGGGGGCGGGGGGGGGGCCCCCCCCGCGCCCCGGGCGGCGGCCGGCCCGCCGGGCGGTCGCCGCGCGGGCCGGCTCAGGCGAGCTTCGCCGACAGCGTGATCGGTACGGCCTTCAGTGCCTGGCTGACGGGGCAGTTGACCTTGGCCTCCTCGGCGGCGGCCACGAAGCCGTCGTTGTCGAGGCCCTCCACGGTGCCCTCCACGGTGAGGTGGATGCCCGTGATGCCCTCGCCCGGCTGGAAGGTGACGTCGGCGGAGGTGACGAGCCGGGTGGGCGGGGTGCCGGCGCCGGCGAGGGCGTGCGAGAGGGCCATGGAGAAGCAGCTGGAGTGGGCGGCCGCGATCAGCTCCTCGGGGCTGGTCTTGCCGCTGGGCTCCTGGCTGCGGGCGGCCCACGTGACCGGCTGCTCGCCGATGGCGCCGGAGGAGTCGAAGGTGACGACGCCGTTGCCCTCGAGGAGGTTGCCTTCCCAGACGGTGTGTGCGGAGCGCGTGGTGGCCACGGTTCTTCCTTTCGCGTGAGTTTCCCGTCGGACGGGTTTCGTGTGCCCCATCCGATCACACTCCCGCTCGCCGCACCCGGAAGACCGGCCCGTGCGGGGTGAACGGCGGCCGGCCGCCCCGGAGGAGCGGACCGGCGTCCTCGCCGGCTCGTCGTCCGCCGTCCGAGGGCTTCGAAGGGCGCCCGTCGCGCGAGGACTTCGTCCTCGGCCGGTCGCCCCCGGCGGGCGGGACACCGGCCGTCCGCGCGGAGTCCGCGGGACGCCGACGGGTTCCTCGGACGCGGGCCGCGTCCCCGGGCGGCCCGCGCGCTGCGGGCCGCCCGGGGACGCGGCGACGTCCCGTGCCGGGGAGGACGTGCCCGTGCCGGGGCGCCTCCCGGGAGGACCGGCCGGGGGCGGCGGGGCCGGGCAGCGGTCCGGGAACGCGGGAGGGCGTGACGGTGACGGCTGCCCGCGCAGCGGCAGCCCCCGGCCGGGGGGCGTCCGCGAAGGGCGTGCGACCGGTACGGACGGCGGGAGGGGGCGGATCCGCGGGCGCGGCCGGTCCTCAGGCGGCCCGCTCCTCCCGCGCCGTCTCCAGCGGCACCGGCGGGCCCTCGGACTCGCTCAGCCAGCGCCGCAGGACGCGGTGCACGTGCTCGGCGCCGGTCAGGTCCTCGCCGTCGGGGACGGGAGCGGACAGGGCGAGCGGGGAGAGCAGGAACGGCTCGGACTGGGCGCCGCCGAGGCCGCCGTGGGAGCCGATCTGCTCCTCGAAGGCGAGGACCTCGCCGTCGGCGGGGTCGTGGAAGGAGTTGACCATGATGTCGGCGGTGTGCGCGAAGGAGTGGGTGCGGCGGACGGCGTCGGCGGCGCCCGGGCCGAGCCCGGCCAGCGGGCCCGGCTCCTCGTCGAGCCGGTCCACGGGTATCTCCGCGCCGTACGCGCCGAGCACCAGCCCGCCGTGCTCCTCGCTGCGGACGAGGAGGAAGCCGATGCCGGGGTGATTGGCGAGCGTGGGGAGCAGGGCGGGGTGCCGGGCGTCGATCTCCTCCTTGCTCATGCGGTGCGGCACGTCGGGGAAGGAGACCAGGCCGAGGTTGCCCGAGGCGAGCACGATCGGCTCCGAGCGGCGGGACGGGCGGTGCCGCTCGCCGCGCTCCTCGACGGGACGGCCCAGGGCCGCCCGGACGGCGGCGCGGGCCTCGGCGCCGCTGTGCGTGCGCTCGGCGCGGCGCGGCACGGGCAGTCCGCAGCCGGCCCGCACCAGGTCGCCGAGGGTGAGTCCGTAGCGGGCGCGGAACGTCTCCCCGGGGCTCTGGCCGTGGTCGGACAGGACGACGATCCGGTACGGCCGGGGAGCGTGTTCGGCGACGTTCTCGATGAGCGCGAGCGCCCGGTCGAGGCGGGCGAGGACCCGTTCGGCGTCGCGGCTGAGCGGGCCGGAGTGGTGGGCGACCTCGTCGTAGGCGACGAGGTCGGCGTAGACGGCGGTGCGGCCGGCGAGCATGTCGCCCATGACCGCGGCGACCACGACGTCCCGCTCGACGACGGTGGCGAAGGCGCGGACGAAGGGGTAGAGGCCGCCGCGGGCGACGCGCGGGCGCTGTTTGCGCAGGCGGGCGCGGGTGGACTGGCCCACTTCGCGGGCGACCTCGGCGGTGAACGACAGGGCGGTGCGCACGGCGTTGGCCGGATCGGAGAAGTACGCGAAGTAGCCGGCGCGGGAGCGGGTCTCGCGGCTGCGCCGCCGGGTGGCGATGGACAGCACGAGGGCCTGTTCCTCGGCGCCGCCGCCGAAGAGGTTGCCGCGGCTGGCGCCGTCGGCGGCCAGCAGTCCGCCGTCGCCGGTGCGGGCGACCGCACGGCGCTGGAGTTCGGCGGCGCTGGTGGGACGGTTGCAGACCATCACCTCCCGGGTGTCCTTCTCGTACCAGCGGAAGGCGGGGACGTCGTGGTTGCTGCCGTGCAGGATGCCGAGCTGGCTGGCGCCGGTCTGGCTGGACCAGTCGGTGCGCCACGGCGTGAGGCGGTGGGTCGCGCCCGCGTGCCGGTCCTGGCCGTGGCCGTGGCCGTGGCCGAGCCAGCGGGCCGCCGTCGGCATGAGTCCCTTGCCGACGGCGGTGAGGAGCACGTCGTGGCCGACGCCGTCGAGCTGGACGAAGACGGTGCCGGGGGTGGCGGGGCAGGCCGGGCCGCCCCGGCGGCGGCGGTCGGCGAGGCGGTACAGGCGGCGCCGGTAGGCGTCGTCGTCGCGCACGGCGAGGGCGCCGCCCGTCGCGGAGGCGACGGCGGACATGACGGCCGCGACGATGACGGCGGTCTCGGGGGCCGCCTCGCTCTGCCCGGAGGGGTTCAGCCGCAGGGCGAGCAGCAGCAGCGAGCCGTTGAGGAAGAACACCAGCAGGCTGAGGACGAGGGCCGGCACGAGCAGCAGCAGGCGGACCAGGAGGGGCCACACGAGGGCCGACAGCACACCGAACACACCGGCGCCGACGGCCGCGGTGACGCCGATGGTGGTGGCGCTGTCGCCGTCCGGCGACTGGAGCCGGAAGTCCGGCAGGATGCCCGCGAGCACGAGCATCGTGACCGTGGACACGACCCACACCGCGACGCTCCGCCCGGCCTGACTGACGGTCCGCCGCCAACGCCCTCCGCCCACTCCCCGCACACCTCACGATCCGGCCCCGTCGTCCGTGGGAACCGTCTCCACCCTGTCATACCGCGTCGGCGGGCACCTCGGGGTAGTCCCTGGCGGCACCCGGAGACCGTCGGCCGCGGTCTCGGGGTCGTCCGCCGACGCCGGACGCCGGACGGCCCGGTGCCTCCGCGCGGGGGATCACCCACCGCGCCCCGAAGGCGCGAAGACCGGCCCGCCGTGCCTCGGGGGTCGCCCCCCCGCGCCCCGAGGGCCGAGGCCGGCCCGCCGTGCCCCGAGGGGTCATCTGCCGTCGTAGCCGGCCGTCGGCATCGACAGCCTGCGGTGCACGCGGGCCTTCATCTGCGCGTCGTAGGCGGGTTCGGCGACGCCCACCGTCTCCATCCGCACCCCGCGCCGGGCGCACTCGGCGGTGAACTCCTCGACGGAGGACAGCGCGCTCTCCAGCACCCGCCTGCTGGGCGCGACGAAGAGGTCCACGCCGGGCCGGACGCCGTCCCACAGCACCCCGTGGTCGGCGCGCAGGCCCCGTACGAGCAGCTCGCGGCTGACGACGTAACCGCGCTCCGCGGCCCAGCGCGCGCACATCGCGTGCTGGCTGCGGGAGTCCACCAGGAAGGGCTCGGCGTCCAGTTCCTCCAGCGGCGTCAGACTCGCGATCGCCGTGACCCGCACCGGTCCCATGGCGTCCCCCTCACCTCCGGGTTTCGCCGCAGACCCTACTCCTGCCCGTAGGCTTCGGGGAGTCGCGCGAAGGAGGCAAAGAGGTGCCGGTGGAGATCACCTGGTGGGGTCACGCCACCTGCACGGTCGCAGATTCGGACGTCCGTGTGCTCACCGATCCCCTGTTCACCCGCAGGCTCGCGCACCTGCGCCGCCGCCGGGGCGCGCTGCCCCCGCCGGACGCCTGGCACGCGGACGTGGCGCTCGTCTCGCACCTGCACGCCGACCACCTGCACGTGCCCTCCCTGGCGCGCCTCGCGCCGGGCACGCGCCTGCTGGTGCCCCGGGGCGCGCCGCGCGCCGTGCCCGGTCTGCGGCGCCTGGGGCACCTGCGGATCGCCGAGATGTCACCGGGCGACGAGACGTCCGTCGACGGCGTGCGGATACGGGCCGTGCCCGCGCGGCACGACGGGCGGCGGCTGCCGGTGGGCCCGCACCGCTCCCCCGCGCTCGGGTACGTCGTGGAGGGCGAGGCGCGGACGTACTTCGCCGGGGACACGGGCCTGTTCGAGGACATGGCGAAGGAGGTCGGGCCGGTCGAGGTGGCGCTGCTGCCGGTGGGCGGCTGGGGACCGTACCTGGGGGAAGGACATCTGGACGCGGGGCGCGCCGCCGAGGCCCTGGTCCGGCTGGCGCCGCGCAGCGCGGTGCCGGTGCACTACGGCACGTACTGGCCGATCGGGATGGACGCCGTGCGCCCCCACGAATTCCACGCGCCGGGCGACGAGTTCGTGCGGCTGGCGGCCGAGCGGGCGCCGCAGGTGGCGGTGCACCGGCTGGGGCACGGGGAGAGCGTGCGCCTGGAGGTCGCGCGGTGACGCTGTCGGCCACGCTCACGACGGTCCTGCCGACGCAGTCCACGCAGCAGGCGCTCGGTTATCCGTCGCTGTTCCTGCTGGTGCTGATCGGGGCGCTGGTGCCGGTGGTGCCGACCGGGGCGCTGGTGAGTTCGGCGGCGGTGGTCGCCTTCCACCAGACGGCGCCGTTCGCGCTGGCGCTGGTGTTCGTCACGGCGTCGGCGGCGGCGTTCCTCGGGGACGTGACGCTGTACTGGCTGGGGCGGCGCGGCATGAAGTCGAAGAACGGCTCGCGCTGGCTGGAGGCGATCCGCTCCCGGGCGCCGGAGGAGCGGCTCGCGCAGGCCCAGGCGAAGCTCGCCGACCACGGCACGGCGGTGCTGGTGCTGTCCCGGCTGGTGCCGGCGGGCCGTATCCCGGTGATGCTCGCGTGCCTGCTCGCGAAGTGGCCGATGCGCCGCTTCGCACGGGGCAACCTGCCGGCCTGTCTGGCCTGGGCGGTGACCTACCAGCTGATCGGGATCCTGGGCGGCTCGCTGTTCCCGGAGCCCTGGGAGGGCGTGGTCGCCGCGATCGCGCTCACCGTGCTGGTCGGCGCGGCCCCGAGCGTGTGGCGTCGCGTGCGCGGGACCAGGACGGCGTGACCGGCGCAGGGCCCGAGCCCCCGTGCCGGGGGCCGCTCTGCGCCATCCGCCCCGCCCCGGGCGAGGGTGAGGGCGTCGGCGCAGCCCGGGCGCCGCTTCCGGCGGGGGCCCGCGCCGGCGCCGTCCGGTGCGTGTCCGGCAGGGCGCCGGCCCCCGGTCCGGGGCCGGGACGCGTCAGGCGAGGACGCGTGAGCCCCCCACCGGCAGGTCCCACAGGTCCTCGCGGTCGCGTCCCGCCCGCTGCCAGGCGTCGCGCACCCGGATGAGGGGTTCGAGGACGGGCTCGGCCGAGAGCACGAACGTGCCCCAGTGCATGGGCGCCATCCGGCGCGCGCCCAGGTCCCCGGCCGCGCGCACCGCCTCCTCCGGGTCGCAGTGCACGTCGCTGAGCCACCAGCGCGGGTCGTAGGCGCCGATGGGCAGCAGGGCGAGGTCGATGCCGGGGTAGCGTCGGCCGATGCGGGAGAACCAGTGGCCGTAGCCGGTGTCGCCCGCGAAGTACACGCGCTGTCCGTCGGGGGCGGTGAGCACCCAGCCGCCCCACAGGGAGCGGCAGGTGTCGGTGAGGGTGCGCTTGGACCAGTGGTGGGCGGGCACGAAGTCGAAGCGCACGCCGGAGAGTTCGGCCGCCTCCCACCAGTCCAGCTCGGTGACGCGGGTGAAGCGGCGGCGCTGGAACCAGCGGCCGAGCCCGGCCGGCACGAACACGGGCGTGTCGCGCGGGAGCCGGCGCAGCGTGGGGGCGTCCAGGTGGTCGTAGTGGTTGTGGCTGATGACGACCGCGTCGACGGGCGGCAGCGCCTCCCAGGGGACGCCGACGGGGGTGACGCGGGCCGGGGTGCCGAGGATGCGGCGGGACCACACCGGGTCGGTGAGGACGGTCAGACCGCCGACGCGCAGCACCCAACTGGCGTGCCCCGCCCAGGTGACGGCGACGGTGCGGGCGTCCACGCGGGGCAGCGGGCCGGGGGCGACCGGCAGCCGGGCGATGTCGGCGAGGCCCTCCTTGCCGGGCCGGACGGAACCCTCCCGGGCGAAGCGGGCGATGGCCTTGAGGCCGGGCAGCGGTGCGGTCAACCGGTCGTGGAACGTGCGCGGCCACACTCGCCGCTCCCCCAGCGGACGGGGCTCGGCGAGCGGCGGGACGAGGGACGCGAGGGGGGACCCTGCCGCGGGGACGTCGCTCTCCCGCACGGGCGGGCCCGTCACGGCGGGCGGGTTCGTCGTGGCAGGACGCGTCATAGCGGTCGGGGGGGTCGGGCTCGTCACGGTGGCCGGGGTCGTCGTGGGGGCGCTCGTCACGGTCGCGCGGGTGGTGGTGGTCGACTCGGACTGCTGCGTCATCGAGGAGGCTCCCATCGCTGAGCGTCGTCACGGAGATCGTCGAAGACCGACCTCAGATGGATCAACTGGCGTCGTACGTGTGGCAGTTCCCATGGAGCGGGCGACATGAGGCATTCCGTGCGCTGCGCGTCCGTGTCGCCCAGCAGTGCGCCGGTGGACAGCCGGACGCGCAGCGCCTCGAGGTCGTCGCCGAAACGGTGACCGCCCGGCGCGGGCATGCCGAGCCGGGCGGTGAGGAGGTCCTCGAGGTCCTGGGCGTCGCCGACACCCCGCGCGGACAGCGCGGGGCGCAGCGGCGCCAGGTCGACGTACAGGTGCCGGCCGGCCCGCGGGGGCACGGCGAGGGCGCCCGCGGCCTCCACCGCGGCGTGCGCGGCGGCGGCCACGCGCGCGTGCAGGCGCACGGTGTCCCGCACGCGTGCGGTGAGCGGCTCGGGCTCGGTCAGGGCGTGGGCGGCGGCCGCGGCGACCGGCGCGGCGACCCGTGCGTCCAGGGCGGTGAGAACGTCGAGCACGCGCGCGTGGAGGTCGTCCCCGGCGGCCGAGGCGGGGAAGCGGGCGACGGCGGCCGGCCAGCCCGCGGGCAGCAGGGCGCCCGCGAGGTCGCTGACGACGGTGACCCGCTCCGGCAGCATCTCGGCGGGGCTGACCAGCACGGTGTCGTGCGGGTCGTGCAGGGTGTCGCGCCAGGTCTCGTCGCTGACCAGGTGCAGGCCCTCGGCGGCGGCGGCCTCCACGGCCTCGTGCAGCACCTCGGGCGGGGCGACGGTGGCGGTGGGGTCGTCGGCGACGGACAGCACCAGCAGGCGCGGGTCACCGCCCTCGGCGCGGACCCGGCGCACGGTCTCCAGCAGGGCGTACGGGTCGGGGACGCCGCCGCACTCGGCGGGCGTCGCGACGTGGAAGACGGGTCTTCCCAGCAGGCGCGCGTCCGGCGCCCACCAGGCCGCGCAGGGTTTCGGCACCAGGACGTCGCCGCCGAGCGCGGCGGTCAGCGCGAGGAGCAGGGCGGGGGCGCCGGGGCCGGCCACGACCCGCTCGGGCCCGGTGGGGATGCCGCGCCGCTCCCAGTAGCCGCAGGCGGCCTCCCGCAGGGCGCTGCCGCCGCCGAGCGCCTCGCTGCCGGCGCGGCCGGCGGCCCCGGCGAGGGCCTCGGCGAGTTCGGGCGGCACGGGCAGTCCGTCCGGGGGGAGCGGCGGTCCGTAGCGGACGGGGCCGTGCCCTTCCGGTGCCGTCCGCCGCATGGGGTCCTCCGCGCAGTCCGTGCCTGGTGGCCTGTGCCGTCGCCGGCCGGTGGGTGCGCCGGCCGGCGGCGCCGGGGCGGTCCGTCCGCCCGTGTGCCGGGTGGTGCGTGACGTCTCGTACGGGGCCGGATGTGCTCCCAGGCTCTGAGTACCCCGTGCGCCGTCCTCCCATGGCCGTCCGCCGGAGTTGCGCCGGTCACAGCGCGGGGCGGACCGGTGCGCGGCGGGGTCAGGCGTCCCCTGCCGTGCTCCGGCGGCACAGCCGGTGCGCGGCCGCGGCGAACGCCCCGGCGATCAGCAGTCCGCCGGCGACCAGGGCGGGGACGGAATCGTCGAAGGTGCCGCCGGTTCCGGCGTGGACGCCTCGCTGGACGGGGGCGGTGGCGCAGGCGGAGTCGTCATGGCCGCGGGGGCACGGCTTGCCGGCGGCGCCGGAGCAGGGAGCGCCGGCGCGGTCCTGCGGGCACGGCCGGTCCTGGGCGCAGGACGCCCGCGCGCCCCCCTCGTGCTCCGTCCCGCAGGACCCGGCGCCGTCCACGCCGCCGTCGCAGCTCGGCCCGCGGGAGGGGGCGCAGCCCTCTTCGCCGCCCTCGGAGCCGGCCGGACCCTCGTCCTCGGACGCGTCCGGACCGTCGCCCCCGGGCACGCTCGGACCGTCGTCCCCGGACGCGCTCGGACCGTCGTCCCCGGACGCGCTCGGACCGTCGTCCCCGGGCACGCTCGGACCGTCGTCCTCGGACGCGCTCGGACCGTCGTCCCCGGACGTGCCCGGGCTGTCGCCTCCCGCGACGGCCGGACCGTCGTCGCCTTCGGTGGTGGGACCCTCGTCGCCGTCGGCGGTGGGGTCGTCGTTCCCGGTTGCCGCCGGGCCCTCGCCGTCAAGGACGCCGAGGGCGGCGCGCCAGGGCACGCCCCGGCCGCCGGGTGGCGCCGGGCAGGTGCCGTCGACCGTCCAGGGGGAGCCCGCGCCCGCGGCCGCGCCCGCGTCCGGGGCGGCGTCCGCGGTGATGTCCGTGTCCGCGGCCTGGTCCGCTCCCACCGTGCTCTCCCGCACGTCGAGGTCGCCGGCCGGGGCTATCCGGGCGGTGCCGCGGTAGGCGGGGCCGGAGAGTTCGTCACCGCCCGGCACCAGGCTCAGCTGGACGGTGCCGCCGACGAAGGCCTCCGAGGCGGCCTTCATGGTCTTGGGCGCGGGGGCGCCGAGGGGATCGCAGCGGACGGAGACGGTGACGCTGCCGTCCGGGGCGGCCGTGGCCGGGGCTGTCTCCGCCGTCGGATCCGCGAGCGCGGCCGGGGCGGCACCGGTCAGCACGGCACCGGCCAGGGCGGCGACGGACAGGACACGGGCGGTGCGGCGCATGGGACGGCTCCTTCGGCCGGCGGCTGCGGGACACGACGTCCGTGCCCCCAGCCATGACAGCCCGGGCCGTCCCGCACCGCGCGCGGCCGCCCGCCATTGGCGGGACACCGGCCCGCCAAGCGGGTGACTTCACGCCCGCGGCCGTGACGCAGCACTCCGGTCCTGGCCCCGATCGGTCCCCGCCCGCCCCGGCCGGCCGCCGCAGGGGGCCGGCCGGCTAGGCCGCGTCCTTCAGCACCTGTTCGCGCAAGCGGCCGCAGCACCGGTTGATCAGCCGGGACACGTGCATCTGCGAGATCCCCAGCTGCTCGGCGATCCGGCTCTGCGTCATGTCGTCGAAGAACCGCATGTACAGGATGGCCCGCTCCCGTTCCGGCAGGGCGGCGAGTCGCGGCTTCACGGCCTCCCGGTCGACCACCGTGTCGAGGGCGGGGTCGGCCGAGCCCAGCGTGTCGCTCAGCGAGTAGCCGTCCTCGCTGCCCGGCAGCTCCGCGTCCAGGGACAGCGCGGTGAAGCTCTCCAGCGCCTCCAGTCCTTCCCGCACCTCGTCCTCGTCCAGGTGCGCGTGCTCGGCGATCTCGGCGACGGTGGGGCGGCGCCCGGAGACGGTCCGGGACAGGTCCTGGCCGGCGAGGCGGACCCGGTTGCGCAGTTCCTGGACGCGGCGCGGCACGTGCAGCGTCCACATGTGGTCGCGGAAGTGCCGCTTGATCTCACCGGTGACGGTGGGGACGGCGTAGCTCTCGAACGCGTTGCCGCGGTCGGGGTCGTAGCGGTCGACGGCCTTGACCAGGCCGAGGGCCGCGACCTGGCGCAGGTCCTCCGTGTTCTCGCCGCGGTTGCGGAAGCGCCCCGCGAGGCGGTCGGCCATGGGCAGCCAGGCCTCGACGATCTCGCCGCGGAGCGTGTCGCGCCGGGGTCCCGGCGGCAGGGCGGCGAGCCGGCGGAAGGCCTGCGCGGTGTCGGGGGCGTCGTCGTGCGGGTGGTGCCTCGTGCTCGGTCGGTTTCGCATGATGCGTAGCAACTCCCTTGGAAGTGCTGTGTGTCGGCCGGTCAGCGCGGGATGCGCGCGACAGCCGCCGGACGGGCCTGCCGGGGCCGCTGCGTGCGGTGCCCCACGGACGTGCCTCCGGTCCGAAGCACTGTGCTGCGCCTGCCCCGGGCCCCTGCCCCCAAACACCCCCAGGTTTTCCGGCGGCTCCCCGGGGTGACCCGGAAGGGGTCACCACGAGCGCCCCCATGCCCTCGTATCCCGACGCCCGGGGAGGTCCCTTCATGAGCACCACGGTCTCCGACCACGTCCTGCAGCGGCTGCGCGAGTGGGGTGTGGAGCAGGTCTTCGGCTACCCCGGCGACGGCATCAACGGCCTGCTCGCCGCCTGGGGGCGAGCCGACGACCGGCCGCGGTTCGTGCAGTCGCGGCACGAGGAGATGTCGGCGCTCCAGGCGGTCGGCTACGCCAAGTTCAGCGGCCGTCTCGGCGTGTGCGCGGCCACGTCCGGACCGGGTGCCGTCCACCTCCTGAACGGCCTGTACGACGCCAAGCTGGACCACGTGCCGGTCCTGGCGATCGTCGGCCAGACGCACCGCACCGCGATGGGCGGCTCCTACCAGCAGGAAGTCGACCTGCACACCCTGTTCAAGGACGTCGCCTCGGACTTCGTGGAGACGGTCACGGTCCCCGAGCAGCTGCCGAACGTGCTGGACCGGGCGATCCGCACCGCGTACGCGCGCCGCTGCCCCACCGCGGTCATCATCCCGGGCGACGTGCAGGAACTGGACTACTCGCCGCCCACGCACGAGTTCAAGATGGTGCCCTCCAGCCTCGACCGCAGCGACTGGACGACCGTCCCGTCGCAGGAGTCGCTGCGGCGGGCCGCGGAGATCCTCGACTCCGGCGACAAGGTGGCGATCCTGGTCGGCCAGGGCGCGGCCGGGGCGCGCGCCGAGGTGGAGCGGATCGCCGAGCTGCTCGGCGCGGGCGTGGCCAAGGCGCTGCTCGGCAAGGACGTCCTCAGTGACGAACTCCCCTACGTCACCGGCTCGATCGGCCTGCTCGGCACCCGCCCGTCGTACGAGCTGATGCGGGACTGCGACACCCTGCTGACGATCGGCTCCTCCTTCCCGTACACGCAGTTCCTGCCGGAGTTCGGCAGGGCGCGGGGGGTGCAGATCGACATCGATCCGCACATGGTCGGGATGCGCTACCCGTACGAGGTGAACCTGGTCGGTGACGCGAGGGAGACCCTGCGGCGGCTGATCCCGATGCTGACCTCGGGCGAGGAGCGCGGCCGCGAGTGGTTCGAGACGGTCTGCGACAACGTGCGGTTCTGGCGCGGGGTGATGGAGCGGCGGGCGGAGCAGTCCGCCGACCCGATCAACCCGGAGTACGTCGCCCGGGCCCTGGACCCGCTGCTGCCGGCCGACGCCATCGTCACCTCCGACTCGGGGTCGGTGGCGAACTGGTACGCCCGGCACCTGACCATGCGGCCCGGGATGCGCGGTTCGCTGTCGGGGACGCTGGCGACGATGGGCTGCGGGGTGCCGTACGCGATCGGCGCGAAGTTCGCCCATCCGGACCGGCCGGTGATCGCGCTGGTCGGGGACGGGGCGATGCAGATGAACGGGCTCGCCGAGCTGATCACGGCGGCGAAGTACCGGGACCGCTGGCCGGACCCGCGGCTGGTGGTCGCCGTGTGGAACAACCGCGACCTCAACCAGGTGACGTGGGAGATGCGGGCCATGGGGGGCGCCCCGTCCTTCCTGCCCTCGCAGGAGCTGCCGGACGTGCCGTACGCGGCGTTCGCCCGTTCCCTGGGTCTGACCGGGGTGCGGGTGGAGAAGCCGGAGGACGTCGAGGCGGGCTGGCGCACCGCGCTGGAGGCGGACGGCCCCGCGGTCGTGGAGTTCCTCACCGATCCGGCCGTGCCGCCGATCCCGCCGCACGCGACCTGGGAGCAGATGGAGGCGACGGCCGCGTCGATCCTGCGGGGCGACGCGGACCGGGGCTCCATGATCAAGCAGGGCTTCAAGGCGAAGGTGCAGGAGTTCCTGCCGGGCCGGGAGAGGGAGCAGTAGACCCCGGCCGGCCGGTTCGGGACGCGGCGCCCGGCCGGTACGGACATCGGCGGGAGGTATCCCGTGTCGGCTCCCCCACCACGGGTACGCGGTGGGCCGACCCCTGAAGATCTGGAGGGAGACATGCAGCGAGGCAGTGACCGGCTGAGTGTCCACCGGGACGACGAGATGAAGCACGAACTGCAGGGTCTGCTCAGGTCCGGGCACCCCACCCGGACCGAGGAGTGGAACGACCCCGAGCCGTCCGCCGAGGACGACCCGGAGGTGTGGGGCGGTCCGGTGGTGCCGGGGACGTCCAGGGCGTCGCTGGAGACCGTGCGGCTGGAGCTGGCCCGGATCCTGGGCCGCAGCTCCTTCCCCGCGGGCGCCGAGGAGCTCGCCCGGACCCTGCGCCGCAAGAACGCGCCGGACGCCCTCGTGGAGGCGGTGCGGCGGCTGCCGCACAAGGAGCGCTACACCACCGTGCAGGAGCTGGCCCAGAAGCTGGTCAGGGACAGTGGATGAGTCGTGACCGGACCCGACAGCGTGCCAGGAAAGGACATGGAACGAACATGCGCATCGCTTTTCTGACGGCACCCGAGGGTGTCGAGCAGGTGGAACTGACCCAGCCGTGGCAGGCGGCGCTGGACGCGGGCCACGAGCCCGTCCTGGTGTCGACGAAGTCAGGTGAGGTGCAGGCCTTCGAGCACCTCGACAAGGCGGACACGTTCACGGTGGACGAGGTGGTCGGCGAGGTGTCGGCGGACTCCTTCGGCGGGCTGGTCCTGCCGGGCGGCGTCGCCAACCCCGACTTCCTGCGCACCGACGAGAAGGCGGTGGCCTTCGTCCGGGACTTCTTCGAGCAGGGCCGTCCGGTGGCGGCGATCTGCCACGCCCCGTGGACGCTCGTCGAGGCGGACGTCGTCCGCGGCCGGGTGGTGACCTCGTGGCCGAGCCTGCGCACCGATCTGCGCAACGCGGGCGCCACTTGGGTCGACGAGCAGGTCCAGGTGTGCGACCACGGGCCGAACAAGCTGGTGACGAGCCGCAAGCCGGACGATCTGAAGGCGTTCTGCGAGACGTACCTCGACGTGTTCGCCGGGGAGTCCGCCTGATGAGCGACCCGACCGACCACAAGCAGGCGCAGCGGGAGGCCTACCGCGCCGAGGACCCGGCCTCCGGGCCGCTCACCACCGACCAGGGCGTCACGGTCGACCACACCGACGACTCCCTGGCCGCCGGCGAGCGCGGGCCGACGCTGATGGAGGACTTCCACTTCCGGGAGAAGCTGACCCGCTTCGACCACGAGCGGATCCCCGAGCGGGTGGTCCACGCGCGGGGCGCGGGCGCGTACGGCTGGTTCGAACCGTACGAGTCCTGCGCCGAGTTCACCCGGGCGGCCTTCCTCCAGGACCCGTCGGTGCGCACGCCGGTCTTCGTGCGGTTCTCCACCGTGCAGGGCCCGAAGGGCTCGGCGGACACCGTGCGGGACGTCCGCGGCTTCGCCACGAAGTTCTACACGTCGGAGGGGAACTACGACCTGGTCGGGAACAACTTCCCGGTCTTCTTCATCCAGGACGGCATCAAGTTCCCCGACTTCGTGCACGCGGTGAAGCCGGAGCCGCACAACGACATCCCGACCGGCGCCTCCGCCCACGACACGCTGTGGGACTTCGTGTCGCTCCAGCCGGAGACGCTGCACGCGATCATGTGGCTGATGTCGGACCGGGCGATCCCCCGCAGCTACCGCACGATGCAGGGGTTCGGCGTGCACACCTTCCGCTTCGTGAACGCGCAGGGCAAGGGCACGTTCGTGAAGTTCCACTGGAAGCCGAAGCTGGGCGTGCACTCCCTGGTGTGGGACGAGGCGCAGGAGTGCCAGGGCCGCGACCCCGACTTCAACCGGCGTGACCTGTGGGACGCGATCGAGGCGGGCGAGTACCCGGAGTGGGAGCTGGGCGTCCAGCTGGTGCCGGAGGAGGACGAGTTCTCGTTCGACTTCGACCTGCTCGACGCCACGAAGCTCATTCCGGAGGAGCAGGTGCCGGTGCGGCCGATCGGCCGGATGGTGCTGGACCGCAATCCGGAGAACTTCTTCGCCGAGACCGAGCAGGTCGCCTTCCACACGGCGAACGTGGTGCCGGGCATCGACTTCACCAACGACCCGCTGCTCCAGGCCCGCAACTTCTCCTACCTGGACACCCAGCTGATCCGTCTGGGCGGCCCCAACTTCTCCCAGTTGCCGGTGAACCGGCCGGTGGCGCCGGTGCGCAACAACCAGCGCGACGGCTACCACCAGGGCACGATCCACCGGGGCACGAACTACTCCCCGAACTCGCTCGGCGCCGGCTGCCCGGCCCACGCGGGCGTCGACGGGTCGGCGTACACCCACTACACGGAACGGGTCGACGGCGCCAAGATCCGCCGGCGCAGCCCCAGTTTCCAGGACCACTACAGCCAGCCCGCGCTGTTCTGGAACAGCATGGCCGACTGGGAGAAGCAGCACATCGTGCAGGCGTTCCGGTTCGAGCTGGGCAAGGTCGACGCGCGGACCGTGCGCGTCCGTACGGTCGAGCAGCTGGCGAAGGTGGACGGCGAGCTGGCCGCCGAGGTGGCACGGGGCATCGGCGTGCCGGAGCCGCAGGAGAAGCAGCGGGCGTCCGAGCTGTCCTCGCCCGCGCTGAGTCTGGAGTCGCTGCGCGGGGGCGGTTCGATCCGCACCCGGCAGATCGCGGTGCTGGTCGCGGACGGGGTGGACGCCGAGCAGGTGACCTCCGTGCGGGAGGCGCTGGCCGCCGAGGGCGCGATCGTGGAGGCGCTGGCGGCGACGGACGGCACGGTGAAGGGCGCCGACGGAGAACTGTATGCGGTCGACCGCGCGCTGCCGACCGTCGCCTCCGTGCTGTACGACGCGGTCCTGCTGCCCGGCGGGCCGGCGGACGGCTCGGCGATCACGGGCGACCCGGACGCGATGCGCTTCGTCCGGGACGCCTACCGCCACGGCAAGCCCGTCGGGGCGCTGGGGTCCGGTGTGGGAGTGCTGTCCGCGCTGGCGCCGGAGGGCCTCCGGCTGGCGGACGGGTCCGACCGTACGATGTCGGACCGGGGCGTGGTGACGGACACCTCGCCGGGGTCGGCGGGACCGGAGTTCGTCCAGGCGTTCGTCGCCGCGATCGCGGCACACCGGCACTGGGACCGCCCGCCGGTGCGGCACTGATCAGGCGCTGACCGGTGCCGGGGCGGTCCGTCGGACCGTCCCGGCACCGGTCGTCCCGGCGCCGGCCCGACGGCCCTGGCGGCCCCGGCGGGTTCACGCCCTGCCGGGGCCGTTCGTCCGTCCCGGGCCCCACTTGCCGACCGGGGTGCCGGCGGACGCCTTGCCGCCCTGGTCGTCGGCCGCCTCGCGCTCCCGGGCGCCCTCACGGGTGCGGCCCGGGAGGACCGAGCGGCGCGGGTTGCGCCGCAGGTACTCGCCCTCCAGCTTGGCCATCCGGTCGTTGTGGGCGCGCAGCGCGTCGTTCGAGCCGTACAGCAGGGTGTCGTGGCGCGTCCGGTGGATCGTCTCCAGCTCCTTCATGAGCTGCTGGTCGTCCAGCCGGTCCGGGTCGACTCCGGTCATCGTCGTGCCCCACTCGTCGTGTTCGTCCATGGGGTTCGGGTACCCGCCTGAGAAGCAGCGACCCTCGAGCGGCATCCGGGAGGGAGCCATGGATCTCACTTTTCTGCATCCACTGTACGAACATTCCGGCCCCTGGGCCTCCGTGTACGTCGACACCTCCCGCCACACGGAGAGCATGGCCCACGAGCGTCACCTGACGGCCTCCGCGATGGCCCGCCGGCTGGCGGAGCAGGGCGCGGACGAGGCCACCTGCCGGGCGGTGGAGAACGCGATCGAGGAGTTGCGCCACTCCTCCGAGCCGAACGGGCGGGCCCTGTTCGCCCGGGCCGGCGAGATCGTCCTCGATCCGCCGCTGGCCCGTCCCCCGCAGGGC
Source organism: Streptomyces sp. NPDC017936 (assembly GCF_044328485.1). NCBI lineage: Bacteria > Bacillati > Actinomycetota > Actinomycetes > Kitasatosporales > Streptomycetaceae > Streptomyces > Streptomyces sp. NPDC017936. The sequence goes on along the minus strand of NZ_JBIRHK010000002.1, from coordinate 285,286 downwards.
GACACGGCGGAGTGGGCGCCGCTGCCGCGGGTCGCCCCGCTGCTGGAGCTGGCCGGTCAGGACCCGGTGTGCGTGGTGGCGTACATCGACCGCAAGGGAGCGGACTTCGAGCTGCGCAGCGGGCTGGGACGGGAGGGCGCGGGCTCCGTCACCGGCCGGCAGCACCCCGTCCACCGCACGGCGAGCGCCGACTGGTCCGAGCGGCACTTCCAGCTGAAGGTGGAGAACACCTGGGAGCACAACGCGGCGGAGATCGCCGACGCGCTCGCCGTGTGCCAGGAGGAGACCCGGGCCGACCTGCTGATCCTGGTGGGCGACGACCGGGAGCGGCGGTCCGTGCACGAGCGGCTGCCGCAGCGGCTCCAGGACCGGGTGGTCGAGGCCTCGCACGGCACGGGCAGCCGGCTGCTGGACGACGAGGTGGAGGCGGCCCGCGCCGAGCACACCCGCCGGCGCACGGAGGCCGAGCTGGAACGGTTCCTGGCCGCCCGGGCGCCGGACGCCGAGGGGCGCACCGGGGCCGTGGAGGGTGTGCCGGCGCTGGTCGAGGCGGCCCGGGAGCACCGGATCGACGAGCTGCTGATCCGCGCCGACGGTCCGGACGCGCACCGCGAGGTGTGGATCGGTGAGGGTCCCGACCAGCTGGCCGTGCGCCGCACGGAGCTGCGGACCCTCGGCGAGCAGCACTCGTGGGCGGCCCGGGCGGACGACGCGCTGATCCGTTCGGCGGTCGAGACGGACGCGCCCGTGCTCGTGGTGCCCGCCGGCGGTGCCGCCGGGGAGGACGCCCCGGTGGGCGGCCTGGGCGCGCTGCTGCGCTGGAAGTGACGTTTCTCCCGGCGGGTGGCCGCGGCGCCCCGACGGCTGTCCGCCCCGACAGCGGTCCGCCCCGACGCCCGTCCGGTCCCGCCGGACGGGGCGCGGACGGTCGCTACGGCGGGGGCGTGACCCCCGGGCCCCCGCCGCCCGCCGTCGCGGCCCGCGCCGCCGCGGTCACCGGGCCCGCTCCACGCGCCGCTCGTCCCACACCGGCTCCGGGGTCTCCCGGACCCGGCCGTCGCTGCCGAAGACCAGGTAGCGGTCGAAGGAGCGGGCGAACCAGCGGTCGTGGGTGACCGCGAGGACGGTGCCCTCGAAGGCCTCCAGGCCTTCCTGGAGGGCTTCGGCGGACTCCAGGTCGAGGTTGTCGGTCGGCTCGTCGAGCAGCAGGGCGGTGGCGCCCTCCAGTTCCAGGAGCAGGATCTGGAAGCGGGCCTGCTGGCCGCCGGAGAGCCGGTCGAAGGTCTGTTCGGCCTGTTGGGTCAGCTCGTAGCGGCGCAGCCTCGACATGGCGGCGCCGCGGTCCTGGGAGTGCTCCCGCCACAGGATGTCCAGCAGCGTGCGGCCCTGCAGCTCGGGGTGCGCGTGGGTCTGGGCGAAGTGCCCGGGGACGACCCGCGCGCCGAGCTTCCACTCCCCCGTGTGCGGCACGGCCTCGCCGGCCAGCAGCCGCAGGAAGTGCGACTTGCCGGAGCCGTTGGAGCCGAGGACGGCGACGCGTTCGCCGTAGAAGACCTCCAGGTCGAAGGGCTTCATCAGGCCGGTCAGCTCCAGGGCCGCGCAGGTGACGGCCCGCACGCCGGTGCGGCCGCCCTTCAGGCGCATCGTGATGTCCTGCTCGCGGGGCGGCTCGGGCGGCGGGCCGGCCTCCTCGAACTTGCGCAGCCGGGTCTGCGCGGCGTGGTACCGGGAGGCCATCTCGTGGCTGACGGAGGCGGCCTGGCGCAGGTTCAGCACCAGCTTCTTCAGCTGGGCGTGCTTCTCGTCCCAGCGGCGGCGCAGCTCCTCGAAGCGGGCGAAGCGCTCGCGGCGGGCCTCGTGGTAGGTGGCGAAGCCACCGCCGTGCACCCAGGCGTCGGCGCCGGCCGGCGAGGGCTCCACGGAGACGATCTTCTCGGCGGCGCGGGAGAGGAGTTCGCGGTCGTGGGAGACGAAGAGCACCGTCTTGCGGGTCTCCTTCAGCCGTTCCTCCAGCCACCGCTTGCCGGGCACGTCGAGGTAGTTGTCGGGCTCGTCGAGCAGCAGCACCTCGTCGGTGCCGCGCAGCAGGGCCTCCAGCACCAGGCGCTTCTGCTCGCCCCCGGAGAGGGTGCGCACCAGCCGGAACTGCGCCTTGTCGTACGGCACGCCGAGCGCGGCCGTCGTGCACATGTCCCACAGCGTCTCGGCCTCGTAGCCGCGCGCCTCGGCCCAGTCGGCGAGGGCCTGCGCGTACCGCAGCTGCGCGGCCTCGTCGTCGACGGTCATGATCGCGTGCTCGGCCTCGTCGACGGCCTTCGCGGCCTCCCGGATCCGGGGCGCGGAGACGGAGACGAGCAGGTCGCGCACGGTCGTCTCGTCCCGTACGGAGCCCACGAACTGGCGCATCACGCCGAGCCCGCCGCTGACGGTGACGGTGCCGCCGTGCGGCTTCAGCTCGCCGGAGATCAGCCGCAGCAGGGTGGTCTTGCCGGCGCCGTTGGGTCCGACGAGGGCCACGACGGCCCCTTCGCCCACCCGGAACGACACGTCGCCGAGCAACGCCCTCCCGTCGGGGAGGTAGTACTCGAGGTGCGCGGCTTCCAGGTGTCCCATGGGGAGGCATTCTGCGGGCCGCCCGCGGGCGGCGGCAAACCGTTATCCCGCGGGCCGTTCCCGGAGCGGTCCGGGAGGGCCGTCGCTCAGCCCGCGCCGCCCACCGGTTCCCCGGTCGGTCCGGCCTCGCCCGCGGGGGCGACGGTCGCGCCCGCCCAGGACAGGGCCTTCCAGCCGTCGGACGGGGAGCCCTCCAGGACGACGGCGCCGGTGTTGGCGAGGCGGTGGGCGGCGGCGAAGGGGATGTCGACGTTGTGGGCGCGGGCGGCCGACCAGCCGCGGATGGCGGCGCCGTGGCTGACCAGGACGGCGGTGGAGGCGCCGCTGCCGGCGGCCTCGGCGACGACGGCGTCGTACCGCGCGAGGAACTCGGCGCCGCTCTCGCCGCCCGGCATGCGCAGGTCGGTGTCCCCGGCCGCCCAGGCGAAGACGGTGCGCAGGTAGAGCTCGCCCTGCTCGGAGTGGCCGGACAGCATCTCCAGGTCGCCGGCAAAGACCTCCCGGATGCCGTCGCGGACCCGGACGTCCAGGCCGCGGGCGGCGGCCAGCGGGGCGGCCGTGCGCTGCGTGCGGACGAGGGTGGAGGCGTAGACGGCCTCGACGTCCTCGCCGGCGAGGACCCCGGGGAGCGCGGCGGCCTGCCGTTCGCCGAGCTCGGTCAGTCCCGGTCCGGGGGCGGCGGTGTCCAGCAGGTAGTCCACGTTGGTGGGCGTCTCGCCGTGGCGGACGAGGATCAGTCGCATGCGGTCTCACCCTCCGGTGTCGGTGCTCCGTCCCCGCGCGGGGGACGGCCACCTCAGGGTACCCGCGCCGCCTGCGGCCGGACGTCGGCCCGACCGTCCCGGAGCCGGTCCGGCGCGCCCCGCCCGGCCGGGCCGCCCGCCCCCGCCCGCCGGCCGTCCGGGGCCGCCGCGGACCGTCGCCGCCGCGGACCGTCGCCGCCGCGGACCGTCGCCGCCCGGTCGGCCCGGTGCCGGGCCCGCCCTGCCGGGCGGGCGGTCCGCGCGGGCCGGGGCCGCACCCCGGAGCCACCGGCCCGGGGCGCGGCGGCGTCGGCCGGCCCTGGCGTCGGCGCCGCCCCGCGCCCGCACGGGGTCCCTCTCCCCCGCGACGCCACCGCGGGCGCCGGCCCGGGCGCGGATGCCGCGTCCGCCGTACGGGGCCCGGCGCCGGCCCGCGCTCCGGCCGGCCCGGCTCCGCGCCGCCCCGGGCGCGTTCCGCGCCGTCGACGGCGAAGTCGCCGGGGGGTGCGCCGAGGTGACGCCGGAGCCGCCCGGAGGGCTGGCCACGGACCGGCGCGCACCGGTGGACTGACGGGACGTCAGTCCACATGACGAAACGAATGGTCTCAGCATTCGGTTGCGCGCGTACGGTGAGATGCATCGTCCGGGCCTCCCGCAGGCCCGGGAGCCGGTCCGTAGAGAAGGGGCACAGCCATGCCGACAGCACGGGAGACCGCCGTCTACACCCACGGACACCACGAGTCCGTGCTGCGCTCGCACACCTGGCGGACGGCCGCCAACTCCGCGGCCTACCTGCTCGGTTCGCTCAAGCCCCACATGAGGATCCTGGACGTCGGCTGCGGGCCCGGCACCATCACCGCCGACCTGGCGGCCCTGGTCCCCGACGGGCACGTCACCGCCGTCGACCGGGCGCCGGGCGTCCTGGACCGGGCGCGGGCCACCGCCGCCGGACGCGGTCTGACCAACGTCGACTTCGCGGTCGCCGACGTCCACGCCCTGGACTTCCCCGACGACACGTTCTGCGTGGTCCACGCCCACCAGGTCCTCCAGCACGTCGGCGACCCGGTGCAGGCGCTGCGCGAGATGCGCCGGGTCACCCGGCCCGGCGGGTTCGTCGCCGTACGGGACTCCGACTACGCGGCCATGACCTGGTACCCCGCCTCGCCCGGCCTGGACGACTGGCTGGACCTGTACCGGCGGGTGGCCCGCGCCAACGGCGGCGAGCCGGACGCCGGGCGCCGGCTGAGGTCCTGGGCATCGGCGGCCGGCTTCACCGACATCACGGCCGGCTCGGGCACCTGGACCTTCAGCACGCCCGAGGAGCGCGCCTGGTGGAGCGGCCTGTGGGCCGACCGGACCGTGGCCTCCGCGTACGCCGAGCTCGCCGTTTCGGGCGGGCACGCCACCGAGGAGGAACTGCGGGCCGTGTCGGAGGCCTGGCGGGAGTGGGGAGAGCGGCCGGACGGGTGGTTCGCCGTCCTGCACGGAGAGGTCCTGTGCCGGAAGGACGCCTGATCCCGGTCCACGGCACGGACGCGACGCGCCCCCGGCTCCCCGGGGGCGCGCGTCACTGCCGCGGGAGCAGCGGTCCGAGCGGCCCGAGGTCCAGGTTGAGGTCCTCCGGCCGCAGCCCGTAGCGCTCGCGCAGCTCGGTCATGCGGTCGTCGAGCAGCATCAGGGTGAGCCCGATGCGCTCCTCCTGCTCCTCGGTCAGGTCGCCCTCGTCGAAGCGGCGCAGCGCCTGCCGCTCCATCAGCTGGCGCAGCAGCTCCACCACCGTGAGGACGAGTTTGATCAGGTCGCGCTCGACGGTGTCGGGCTCGAGGTCGAGCCGTTTGCGTGGTGTGCTCGGCGTGCTCACGCCCACTCCCCCCAGGGCGCCGGGACGTTCTTGTTCACGGAACTGATCAGGGCGTTCAGGTCGATGCGGACGAGGTCGACGTCCGCGATGCGCAGCGTGATGTCACCCGTGATGACGACGCCGCCGGCCAGCAGCCGGTCGAGCAGGTCGACGAGGGCGATCTCACGGCGCTCGATGACGGTCATGACCCCTCCTTCCCGGATGTCTCCGCGCGCGCTCCGGGCTCCGCGCGTTCTCCGGACGTCTCCGTGTCCTGTCCGGCGGTCTCCGTGAAGTCGAGGTCCACGAAGGAGTAGGCCGCCCACGGGCCGGTGAGTTCGACGCGCATTCCGGGCTCCTCGCCCTTCGTGCGGTCCACGATCTCCACGAATTCCTCGGACGCGGCGCGCGGCACCAGATAGGCGGCGTTCAGCATGTTCTGTCCGGAGGCCCGGGAGAGGGCCGGGTTCTGCGGCGGGTGGAGGCGGGAGGCGTCCGCGTGCGCGGAGAGCAGCGAGTGCAGCCGGCCGGCGAAGCGCTCGGCCCGCTGCCAGGTGTCCTCGTGCGCCTTGGCGCGCATCCGGCGCTGCATCAGGTAGTCCCGGCCGGAGGCGGGCTTCGCCGGCGCCGCGGCGGGCGTCTCCTCGCGCGCCTCGGCCTCGGCGTAGATCTTCACGCCCCACTCCACGCGGCCCTCGAGCCGGTCCAGGGTGCGCCGGAAGTCCTCCCCGCGTTCCTCGATCATCATGCGGACGCCGCTGTCGTCCCGGAAGACGGTCGCGAGCCTGAGGGGAAGCGGGGTGGTGACCGCCGTGAGGGCGTCGATCACCTGCTGGTGCCCCCGGGCGGTCGCGCTGAGCCAGTCCAGGTCCTCCAGGCGGGCCCGCAGCGCCTCCTCCGCGAAGTCCTGCGGCGGCACGTCGCTGACGACGGCGATCAGGTCGTTGTGCAGCAGTTGCTTCGCGGGGGCGCCCCCCACGCCCGTCAGCTCGGCCTGGAGGGGCTTCTCGAAGGGGCGGCAGACGGCGTACACGTACCGCAGTCCGGTCATGGAGATTCCTCTCGCGCTCGGGAGCGGCCCGGTTCCAGCTCCTCCAGCCGCGCCAGCCGTTCGCGCAACTCGGCGTTCTCACGGGCGAGTTCGTCCCGGCGGGCGCGGGTGGACAGCTCCGGGTCGTCCTCCCACCAGTCGATGCCCATCTCCTTGGCCTTGTCGACCGAGGCGACGATGAGGCGGAGCTTGATCGTGAGCAGTTCGATGTCGAGCAGGTTGATCCGGATGTCGCCGGCGATGACGATCCCCTTGTCGAGGACCCGTTCCAGGATGTCGGCGAGATTGGCGCCGCTTCCCTGGCCGTACGGCTCCGGCATCCGGCTCGGAAAGCTCATCGCCGGCCCCTGTCGCCGCCCTGCGTCCGCTCGTCCTCGTCGTACTCCTCGTCGTAACCGTCGTCCGCCTCGTCCTCCTCGCCTTCCTGGTCTTCCTCGTCCTCTTCTTCCTCTTCTTCCTCCGCCTCGGGCCGCTCCTCGTCGTACTCCGCCTCGGGCTCCTCCTCGTCGGCGTATTCCGCCTCGGGCTCCTCCTCGTCGTACTCCTCGTCCTCGGCGCGGCCCTCGGGTTCCTCGTCCTCGTCCTCGGCGCGGCCCTCGGGTTCCTCGTCCTCGTCCTCGGCGCGGCCCTCGGGCTCCTCGTCCTCGTCCTCGGCGCGGCCCTCCTCCTGCTCCTGCTCCTCTTCCTCCTGCGCGAGCGCGTCCTCGTGGGAGCGGACGACCTCGCCGTCGCGGATCTCGCCGCGCCAGGAGTCCTGCGCCTCTCCCTTCAGGCTGATGAAGCGGGCGAAGTTCTTCAGGTCGAGCCGGGCGCGGCGGCCCTGGGCGCGCCAGATGTTGCCGGTCTTCTCGAAGAGGCCGGAGGGGTAGTACTCGATGACGAGCAGGACGCGGGTGAGGTTGTCGGCGAGCCGGTGGAAGGAGACGACGCCCTTCGTGGTCCCCTTGGCGCCCTCCGACGTCCAGGCGATCCGGTCGTCCGGCACCTGTTCGGTGGTCTTCGCCTTCCAGCTGCGGTTGGACCACCAGATCTTCGCCTGCCAGTCGCTGACGGTGTCGTCGGAGCGGCTCGCGCTCTTGACGCCCTTGGCGAAGGTGCTGAAGTCCTGGTACTGGGTCCACTGGTCGTAGGCGGTGCGCAGCGGCACCCCGACGTCGACCGACTCCATGATGACGGTCGGCTTGTGGCCCGCGCCGCGCTTGCGCTTGCCGGCCTTGCCGCCGCCGAGGTTCTTCAGGGCGCCGGTCACGCTGTCCTTGGCGCGGGAGGCGCCGAGTTCCAGCGCGGTGCGCAGCGGGCCCTTGCCCTCGGCGAGCTTGCGGCCGCCGTCCAGGGCCAGCTTGGCGAAGCCGGGGCTCTTGCCGTCGGCGATGTCGTTCAGTTTGCCGGTGGTCTCGCCCAGCTTGCGGCCGACGCCGACCAGCATCCGCTGGGCCTGGGCGGCGAGGTACTCCTGCACCTCCGCCTTCAGCCGGTCGGCGGCCTCGCTCTGCGCCAGGCCGGCGAGCGGGTTGCCGCCGGTCGCCTTGCCCGCCGCGGACTTCGCGGATCCGAGTGTCTCGGTCATCACTCATCGCCCCGCTTCGGTCCCCGGCTCCGGGAAGCCGTCTTCGTCACCGTCTTCCTGACCGCGGTGCCGCCCCTCTTCGCGGCGGCCCCCGCGCGCGCGGGCGCCTTCTTGGCGGCCTTCTTCGCCGGCGCCTTCTTCTCGGGCGCCTTCTTCGCCGCCGGCTTGCGAGGCGCCGGCTCCTCGTCCTCGCCGTCCTCGCGGGCGGCCTCCTCGCCGCCCTCGTCGGCGGTCTCGTCCTCGTCCCGCGCGAGCTCCGGCTCCTCGTGCTCCTCGTCGGCCTCCTCCTCGTCCTCGCGCGACGTGGCGCCGGGGACGTCGGGGGCGACGCCCGCGAGCTGGTCGCGGACCTGGGAGGTGCGGCTGTGCAGCCGGTCGGCGAGCGCGTTGATCTGCCGCTCGGCCAGACCCCCGGAGGCCGCCTTGCCGACCCCGCGCAGGTCCTGGCGGAGCTGGTCGCCGATCTCCTTGAACTGCGGATTGTCCCGCAGCTGCTGGGAGAGCAGGTCGGCCAGCGCCCTCGGGGTGAGGTTCAGCTTCTTGCCGGCCACCAGGGAGCCGACCGCCAGCGCCATTTTCAGCTTCTTCGTACGTCCGAGGACGTACCCGGCCCCTATCGCGAGGCCCATACCCGTTCGGTTCATCGTGCCGTCCCGTCGTCCGTTCCCGCGCTCCGGCGCGTGGCGGTCTCCATCCGGTCGAGGAGTTCGTCCTCCCTGCGGTCGAACTCCTCCTCCGTGATCTCCCCGGCCTCCAGCTGTTCCTCGAGCCGGGAGAGTTCGGCCCGGATCGTGGAGGGGTCGTAGTAGATCCGCTCCGCCTCGCGGAGCACCTGTCCGATCACCCAGCCACTGCCGCGCACCGGGGCGAACGGCAGCAGCAGCACCTCCGAGATCAGGCCCATCTCCCTGCTCCTTCCTCCGTGCCCCCGCTACTCGGCCATGGCGCCCGCGGGCTGTGCGGGGCCGGGCTCGACGAAGCTGTAGGGCGGCAGCGGCCCGTTGAGGCGCACGTCGAGGTGCGGGTGCTCCCTGCGCAGGCCGTCCACCGCTTCGGCGAACGCCGCGGCCGAGTCCCGCTCCACCAGGAACGACACGTTGGCCAGCCAGCCCGTGGACTCCGGGCCCACGCTGACGGAGGCCGCCAGGGGCTCCAGGGTCTGCCGCACCTCGGCCGCGTCCTGGGCCTCGCGGGCCTGGACCGCCGCGGCCACCATCTCGCCGAGCTGCAGACGCTGCTCGTACGTGCCGCCGCCGGCCTGCCGGTTGGACTCGGCCAGGGCCCGCAGCTCGGGGCTCTGCGCCATCACGTGGTGGAGCACGGCCTCCTCGACGTGGGTGGCCTTGACGTTGTACTCGACCTTGCCGTCGAGGGCCCGCAGGCGCTCCGCGTAGTGGTCGGCGCGCTCGGCGAGCACCCCGGTGACGGCCTTGTCGTCGGGGGCGACGCTGCCGAACCGCATGGGCAGCACACAGCCCTCGGCACCGGCCTCGGCCAGGACGTTCTGGTGGGCCAGCAGGTCCTTGCGCTTGGGCCGCAGGTTCTCCGGCGCGTCGCTGACGATCGCCGCCAGGTCGCCCTCCGTCAGCACGCGCACCGGCAGCGGCGGCTCGCCGACACCGGCCAGGCCCTCGGGGAGGGCGGCGTGCGAGCGCTCGGTGATGCCGTAGACGTACGTGCTCACTCCTGCTCCTCCTTCCTGCGGGCGGACGTGGACTTGCGGGCGCGCGGCCGCTCGGTCTCGCTCTCCTCACGGGCCTGCTTGAAGGCGCCGGAGATGGTCTCCGCGGCGCCGGAGAGGGCGCCCTTGGACTTGCCGCGCGCACCGGACTCGGTGATCTCGCCGACCATGTCGGGCAGCCCCGGGCTCTTGCGCGGGCCCGCCTCCAGGTCGAGGCGGTTGCACGCCTCGGCGAAGCGCAGGTAGGTGTCGACGCTGGCGACGACCACCCGGACGTCGATCTTCAGGATCTCGATGCCGACGAGGGAGACCCTCACGAACGCGTCGATCACGAGCCCCCTGTCCAGGACGAGCTCCAGCACGTCGTAGAGGCCGCTGCTGCCGCCTCCGCCTCCGGTCTGTTGTGCCGGGACAACGGTCATGCCGACCGCGCCTCCTCACTTTCGTCGATGGTGTTCGGATGGGTGCGGGAGCGCGGTCTAGCGACCGCCGGACCGGTGCGCGTCGGCCCTCCCGCGTTCGTAGCGGCGCACACGCCGGTAGCCGGTGAGCTGCCCCTGCGGGTCGAGTTCGACCAGGTAGCTCGCCATCAGGCTCATCGTGTCGGGCACCCGGGCGAGCTCGAGGACCTCCACCTCCAGCGACCAGCCGTCCTCCGTCTGCTCGAAGGACGAGACGCTCTCGGCGGTCATGCCGGTCAGCTCCGCCAGCTGGCTGCGCGCCTCGCGCAGCACCTCCATGGGGGTCGGCCGGTCGTCAGCCACGTCGTCGTCCTTGCCGTTCGAGTTCTGTGAAGTCCGCGAATGCGATGTGTCGTTTGTGTTCGCCATGGCCACCTCTTCTTCCGTGTGGCCGGAAGGTCCTTGGCCAAACCTTCACGAGCGCGCGGGTCCGGGCCGCCGGACGGACGGGCTGCGTACCGGCGGTGCGTGTATCGGCCACACGGTTCGGCCGTGCGGTTCGGTCACACGGTTCGGCCGGTGGTTCAGCCGCGCAGGGCGTCGAGGCGGCGCCGGGCGGGCCCGAGGGCGCGGCCGCGGCCCGTCACCCCGGACCACGGGTCGGTGCGGGCCTGTTCGAGGACGTCGGCGACGGTCCAGCGGCGGGGGCCGAGGTCCGGGTCGTCGAGCTGCTCCCAGGCGATGGGCGTGGCGACGGGCGCGCCGGGCAGGGCGCGCACCGTGTAGGGGGCGACGGCGGTCTGGGCGTAGGCGTTGCGCTGCACGTCGAGGTAGAGGCGGTCGCCGCGGTCCTTCTTGCGGGCGGCCGTGGTGAGCCGGTCGGGGTGCCGGGCGGCGAGCAGTTCCGCGGCGTCCCGGGCGAAGGCGCGCACCTCGTCGAAGGCGTGCCGCCCGTCCAGGGGGACGACGACGTGCAGCCCGCGCGAGCCGGTCGTCATCGGCGCCGACGGCAGCCGGACCTCGTCCAGCAGTTCGCCCACCCACCGGGCGGCCTCGCGGACGGCGCCGAAGTCGTCGCCGGCCGGGTCGAGGTCGAGGACCATCACGTCCGGGCGGTCGACGTGGCCGGTCCGCGAGAGCCAGCGGTGGAAGGTGAGGCAGGCCTGGTCGGCGAGGAAGACGAGGCCGGCGACGTCGTCGCACACCGTGTGGCACACGGTGCCGTCCTCCTTCGCCACCTCCGCCCGCGTGATCCACTCCGGGTAGTGGTCGGGGGTGTTCTTCTGCATGAAGCGGGGCCCGGCGAGGCCGTCGGGGTGCCGCTCCAGCATCAGGGGGCGGCCCCGCAGGTGCGGCAGCATGAACGCGGACACCGAGCGGTAGTACGCGACGAGGTCGCCCTTCGTGTACTCCTTGCCGTCCTCGCCGCCGGGGAAGAGCACCTTGTCCGGCCGGTGGACCTCGACGCCGCGGCGTCCGGCGCGCACCCTGCGGACGTCGCCGCTCACGGCACGACCGCCGTCTCCACCAGCAGCCGGGCGGAGGCGGCGATGGACTCGGCGTCGATCCCGGCCGCGTGCAGCTGCTCCGCCGGGCTCGCCGAGCCCGGCATCGTCCGCACGGCCAGGCGCACCAGGCGGGGCACGGGCCGCCCGTCGGCGAAGGCCTCCAGGACGGCGTCGCCGAGCCCGCCCTCCTCGTGGTGGTCCTCCACGGTGACCAGGCAGCCGGTGTCCTCGGCGGCCTGCCGCAGGGTGGGCCGGTCGACGGGCTTGACCGAGTACAGGTCGATCACCCGGACCGGGATGCCCTCGCCGGCCAGGGCGTCGGCGGCCTTCAGCGCCTCGTGCACGGTGACGCCGGCGGCGACGAGCGTGAGCCGGTCGTCGCCGGAGGAGCGCAGCACCTTGCTGCCGCCCACCGGGAACTCCTCGTCGGGGCCGTAGATCACCGGGGCGGCGCCGCGCGAGGTGCGCAGGTACCGGATGCCGTCCAGTCCGGCCATCGCGGCGACCAGACGGGCGGTCTGGTGGGCGTCGCACGGGTACAGCACGGTCGAGCCGTGCACGGCGCGGAACATCGCCAGGTCCTCCAGGCCCATCTGCGAGGGCCCGTCCTGTCCGATGGCGACGCCGGCGTGCGAGCCGACGAGGTTGATCCCGGCGCCGCTGATCGAGGCCATCCGCACGAAGTCGTACGCGCGGGTGAGGAAGGCCGCGAAGGTGGAGGCGTACGGCACCCAGCCGCGGGTCGCGAGGCCCACGGCGGCCGCGACGAGCTGCTGCTCGGCGATGTAGCACTCGAAGAACCGCTCGGGGTGTTCCTTGGCGAAGACCTCGGTGCGGGTGGAGTCGCCGACCTCGCCGTCCAGCGCGACGACGTCACCGCGGGCGGTGCCGAGCGCGGCGAGGGCCTGGCCGAACGCGTCGCGCGTGGCGACCTCGTCGCCCTCGTCCCAGCGGGGCATGTTCAGGTGGCCGGTGGGGACGGAGTGCAGCATCCGGGTGGCGGGCGGCTCGTGCACCTCGACCCGCAGGTCGCGGGGGCCGCCGAGTTCCGCGATGGCCTCGTCGGCGTCCGGCAGCGGCTTGCCGTGCAGTCCCTCGCGGTCCTGGACGGCCGCCACGCCCTTGCCCTTGAGGGTGCGGGCGAGGATCGCGGTGGGCTGGCCCTGGGTGGAGCGGGCCTCCCCGTAGGCGCGGTCGATCGCGTCGACGTCGTGGCCGTCGAGCTCGACGGTGTGCCAGCCGAAGGCCTGGAACCGGCGGGCGTAGGCGTCGAGGTCGTGGCCGTGCCGGGTGGGACCGCGCTGGCCGAGCCGGTTGACGTCGACGATCGCGACGAGGTTGTCCAGGTGTTCGTGGCCGGCCTGTTCGGCGGCCTCCCACACCGAGCCCTCGGCGAGCTCGCTGTCCCCGCACAGCACCCACACGCGCGCCTCGGAGCGGTCCAGCCGCTTCACGGCCAGCGCGATGCCGACGCCCACCGGCAGCCCCTGCCCGAGGGATCCGGTGGCGGTCTCGACCCAGGGCAGCCGCTGCGGGGTGGGGTGCCCCTCGAGCCGGCTGCCGAGCTTGCGGAAGGTGAGCAGTTCGTCGTCGTCGATGGCCCCGGCCGCCTTGTAGGCCGCGTACAGCAGCGGGGAGGCGTGGCCCTTGGACAGGACGAAGCGGTCGTTGCCCGGGTGGGCGGGGCGGTCGAAGTCGTAGTGGAGGTGGTGGGCGAGGAGGACGGCCATCAGGTCGGCGGCGGACATCGAGGACGTCGGGTGCCCGGAGCCCGCGGCGGCGGAGGCGCGCACGCTGTCGACGCGCAACTGCTGTCCGAGTTCGGTGAGTTCGGCGGTGTCCATCGGGTTACTGGTCTCCTTCCACGGGGGTGTCGGGGGCGTCGGGCGCGTCGGAGCGCCTGACGGGGCCGGGAGCGGGCTCGTGCCCGGCGGTCCGCGCACCGGGCCGCCGGTCCGGCCGGTCCTTCACCGGTCCGGAGCCGGGCCGGTCGCCGCCGGGCTCCCGATGCGCGGCTTCCCGCTGCGCGGGCTGCCGCTTCACGGGCTCGGGCGTCGGCGACGTGATCGTCCGCGAGGAGTCCGCACCACCGCCCCCGCCCGTCGCACCCGGGACGGCGGGACCGTCGGCCACGGACCCCCGCTCCCCCCGGCGCCTGGCGGGCTCACGCTTCACCGGAGCGGGCGTCGGCGACGTGATCGTCCGCGAGGTGTCCGCACCACCGCCCCCGCCCGTCGCGCCCGGGAGGTCGGGACCGTCGGCCACGGGTCCCTGCTGCTCCCGGTGCCCGGCGGCTTCCCGTTGCGCGGGCTGCCGCTTCACGGGCTCGGGCGTCGGCGACGTGATCGTCCGCGAAGAGTCCTCGCCGCCACCCCCGCCCGTCGCGCCCGGGACGGCGGGACCGTCGGCCGCGGACCCCCGCTCCCCCCGGCGCCTGGCGGGCTCACGCTTCACCGGAGCGGGCGTCGGCGACGTGATCGTCCGTGAAGTGTCCGCACCACCGCCCCCGCCGGCGGCCCGCTGTCCGGCCGGGGCCGGGGTGCCGCCCGCGTCGGCCGTCCCGGGGGCGGACCCGGCCGTCCCCTGCTCCCGCTCGCGTCCGCCGGGCACCCGCGCCAGCTCCGGCGCGTCCGTGTCCAGCGGCACCGACCAGGACCGCACGAGCCCCAACTGGACGCCCTGGCGCGGCAGGACGGCGTCCAGCAGCCAGTCGGCGGCGACGCGGACGCGGTTGCCGGGCATGGCGGCGAGGTGGTAGCCGCGGGTGACCAGGCCGGCCGGCAGCCCGGAGAGGGGGATGCCGAGCGGGTTGGCGGCGGCCTTGACCCCGCCGAGGTCGACGACGAAGCCCATGTCCTTGTGCCGGTAGGGCCGCGGTGTGCCCCCGGTGAGGGAGACGGCGACGTTGTGCGCCGCCACCTTGCCCTGCCGCCAGGCGTGCTGCGCGGTCATCGGCGTGTACTGCCCGGGCCGGTCCAGGTCGGGCACGGCGGCCGCGTCGCCGCACGCGAACACCTCGGGCCGGCCGGGGACCTGGAGCGTGGGCTCGACGAGGAGCCGGCCGCGTTCGAGGGGCAGTCCGAGGGACTCGACGAGCGGATCGGGCCGCACGCCCACGCACCACACCAGGGTGCGGGTGTCGACGGACTCGCCGTCGGTCAGCAGGACCCCGTCGCGGGTGGCCTCCTTCACGGAGGTCCCCATGCGCACCTCGACGCCCCGCGCGCGCAGCACCCGGTCGGCGGTGTCCGAGAGCCGCTGGTCCAGTTCGGGCAGGACGCGGCCGGCGACGTCGAGGAGCAGCCAGCGCGGCCGTATGCCCTGGCGCAGGGGGTGGGAGCGCACCAGCGCGTCGGTCAGCAGCTGCCCCTGCGCGGCGACCTCGGTGCCGGTGTAGCCGGCACCGACCACCACGAAGGTGCAGCGCGCGGCGCACTCGCCGGGGTCGTCCGCGGTGGCGGCGAGCTCGATCTGGCGGGTGACGTGGTCGCGCAGGTAGAGCGCCTCGGGCAGGCCGCGGAAGCCGTGCGCGTGCTCGGCGACGCCGGGGATCGGCAGCAGCTTGTTGACGCTGCCCGCGGCCAGCACCAGCCGGTCGTAGGCCAGGGTGCCGGATCCGCCCTCGGGGTCGGTGTAGTGGACGGTGCGCCCGTCGAGGTCGATGCGGCCGGCCTCGCCGAGCACCAGGCGTACGTCCGGCAGGGTGCCGGACAGGGAGACGGTGACCCGGCGGGGTTCGAGGATGCCGGCGGCCACCTGCGGCAGCAGGGGCAGGTAGAGGAAGTAGTCGGTCGGGTTCAGCAGGGTGATGTCGGCCCGGCCCCGGGCCGCCCGCGCGAGGGTGCGGGCCGTCCGGTACCCGGCGAAACCGGCTCCGACGATCACGATGCGAGGTCGACTCACGGTTCGCCTCCGGATCGGGTGTCCCCCCGCTCTCGTGGCGGTGGGGGCGTGCGTCGTACGGGAGTTTTCCGCGTACGAGGGTTTCCGCGTCCCCCTGGCCAGGGCCGTCAAACGTCCGCGGGGCCGCGGGCGGGGCCGTCCGGCCCCGGTTGTGCTCCCTCGGCCCCGGGTACCCGGGCGGCGACCCGTCCCACCCGCGGCACACCGGCGGAGGTACCTCCCATGCCCGAGTACGGCTACTTCCTGTCCTGCGAGGAGTTCAGCCCGGCGGACCTGATCGAACAGGCGCGGATGGCCGAGCAGGCCGGCTTCCGGGCGCTGTGGATCTCCGACCACTACCACCCGTGGAACGACGCGCAGGGTCAGAGCCCGTTCGTCTGGTCGGTGATCGGCGCGCTGTCGGAGGCCGTGTCGCTCCCGATCGAGACGGCGGTGACCTGCCCGACGGTGCGGATGCACCCGGCGGTGGTGGCCCAGGCCGCGGCGACGAGCGCGGTGATGACGAACGGCCGCTTCCGTCTGGGCGTCGGCTCGGGCGAGGCCCTCAACGAACACATCCTCGGCGACGCCTGGCCGCCCACGCACGTCCGCCTGGAGATGCTGGAGGAGGCGATCCACGTCATGCGCCGGCTGTTCACCGGCGAGCAGGTCAGCCACCACGGCACCCACTACACGGTGGAGAACGCCCGCCTCTACACCGTCCCCGACGAGCCCGTCCCGATCGACATCTCCGGTTTCGGCCCCGAGGCGACGGCGCTCGCCTCCCGCGTCGGCGACGGCTACATCACGATGATGCCCGAGGAGCCGATGGTGGCGCAGTTCCGCAAGGGCGGCGGCGGGACGAAGCCGGTCAGCGGCGGCACGAAGGTCTGTTACGGGCCGGACCGCGCCGAGGCCGTCCGCACGGTCCGCCGGCTGTGGTCGAACCAGCTGCTGCCCGGCGAGATGGGCCAGATCCTGCCCACGCCGCGCCACTTCGAGCAGCTCGAACCGCTGATCACCGAGGAGATGGTGGGCGAGAACACGGTGTGCGGCGACGACGTCGACGAGCACGTCGCCGCGCTGACCGCGTTCGCCGACGCGGGCTTCGACCGGATCTACGTCAACCAGATCGGCCCCGACCAGCGGGGCTTCTTCGACTTCTACCGGACCAAGGTCCTGCCCCGCCTGCCCTGAGGCCGCGCGGTCCCGGGGCCGTGCGCGGCCGGGCCGGCGCCCACGGCCCGGCCGGCGGCCCGGCCGCGGACGGCGCGCACGCCGGGGACGCCGCCGCGGTCGCCGGACCGCGGCGGACGGCCGGACCATACGGGCCGGACGTCCGCTCCGGCAGGAAACGGCCTCTGCCCGGCCGGGGAACCGAGTACTCGGTTCCCCGGCCGGGCAGAGGCCGCGGCGTCCCGTCGGTCAGCCGTGGGCCCGTCGGCGCAGTCCCGCGGCCACCGCCGCGCCGACGCCCGCCGCCAGCAGTCCGGCGCCCACCCGGCTCCGGTTGCGCGAGGCCCACTCCTGCGGGTCCCGGGCGACGGACTCCTCGTCGAACCGTCCGTGCGCCCCGAAGTCCCGCCCGTGCGGGCCGTCGGCCGGGCTCCACAGGTTGCCGGGTCCGTTGCCGGCCGCCGCGCCGTCCCGCGGTTCCTGCTGCGAGTCGAACCCGGTGCGGGCCAGGTACCGGTCGAGGAGCCCGGGCGCCACGGCGTTGGCCGCCAGCGTCGCCGCCGTCGAGGCGCCCACCCAGTACTCGCGCCGCCGCGCGTGCCCGGCGGCGTGCACGATCGTGCGCGCGGCCACCTCCGGCTGGTACACGGGCGCCACCGGCCGGGGCCGCCCCGGCATCCGGTTCAGGACCCACTCGAACTGGGGGGTGTTGACCGCGGGCAGCTGCACCATCGTCGTCCGCACCCGGCTGCCCGAGTGCAGCAGCTCGCACCGCAGCGACTCGTTGAAGCCCTGGATGGCGTGCTTGGCCCCGCAGTACGCCGCCTGCAGGGGCACCCCGCGGTAGGCGAGCGCGGAACCGACCTGCACGACCGTGCCGCGGTCGCGCGGCAGCATGTGCCGCAGGGCGGCCCGCGTGCCGAACACATAGCCCAGGTACGTCACTTCGGTCACCCGGCGGAACTCGTCGGGAGTGATCTCGGTGAACGGGCCGAAGACGCCGGTGAAGGCGTTGTTGACCCACACGTCGATGCGGCCGAAGACGTCGGCGACCCTCTGCGCCGCGTCGTCGACCGCCTTGGCGTCGGCCATGTCGACGCTCACGACGAGGGCCTCGCCGCCGGCGCGCTGCACGTCGTCGGCCGCCGCGGCGAGGCCCTCACGTCCCCGGGCCAGGAGGGCGACCCGATCGCCGCGCGCGGCGAAGGCACGGGCCGCGGCCCGGCCTACGCCGCCGCTGGCTCCGGTCACCACGACGACCCGGCCCTTGCAGGCCGCGGGCCCCCAGGGCGTCCGCACCCGGCATCACGCCCGGTGGTGCGGCGACTCGGGGTCGATGTCGCCGGCCCGCGGCGCCTCGCCGGGCCGCGGCATGCCGGCGCCCGGCGCGGTGTGCGGCATCGGCGGGTACGGCAGGCCGAGGCCCCCGGGCGGACCGGCGGGCGGCGTGCCGCCGACGACCCGGTCGTGCGGGGCGGACGCGCCGGCCCCGGGGTGGGCCGGGTGCCGGTGCGGCCGGGCGGCGCCGCGCAGCACGTACGCGAGGACGCCGAGGACCGCCGCGGTGATCAGCGCGGCGGCCCAGCCGGGCAGTCCCTCGCCGAGCGCCAGCCCGACGGCGAGCGCGACGGCGGCGCCCGCGTACAGGGCGACGGCGCCGGACGCGGCGTACAGCATGGCCGTACGGCGCTGCTTGCGGGTCTGCTCGCGCAGTTCCTCGCGGATGGTCTCGCGTGCCACCTGCGCCAGCTCGTCGACCAGGTGCTTGTCCAGGTGCTCCAGGTGATCCATGCGTTCCATGGCGGCCGGGTACCCGGCGTGACGGGCGCGTAACGCCGTCGGGGCCCGGGCCCGCCCGGTCCGGCGAGCGGGCCCGGGGAGGGGATCCTGTCGTCGCGGCCGCCCCAACTAGGCTGTCCCGCATGGACATTCTGGGAGCAACGCTGCGGGTCTGCGTCGACGATCTGGAAGCCGCCGTGCCCTTCTACGAACGGCTCGCGGGCGCTCCCGCGCAGCGGTTCGGCCGTGGGGGCGTGCAGGTGGCGGCGGTCGGCTGCTTCCTGCTGATGAGCGGGCCCGAGAGCGAGCTGGAGGTGCTGCGCAAGGTCGCGGCGACCATCGCCGTCACGGACGTCGACGAGGCGCACAAGACGCTCACCGGGCTGGGCGCCGACGTGATCGCGGGCCCGGTGCCGACGCCGGTGGGCCGCAACCTGATCGCCCGGCACCCGGACGGTTCGGTGTACGAGTACGTCGACCGCCGCACGCCCTGACGCGGACGCCGGTCAGGAGCGGCCGCGGGCGCGGACGACGACGTCGGCGGGGAGGGCGCCCGCGGTGCCGTCCGGGTCGAGGCCGGGGTCGTAGAGGATGACGTTGAGGCCGGCGCAGTGCGGGGAGGCGAGCAACGGGCGCAGCAGCGCGACGAGTTCGTCGGGGAACAGGCCGTCGGGGTCGGGGCTGTCGACGGCGGGCATCACGGTGGGGTCGAGCACGTCGGCGTCCAGGTGGACCCGGAAGCCGTCCAGTCCGGGGATCGCGAAGGCCTGGGCGGTGGCCTCGGCGCGTGCCCCCGGTCCCCACGCGCGCGGCTCGCCGACCGTCACGACCGGCGTCTTCAGGGCGGCGGGTTCGGCGCGGTCCTGCGTGAAGCAGTCCCGGATGCCGAAGAACCGCACGTCCTCGTCGCGCGGGTAGGGGCGCAGCCCCTCCAGGTCGGTGAGGTCCTCCTGCCCGCGCCCGGTGGCGAGCGCGATCTCCTCGCCGCCCGCCGCGCCGATCCGGTCGGAGTTGCCCGGGTGCCGGAAGTCCGGCGAGGCGTCCACGGCGACCAGTCCGTACCGGCCGACGCGGCGCGGCGCGAGGGAGGAGCCGAGCCCGATCGAGCAGTCGCCGCCGGGGACGACGGGGAAGTCTCCGGCCCGGACGTGCCGTTCGACGCGGTCGGCGAGCCTGCGGGTGCAGCCGGCGAGGGCGGCCGCGTGGAAGACGCCGTCGCCCTCCCGCCAGTCGCCCCGGTCGTAGCGCGGCGGCACGACGACCCCGCCCTCGGCCGCGCCGGTCCTCCCCCACTGCCTTGAAGGCGGGGGAGGTGCCCCCGCGGGATCCGCTGCTCGCGCAGGGCGCCGGCCGGTTTGTGGCAGCCGGGCACGGTGCCGGGGGCGGGCGGGCGCAGACCCGGGTGGGAGGGGGCGTCGAGCACGACGAAATTCCGCATGCGCGGCATCCTCGCGGACGTACAGTCGGGCATCCACCGAGTTGCGCCGAGGAGTGAGCGTGAGCGAACAGCACACCTACCGGGTCATCGTCCGGGGCACCTGGGAGGGTCTCACCGACGAGGCCCGTGCCCGGCTGCTCGACCGGGCCGCCGGCCACGGACTGGGCAGCATGCGGTTCACCGAGGAGGGCACGCTGACGTACGAACCGTCGCCGCTGAAGCACTTCTCGATGCGCTACGTGGTGGTGTCGGACGCGGCGGACGGCGAGGAGATGGCCGGCGCGCTCGCCGAGGACCTCGCCGGAACGCGGCTGCGGGAGCTGGGCTACGGCTTCACGGGGCTGCGGTCGACGGTCACCGACCTCGACACGATGAAGATCAACCGGAAGGGCGCGCGGAGCGCATCTCGACGGTGAGCGCCCACCGTTCGTGGTCCCGCCAGTCCCCGTCGATGTAGATCATCTTCGGGGAGAAGCCCTCCAGGCGGAACCCGCAGGAGCGGGCGAGGGCGATCGAGGCGGCGTTGCCGGGCTGGACGTTGATCTCCAGCCGGTGCAGCCGCATCGGCCCGAACGCGTGCCGGATCACCAGGTCGAGGCCCTCGCGCATCAGCCCCCGGCCGGCCGCGTGCGCGAAGGCGCCGTAGCCCAGCGCACCGCACTGGAAGCCGCCCTCGACGATGTTGTTGATGTTGATGAATCCGGCGACGGCCCCGTCGTCGAGGGTGCACACGAGGAAACCGGCCTTCGTGGGGTCCTCGATGAGCCGGCCCGCGTACGCGGTGTACGCCTGGGTCGTGGCCGGCGGGAACAGCCACGGGTGGTGCAGGTCCTTGCTCTCGCGGACCCGGGCGGTGAACTCGGCGGCGTCCGCGTGGGTGAAGTGGCGTATGCCCACGCGGGGGCCCTCGGCGAGGAAGCGGGATGCGGTGTGCGGCATCGGCCCAGCGTACGGCCCGCTCAGCGGCGCCGTCTCCGCACGCACCCGGCGTAGGCGCCGCACACGGCGCCGATGAGGGCCGTGGCGAGCAGCGCCACCCACAGCGGCAGCGTCACCACCGGGACCAGCAGTCTGATCTCGGTCGGGCCCCGGTTCTCGAAGATGAAGATCAGGGCGAGGGCGGCCAGCACCAGCACGGCGATCCGGCCGGGCGTCAGCTCCGGGCCCCGGCGGCCGGCCTTCGTGCCCCTCTCGGAGGTCTTCGTACCCATGGCACCAGGGTGGGCCGCGATCCGCCCGGCCGCACGACGGGGCCGGCCCGGCGCACGGCCCCGCCGCGCCGCGGTCAGCTCAGGGCGGGCGCGTCGAGGGTCAGCGTGCCGGCGTCGGCGTCGAGCTCGGCGCTCACCCCGAAGGGCACGGTCAGCGCCCCGTCGCAGTGCCCGAAGCCGAGCTCCTCGACGACGGGCACCCCGAGGCCGCCGAGCCGGTCGGCGAACACCGGGCGCAGCTCCTCGTAGGGTCCGCAGCTCGCCCAGGAGCCGAGCGCGACCCCGGCGACGCCGTCGAGCCAGCCGGTGCGCAGCAGCTGGGTGAGCGCGCGGTCGACGCGGTACGGCCGCTCCCCCACGTCCTCCAGCAGGAGCAGTCCGCCGCGGGCGCCGGGACGGGTGTGCGGGGTGCCGTGGCCGGTGGCGAGCAGGGCGAGGCAGCCGCCGAGGGTGACGCCCCGCGCCCGGCCGGGGGCGAGGGCGGTGCCGGCGGAGGTGAGGGTGCGGACGGTCTCCGGGGCGAACAGGGTTGCCTTCAGGTGCTCCTGGGCGCGGGCGTTCTTGAGGAAGTCGACGCCGGCGACGACGGGCCCGTACAGGGTGACCAGGCCGAGGCGGACGGCGAACGCCTCGTGCAGCGTCGTCGCGTCGCTGAAGCCGACGAACACCTTGGGGCCGGCGGCCCGCATCGCGTCCCAGTCGAGCAGGTCGACCGTGCGCTGGGCGCCGTAGCCGCCGCGCGCGCACAGCACCGCGTCGACGGACGGATCGCACCAGGCGCGCTGCAGGTCGGCGGCCCGGTCGGCGTCGGCGCCGGCGAGGTGGCCGAGGGTGTCGTGCCGGTCCAGGACGTGGGGGGCGACGACCGGGTCGAGGTCCCAGCCGCGCAGGACGTCCAGTCCGGCCTGGAGCCGTTCCTCCGCGACGGGCCCGCTGGGTGCGACGACCGCGACCCGGGCGCCGGGGGCGAGCCGGGCGGGCCGGCGGAGGTCCTTCACGTCACGAGCTCCAGGGTCGGGATGCCGGGCGGGCGCAGCCCGAAGACCTGAGCGTACAGGGAGAGCTCGGCCTCCAGGGCGCGCACCAGCGTCCCCTCCCGCCGGAACCCGTGCCCCTCCCCCGCGAAGGCGAGGTAGGCGTGCGGCACCCGGCGGCCGGCCAGGCGGGCCAGCAGGCGTTCGGCCTGGGCGGGCGGGCAGATCACGTCGTCCAGGCCCTGGAGCAGCAGGAACGGCACGGTGATCCGGTCGGCGTGCTCGACGGGCGAGCGTTCGGCGTACCGGGCGGGCACCTCGGCGAGCGGTCCGACGAGGGTGTCGAGGTAGCGGGACTCGAAGTCGTGGGTGCCGCCCGTCGCCCAGGCCGCGAGGTCGAGGACGGGATAGGCGATGGTGCCGCAGGCGTAGACGTCGGTGGAGGTGAGCGAGACGGCGGCGGTCCAGCCCCCCGCGCTGCCGCCGCGGACCGCCAGGCGCCGCCGGTCCGCGGTGCCCTCGTCGGCGAGCGCCAGGGCCACGGCCGCGCAGTCCTCCACGTCGACCACGCCCCACTGCTCGCGCAGCCGGTTCCGGTACCGGCGCCCGTACCCCGTCGACCCGCCGTAGTCGACCTCGGCGACCCCGATGCCCCGGGAGGTGAGGTAGGCGATCTCCAGGTCCAGCACGAGCGGCGCCCGGTCGGTGGGGCCGCCGTGCGCGTGGATGACGTACGGCGGCAGTTCCGCGTCGGGGGCGGCGCAGCCGGGGTGGTGGGGCGGGTAGACGTGGGCGTGGACGTCCCGGCCGTCGGGGCCGGTGAAGGTGCGGATCTGCGGTTCCGGGTAGTAGGCGGGGTCGACGCCGTCCCGGTGCGCGGCGCCGACGACGCGCGCCCGGCCCGTCGCGGTGTCCAGTTCCACCACCTCGTGGGCGCTGCGGGGGCTGGCCCCGACGCCGACGACGCGCTCGCCGCGCACGGCGAGCGTCGGCGTGAACTCGGTCCACGGTCCGGCCACGTCGACGACCTCGCCGGTCTCCGGGTCCAGGACGCCGAGGGCGGCGGCGCCCCGGCCGTGCACGACGGCGACGAGCCCGCCGTCCAGCGGGGCGAACCAGCGCAGACCCGGCTTCCACAGCGGTCCGGCGAACTCCTCCTCGCGGGGGCAGACGGGCGCGTGGTCGCGGTAGAGGTTCCACCAGCCCGAACGGTCGCTCGTGTACAGGAGACGGCCGTCCGCCGACCAGTCGACCTGCGCGACCGACTCCTGCGGCCCGCCCGCCACGACGTCCGCCCGGGCGAGCGTCCCGTCGGCGCCGACCTCGGCGACGACGACCTCCGTGCCATCCCACGGCATCCGCGGATGGTCCCAGGCCAGCCAGGCGGCCCGCCGCCCGTCCGGCGACAGGCGCGCCCCGGTGACGAACCGCCGCCGGTCGTCGGTGAGTTCACGCACCGCGTGCCGGTCGTCCGCGGCCGAGCCGTCCAGCGGTACGGCGGCCAGGAGCCGGCGCACCTCGGTGGGCCCGTCGCCGGTGAACTCCTCCAGCAGGCACCACACCTCGCCCCGTGCCGGCCGGATCAGCGGCTCCGCCCAGCGCAGCCCGCCGCCCACCGCGGAGACGGGGGTCAGCGGCCGGGGCTCGCCGCCGGGCTCGTACGCGTACAGCCGCTGGTCGGCGTGGTGCACGAAGACCACCAGGGGCCGGCCGTCGAGCAGTTCGCCCGCCCACGGCTGTCCGCCGTACTCGAGGACCCGGCTGCGCACGTTCCACGGCGCGGGCAGGACCTGTTCCTCGGTGCCGTCCGTCCGGCGCCGCACGAGGGCGCGCCGGCCGTCCTCGGCGGGCCGGGGCGCGGTCCACCACACCTCGTCGCCGACGAAGCCGACGTGCTCGGGCCGTCCGCCGTGCGCGGCGGCGAGGCGCGCGTCGAGGGGGGACGGCCAGGAACCGTACGGCAGGATCTGCACGTTCTTCCCCGCTCGTCTCAGACCGACCGCAGGAAGCGGTCGAGGACACGGACACCGAAGTGGAGGGCGTCGACGGGGACGCGTTCGTCGACGCCGTGGAAGAGGGCCTGGTGGTCGAGGCCCTCGGGCAGCCTCAGCGGCGAGAAGCCGTAGCCGGTGATGCCGAGCCGCGAGAACTGCTTGGCGTCCGTGCCGCCGGACATGCAGTACGGCACCACGTGCCCCTCGGGCGCGAACTCCGCCACGGCCGCCCGCATGTGCGCGAACGTCGGCGAGTCCACCGGCGCCTGGAGGGCGACCTCGCGGTGTTCGTACTCCCAGTCCACGTCGGGGCCGGTGAGTTCGTCGAGGGTGGCGCGGAACTCCTCCTCGCCGCCCGGCAGGTACCGTCCGTCGATGTGGGCGACGGCCTCCCCCGGGATCACGTTGACCTTGTAACCGGCGTCCAGCATGGTCGGGTTGGCGCTGTTGCGGACGGTCGCCTCGACCAGGGCGGCCGCCGGGCCGAGCTTCTCCAGCAGGCCGTCGACGTCGTCGAGGCCGCCGTCGAGGCCGTAGACCGCGGCGAGTTCGGTGAGCGCGGCCCGGACGGTCGGGGTCAGCCGCAGCGGCCACTCGTGTCCGCCGATCCGCGTGACGGCCGCGGCGAGGCGGGTCACCGCGTTCTCCCTGTTCACCTTGGAGCCGTGCCCGGCCCGCCCGCGCGCGGTGAGCCTGATCCAGGCGGTGCCGCGCTCCCCCGCCGCGACGGGGTAGATCCGGCGTCCGTCGCCGTCGTGGAATGTGTAGGCGCCGGACTCCCCGATGGCCTCCGTGCAGCCCTCGAAGAGGTGCGGATGCCGGTCGGCGAGGAAGCCGGAGCCGTCCTCGGCGCTGGCCTCCTCGTCGGCCGTGAAGGCGAGGACGACGTCCCGCCGGGGCCGCACGCCCTGCCGGGCCCAGCCGCGGACGACGGCGAGGACCATCGCGTCCGTGTTCTTCATGTCGACCGCGCCGCGCCCCCACACGACGCCGTCGCGCACCTCCCCGGAGAAGGGGTGCACGCTCCAGTCGGCGGCCTCGGCGGGCACGACGTCGAGGTGACCGTGGACCAGCAGCGCGTCCGCGGACGGATCGGTGCCCTCGATCCGGGCCACGACGTTGGTGCGGCCAGGGGTGCGCTCCAGCAGCACCGGCTCCAGGCCCGTCTCCGCCAGCAGCGCGGCCACGTACTCGGCGGCCGGCCGCTCCCGGCAGTCCCCGCCGCCCCGGTTGGTGGTGTCGATCCGGATGAGGTCGGAGGTGAACCGCACGACCTCGTCCCTCGCCTGCGCGTCAGCCATACTGCTCCTCCACCGCGGCCGACACCACCGTCGTGACCGCCTTGAACGTGCGGATCCCCTCGTACATGGTGCCGCTGGTGTACGCGACCCTGCGCTCCCCGGTCCGTGCCACGCCCGGCACGACGGTCGCGGCCATCGCCAGGTGCTCGGCGTCGAACTCCACCACGACGGTGAACGGCCCGGCCGGGACCGGTTCCCGACGGACCGCCAGGCCCGCGGCCCGCGCCGCCGCGGCGCGGATGTCGGCGGCGGTGCGGGCCGGGGTGCGGCACACGGCCGCGTACCGGGACACGTGGTCCTTGACCGCCACCTTCAGCGCCTCGGGCGCGTACCCGAGCGCGTCCTCGCAGGCCACGTCGTCCCCCGTGACCAGCACCACGGGCACCCCGTACTCGGCGACGACGTGCGCGTTCAGCAGCCCCTCGCTCGCCCGTACGCCGTTGAGCCACACCCCGGTCACGGAGTTGGCGAGGTACGTGTGGGCGAGGACGCCCTCCGCGCCGGCGCCCGCGTGGTAGCCGACGAACGCGACACCGTCGACGTCGCCGTGCTGGACGCCCTCCACCATCGTCAGCGCCTTGTGCCGCCCGGTGAGCAGGTGCGCCCGCTCGTCGAGCCGCTCGAGGAGCAGGTTGCGCATGGTCCAGTGGGCCTCGTTGACCAGGACCTCGTCGGCGCCGCCGTCGAAGAAGCCGAGGACGGCGGCGTTGACGTCCGAGGTGAACAGGACGCGGCACCGTTCCCACTCGGGCGTCCCGGGCAGCACGTCGGCCGGCCAGGTGACGCCGGTGGCGCCCTCCATGTCGGCACTGATCAGGATCTTCACGCCCGGTCCTCGCCCTCCGCCGGAGAATCCCCCGAGCTTAACCGGCCGTCCGCCGGGCGTCCGGGGAGCGGCCGCGTCACCCCGCGCGCGTCGCCCCGCCCGACGGCCGTGTGGCGCGCGTCACGCCTCGTCGGCGCGCATCCCGGGGACCCGCGGGGTCCGTCTCTGCTCTGATCTCCTGGCGGAACCCTCCGCGCGCGACACGAACGGGGACCCATGACGACGCACACGTTGCCGCCGGAGCGCTTCGAGGCGGACCGGCCGCGACTGCGGGCCGTCGCCCACCGCGTGCTCGGCTCGCTCGCCGAGGCCGACGACGCCGTGCAGGAGACGTGGCTGCGGGCGTCGCGGGCCGACGTCGGCGAGGTGGAGAACGTCAGCGCCTGGCTGACCACGGTGGTGGGCCGGGTGAGCCTGAACCTGCTGCGCTCGCGCCGGACCCGGCGCGAGGAACCGCTGGAGGCGTACCCGGCCGACGCGCGGGAGGCGACCGATCCGGAGGAGGAGGCGCTGCTGGCCGACTCGGTCGGGGTGGCGCTGCTGGTCGTCCTGGACACGCTGAATCCGGACGAGCGGCTGGCGTTCGTGCTGCACGACCTGTTCGCGGTGCCGTTCGACGGCATCGCCCCGCTGATCGAGCGCACACCGGCCGCGACCCGGCAGCTCGCGAGCCGGGCCCGCCGGCGGGTCAGGGGCGGGACCGTCCCGGCCGCCGGCCGGGGCCGGCAGCGGGAGGCGGTCGACGCGTTCCTGGCCGCCACCCGCGGCGGGGACTTCGAGGCGCTGCTGTCGCTGCTGCACCCCGACGTGGTGCTGACCGCCGACCGGTTCGTCGTGCCGACGCCGGAGCCGATCGCGGTCAGCGGGGCCCGGCCCGTCGCCGAGGGCGCGATGGCCGCGACCGGGCGGGCCCGGTTCACCGGTCTCGCGCTGCTCGACGGCCGCCTCGGCCTCGTGATGGCGCCGCACGGCCGGCTGCGGCTGGTGCTCCTCTTCACGGTCACGGACGAGGGGATCACCCGGATCGACGTCGTCGCGGACCGGGAGCGGCTGGCCGGGATCGAGGTGGCGGTGCCCGGCCCCGCCGCGCTCGATCCCGCCGCACTCGATCCCGAGGCGCCCGGCCCCGTCGCGCTCGACGGCTGACGGGTCCTCAGAACCACAGCACGAGCGAGGCCGCCGCCGGAGCCGCGTAGAGGAGCGGGAACGGCACGTGCGAGAACCAGCGGGCCCGCAGCACCGTCACGACGGCCCCGAGGAAGTACAGCACCAGGCCGGCGGCGGCCGTCGCTCCGATCACGGGCACGAACAGCCCGGCCAGGAGCCCGACCGCCCCGGCCGCCTTGGCGGCGCCCAGCCACGGCCACCACGAGCGGGGCACTCCGTAGTCGGCCAGCGGCTTCACGGTCCACTCGGCTCCGAGGAAGACCGAGGCGGCCGAGAACCCGGCCATGACGGCTCCCAGCACGGTGACGACGACGTAGGCGGTGGACATGTCGGCAGCTCCTCATCGGGGTGTCCGGGACTCCCGGGGTTCCGGGCCTTCCGGGCCTGCTTCACCCCTTCGACACGCCGCGCCGCGCTTGTGTGACAGCGGAAGGGCGGCCTTCCGGTGTGAGCGTGCTCACACCGCCCGGCCGGCCAGGATCCACTTCGACGGCAGCTCGATCCGCGTGCCGTCGGGCAGGAACTCCGTGGTGGTGAGCGGGAGATCACCGCAGGCGAGGACGCTGAGTCCGGCGGCGCCCAGGTGGACGGGCACCGCGTCGTCGGAGACCTCGCCGGGGGCTATGCCGTGCCGGAAGACCGGCTCGAGCTTCGGGGGCGGCCCGTCGGGGCTCTGGGCGAGGCCGCCGAGGACCGGGCGGGCGGCCTCCGACAGCTCGACGAGGAAGGCCCGGCCGCGTGCGCCGAGGAGCGCGGCGATCCCGTCCACCAGCGGCTGCCGGTCGTCGGGCTCGCACTGGTGCAGGACGCCCCTCATGTAGACGTTGGCGTCGCCGAGTTCGGCGTGCAGCGCCTCGGCCTCGCCCTTCTCGGCCGCGTCGAGCCGCCGGTACGCGGCCTGCCCCGCGGGGTCGGCGCGGCGGGCGCGGTCGAGGGCGGCGGCGGCCAGGTCGGTGCCGACGACGTGCGGGAAGCGGTCGGCCAGGAACCGCGTCTGGGTGCCGTTGCCGCAGCCGAGGTCGATCAGCGGCAGCCCGGGGTCGAGGAGCCGTGGCTCGAAGAAGGCGAGGTGGCGGGCGGCGGTCACCGCGGGGTCGGCGTCCCAGAACACCGCGCCCGCCTCCTGAGGTGCCTCCCGCCAGAAACCCTCCCAGGCCTCCCGGTACCGACTCGTCACGCCCATGCCCAACTCCCCAGTGTGCGACGCCGATCCGCCGTAAGTGACGGGCCAGTACGGTGTATCGCGCGCCGGGGGTACGGGCAAGCGCGGGGCGCGGATCCTCGCGCCCCGCCCGACGGACGCGCGCCGCCGCGCACCGGGGGAGGTGTGCCCGCGACCGGGGGGCGCGCCCGGCGCCCCGGAGCGCGCTCAGCCGGCCGGCGTGTTCAGCCGGCCGGCGTGTTCACCGTCTCGGCAGGGTCAGCTCGAACCAGACGGACTTGCCGCCGCCCGTACGGCTGGTGCCCCAGGCACGGGCCAGCGTGCTGACCACGCGCAGCCCGCGTCCCGACTCGTCGCCGGGGCCGGCGCTCAGCAGGGTCGGCAGCTCGTGGTCGTCGTCGTCCACCTCGCACAGCAGGGTGTCCCCGCGGACCAGCCGCAGGGCGACCGGCCGGGCGCGGGAGTGCCGTACGGCGTTGGTGACCAGCTCGCTGACCATCAGCTCGGCCGGGTGCGCGAGCTCGGACAGCCCCCACGCGTGGAGCCGCTCGCGGACCACCGCGCGGGCCCGGCCGACCTGGACGGCGTCGAGGGGGAAGGTCCACTCGGCGACGTCGTCGGGGGCGATGCCGCCCAGGCGGGCCATGAGCAGGGCCACGTCGTCCTTGCGGCCGCCCCGGGCGCCCAGGGAGCGGATGATGGTGTCGCAGGCGTCGTCCATGGAGGCGGCCGGGTGGGCGGCGGACTCGCACAGCGTGGCGAGGCCCACGCCGATGTCCTCGCCGCGCACCTCGACCAGGCCGTCGGTGCACATCACGAGCCGGTCGCCGGGCTCCACCCGCACGCGGACCGCCTCGAAGGGCACCCCGCCGACGCCGATCGGCGCGCCCGTGGGCAGGTCGAGCAGCTCGCTGCGGCCGTCGGCGGCGCGGACCAGCACCGGTGGTATGTGACCCGCGTTGGCGAGGAGCAGTTCGCCCGCGATCGGGTCGTAGACGGCGTACAGGCAGGTCGCGAGGTAGGTGTCGCCGAGGCGCTGGGCGAGGTCGTCGAGGTTGCGCAGGAGCTGGGCGGGCGGCAGGTCGAGGGCGGCCATGGTCTGCACCGCGGTGCGCAACTGCCCCATCATGGCGGCGGAGTTCAGGCCGTGCCCCATGACGTCGCCGACGACGAGGGCGGTGCGGGCGCCGGGCAGCTTCACGGAGTCGAACCAGTCGCCGCCGACGCGTCCGAGCAGCGTGCCCGGCAGGTACCGGGTGGCGATGTCGCAGCCGGCCGTCCGCGGCGGGATGCGCGGCAGCATGCTGTCCTGGAGGGTCTCGGCGACGGACTCCTGGTAGGTGTACATGCGGGCGTTGTCGAGCACGAGGCCCGCGCGGGCGGCGAGTTCGGCGCCGGTGACCCGGTCCATGTCGTTGAACTCGGCGCGTTCGGGGTGCCGCAGCAGGATCATGAACCCGAGGACGACGTTGCGCGCCTTCAGCGGCACGACCAGCATGGAGCGGCCCGTGATCAGGGGCCGGATGTCGCGCTTCTCGAACTGCGAGGCGATGGCGTGGCCCATCTGCTCGCTGATGCGCGGCACGAGGACGGGCTCGCCGGTGGTCATGCACTGGAAGAACGGGGTGTGCGCCGGGAAGGGCATGGCCTCGCCGACCGGGACGACGTCGTCCCAGCGGCCCGGTTCGTCGGTGTGCTCGACGGCGACCCGGTGCCACACGGTCGTCGTGTCGGGCACGCCCTCGGGGAACCCCTCGCCGGCGACGACCTGTTCGCGCAGATAGGTGCCGGCGACGTCGGTGAAGCGGGGGACGACGGCCCTGCTGACCTCGACGACGGTGCGGGACAGGTCGAGGGAGGTGCCGATCCGCCCGCTGACCTCGTTGAGGAACTCCAGGCGCTCGCGGACCGCCGCGTGCTCGAGGTCCTCGCCCTCGTCGCCGGGGTCCTGCGGTACGGGCCGGCCCTCGGCGGCGGCGCGGGCGGCGCGCTCACGGCGCGCCCTGCGCTCGACGCGCCGGGCCACGCCCCAGTCCGGGGTGACGGGCACCCGGTCGTTCTGGGTGAACTCCAGGATCGGGTAGCCGAGTTCGAGGACCTGCGCGACGATGCGGGCGCTCTCGCCGACGCTCATGCTGGGCAGGATGTCGGGGAGCCTGCGGGCCAGTTCCTCGAAGCCGGGGAAGTCCGTGTGCAGCGCGAAGCCGGGCGCGATGCGCTCCACGGGCGTGCCGTCCCGGTGCAGGGCCTGCGCGTCGGCGGCCAGCACGAGCAGCCGCTCACGGCCCGGCCCGACCAGCGGGTAGGCCCACCACAGGACGTCCACGCGGTCCCTCTCCCGGCCCGGGGCCGGCGGTACTCCCGTCCCGCTCCGCCCGGGCACGGTCAGCCGGGCCCGCCCGGCGGCCGGGTAGCCGAGTCCTCCGTCGAGGGAGGTGCCGAGCTCCGGTCCGATGCCGTTCCAGGCCGCGCCGTCCTCGTACGGCAGGTCCTCGTCCGCCTCGGGGAGGGCGCCGGAGACGGGCAGGAGGTCGATCGCGGCCTGGCCGATCGCCTCGTCCTTGGGGACGCCGAACAGCCGGCGGGCGCCGCTGCTCCAGTGGGAGACGAGGCCGTCGCGGTCGACCACCACCACGGCGAGCGGGACGCGTCCGGCGCCGGCGGGACCGTCCGCCGTACCGCTCCCGGCTCCGCGGCTCGGGGGTGCGTCCCTCTCGGTGCCACGGTCCATGGCCCAGGCCCTCTCTCCCCAGAGCTGTGCAAGATCTGTCCCGCAGCCACCACCGTACGGCGCACGTCGCTCGGGATGTGCGGCATTTCTGGAATTGGTTCCACCGGGGCGGCGCCGTGCGGCAGCCGCCCCGTGCCGCGTCAGTCCTCGTGGCCGAGCTGCAGGTCACGCTCCGTGCGGCGGCCTCCGGCGACGTGCAGCACGGTGGCCACCGGCGGGTAGCCGGCGGCGATGACGGTGTACTCGCCGGAGGCCAGGTCGACGAAGCGGAACGTCCCGTCGGCGCCCGTGGTGAGCGTGTCGACGACGTTGCCCGCCGCGTCGAGGAGCGTCACGCGCGCGTCCTCGACCGGCCTCCCGCCGGCGGCCCGGACCGTGCCGCGCAGCAGGGCGCCGCCGGCGAGTTCGACGTCCTGGCGGGTCTCCCGCGCGGCCTGCACGCTGACGGGCAGCGCGGCCGGGCGGAAGGCGGGCGCGCTGGCGGCGAGCGTGTACTCGCCGGCCACCAGCTCGGTGATGAGGTAGCCGCCCTCACGTCCGCTGCGGGTGCTCGCCACGACCTCGCCGTGGACGTTGGTGAGGGTCACGGTGGCGTCCCGCACCGGGGTGCCGTCCGCGGTGAGCACGGCGCCCGCGAGGCGGCCCGCGCCGCCGAGGACGACGTCCAGGTCGACGGGGCGTTCCCCGACGCTGACGGAGACGGCCTGCGGCTGGTGCCCGCCCGCGGCGGCGATCAGGACGTACGCCCCCGGGCCGGGCGTGGCCAGCGCGTACCGCCCGTCCTCGCCGCTCGCGCCGCGCCCGATCTGCTGTCCGGCGACGTCGATGAGGGTGAGCGCGGCCCGGGGCACGGCGGTCCCGTCGGAGTGCCGGACCGTGCCGCAGACGGCGATGCCGGCGGCGTGCGCGGAACGGGCCTGCGGGACGGTGGCGTCGGGGAGCGGGGACTGCGTCGCGGCGGTGGGATGGGACACCAGCGGTCTCTCCTTGAGGAAGAAGGCGATGAGCAGGCCGAGGAGGAGCACCGGTACGAGGTAGAGGAAGATCCTCGGCATGGCGTCGGCGTAGGCGTGGACGTAGGCGTCCCGCAGCGCCGGGGGCAGGGCGTGGACGAGCTGTGGTGTGAGGGACTCGGGGTCGGGCAGGCCGGTGCCGGCGGACGCGGGCGGGCGCTCGCGCAGGGCGTCGGCGAGCCGGTCGGCGAAGAGGGTGCCGAAGACCGCGGCGCCGACGCTGCCGCCGATCTGGCGCAGGTAGTTGTGGGCGCTGGTGGCGGTGCCGAGGTCGGCGGGGCGGACGGAGTTCTGCACGGCGAGGATCAGCACGGGCATGACCAGGCCGATGCCGGTGCCGAGGACGGCCATCCAGAGGCTGTAGTGAAGGCGGGGCGTGTCCGCCTCGAGCCGGGACAGCAGCGCCATGCCGAGCGCGGCGAGCCCGCAGCCGAGGACGGGGTGGATCCGGTGGCGGCCGGTGCGGCTGACGAGCTGTCCGGCGAGGACGGAGGCGACGACGATGCCGCCCATCATGGGCAGCATCAGCAGGCCGGACTCGGTGGCGGACACCCCGTCGACCATCTGGAGGAAGGTGGGCAGGTAGCCGGCCGCGCCGAACAGGGCGACACCGGTGACCAGGCCGACCAGGCCGGTGACGACGAAGACGGGGTCGCGCAGGAGCCGCAGGGGGACGAGGGGCTCGGCGGCGAAGTGCTCGACGACGAGGAAGAGGGCGGTGGCGACGGCGGCTCCCGCGGCCAGGGCGAGGATGACGCGCGAGCCCCAGGCGTGCTCGGTGCCGCCCCAGCTGGTCAGCAGGACCAGACAGGTGGAGGCGGCGGCGAGCAGCAGGGTGCCGAGCACGTCGAAGCGGGGCCTGGTGCGCGGCTTGGGCAGCTCGAGCACGACGGCGACGACGGCGAGGGTGAGCAGGCCGAAGGGGACGTTGACGTAGAAGCACCAGCGCCAGGACAGGTGGTCGGTGAACCAGCCGCCCAGGAGCGGGCCGGCGACGGAGGCGAGGCCGAAGGCGGCGCCGATGAGGCCCATGAACCGGCCGCGCTGCCGGGGCGGCACGATGTCGGCGATGATCGCCTGCACGCCGGTCATGAGGCCGCCGGCGCCGACGCCCTGCACGGCGCGGAAGGCGATCAGCTGGTCCATGGTCCGCGCCCGTCCGGCGAGCGCGGAGCCGACGACGAAGACGACGATCGCGAACTGGAAGACGCCCTTGCGGCCGAGGAGGTCGCCGAGCTTGCCGTAGACGGGCAGCCCGACGGTGGCGGTGAGGAGGTAGGCGGTGATCGCCCAGGACATGCGGTCCAGGCCGTGCAGCTCGCCGACGATCTTCGGCAGGGCGGTGGCGACGATCATCTGCTCCAGCGCCGCCAGGAGCAGCGCGAGCATGAGGGCGAGGAAGACCAGCCGCACCCGGCGCGGGCTCGGTCCGGCGGCCGGGGGCGGTTCGGGGGCGGGCGCCCGTGGGGGCGCCGCCGGGGTGCTCCGCGGTTCGCCGTGGCGTCCGTCCTGCACCAGAGTGGTCCCGCGCACCTGCCGCTCCCCTCGTCGCACCTGTCCCGCCGTCGCCGCGCATCAGCGGCAACTTCGCACGGGTGCGACGAGTTACGGCACCGACCCGGTCCGAAGGGAGAACCACTCGAACCGGTGAGGGGGGCCAACGGTCAAGGACGGTCGGGTCCTTGACCGGGCGGACTACTTCTCGACCTCGGCGGCGAGCCTGGCGAGGACCGCGTCGTAGATGCGGCCGAGGCCCTTGGGGGCGAACGTCCTCTCGAAGAAACCGCCGATGCCGCCGGCGCCGGTCCAGGTGGTGGTCACCACGACCCGGGACCTGCCCTCGCCGGCCGGGGTGACGCGCCAGACGGTGACCATCGAGGAGTTGCGGTCCTTCTCGACGAGCTCGCCGTCGGTGGGCTCGGTGACCTCCAGGAGGCAGTCGCGGACGCGCTTGCTGGTGGCCTGGAGCTTCCAGTGGACGAGGGTCCCCTCGCCGTCGCCGCCCTCGTGCACCTCGTACTCGCTGAAGTGCTCGGGCAGCAGCTTCGCGCGCGTGCCGCTGTAGTCGGCGAGCGTGTCGAACACCTGGTCCGGGTCCGCCGCGACGACCCGCTCGGTGGTGGCTTCGACCTGCGCCATGGGGTTCCTCCAGGTCCTCGTGTCTCGGGGTTGGGGCAAGCCAACCACCCCGGTCCCCGGCCGCCCAAATCGGGGTTGCGCAAGCGGTCGCCGGGCGATCGAAAAGGGCCGCCGCGCGATCAGGGGAACACGCGTTCCCTCCCCGGGCGCGGTGCCGCCGAGGAGGCGTCACCCGCTCGGAGCGGCATCGGTCCCGCGCGCGGGGGCGCCCCGCGGGCCCCGGCCGGCCGAGCCGGTGGACGAGCGGCCCGCCGGGCCCGGTCCGGCCCGGCCCACGCCGGTCCGAGCGCGTTCGAGGGCATCGCTCGGCCCGATCGGGTCACGTATCGCCACATCGGGTCCTTCCGGACGTTCTTTCCGGGACGATGCGCCGAGGGCCGTGATCCACGCGGTCCGTCGACCTCCGTCCTGGGAGGACTCCATGAGAAGACGCGCAGCGGTGCTGTGCGGTGCCGCCGTCGTCGTGGCCGGGACGCTGACCGCCGCGTCCGCCGGCGCGAGCCCGTCGCCCACCCCTCGGGCCGTCCGGACGGCGCAGCTCACCTGGAAGGGGTGCGCCACCACCGACCATCCGACGCTGCAGTGCGCGTCCCTGAAGGTGCCGCTCGACCACGCCGATCCCGGCGGGCGGCAGATCACGCTCGCGCTGTCCCGGGTGCCGCACACCGCGGCGAGGTCCCAGGGCCCGTTGCTGGTCAACCCGGGCGGTCCCGGCGGCAGCGGGCTGACGCTCGCCGGGTTCGTCGCGTCCGCGCTGCCGAAGGGCGTGGCGGCCCAGTACGACGTGATCGGCTTCGACCCGCGCGGGGTGGGCGGGAGCACGCCCGCGCTGGACTGCGAGCCGAAGCGGTTCACCCCCGTGCGCCCGGACTCCGTGCCGGCCACCGGAGCTCTCGAGCGGGCCAACCTCGAGCGCGCCCGGTCCTTCGCGGCGGCCTGCGGCGAGAAGTACGCGGACGTGCTGCCGTACGTCGACACGCTCAGCGCCGTGAAGGACATGGACGCGATCCGCCGGGCCGTCGGCGCGTCGCGGCTGAACTACTTCGGCTACTCGTACGGCACCTACCTCGGGGCCGTGTACGCCCGGCAGTACCCGCAGCGGGTGCGGCGCCTGGTCCTCGACTCGATCGTCGACCCCACCGGCGTCTGGTACGAGGCCAACCTCGCCCAGGACCTGGCCTTCGACGACCGGCACCGCGCCCTGATGGCCTGGATCGCCCGGCACGACGCCACGTACGGGCTCGGCACCGATCCCGAGGAGGTCGAGGCCGCGTGGTACGCGATGCGGGCGGCGCTGGCGAAGCGGCCGGCGGACGGCACGGTGGGCGCCGCGGAACTGGAGGACACCTTCCTGCCCGGCGGCTACTACAACGGGTACTGGCCGCACCTCGCCGAGGCGTTCGCCGCGTACGTCAACGAGGAGGACTCCGGCCCGCTGGTCGAGGCGTACGAGAACTTCGGCGCGGTCGACGCCTCGGGGGACAACGGCTACAGCGTCTACACCTCGGTGCAGTGCCGTGACGCCGCCTGGCCGCGCGACTGGGAGCGGTGGCGGGCGGACCAGTGGGCGACGTACCGGAAGGCGCCGTTCATGACCTGGAACAACGCCTGGTACAACGCGCCGTGCGCCTTCTGGCCGGTCCCTCCCGCCGGTCCGGTGGACGTCTCCAACGAGGACCTGCCGCCGGCCCTGCTGTTCCAGGCGACGGATGACGCGGCCACCCCGTACGAGGGCGGCGCGACGGTCCACGCCCTGCTGCGCGGCTCCAGCCTCGTCGTCGAGGAGGGCGGCGGGAACCACGGCATCACGCTGAGCGGCAACGCCTGTCTGGACGAGCACCTGGCGGCGTACCTGGCCGACGGCACCGTGCCGCGCGGCGCCGGGGCGGTCGACGCGGTGTGCGCCGCGGTGCCCGACCCCAAGCCGCTGAGCGCGAAGGTCGCGTCCGGCACGGCCCACGGCTCGACGCTGCACGGGCTGCTCGGCTTCCGCGGCTGAGCCGGGCCGCCCCCGGCGACGCTCCCGGCGGCGGCCCGCCGGGAGCGTCGCCGGACCCGTGGTCCACCATGGGCGCATGAGTGAGCTGATCAGGATCCCCGCCCCCGACGGCGTCGCCGCGGCCGCCCAGTACACCCATGTCGTCCTGGGGACCGGCCGTTTCGTGGCCGTCTCCGGGCAGCTTCCCCTCGACGAGCACGGCGCCCCGGTCGGCGCGGGCGACCCCGGGGCCCAGGCCCGCCAGGTCTTCGAGAACCTCCGGCGCTGCCTCGCCGCGGCGGGGGCCACCTTCGACGACGTCGTGAAACTCACCTACTTCGTCACGGACATGGCCCACATGCCGGCGATCCGCGCGGCCCGCGCCGCGCACATACCGGACGACCGCCTGCCGGCCTCCTCGGCCGTGCAGGTCGCCGCGCTGGTCCGCCCGGAGTTCCTGATGGAGATCGAGGCCTTCGCGGTGGTGCCCGGGTGACGACTCACTTCCCGACCCCGGTGGTCCGGGAGGCGGCGGTCGCCGGCCGGACCGCGTCACCGGCATCCCCGCTTCCCCGGCCGGCGGTCGGCCCGGCGGGACCCGGCGGAAGGGCCTGACGGGGCGGAGGGCGGGGCGGAGGACGGGGAGGCGCCGGGGGTGCGGCAGGCCGGGTGCCCGCGCGGCCGGCGGCTCACCGCTGTCCCGGGATCCGGGCCAGCGCGCGCACGGCCGCCTCGGCGAGCGCCGGGTGCGCGAGGGCCTCGTTCAGGACGGGGCGGGCGCGGTCGTCGCCCAGGGCGCCGAGGCCGTCGACGCAGGCGAGGGCCACCCGCCGGTGGGGGTCGTGCGGGCGCAGCCGTCGCCGCAGCGTGGTGACCAGCGCGGGCACCGACTCGGGTGCGCGCAGCTCCACCAGGAGCCGGACGGGGTGCAGGGCGTAGGCGACGCGCAGTTCGTTGGTGGCCAGGGCGGCCGCGGCACGGGCGGTGCGGGGGTCGCCGAGGCGGGCCAGGGCATGGGCGGCGGACGCGCAGCGCGGTGGGTCGCGATGGTTGAGCAGCAGGACGAGGGACTCGAAGGCGCGCCGGTCCCCCGCGAGCCCCAGGCGGAACGCGGCCAGCTCCCGGGCCCACAGCGGCCGGCCCGGCTCGGTGAGCACACCCGCCAGTTCGTCGCGGTCGGCGGTGCTCGCCAGCCGCTCGTAGTCCGCCGTGCCGCCCGACTCCCGCCGTAAGCGCTCCGTGAGCGCTCGCCACTCTTCGTCCATGGTGCCGAGCGTAGGGCAGGCCGGGAGGGCCGCAGGGCGCACGGAAGCACGAGCAGCGCACCGAGCCCCGTTCCGTGAGCGCCGGCGGTTTGCGCACATCCGCTCCTCGACGCCGTCACGGGAGCCCTCTCGCCCGCTCCCGTCCGGACCAGTGACGTGCAGCAATGTCGTGCGACCCACACACGACACACCACCGTCGGACATCACATCGGTCACAGGCGGACACATTCGGCACGTTTTCGAATCCAGATCATTCGCAAGCGCGAATTTCACGGGCGGAAAGGAGTCGGGTCGCGCGTCAGTACTATGTCGCCCCAACAGCGGCGACGGCGCCGCAACGCCCTGCGGAGCGGCTGCCGTTGACGCACCCCTCGATGCCCGCAGCCATGGCCGGCGGGCTGACCGAGAACGATCAAAGAGCGTTGCTACTGATAAGTAATGAGCTGTCAGACGGGCCCTCGAACCGACAGGAAAGGGCCGTCGACCACTCCCCCGATGATGTGACCCGTCGATGCGGAGCGGATGCGCTCCTGCACCGAGGCGCCGGCGGCGCCACCGTTTTGTCCGAAGGGCCTTGAGCTATGAGTTCTACCCGCCCCCTCGATCCGTCCCGCCGGGGGGAACTGATGCGCGGTCTGTTCCACAAGGTTCGGTTCGACACGTTCGAGGCCTATGACGACCCCCGCTGCAACGTCACGGCCTTCACCCTGGAGTCGTTCACCAGGACCCTTCCCCTCCTGCCGGCCGACGTCCGCGAAGGGGAGGCCTACGAGCGGCTGATGGACGAGGCCATGCGGCTCGCGGCGCAGCACCAGGAGGACTTCGAGCGCCGCACGGGCCTGTCCGAGGTGCACATCGTGCCCCTGGTCTCCCTGTACGGCTTCCGGCTCCCGGAGCTCGACGACGAGTTCCAGCCGTGGCTGGTGGAGGTCGACGCCCTGCCGAGGCCGGAGCGAGCGGTCTACCGGCTCATCGCCTCCCTGGGCTGGAGCAACGCCAGGACCGCCGAGGTCCTGGGCCTGTCCGAGGGCTGGACCAGCAAGCTCATGGGCCGGGCGCGCGCCGCCCTGACGACCGCCGGCGTCTCCGTGGAGGAGCTCCAGACGGGCTTCTTCGACGTAGAGATCGAACGAAGGAAGGAGAAGGGATGATCCGCCCGACGCCGGATCGCCGCAAGGCGCGTCTGGTCGACCATGCCGCTCCGCCCACTCCGAGGGAGTGGCTGGAGAACGATGCCCGGTACTTCGCGGACATCGAGGCCGAGATCCAGCGCAGGGCCGAGGGGGGTGAGCCCGAGGAGGCTCCGTGGGCATCGCCGCTGTACTTCGACACGACCGCCCACGCCGGGGCCACCGCGCGACGCGTCCTCCTCTCCCTGCGGCACCTGCCCCGCGAAGCGGTCGTCCGCCTGTGCTTCCTGTCCGAGTCGCTCCGCAGGAAGTGCGGCCGCCCCAAAAGCGGTCCGGGGGCGCACCCCGTCGAGGAGTTCGCGGGCGTGGGTGACCATCCGGTCCACAGCATCCGGTCGCCCGCCCGGACCCGCCGAAAGGAGGCCACGACCAGCCCGCCCGTCCGCGGCGGCCGGACCGTCGTCACGCCGCTGGACAGCGCGGAGGCGCTAGCCCGCTGACGCCCCGCGCGAGCCGCCGCTCCTGCCGCTGTCACGTTCCGGAGCGGCGGCATCCGGCGCCGGCACCCCCGCCCCCGCCCCCGCCCCCCGAGCAGAAAGCGCACGACGATGGCGACCCACGGCATCCCGCCGCACCACGAGACCGAACGGCAGCCCCCGGCCGGGGGCGAGGCCGCCGCCGTACGGAACTCCGCCGCCGTACGGAACTCCGCCTCCGCCCGGCGGCTGCGCCGCCGCCTGCGCGCCCTCAAGGCCACCGTCCACGTACTGGTCGCCGGCTGTCTCTGCGCCATCGGCCTCGCCCTCGGGCAGGTGGCCGAACAGCCCGTGCTCGCCGGGGTCTACGTCGGACTGGCCTCGGTCGGCGTGGCCGGGACGGGTGTCTGCGTCACCGTCTACCTGCACCTCCGCGGCGAGGGCGGCCCCGGCTCCGGCGAGGCCGCCTGAGGCCGTGCCGCGTGCGGCCACGACGGGAGCCGCCGCGCGATCCACGTCACGCGCACCAGGGGGTGGCGCGCTCGTTACCCACCGGTTAAGCTCATACGAGCGAGTCACCCACTCGCACCCCCGCTCGTGACGGCCTGGTGACGCAGCCGTGGCGGCGGGACACCTCCCACGCCGCAGAGGCCGTGGGGGAAGTCGGTCCGGTACCTCGTGTACCGCTTGTACGACCCGGCCTCGGGACAGGGCCGGTCGGTCATCACCGTTCCTCGGACGTGTGCGCGTCCGCAGCGGCGGTCCCGGGCGTGTGCGCTCGCAGCCCGGCAACACCCGCACCCCTTTGCGCACCCGGTGCGCCCGGGCCTTCGACGAGGCCCTCGGCGCACGCGGGGCGCCTTCCCAGTCGTCACCCTCATTTCTGGAGTCCCGCGATGGCCACTCCCCTGTCCCCCGCCCCCCAGTCCCCGCTGCGGACGATCGCCGTGGTCGGCCTCGGCACCATGGGCACCGGCATCACCGAGGTCCTGGCCAAGGCCGGTCGCGAGGTGATCGGCATCGACGTCAGCGAGGCCCAGGCCGCGCGGTCGGTCGCCGCCCTGGAGGCCTCCACCGCCCGCGCCGTCCAGCGCGGCCGGCTGACCGAGCAGGAGCGCGCCGCCGCCCTCGCCCGCGTCCGCACCTCCACCGACCTGCGGGCGGCGGCCGACGCCGACCTCGTCGTCGAGGTGGCGCCGGAGTCGTACGAGATCAAGCAGCAGATCTTCCGGGAGCTGGACGGGATCGTGCGGCCCGGGGCGATCCTCGCCACCGGGACCAACGCGCTGTCCGTCACCCGGCTCGCCGCCGACTCGGCGCACCCCGAGCGGGTGCTCGGGCTGCACTTCTTCAACCCGGCGCCGGCGATGAAGCTGGTCGAGATCGTCTCCTCGGTGCTGACCGCGCCGGCCGCCGTCACGGCCGTCACCGACCTCGCCCTCGACCTCGGCAAGGAGCCGGTCGCGGTCGGCGACCGGCCCGGGTTCGTCGCCGACGGGCTGCTGTTCGGCTACCTCAACCAGGCCGCCGCGATGTACGAGGCGCGGTACGCCTCCCGCGAGGACATCGACGCCGCGATGCGGCTGGGCTGCGGCCTGCCGATGGGCCCGCTGGCGCTGCTCGACCTGATCGGCATCGACACCGCGCGCACGGTCCTGGAGGCCATGTACGCCGCGTCCCACGACCGTCTGCACGCGCCGGCGCCGATCCTGAGGCAGCTCAGCGAGGCCGGCCTGACCGGCCGCAAGGCGGGCCGCGGCTTCTACACCTACGAGGCGCCGAACAGCGCGACGGTCGTGCCGGACGCGCTGACGCCCCTCGCCGGCGGCACCGGCGTCCCGGGCCGCACGGTCCGCTCGGTCGGTGTGGCCGGCTCCGGCACGATGGCCTCGGGCATCGCCGAGGTGTTCGCCAAGGCCGGGTACGACGTCGTCCTCGCCGCCCGCAGCGAGGAGAAGGCGCAGACCGCGAAGGCCCGGATCGGCACGTCGCTCGCGCGTTCCGTGGACAAGGGCCGGCTCACCGCCGAGGCGGCCGCGCTGACCCTGGACCGGATCACCCCGGCCGGCTCCTACGACGCCTTCGCCGACGTCGACCTGGCCGTCGAGGCGGTCGCGGAGGACCTGGACGTCAAGCGGCAGCTGTTCGCCTCGCTGGACAAGGTGTGCAAGCCGGGCGCGGTGCTGGCCACGACCACCTCGTCGCTGCCGGTCGTCGCGCTGGCCCGGGCGACCTCGCGTCCCCAGGACGTGATCGGGATGCACTTCTTCAACCCGGCGCCGGCGATGAAGCTGGTCGAGGTGGTCCGCACGGTGCTGACCGGCGAGGACGTCCACGCGACCGTCCACGAGGTCTGCGGGAGGATCAGGAAGCACGCGGTGGACTGCGGCGACCGCGCGGGCTTCATCGTGAACGCGCTGCTGTTCCCGTACCTCAACAACGCCGTGAAGATGGTGCAGGAGCACTACGCGTCGCTCGACGACATCGACGCGGCGATGAAGCTGGGCGGCGGCTACCCGATGGGGCCCTTCGAACTGCTCGACGTCGTCGGGCTCGACGTCTCGCTCGCCATCGAGAAGGTCCTGCACCGCGAGTTCCGCGACCCCGGCCTGGCCCCCGCGCCGCTGCTGGAGCACCTGGTGGCCGCGGGCTGCCTCGGCCGCAAGACGGGCCGCGGTTTCCGCGAGTATGCCCGCCGCTGACGGCGTCGGCGACCGGCTTCGGACCGGTGAGGACTGGGGCGGGCTGCTGGAGCCGGCGGCCCCTCCCCCGCCCGCGTGGGGCGGGGGGAACCCCGGGCACGAGCGTCGAGCCGCGCGCATGCAGTACGTTCAGGGCATGTCCCAGCCCGCCAAGTCCTCACGTACCCCCGCCACGCCCGACGCGCCGGAAAGTGCCGCGGGCTCCCGCGCGGCGGCCCAGCGGCTCAAGATGCGCCGGGAACTGGCGGCCGCGGCGATGGAGCTGTTCGCGACCAAGGGGTACGAGGCGACCACCGTCGACGAGATCGCGGCCGCGGCCGGGGTCGCCCGCCGTACGTTCTTCCG
Organism: Streptomyces sp. NPDC017936; assembly: GCF_044328485.1. Lineage (NCBI taxonomy): Bacteria > Bacillati > Actinomycetota > Actinomycetes > Kitasatosporales > Streptomycetaceae > Streptomyces > Streptomyces sp. NPDC017936. The sequence goes on along the minus strand of NZ_JBIRHK010000002.1, from coordinate 243,193 downwards.
CCACTTCCGCTCCAAGGAAGAGGCGATCTTCCCCGACCACGACGACACCCTGATCCGCGCGGAGGCGGTGCTGAACGCGGCCCCCGCGCACGAGCACCCGCTCGACACGGTGTGCCGCGGCATCAAGGAAGTGATGAAGATGTACGCGGCCCGGCCGGAGATCTCGGTCGCCCGCTACCGGCTCACGCGCGAGGTGCCCACCCTGCGCGAGGCGGAGATCGCGTCGGTGGCCCGCTACGAGCGCCTCTTCACCCGCTACCTCCTCGGCCACTTCGACGAGCACGCCCACGACGACGACGCCAACGACGACCCGCTGCTCGCCGAGGTCGCCGCGTCCGCGGTGGTCACCGCCCACAACCACGTGCTGCGGCGCTGGCTGCGGGCCGACGGGCAGGGAGACGTGGAGGCACAGCTCGACCACGCCTTCGCGATCGTCCGCAAGACGTTCGGGACGGGCATCGGAGCGGGGCGCGGCGGCTCCGCGTCCCCGAGGCCGGCCCCCGCCGCGGTCTCCGCGCAGGGCGAGGTCCTGGTGACGGTCGCCCGCACCGACGCCCCGCTGGACGAGGTGATGCGGACCATCGAGCAGGCGCTCAAGGACCGCTGACCCCTCCCGACCCTCGTGAGAACGGCCACCCGCCCGGGTGGCCGTTTTGGCATGTCAGGACCCCTTTTCGGAGGGGTTCCCGAGCCCGTTCGATCGATCATCGCTCATGTGTTACGTAAAGATTTCATCTGAGTGGAAGTTCTGGCACTCAGTGCCTTGCGGGGTGACACGCGGTGTCATACGTTGAAGGAGTCCGGGCGGCCGGCGTGCAGAGACCACGCGTACGTCGGCTGTCCCCGCAAGCCTCTTACGGCCTGTGCGCCCGGACGCCTGCGTCACAGGCACCTCCCGCGCCACAAAGCGCTGCCGATCAGCACCACCCGCCGGACCGACGGCACACCCCTCATCCCTCAGCAGCACCGACGTAACCCTCAGCGCCCCGCCCTCAGGGCGCTCACCGCCGGAGGCAACACCGTGACCGTGAAGGACATCCTGGACGCGATCCAGTCGCCCGAATCCACGTCGGCCGACTTCGCCGCCCTGCCGCTCCCCGAGTCGTACCGCGCGATCACCGTGCACAAAGACGAGACGGAGATGTTCGCGGGCCTCGCGACCCGCGACAAGGACCCGCGCAAGTCGATCCACCTCGACGAGGTGCCGCTGCCCGAGCTCGGCCCGGGCGAGGCCCTGGTGGCCGTCATGGCCTCCTCCGTCAACTACAACTCCGTGTGGACCTCGATCTTCGAGCCGCTGTCGACCTTCGGCTTCCTGGAGCGCTACGGCCGCACCAACGACCTGGCCAAGCGGCACGACCTGCCGTACCACATCATCGGCTCCGACCTCGCGGGCGTCGTCCTGCGCACCGGTCCCGGCGTCAACGCCTGGAAGCCCGGTGACGAGGTCGTCGCGCACTGCCTCAGCGTCGAGCTGGAGTCGTCCGACGGCCACAACGACACCATGCTCGACCCGGAGCAGCGCATCTGGGGCTTCGAGACCAACTTCGGCGGCCTCGCCGAGATCGCCCTGGTCAAGTCCAACCAGCTGATGCCCAAGCCCGACCACCTCAGCTGGGAGGAGGCCGCGGCCCCGGGCCTGGTCAACTCCACCGCCTACCGGCAGCTGGTCTCCCGCAACGGCGCCGGCATGAAGCAGGGCGACAACGTCCTGATCTGGGGCGCGAGCGGCGGCCTCGGCTCCTACGCCACCCAGTTCGCGCTGGCCGGCGGCGCCAACCCGATCTGTGTCGTCTCCAGCGAGCAGAAGGCCGACATCTGCCGGTCCATGGGCGCGGAGGCGATCATCGACCGCACCGCCGAGGACTACAAGTTCTGGAAGGACGAGCAGACCCAGGACCCCAAGGAGTGGAAGCGCTTCGGCAAGCGCATCCGCGAGCTGACCGGCGGCGAGGACATCGACATCGTCTTCGAGCACCCCGGCCGCGAGACCTTCGGCGCCTCGGTCTACGTCACGCGCAAGGGCGGCACCATCACCACCTGCGCCTCGACCTCGGGCTACATGCACGAGTACGACAACCGCTACCTGTGGATGTCGCTGAAGCGGATCATCGGCTCGCACTTCGCGAACTACCGCGAGGCGTGGGAGGCCAACCGGCTCATCGCCAAGGGCAGGATCCACCCCACCCTGTCCAAGGTGTACTCCCTGGAGGACACCGGACAGGCCGCCTACGACGTGCACCGCAACCTCCACCAGGGCAAGGTCGGCGTGCTGTGCATGGCCCCCGAGGAGGGCCTCGGCGTGCGCGACGCGGAGAAGCGCGCACGGCACATCGACGCCATCAACCGCTTCCGGAACATCTGAGGTCACAGATGACTGAGCGTCAGAAGGACCGGCCGTGGCTGATGCGGACCTACGCCGGTCACTCCACGGCCGAGGCGTCCAACGAGCTGTACCGCCGCAACCTCGCCAAGGGCCAGACGGGTCTGTCGGTGGCCTTCGACCTGCCGACGCAGACCGGCTACGACTCCGACCACGTCCTCGCCCGCGGCGAGGTCGGCCGGGTCGGCGTGCCGGTCGCGCACCTCGGTGACATGCGCCGGCTGTTCCAGGACATCCCCCTGGAGCAGATGAACACCTCGATGACGATCAACGCCACCGCCATGTGGCTGCTGGCGCTCTACCAGGTCGTCGCCGAGGAGCAGGGCGCGGACGTCACCAAGCTCCAGGGCACGACCCAGAACGACATCGTCAAGGAGTACCTGTCCCGCGGGACGCACGTCTTCCCGCCGGGGCCGAGCCTGCGGCTGACGACGGACATGATCGCGTACACGGTCTCCCACATGCCGAAGTGGAACCCGATCAACATCTGCAGCTACCACCTGCAGGAGGCGGGCGCCACGCCGGTCCAGGAGATCGCGTACGCGATGTCCACCGCCATCGCGGTGCTGGACGCCGTGCGCGACGGCGGGCAGGTGCCGCAGGAGCGCATGGGCGACGTCGTGGGCCGCATCTCCTTCTTCGTGAACGCGGGCGTCCGCTTCGTCGAGGAGATGTGCAAGATGCGGGCGTTCGGCCGCATCTGGGACAGGATCACCCGCGAGCGGTACGGCATCGAGGACCCCCGGCACCGCCGCTTCCGCTACGGCGTCCAGGTCAACTCGCTGGGCCTGACCGAGGCGCAGCCGGAGAACAACGTCCAGCGGATCGTCCTCGAGATGCTGGCCGTGACCCTGTCGAAGGACGCACGCGCGCGTGCCGTGCAGCTCCCCGCCTGGAACGAGGCGCTGGGCCTGCCCCGGCCCTGGGACCAGCAGTGGTCGCTGCGCATCCAGCAGGTCCTCGCCCACGAGAGCGACCTGCTGGAGTACGAGGACATCTTCGAGGGCTCGAAGGTGATCGAGGCGAAGGTCTCCCGGCTCGTCGAGGAGTCCCTCGCGGAGATCGAGCGGATCCAGGAGATGGGCGGCGCGATGGCCGCCGTCGAGTCCGGCTACCTCAAGTCGCAGCTCGTCTCCTCGCACGCCGAGCGCCGGGCCCGCATCGAGTCCGGCCAGGAGAAGATCGTCGGCGTCAACATCTTCGAGACGACCGAGCCGAACCCCCTGACCGCCGACCTGGACACCGCGATCCAGACGGTCGACCCGGCCGTCGAGGCCCGCGTCGTCGCCTCCCTCCGGCACTGGCGCGACACCCGCTACCAGCCGCCCTTCAACCACCCGCGCCCCTGCAAGGCGCTGGAGCGGCTGAAGGAGGCCGCGAAGGGCACCGACAACCTCATGGAGGCCACCCTGGAGTGCGCCCGCGCCGGCGTCACGACCGGCGAGTGGGCCGGGGCGCTGCGCGAGGTGTTCGGCGAGTTCCGGGCGCCGACCGGGGTGTCCTCGGCGCCGGTGGCGGTCGCCGCCGAGGAGGGTTCGGCCCTGTCGGAGGTCCGCCGGAAGGTCGACCTGACGGCGAAGGACCTCGGCGTGGGCAAGCTGCGCTTCCTGGTCGGCAAGCCGGGTCTGGACGGCCACTCCAACGGCGCCGAGCAGATCGCCGTGCGGGCCCGTGACGCCGGGTTCGAGGTGGTCTACCAGGGCATCCGGCTGACGCCCGAGCAGATCGTGGACGCGGCCCTCGCCGAGGACGTGCACGCGGTCGGCCTGTCCATCCTCTCCGGATCGCACGCCCAGCTGGTGCCCGACGTCCTCGAACGGCTGCGTGTGGCCGGTGCCACAGACATTCCGGTGATCGCCGGTGGCATCATCCCAGGCGGGGACGCCGAGCAGCTCAGGGCCGCCGGAGTGGCCGCCGTCTTCACCCCGAAGGACTTCGACATCACCGGGATCATCGGCCGCATCGTCGACGAGATCCGGAAAGCGAACAAGCTCGACCCCCTGGAGGTCCCCGCATGACGACCGTCAACCGCCTTCGCCCCCGCCGCTCCTGCCTGGCGGTACCGGGAAGCAACCCGCGTTTCCTGGAGAAGGCGCAGGGCCTCCCCGCCGACCAGGTCTTCCTGGACCTGGAGGACGCGTGCGCGCCGCTCGCCAAGCCGGAGGCGCGGCACACCATCGTCAAGTTCCTCAACGAGGGCGACTGGACGGGCAAGACCAGGGTCGTGCGGGTGAACGACTGGACGACCGAATGGACGTACCGCGACGTCGTCACGGTCGTCGAGGGCGCCGGCCAGAACCTCGACTGCATCATGCTGCCGAAGGTGCAGGACGCCCAGCAGGTCGTGGCGCTGGACCTGCTGCTGACGCAGATCGAGAAGACGATGGGCTTCGAGGTCGGCCGCATCGGCATCGAGGCGCAGATCGAGAACGCCCAGGGCCTGAACAACGTCAACGCGATCGCGCAGGCCTCCCCGCGCGTGGAGACGATCATCTTCGGCCCGGCCGACTTCATGGCGTCCATCAACATGAAGTCGCTGGTCGTGGGCGAGCAGCCGCCCGGCTACCCGGCGGACGCCTACCACTACATCCTGATGAAGATCCTGATGGCCGCCCGCGCCAACGACCTCCAGGCGATCGACGGTCCCTACCTGCAGATCCGCAACGTCGACGGCTACCGCGAGGTCGCGCGGCGCGCCGCCGCCCTCGGCTTCGACGGCAAGTGGGTGCTGCACCCGGGCCAGGTCGAGGCGTCCAACGAGATCTTCTCGCCGTCGCAGGAGGACTTCGACCACGCCGAGCTGATCCTGGACGCGTACGACTACTACACGTCCGAGGCGGGCGGCAAGAAGGGCTCGGCGATGCTCGGCGACGAGATGATCGACGAGGCCAGCCGCAAGATGGCGCTGGTCGTCTCCGGCAAGGGACGCGCGGCCGGCATGCGGCGCACGTCGAAGTTCGAGATCCCGGAGGCCTGAGCGCGATGCAGTTCGGACGCACCTACGAGGAGTTCGAGGTCGGGGCGGTCTACAAGCACTGGCCCGGGAAGACGGTCACGGAGTACGACGACCACCTCTTCTGTCTCCTCACCATGAACCACCACCCGCTCCACATGGACACGAACTACGCCGAGAAGACGACGGACTTCGGCAAGAACGTCGTGGTGGGCAACTACATCTACTCGCTCCTGCTCGGCATGTCCGTGCCGGACGTCTCCGGCAAGGCGATCGCCAACCTGGAGATCGAGTCGCTCAGGCACGTGGCGCCGACCTTCCACGGCGACACGATCTACGGCGAGACGACCGTCCTCGACAAGTGGCCCTCGAAGTCCAAGGACGACCGCGGCATCGTCCACGTCGAGACCAAGGGCTACAAGCAGGACGGCACGCTGGTGTGCGTGTTCCGCCGCAAGGTGATGGTGCCCACCGAGACGTACATCAAGGAGCGCGGCGGCGAGCAGCCGGGCCGCCCCGAGCTGAACGCCCCTTCGGAAAAGTCGGAGAAGTAGCCATGGCCCGTCTCGCCCAGACCGCCGGTCTGACGGACATCCAGCAGGAGATCCTCTCCACCGTCCGCGACTTCGTGGACAAGGAGATCATCCCGGTCGCCACCGAGCTGGAGCACCGCGACGAGTATCCGCAGCAGATCGTCGACGGCCTGAAGGAACTCGGCCTCTTCGGCCTGATGATCCCCGAGGAGTACGGGGGCCTGGGCGAGTCGCTCCTGACCTACGCCCTGTGCGTGGAGGAGATCGCCCGCGGCTGGATGTCCGTCTCCGGCATCATCAACACGCACTTCATCGTGGCGTACATGCTCAAGCAGCACGGCACCCAGGAGCAGAAGGACCACTTCCTGCCGCGGATGGCGGCCGGCGACGTCCGGGGCGCCTTCTCGATGTCGGAGCCGGGCCTCGGCTCGGACGTGTCGGCGATCACGTCGAAGGCGGTCCGGGACGGCGACGAGTACGTCCTGAACGGCCAGAAGATGTGGCTGACGAACGGCGGCACGTCGTCGCTCGTGGCCGTGCTGGTCCGGAGTGACGAAGGACACCCCGAGGGCACGGCGCCCCACAAGTCGATGACGACCTTCCTCGTCGAGAAGGAGCCCGGCTTCGGCGAGGTCCGCCCCGGCCTCACCGTCCCGGGCAAGATCGAGAAGATGGGCTACAAGGGCGTCGACACGACCGAGCTGATCATGGACGGTCTGCGGATTCCCGAGAACCGCGTGCTCGGAGGGGTCACGGGCCGAGGTTTTTACCAAATGATGGACGGCGTGGAGGTGGGTCGCGTCAACGTCGCGGCGCGCGGCTGCGGCGTCGCGCAGCGGGCGTTCGAACTGGGGGTCCGGTACGCCCAGCAGCGGCACACCTTCGGCAAGCCGATCGCCCAGCACCAGGCCGTCCAGTTCAAACTGGCGGAGATGGCCACCAAGGTCGAGGCCGCGCATGCCATGATGGTGAACGCGGCTCGCAAAAAGGACTCCGGTGAGCGAAACGACCTCGAAGCAGGGATGGCGAAGTACCTCGCCTCCGAGTACTGCAAGGAGGTCGTGGAGGACGCCTTCCGGATCCACGGCGGCTACGGCTTCTCCAAGGAGTACGAGATCGAGCGCCTCTACCGTGAGGCCCCGATGCTGCTGATCGGTGAAGGCACCGCCGAGATCCAGAAAATGATCATCGGGCGCAGGCTGCTCGAGGAGTACCGGTTCGAGGGCTAGATGTCCGGGTTGGGGGTGTTTTCTTCGAGAAGAAGATCACACCCCGTCGACCCTGTTCAGCCGTCGACTCGGCTGCTCGGCTTACCCAGTTGCGGCCCCGAACCGCTACGATCGCGGAAAGCCGCCGTCCCCCCGTCGAAGCGCGGCATCATCCGCTACGAAGGTCATCCATGCCCCACAGCCAAACCTCTGCACACCGCGACAGCCTGGTAGGCGCACGCCTCGCGCGCGGAGCATCGCCGTGGCTCCTGCCGACCGTCGCCACCGCAGCCGTCAGCCTGGTCCGCGCCCGCCGCTCGGGCGTCGCCAAGGCCGTCGCCGTGCCCGCCACCGCTCTCGCGGCGGGCATGCTGTGGTTCTTCCGCGACCCCGAGCGCGAGATCGCCCCGGGCCGGGTCATCTCCCCCGCCGACGGAGTGGTGCAGAGCATCATGCCGTGGAAGGACGGACGGACCCGCGTCGCGATCTTCATGAGCCCGCTCAACGTCCACGTCAACCGCGCCCCGCTGTCCGGCACGGTGACCTCGGTCGAGCACATCCCGGGCGGGTTCGTGCCGGCGTTCAACAAGGAGAGCGAGAACAACGAGCGCGTCGTCTGGCACTTCGACACCGAACTCGGTGACATCGAGATGATCCAGATCGCCGGCGCCGTCGCCCGCCGCATCGTCCCCTACGTCCCGCAGGGCACGAAGGTCGAGCAGGGCGACCGGATCGGTCTGATCCGCTTCGGCTCGCGCGTCGACATCTACCTGCCCGAGGGCGTGGAGGTCGCGGTGGAGGTCGGGCAGAAGACCGTGGCGGGGGTGACTCGCATTGACCGTGATTGACCCGGAGACGCAGGCCGGCTGGGTGCCGGAGGCCGACGAGGTGGACGAAGAGGAGGAGATGCCCCTCTCTCTCCGCCTGTCGATAGCGGACACCCTCACCCTCGGCAACGCCACGTGCGGCTTCATGGCGGTGTACTTCACCACCACCGGCATCCTGATCCCGCACCTCACCGGCAGCCAGGAGTCCGGCATGGCCCGCCACAGCGCGGCCACGGCGGTCATCCTGATGCTCTGCGCGGCGGTCTTCGACCTCTTCGACGGCCTGGTCGCGCGGAAGCTGCGCTCCTCGCCCATGGGCGCGGAGCTGGACAACCTCTCCGACCTGATCAGCTTCGGCCTCGCGCCGGCGTACTTCGTCCTGGTCTATGGCATGGTCGCCGACGACGCCCACCAGCGGGTGGCGGCGGTCGGCGCGATCGTGGTGCTGCTGGCGGTCGTGCTGCGGCTGGCGAGATTCTCCTGCGTGACGGTGAAGGACGGCACCTTCCAGGGCATGCCCTCGCCGTTCGGCGCGCTGACGGTCGTCTCGATCGTGCTGCTGGAGCTGCCCTTCGTGGCGACGCTGCTGGCCATCCTGGGGACCGCCTGGCTGATGGTGAGCCGCGTCGAGTACCCGAAGCCGCGCGGGCGCCTCGCCGGCGCGATGCTGTCGTGGATCGTGCTGTCGATGGGCCTCCTGGCCGCCTGGGCCTTCGACGCCCCCAGCGGCCAGCTGCTCCTCCAGACGGGCTGCGCCCTGCAGCTGGTCATGGGCGCGGTCATCCCCCTGTTCGCCACGGCCCGCCGGGTGAACAACTTCCGCGACAACCGGCGGGAGGCGCGGGCGGCGCAGCTGCCGTAGCGCTCCGCCGCCAAGGGCCCCGGACCAGGGTTGGGTCCGGGGCCCTTCGCCTGCCCGGGTCCCGGCGCACCGGAACGGACGACGCCACGGGTTCCGCCTCCGGATCCCCGGTCCTCCGCCCGCCCGCACCACCCGACTCGCTCGGGAGAAGGGTGAGCGGATCCAGCGCGCCCGGAGGCATCCCCTCCGGGGGGCGAGGACGAGGCCCGTTCAGGGCCGCCGGCAGGGGACCACCGGGGGCGGCGGCCTTCGTCCGCCACCGCCCGGCTCGGCCGGAGGACAGGACGCCCCACTCCAGCCGAGGCCGACGGATCCGGCCCGTCCGGCGCTCGAGGACGAGGCCCGTTCAGGGCCGAAGCGGGGGTCCGGGGGCGCAGCCCCGGGAACGCCGGGGGCGGCGGGGGCGAAACACTCCGGCCCCCGCTCGTGGGGCCTCAGCTCAGGAAGTCGCGGGCGATCCGTTCCGCGACCCGCTCCAGGATCGGCCCGGCGTCCGCGATGCACTTCGCGACGTCCGGTTCGGCCTCCGTCAGCGGATAGGCCCGCCGGATCCCGGCCCGCCCCAGCGCCTCGGGCGCCAGCGTCAGCCGCCCGCACACCGCGACGACCTCCTTGCCGGCCGCACGGGCCGCCGCGGCGACACCCGCGGGGGCCTTGCCGTGCAGGGTCTGCTCGTCCAGGGACCCCTCGCCGGTGATCACCAGCCCGGCCCGTTCGAGGGCCGGGGCGAAGCCCAGCACGTCGAGCATGACCTCGATGCCGGCCCGGAACCGCGCGCCGAGCAGCAGCGCCCCGTACCCGATGCCGCCCGCGGCGCCCGCGCCGGGCGCGGCGGCGTACTCCGCGGCCCGCGGGCCGACCGCCGCCTCCAGGACCTTCGCGTAGTGGGCGAGGGCCGCGTCCAGCGCCTCCACGTCGTCCGGGGAGGCGCCCTTCTGCGGCCCGTACACCGCCGGGGCGCCCTTCGGGCCCGTCAGCGGGTTGTCGACGTCGCTGGCGAGGACCAGCTCCACCGAGGACAGCCGGGGGTCGAGGCCCGACAGGTCGGCGCGGGCGAGTTCCGTGAGACCGCCGCCGCCCGGCGCCACCGGCTCGCCGTCCCCGTCGAGGAAGCGCGCGCCGAGCGCGGACAGCATGCCCGCGCCGCCGTCCGTGGTGGCACTGCCGCCGACGCCGAACACGATGGTGCGCGCTCCCGCGTCCAGCGCGGCGCGCAGCAGCTCGCCGGAGCCGTACGTGGAGGCCGTCAGCGGCGCGAACACACCGGCCGGCAGCCGCTGCAGGCCGCTCGCCTCGGCCATCTCCACGACCGCGGTGTCGCCGCGCAGCGCGAACGCGGCGGTGACCTCGTGGCCGAGGGGCCCGGCGACCCGTACCTCACGGCGTTCGAAGCCGGCCGCGACCGCCGCGGCGATCGTGCCGTCGCCGCCGTCGGCGACGGGCAGGGCCTCGACCTCGACGTCCGGCACGACCCGGCGCAGCCCGGCCGTCACCCGCTCGGCGACCTCCACGGCCGTCAACGAGCCCTTGAACTTGTCCGCGGCCACGAGCACCCTGCGGGTGCCCTGCGCTGCAGCGTCCGCCACCTTGCCATCCCCTTGCTCTCCGGGCCCCGCGCACGTCAGGGGCCAGTCGCGCCGCAGCGACCCTATCCGCAGGAGGCGCCCGCCGTCATGCCCTGCCCGGCCCTCGGACACGACGCGGCGGCGCGGCCCTCGCCGGAATCGGGTAAACCGGAACCATGACCCTTGTGGGCACACCCGCGGCCACCGTCACCCGGCTCGCCGACCGCATCCTCGGGGGATGGCTGGGCCGGATCGCCGGCAACATGCTCGGCAAACCGGTCGAGCAGGGCGACCTGTGGACGCGCGAGCGCATCGACCGCTACCTGCGGCGGGCGGCCGCCCTGCCGCTCACCGACTACCTGCCGGAGCCGGCCGCCGGGGACGGCGACCCTCCGATGCGGCCCGAATGGCGCCAGTGCGTGCGCGGCCGCATCCACGGCAGCTGCCGCGACGACGACGTCGACTACGCGATCCTGGGCCTCCACCTGCTGGAGACCCACGGCTTCGGCTTCAGCACCGAGCAGGTCGGCGACCTGTGGCTGCTGCGGCTGCCGTTCCTGCAGACGTTCACCGCGGAGCGGGCCGCGTACCGCAACCTCGCCAACGGGCTGAGACCGCCGCTGACGGCGACGTACGACAACCCCTACCAGGAGTGGATCGGCGCGCTGATCCGCGCCGACGTCTACGGCTGGACCAGCCCCGGCCTCCCGCGCCGGGCCGCCTCGCTGGCCCGCCGGGACGCGGTGCTGTCGCACACCGGCAACGGCGTGTACGGCGCGATGTGGGCGGCGGCGCTGATCTCGGCCGCGTTCACCGCGCCGACGGTGCGGCACGCGGTCGACGAGGCGCTGACCGTGATCCCGGCGAGCAGCCGGCTCGCCCGCGTCGTCCGCCGGGTCGCCTCCCTCCACGAGACCCGCATGCCCTGGGAGGACACCCTGACGACGGTCGCCGAGGAGACCGCGGGACTGGGCTGGATCCACAGCGTCCCGAACGCCGCCGTGATCACCGCCGGGCTGCTGTACGGCGACGGCGACTTCACCCGCACCATCGCCCTCACCGTCCGCGGCGGCCTGGACACCGACTCCAACGGCGCGACGGCCGGTTCGGTCGCCGGCGTCCTGACCGGCGCCGGGGCGATCCCCGGTCAGTGGACGGAGCCGCTGGCGGACACCGTGCGCAGCGCCGTGTTCGGTTTCGACGGGGTGCGCATCAGCGAGCTGGCGGAGCGGACGGTGCGGCTGGTGGGGACGGACACGCCGTGACCCGGCGCTCGTCCGCGCGCCGCGCGCCGCACCGGGCGGGCGGGGGCCCGGTCTGGTTAACCTTCCTGGATGACCACCGCTGACACCGGCTACGCCGCGTACATCGCCTCCCTGCCCCGCGTCCTGGCCGGCGCCGCCGCGCTGTTCCGGGACGCCGAGGGGCGGGTGCTGCTGGTCGAGCCCAACTACCGGGAGGGGTGGGCGCTTCCGGGCGGCACGATCGAGTCCGACACCGGCGAGACCCCGCGTCAGGCGGCCCGCCGCGAGACGCTCGAGGAGATCGGCCTCGACCGTGAGCCGGGCCGGCTGCTGGCGGTGGACTGGGTGCTCGGCCCGAACCGGCCGCCGCTGGTGGCGTACCTCTACGACGGCGGCGTCCTCGCCGACGAGGACCTCAAGGCGATCCGGCTGCAGGAGGAGGAGCTGCTCTCCTGGCGGCTGGTGCCGCGCGGGGCGATCACCGGCCATCTGCTCGGCCCGCTCGGCCGGCGGACGCTGGTCGCACTGGACGTGCTGGCGGACGGCTCGGGGACGGCCGAGCTGGAGAACGGCCGCCGGGTGGCCTGAGCGGCCGGGCGGTCACGGCGCGGCCGGACGCCTCGCGGCGCCCGGACCGGCTCCGGGGTGCCGGCCCTCGCCGGCTCCGGAGTGCCGGCTCCCCCCGGCTCCGGGGTGTCAGCCCTCCACGTCGCGCGGCTTGGCGTCCACCGCGCGCAGCGCCTCGTCGCGCGTCGCCGTCCGGGCCTCCGTCCGGTGACCGCGCTCGATGTAGTCGCGGACGACGAGTTCCACGGCGTCCTGGGGGCTGCCCACACCGGTGAGCACCATGACCTCGACGACGAGTTCGGCGTCCAGGGAGACAGTGACCTTGGCCATGGCCGGACGGTAACACCCCTTCGCGGTCGCCCGATATCCGTTCGCCGGTCCCGGATCACCCGTCCTACCCTCGTAGCCATGACCAAGCCCCTCGTCGCCCTCCTCAGCGGCGCCGGAATCTCCACCGACTCCGGCATCCCGGACTACCGCGGGCCGAACGGACTGTGGCGGCGCGACCCGGAGGCCGAGAAGCTCGTCACCTACGAGCACTACATGGGCGACCCGGAGATCCGGCGGCGGTCCTGGCGGATGCGCCGCGAGACCCACGCCCTGGGGGCCGAACCGAACGCGGCGCACCGGGCGGTGGCCGAACTGGAGCGGTCCGGCGTGCCGGTCCGGGTGATCACGCAGAACGTGGACGGGCTGCACCAGCTCGCCGGGATGCCCGCCCGCAAGGTCATCGAACTGCACGGCACGGCGCGCAGCGTCGTCTGTACGAAGTGCCACGCGCGGGGGCCCGTGGAGGACGCGCTCGCCCGGGTCGCCGCCGGCGAGGAGGACCCGCCGTGCCTGGGGTGCGGCGGCGTCCTGAAGGCGGCGACCGTGATGTTCGGTGAGCGGCTCGACCCGGTCGTGCTCGGCGAGGCCCTCGCCATCAGCAAGGCGTGCCAGGTGTTCATCGCCGTCGGCAGCAGTCTCCAGGTCCAGCCGGCGGCGGGCCTCGCGGGCGTCGCCGCCGACCACGGCGCCCGCCTGGTCGTCGTCAACGCCGAGCCGACCCCGTACGACGGGATCGCCGACGAGGTCGTCCGCGAGCCGATCGGCACGGCGCTGCCCCGGCTCCTGGAAGAGCTGGCCCGGGACCGGGACGCGCCGGGCTAGAAGAGGGACGTTCCGCTCTCGAGGTCCAGCAGGCGCCTCTTGCGGTCGAGGCCGCCGCCGTAGCCGGTGAGGCCGCCGCTCGCGCCGACGACGCGGTGGCAGGGGACGATGATGCCGACCGGGTTCCTGCCGTTGGCGAGGCCCACCGCGCGGGAGGCGGCGGGGTTGCCGAGGACCGCGGCGAGTTCGCCGTAGGTGCGGGTCTCGCCGTAGGGGATCCTCCGCAGTTCGGACCAGACGGTGCGCTGGAACGGGGTGCCGTGCAGCCGCAGTTCGAGGGTGAACTCCGTCAGCTCTCCGGCGAAGTAGGCCTCCAGCTGTTCCTCGGCGGCGTGGAAGAGGGTGTCGTCGCGGGCGCCGAAGCTCTCCTGCGGCGGGCGGTGGCGCTGCTCGGTCATGTAGAGGCCGCACAGGGCGCCGTCGTCGGCGACGAGGGTGAGGGGGCCGTAGGGGCTGTCGATGACGGTGTGTCGCTTCACGGGTGTCGCCTCACACGGGGAGGAAGTTGACCGGGTGGCTGTCGGTGGCCCACAGGTACTGGACCGCGTACGCCCGCCAGGGGCGCCAGGCCGCCGCGCGGGCGGTGAGCGCCGCCGGGGTGGACGGCAGGCCCAGTTCCCGGGCGGCGCGGCGGATGCCGAGGTCGGTGGGGAGGAAGGCGTCGGGGTCGCCGAGGGCGCGCATCGCGATGACCTCGACCGTCCAGGGGCCGAAGCCGGGCAGCGCGAGGAGACGGGCGCGGGCCTGTGCCCAGTCGCTCTCCACGCCCAGGTGGAGGCTGCCGTCCGCGAGGTGGCCGACGAGGGTGGTGAAGGTGGTGCGGCGGGTGCGGGGCATGGCCAGGGAGGCGGGGTCGACCTCGGCGAGGGCCTCGGGGGTGGGGAAGAGGTGGGTGAGGCCGCCTTCCGGGTCGTCGACGGGGTCGCCGTGCGCGGTGACCAGGCGGGCCGCGTGGGTGCGGGCGGCCGCCGTGGAGACCTGCTGGCCGAGGACCGCCCGGACCGCGAACTCGGCCTCGTCGACGGTGCGCGGGACGCGGCGGCCCGGCGCCTTGTCCACCAGCGGCGCGAGCTGCGGGTCCGTGCGCAACCGGTCGTCGACGGCGACCGGGTCGGCGTCCAGGTCGAGCATGCGCCGGCAGCGGCTGATGGCGACGGTGAGGTCGCGCAGGTCGGTGAGGGTGAGGCGGCAGCCGATGTGGTCGGGCCGGGGGGTGAGCGCCACGATGCCGTGGCCGTACGGCAGCCGCAGGGTGCGCCGGAAGGCCCCGTCCCGCCACTCCTCGACCCCGGGCACGCCGGTCGCGGCGAGGTGCCCGAAGAGGTTGTCGGGGTGGAGCGGGGCGCGGAACGGCAGGCGGAGCTGGAGGGTGGCCGGGGTGGCGGGGTGCGTCGCCGGGACGCGGCCGCCTCGCTGCGGCAGGCGGGCGCGCAGCTCGCTCGGGGAGAGCGCGAAGACCTCGCGCACGGTGTCGTTGAAGGTGCGGACGGAGGCGAAGCCGGCGGCGAACGCCACGTCCGCCATGGGCAGTTCCGTCGTCTCGATGAGGAGGCGGGCGGTCTGGGCGCGCTGGGCGCGGGCCAGGGCGAGCGGGCCCGCGCCGAGTTCGGCGAGGAGCTGGCGCTCGACCTGGCGGGTGCTGTAGCCGAGGCGGGCGGCCAGGCCGGGGACGCCCTCGCGGTCGACGACGCCGTCGGCGACGAGCCGCATGGCGCGGGCGACGAGGTCGGCGCGCCGGTTCCACTCCGGGGAGCCCGGGCTGGTGTCGGGCCGGCAGCGCTTGCAGGCCCGGAACCCGGCCTGCTGGCAGGCCGCGGCGCTCGGGTGGAAGGTCATGTTCTCCGGCTTGGGCGCCACGACGGGGCAGCTGGGCCGGCAGTAGATCCCGGTGGTCAGGACCGCCGTGAAGAACCATCCGTCGAACCGCGCGTCCTTGGACCGCACGGCGCGCAGACACCGCTCCCGGTCGGTGTGCATCCCGTTCTGCATGCGTCCAGCATCGGCCACCGCACCGGCCGGCGCTGGCAGGAATCCGACATCGACCTCGCGTGACCGGCACCGCCGTCGTTCACCCCTTCCAGGCGCGTTCCCGCAGCAGGCGCAGGCCGTTGAGGCCGACGATGACGGTGGAGCCCTCGTGGCCGGCGACGCCGAGGGGCAGGGGGAGGGTGCCGACCAGGTCCCAGGCGACCAGGACGGCGATGAACGCGCCGGCGATGGCCAGGTTCTGGAGGACGAAGCGGCGGGCGGTGCGGGAGAGCCGCACGATCGAGGGGAGGGTGGCCAGCTCGTCGCGGACGACGACGGCGTCGGCGGTCTCCAGGGCGAGGTCGGAGCCGGCCTTGCCCATCGCGATCCCGGAATGCGCGGCGGCCAGCGCGGGGGCGTCGTTGACGCCGTCGCCGACGACCAGCACCCGGCGGCCTCGGGCCTCCCACTCCTTGACGGCGGCGACCTTGTCCTGGGGCAGCAGTCCGGCGCGGACCTCGGTGATGCCGACCTCGGCGGCCAGGTGCTCGGCGGCGCGCCGGTTGTCGCCGGTCAGCAGGATCGGGGTGCGGCCGGTCAGGCGGGTGAGGGCGGCGACGGTGGCCGCCGCGTCCGGCCGCAGCCGGTCCGCGATCCCCAGCACGCCCACCGGCGCCCGGTCGCGCAGGACGACGACCGCGGTCCGCCCGGCCTCCTCCAGCTCGGCCACCACCGCCCGGTGCGGCTGGTGGGCGGCACCGGCCGGCAGCCGCGCGGGCGCGCCGACCGTGACCGTGCGGCCGTCGACGGTGGCGGTGACGCCCTGCCCGGGGGTGGAGGTGAAGTCCTCGGCGTCGGTCAGGGACAGGCCGCGTTCGCGGGCGGCGGCGACCACGGCCCGGGCCAGCGGGTGCTCGCTGGGGTGCTCGGCGGACGCGGCCAGCGCGAGCAGCGAACCCTCCTCCAGGCCGCTGCCGGGCAGGGGGCGCACCTCGGTGACGTGCGGGATGCCTTCGGTGAGGGTGCCGGTCTTGTCCAGGGCGACGGTGTCGATCTGGCCGAGGCGTTCCATGACGACGGCGGACTTGACGAGCACGCCGTGGCGGCCGGCGTTGGCGATGGCGGACAGCAGCGGCGGCATGGTGGAGAGCACCACCGCGCACGGCGAGGCCACGATCATGAACGTCATGGCCCGCAGCAGCGCCGAGGAGAGGGAGTCGCCGAAGGCGAGCGGGATCGCGAAGACGGCGAGGGTCGCGAGGACCATGCCGATCGAGTAGCGCTGTTCGACCTTCTCGATGAACAGCTGGGTGGGGGCCTTGGTCTCGGAGGCTTCCTCCACCATCTTCACGATCCGGGCGATCACCGAGTCCGACGGGTCCCGCTCGACCCGCACGCGCAGGGCGCCGGTGCCGTTGACGGTGCCGGCGAACACCTCGTCCCCCGCCTGCTTGGGCACCGGCAGCGGCTCGCCGGTGATGGTGGCCTGGTCCACGTCACCGGCCCCGTCGAGGACCCGGCCGTCCGCGCCGACCCGCTCACCGGGCCGGACCAGGATCGTGTCCCCGACAGCCAGGTGCTCGGTGTCCACCGTCTCCTCGGTCCCGTCCGGCAGGAGCCGGGTGGCGGTGGCGGGGGCGAGGTCGAGCAGGCCGCGCACGGAGTCGGCGGTCCGGGCGGTGGCGACGGCTTCCAGGGCGCCGGAGGTGGCGAAGATGACGATCAGCAGCGCGCCGTCGAGGACCTGACCGATCGCGGCGGCGCCGAGGGCCGCGGCGATCATCAGCAGGTCGACGTCGAGGGTCTTCCCGCGCAGGGCCCGCAGGCCCGCGAGGGCAGGCTCCCAGCCGCCGGCGGCATAGGCGATCGCATACAGGATTCCGTACGCCCATGACGGTGCACCGCCGACGTCCAGCACCAGTCCCAGCAGGAAGGCGACGGTGGCCGCCAGGGCCCAGCGGGCCTCGGGGAGGGACAGGAGGCGGGTGCGGCGGCGCGGGGCCGTCGGAGCGGACGCGGTGGTCGACGGGGAGGCGAGAGTCGTGGACACGCGGCCACCATACAGGAACACATGAAGACTCGTTCATCCATTCATGTGCGATGGGTAAGATGGCCCGCATGGGTCATGGAGCCGTCACCCCCGCAGCCGCCGAGCGCGTACGCCTGGACGCGGGCAACGCGGCCAAGGTGGCCACCACCCTCCAGGCCCTGTCCACCCCGTCCCGGCTGCTGATCCTCGCGCGACTGCGCGAAGGCCCCCTGCCCGCGACGGAGCTGGCCGCCGAGGTGGGGATGGAGCAGTCCGCCTGCTCGCACCAGCTGCGGCTGCTGCGCAACCTGGGCCTGGTGGTCGGCGAGCGGCGCGGCCGGTCGGTCGTCTACGCGCTGCACGACCACCACGTCGCCGAACTCCTCGATCAGGCCGTGTACCACGTGGAGCACCTGCGGCTGGGCATCAGCGACAGCTCCGAGCAGCCCGAGTAGGGCGGACGGCGGCGCCCGGGCACGACAGGGCACGCCGGCCGGTGCGAGCGGGCCGGTGCGCGGCGCGGGGCCGGTGTCAGCCCGTGCGGTCCCCGGGGGCGGTCAGCGCCCGGATCACGAGCACGTCGATCGCCATCACCACGACCGACCAGACGGGTTCGTAGGGCAGGAACAGGAACTGGGCGACCAGGCCGAGCGAGGCGAGGAGGACGCCCGGGAGGCGGGCCCGGGCGGCGTCCCGGAGCAGCCCGGCGCCGGTGGCGGCGGCGAGGACGCCGAGCACGAGGTGGACGACGCCCCAGCCGGTGAGGCTCAGTCCGTAGAGGTACGAGCCGACGCGGGCGTAGACGTCGTCCCCGGCGAGGGCGGCGACGCCCTGCAGGACGGCGAGGACGCCGCCGCACAGCAACAGGACGCCCGCGAAGGCGGAACCGGAAGGGACCCGGGCGTCCTGCGGGGAGGGCCCGCGGGGCCCGCCGGGCGGTGCGGACCAGGCGGTGCCGATCTCGCCCCGGGGCCTGCCGGACGAGGGCGTCGGGTGGGAGGTCATGGACGGGCGTCCCTTTCGTCGGGCTCCTCCGCGGAGCTCCGTTGCAGGACATCCCGGGCGCGGCGCGCGGGCGAGCGCGGCGGGGCCGTTCGGGTGAGCGGCCCGCCGCGCGGGCTCACATGTTGATCATGTGGCCGGCGAGTCCGTGGACGGCCTCCTTGACGGCCTCGCCCAGGGTCGGGTGGGCGTGGACGTTGCGGGCGACCTCGTGGACCGTGAGGTCCCACTGCTGGGCCAGCGTGAGTTCGGGCAGGAGTTCCGTGACGTCGGGGCCGATGAGGTGACCGCCGATGAGCTCGCCGTACCGGGCGTCGCTGATCAGCTTGACGAAGCCCGTGGTGTCGCCGAGGCCGTGCGACTTGCCGTTGGCGGTGAACGGGAACTTCGCGACCTTCACGTCGTGGCCGAGCTCGCGGGCCTGGGCCTCGGTGTAGCCGAAGCTGGCGATCTGGGGCTGGCAGTAGGTGGCCCGGGGGATCATCGCGTAGTCCAGTTCCATGGTCTCCGCGTCGGCGATCGTCTCGGCGGCGATCACGCCCATCGCCTCGGCGGCGTGCGCGAGCATCAGCTTCGCCGTCACGTCCCCGATGGCGAAGAGGTGCGGGACGGACGTGCGGCAGCGGCCGTCGACGTCGATCGCGCCGCGTTCGGTGACGCGCACGCCGGTGTTCTCCAGGCCGTAGCCGGTGACGTTCGGGGCGAAGCCGATGGCCTGGAGGACCTTGTCGGTCTCCAGGACCTTCTGGGAGCCGTCCTTCGCGGTGACGGTGACGCGGACCTGGGGTCCGGACTCGTCGATGGCGTCGACCCGGGTGGAGGTGAGCACGTCGATGCCCAGCTTGCGGTACTGCTTGGCGAGTTCGGCGGACACCTCGGCGTCCTCCAGGGGGGCGACGCGGTCCAGGAACTCGACGACGGTGACCTTCACGCCGTAGTTGTGCAGGACGTAGGCGAACTCGATGCCGATGGCGCCGGCGCCCGCGATGACGACGGACCGCGGGAGGTCCTCGGCGAGGATCTGCTCCTCGTAGGTGACCACGCGGGAGGTGCGGCGGGTGCCGGGCAGCAGCTTGGGGGTGGCTCCGGTGGCGATGACGCAGTGGTCGAAGCCGATGGTGCGGGTGGTGCCCTCGTAGTCGGTCACCTGGAGGGTGTGCGGGTCGAGGAAGGTGCCGCGGCCGTCGAACTCGGTGATCTTGTTCTTCTTCATCAGGTAGTGGACGCCCTTGACGCGGCCGTCCGCGACCTTGCGGCTGCGGCGGAACGCCTCGCCGTAGTCGAAGGAGACCTGTCCGTCGACCTTGATGCCGAAGGTCTTCGCCTCGCGGGTGACGATGTGTGCGAGTTCGGCGTTGCGCAGGAGGGCCTTGGTGGGGATGCAGCCCACGTTGAGGCAGACGCCGCCCCAGTACTTCTCCTCGACGACGGCGACGCGTTTGCCCAGCTGGGCGGCGCGCACCGCGGCGACGTAGCCGCCGGGGCCCGCGCCGAGGACCACGACGTCGAAGCGTTCGTCCTGCTCGACCATGGGGGTTTTCCTCTTCCGTTCCGTGGGTGCGTGAGGTGCGGGGTCGCGCTGGTGATGCGTCTTCGATTGTTCCGTGCGGCGGGGAGAATGGGCGAATGATCGAACACTGTTGTCCGGAGATGACCCGACGGGTGGCGTGGACCTGCGACGCGCACGCGGACGCCTTCTCCTGCCCGGACGCGCTCGTGCGGTTCACCCCGCGGTTCCGGGAGTACGGGCTGATCGTCCACGACGGGGGCCGCTCGTGCGTCGGCATCGGCTTCTGTCCGTGGTGCGGCGCGCGGCTGCCGGAGTCGCAGCGGGACCGGTGGTTCGACGAGCTGGAGGCGCGCGGGATCGATCCGTGGGAGGACGAGGTGCCCGCGGAGTTCGAGGACGACCGGTGGTGGCGGCGGCAGTCGGCGGGCACGGCCCGGGAACCGTGACCGTGCCCGCCGCGGGCGGTGGGACCGGTGACCGCGAGGACACCGGTCCCCGGTGTCACCGCGGGGCCGCCGTCGGCCGGCGCGAGAGCTCCGTCGCGCGCTCGACGGAGGGGAGCGGCCGCAGCCGGTAGGTGTAGGCGTAGTCGCGGTCGGCGAACAGCTTGTACTCGTCGTGGGTGTGCGCGCCCCAGCTGTTGTCGCCGCCGACGCCCATCTGCCGGTGGCTCAGCCGCAGGACGACCTCCCGGCGCGGGGTGAGCTGGTAGTCGTGGCGGACGCCTGCGGACAGGTCCTCGGGCGTGAAGTGCGAGGCGTTGACCTCCAGCAGCGGTTCGCCGGAGACGAGCAGTCCGGTGCCGTCGCGGCCGGTGAGGGCGGCCCAGCGGACGTCGGTCCTGTTGCCGTTCTCCTGCGGGCGCAGGTAGGGGGTCCCCTGCCCGGTGACGGTGCCGGAGTACAGGCCCACGTCGGTGGCGTCGTTGCGGTCCCAGTGGTTCTCCTCGGGGCCGCGACCGTAGTAGTGCAGGTGTTCGAGGCGGGCGGGCAGGAACAGGATGCTGCCCACCTCCGGGATGTACGGCAGGCTCGCGGCGCCCGGGTGCAGCGTGTGGTCGACCTTGATCTCGGCGTTCCCGAACACGGTGTAGGTGGTCGTGTACGTCGACCGCACGGTCGTCGGGAGCGTGCCGGTGACCGTGATCTCGACGGCCCGGTCGCCCAGGGCGCGCACGCCCACGCCGGTCACGGTGCGCCGGGCGCCGGCGTCGCGCCAGGTCTGGTTGCGGGTGTGCTGCCCGTTGCCCCGGTCGTTGTCGGTGGGCGCCCGCCAGAAGTTCGGGGCCGGCCCGGAGGAGATCAGCGAGGCGCCGCCGGCCCGGTACGAGGTGATGACGCCGGACGCCTTGTCGACGGTGACGGAGAAGTCCCGGCCCGTGACGGTGACCGCGTCGTCGCCGTCCTCGTGGCGCAGCGGGGGGACGCCGGCCGGCGGCGCCGGTGTGACGGCGGGGCTGCCGGCGGCGACGGCGAGCTGCTGCTTGGCCACCTCGAAGCCCGCCTTCGCCCACTTCGTGGGCTCCCGGGTGGTGAAGGACAGGTGCAGGAAGTACTCCGCGCCCGGCGCCGGGTCGTCCGGCAGCCGGAAGGGCACGGTGACGTCCTTGCTCGACAGCGGGGCCACGTCCAGCTGGGCGCGGCTCAGCTTTCCGCGCTGCACCGTCCTCCCGTCGCACACGAGTTCCCAGCGGGCGTCGAACGCGCGGAGGCCGGTGAAGAGGTACTCGTTGGTGAGGGTGACCGCCCCGCCGGGCGCCAGCGTGCCGCCGGAGGCCGGTGCGGCGCCGACGGCCTGGTAGATCTGCTTGACCTCGGCGGACTTGCCGGTGGGCCGGCGGTCGGCGGTGACGATGCCGTCCCCGGAGAAGGCCCCGTCGTTGGGGTTGTCGGCCCAGTCGCCGCCGTAGGCGTGGAACGTCTTCTCGCGGGGCCGTTCCTCGGTGACATCGACGGTGGCGGCGTCGAACCAGAACCGTACGCCGTCGCCGTCGGGGCCGCGGCCGGCGTCGGCCAGTTCGGCGGCGGTCAGCGCGCGGGCGTAGACGCGGGCCCGCCGGACGGTGCCGCTGAACTCCCGGGTCGGGTTGTCGACGTCGGTGGCCAGGGACAGGGACGCGGTGTTGACGGCGGGGCGCCGGGTGGTGGTCCGGGTGGCCCGCACCGAGCCGTCGACGTGGAGCGTCAGGGTGCCGGCCACCGCGTCGAAGACGCCCGCCACATGGTGTTCGGCGCCGGTCCAGTCGTCGGGCAGGGCCCAGCTCGCGGTGATCCACTGGCCGCCGTCGTGGAGGAAGAACTCCAGGGTCCTGTTCGTCTGCTTCAGGGCGTACTGGGTGTCGCCCTTGGCGAGGATCGGCTGGTGGTAGCCGGTCACGTGCGGGGTGATCCAGGCTTCCAGGGTGAGCGACCCGGTGAGGTCGAGGCCCGGGTCGCGGGCGAAGACGGTTCCGCCGCGGACGCCCCGGTCGCGGTCGAAGGCGCCGCCGGGGGCGAGGATCTCGCCGCGCAGCGCGGCGGGGCCGGCCTCGGTGAACAGCCTGCGCGCCGGGGTGGGCCAGGAGAGGGCCTGGTCGGCGAAGTCCCAGATCCAGCCGCCCTGGAGCACGGGGTGGCGGCGGACGAGGTCCCAGTACTTCTTGAAGTTGCCGTTGGAGTTCCCCATCCCGTGGGAGTACTCGATCATCACGTACGGGCGGGTGTCGCTCGTGTCCTTCGCCCGCGCCTCGACGCGGGCGGGGGTGTCGTACATCTCGGAGCGGATGTCGCTGATCCCGGGGCGGTCGTCGCCCTCGTACTGGATGACACGGGTGGTGTCGTAGGAGCGGATCCAGTCGTGCATGGCGGTGAACGTGCTGCCGCCGCCCGCCTCGTTGCCGAGGGACCAGATGACGACCGAGGCGTGGTTCTTGTCGCGGTGGACCATGTTCTGGGCGCGGGCCACGCACGCCCTCGTCCACTCGGCGTGGTCGCCGGGGTACTCGGCGCGGATGCCGTGGGTCTCGAGGTTGGTCTCGCCCACGAGGTACAGGCCGTACTCGTCGGCGAGTTCCAGCCACAGCGGGTTGTTGGGGTAGTGCGAGGTGCGGACGCTGTTGATGTTCAGCCGTTTGATGAGCTCGATGTCCTCGACCATGTCCGCGCGGGTGAGGGCGGAGCCGTGGACGGGGTGCATCTCGTGCCGGTTGACGCCCCGGAAGGAGACCGGCTTGCCGTTGATGCGCATCAGGCCGTCCTCGAGCGCGAACTCGCGCAGGCCGACCCGGTGGGACAGGGTCTCGATCACCGTGCCCGCGGGGTCGCGCAGGCGCAGCACGGCGGTGTAGAGGTACGGGTGTTCGGCCGACCACAGGCGCGGTGCGGGCACCGCCCTCGCCGCCCGCACGGTCGTCTCGTCGCCGGAGCCGAGCACGACGGTTCGGGCCAGCGGCCGGGACCACACGGGGTGGCCGTGCGCGTCGTACAGCTGGGTCTCGACGGAGTACCGGCCGCCGCCCTGTCCGCCGTAGTCCCGCACGCTCGCGGTGACCGCCAGCTCGGCCGCCCGGTGGTCGTCGCTCAGCGGGGTGTCCAGCCGGAAGTCGCGCAGGTGCACGGCGGGCGTGGAGAAGAGGTAGACCGAGCGGAAGATGCCGCTCAGCCGGATCATGTCCTGGTCCTCCAGCCAGTCCCCGTCGGAGTAGCGGTAGACCTCCACCGCGATCTGGTTGGCGCCCGGCCGCAGGTGCGGGGTGATGTCGTACTCGGCGGGGTCGTAGGAGTCCTCGTGGTAGCCGACCAGCTCCCCGTTGATCCACACGTAGTGGGCCGACTTGACCCCCTCGAAGTGCAGGAACGTCCGCCGTCCGGCCCAGTCGCGCGGGACCGTGAAGGTGCGGCGGTACTGGCCCACGGGGTTGTAGCGGGTGGGGGCGAGCGGCGGCTGCGCCTCCTCGCCGAGGCCGTTGGGGCCCCACCACGGATAGGTGATGTTGAGGTAGATCGGGCGGTCGTAACCGTGCAGCTGCCAGGCGGAGGGGACGGGGACGGTGTCCCAGTCGCCGTCGTCGAGGTCGGTGCGGTGGAAGTCGGCGTCCCGGTCGTCGGGGCGGTCGGCGTACGCGAACTTCCAGGTGCCGTCCAGGCTCAGCCGGTACGGGGAGCGGGTGCGGTCGGCGGCGAGCGCCTGGGCGACCGTCGCGTACGGCATGAGGGTGGTGTGCGGGGGTTCGGTGCCGAGGCGGAAGACGTCGATGCGGCCGTTCCACTCGGGGGTGCCGTCGGCCGCGGCGGCCCGGTGGGGGGTGAGGGGACCCGAGAGGGCGAGCGCGCCGAGGACGGCGGCCGATCCTTCGAGGAGACGACGACGGCTGACGACCGCGCGCTGGGGGCGGTCCGGCCGGTCCATGGACGACACGTGCGGGTGCGACATGACCATGACCTTCCTCGGGGCGTCCCGTGCGGCTGCGCGGGACGCAGGGTGCGTCAGATCTTGTCGGATAGTGTTGATAAACCGAACAGGGGCGCGCCGCGTTGGCCGGATTTCAACTCACTTCGGCGCAACGCCACTTGGATCGCTCGGGGGGCCGCCCGTCCGTCGCGTCAGTACACGTCCCGCACGTACCGCTTGTCCGAGGCGAGCTGCTTCACGTACGCGGCGGCCTCCTCCTCCGCGAGGCCGCCGTGGACGACGGCGATGTCCCGCAGCGCCCGGTCGACGTCCTTGGCCATCCGGGAGGCGTCGCCGCAGACGTAGAAGTGGGCGCCGTCGCGGAGCCAGGACCACAGCTGGGAGCCGTGCTCGCGCATCCGGTCCTGCACGTAGACCTTGGCCCGCTGGTCCCGGGAGAAGGCGGTGTCCAGACGGGCCAGGGTGCCGTCGGCCCGCAGCGCGGTCAGCTCCTCCTCGTAGTAGAAGTCCGTCGCCCGGTGCTGCTCGCCGAAGAACAGCCAGTTCGGCGCCCGGTGGCCGCGGGCCCGCCGTTCCTCCAGGAAGCCGACGAACGGCGCCACTCCGGTGCCGGGCCCCACCATCACCATCGGGGTCGCCGGGTCGGCGGGCGGGCGGAAGTGCGGGGAGCGCTGCACGTGCACCGGGACCCCGGTGTCCGGCTCGGCGTCGGCGAGGAACGGGGAGCAGACGCCCTGGCGGGGGCGGCCGGCCAGGTTCTCGTAGCGCACCACGGAGACGGTGAGCGAGACGAGGTGGGGGTCGGTGAGCGGGCTGGACGAGATCGAGTACAGCCGCGGCTGGAGGCGTCCCAGCGCCTGCGCCCACTCCTGCGCGTCGGCCCGGACGCCGAACTCGGCGGTCACGTCGACGGCCTGGCGGCCCCAGGACCACTTCGCCAGCTCGCCCTTGTTGTCGGGGCGCAGTAGTTTGCGCAGCTCGCGCGGGTCACGGGTGCGGTCGGCGGTGAAGCGCAGCAGGGCGGGCGTGATCCGGGTGATGTCGAGGTGGCGCAGCAGGGCCTCGCCGAAGGGGACCTCCCCGACGCCGTTCACCCGTACGGGGGCCCGCGCGTCCAGGCCGGTGACGGCCAGCCACTCGGCCACCAGGTCCGGGGAGTTGAGCGGGCGCACGCCGAGGGCGTCGCCGGCCTCGTAGACGAGCGGGGTCCCGCTGTCGCGGGTGTCGAAGGTGAAGCGGCGCACCTCCTTGCCCGACCCCGGCCGGCTCAGCAGCCGGTTGCCGACGAGGCGGGCGGTGACGGGGGCGGGACGCCTGGACCGGGCCGGGGCGGGCGGGGCGGTCACGGACGCCGGGCCCGCGGACGGCGGCCGTACGGCGCCGGGGCGGGCGTCGCCGCCGGTGCGCGCGGCCGCGCCGGACTCGCCTGCGGTCCCCTCGGTCCCCTCGGTTCCTTCGGTCTCCTCCGTCCTCCCCGTCTCCTCCGTCTCCTTGAGGGCGATGAGGACCTGTTCCAGCCAGGCCTGCGCCTGGGGCTCGTAGTCCGGCTCGCAGTCCGTGCGCGGCGCGAGCCGGACGGCGCCCAGCTCGTCCATGCGGTCGTCCAGCCGGCGTCCGTGCCCGCAGAAGTCGTCGTAGGAGGAGTCCCCGAAGGCGAGGACGGCGTAGCGCCGGCCCTCCAGCCCGCCGAAGCCGGGGGCGGTCAGGCCGGCCCAGAAGCCGGCGCCGTTGTCGGGGGCGTCGCCGTCGCCGAACGTGCTGGTGATCAGCAGCAGGTCGGCGCCGGCCGGCAGGGCGGCGGGGTCGGCCTCGTCCATGGCGACGAGACTGGCGGTGTGGCCGCCCGCACCGAGGCGTGCGGCGGCGGCGGTGGCGAACTCCTCGGCGTTGCCGGTCTGCGAGGCCCACAGGACGACGACCCGGCGGCCCTCGGGCCGCCGGGCGGATGCGGCGGCGGTGGCGGTGGCGGTGGCGGTGCGGGAGTACATGCCGGCCAGGGTGCCGTTGACCCACAGGGCGTGCTCGGGGCTGAAGGGGGCGTCGGGCGGCAGGACCGGGACGCCGGGCGCGCCGGCCGGGACGCCGGCGAGGAAGCCGACCAGGTACCGGCGTTCGCGCTCGGTCAGCACCGGCGGCGGGGCGGGCTCCAGGCCGAAGACGGACGCGGCACGGGGGTGGACGGCGGTGGGGACGAGCGCCGTCTCCGGGGTCCGTGCGGCGGGGGCGCCGGCGGCCCGCGCCCGGTCGGCCGGCGCCTGCACGCTCACCGGTGTCGCCGTCTTCGTCAGCGACACCGCGCACACCTTCAGCTCGGGCTGGAAGGAGAGCGGGTCGACGGCGTCGCTGGTCACCGCGTTCACGCTGAGGTACTCGCCGAACAGGTCGTTCCAGTGGAACGGCGCGAAGCAGGATCCGGGCAGGACGCGGTCGGTGACGACGGCGGGCAGCACGGCCCGGCCGCGCCGGGAGGCGACCTCGACGCTGTCGCCGTCGGCGAGGCCGAGGGCGGCCGCGTCCTCGGGGTGCACCTCGACGAACGGGCCGGGATCCAGCTTGTTGAGCCGGTCCACCCGGGCGGTCTTGGTCAGGGTGTGCCACTGGTGCTGCAGACGGCCGGTGTTGAGGACGAACGGGTAGTCGTCGTCCGGCATCTCGGCCGGCTCCAGGTGCGGGCGGGGGTGGAAGACGGCGCGGCCGCCGGGAGTGGGGAAGGTGAGGGCGCCGTCCGGGCCGACGTAGCGGACGGGGTTGCGGTCGGCGCCGTCGGCGGTGGCGGCGGGCCACTGGACGGGGGTGGCGCGCAGCCGGTCGTAGGTCACTCCGCGCAGGTCGTAGCCGGTCTGCGGATTGTGGAAGCGCTTGATCTCCTCGAAGACCTGCTCCGCGCTGTCGTAGGAGAAGGCGTCCTCGTAGCCCATCGCGCGGGCGACGTCGGCGATCAGGCGCCAGTCGGCGGTGGCCTCGCCGGGCGGGTCGGCGGCGGGCCGGGCCAGGGTGAGGGTGCGCTCGCTGTTGATCAGGACGCCCTCGGTCTCGGTCCACAGGGCGGCGGGCAGGACGACGTCGGCGTACGCGTTGGTCTCGGTGTCGGCGAACACGTCCTGGGTGACGACGAACTCGGCGGCCTCCAGGCCCTCGATGACGGTCCGGCGGTTGGCGACGGAGGCGACCGGGTTGGTGCAGATGATCCAGCACGCCTTGATCTCGCCGTCGGCCATCTTCCGGAACATCTCCACCGTGCCCCCGCCGATGCCGTCGGCGCGCAGGGTGCCGGGCGCGAGGCCCCACACCCCCTCGGTGAACGCGCGGTCGGCGTCGACGAGGACGGACCGCTGGCCGGGCAGGCCGGGGCCCATGTAGCCCATCTCGCGGCCGCCCATGGCGTTGGGCTGCCCGGTGAGGGAGAACGGGCCGCTGCCCGGGCGGCAGATCTTGCCGGTCGCGAGGTGGAGGTTGACCAGGGCGTTCGTGTTCCAGGTGCCGTGCGTGGACTGGTTGAGGCCCATGGTCCAGCAGCTGGTCCACTCCCCCGCCTCGCCGATCAGCCGGGCTGCCTCGCGCAGGTCGGCCTCGGGGACGCCGGTGATCCCGGCGACGGCGGCCGGCGGGTAGTCGGCGAGGAAGGCGGGCATCGCCTCCCAGCCCTCGGTGTGCGCGGCGACGAAGTCGGGGTCGGTGTGGCCGTTCTCGTGCAGGAGGTGCAGCAGGCCGTTCAGCAGGGCGAGGTCCGTACCCGCCCGGACCTGGAGGAACAGGTCGGCCTTCGCGGCCGTGGCGGTGCGCCGCGGGTCGACGACGATCAGTTTCGCGCCCGCTTTCACCCGCTCCATCATGCGCAGGAAGAGGATCGGGTGGCAGTCGGCCATGTTGGAGCCGATGACGAGGAAGACGTCGGCCTCGTCCAGGTCGTCGTAGGAACCGGGCGGGCCGTCGGCGCCGAGGGACAGCTTGTAGCCGGTTCCCGCGCTCGCCATGCACAGCCGGGAGTTCGACTCGATCCGGTTGGTGCGCAGATAGCCCTTGGCCAGCTTGTTCGCCAGGTACTGCGCTTCGAGGCTCATCTGGCCGGAGACGTAGAGGGCGACCGCGTCGGGGCCGTGCTCGTCGACGATCGTGCGCAGCCGCCGTGCCGTCTCGGCGACCGCCGCGGCCACGGGGGCGGGCTCGGGCTCCTCGCCGCGGTCCGGGCGGACCAGCGCGGTGGTCAGCCGGCCGGGCGCGGCGAGCATGTCGGCGGTGGTGGCGCCCTTGGTGCACAGCCGGCCCCGGTTGGCGGGGTGCTCCTTGTCGCCGGACGCCTTCAGGACCGTGCGACGGCCGTCCGGTCCGCGGCCGACGTCGAGGACCATGCCGCAGCCGACACCGCAGTACGAGCAGACCGTGCGCACCTTCGCAGCGCTGTCGGTCCGCGGGTCCGGCACGGCCACGGGCGCCCCCTTCTCTGACGATTCTCCGACGATCGGCCTGGTGAGAGCCTCTGCGACGGTACGAACCGAGCATTACGCGGGTGTCTCCCGGACCGGCCGCCGGGGGTTAAGCCCGGCGCACAGCGCACGGCGCGCGGGTGTGAGCGCGGTCGCCGCACGGGTGAGGGGGTCCGGTCGCCGTGCGGGAGCGGCCGCGGATCCTGCCGACCCGCTGGTCCGGCCTCCCGGACGGGGAGGCGGCCGCCGGTGACGTGCCGGCGCCGCGCCGGGTGCGGGACGTGCTCCGGCGGGCCCTCGAGCCGTGCGACGGCCGGCGGCCCGACGGCTGACGGCGGCCCGGCGGACGGCACGGCCCGGCGGCCCCTGGCGGCCCGGCGGACGGCACGGATCCGCGTGCGGTGGCCCTCGCGTGTGACGGGCGGCGCGCGGGGTTACCCGGCCGGTGGGGGAAAGGAGGCACGGCCATGCGGCATGACGAAATGATCGGCAAGGTGCAGTCCCTCGCTCACCTCCCGGACCGCGGGTCGGCCGAGCGCGCGACCCGGTCGGTGCTGCAGACCCTGGCGGAACGGCTGCCGACCGGGCTGGCCGACCACCTGGCCGCGCAGCTCCCCCACGATCTGGCGGCGTACATCCACGAGACGACCTCCGCCGCCGTCACGGACGGACGGTCGAGCGGTGCGGGCGAACCGTTCGACCTGACGGTCTTCGCCGGCCGGGTCGCCGTCCGGGCCGGAACGACGGAGGACACGGCGCTGCGGTACTCCGCCGCGGTCCTGGAGGTCCTCGACGC
Organism: Streptomyces sp. NPDC017936; assembly: GCF_044328485.1. Classification (NCBI taxonomy): domain Bacteria; kingdom Bacillati; phylum Actinomycetota; class Actinomycetes; order Kitasatosporales; family Streptomycetaceae; genus Streptomyces; species Streptomyces sp. NPDC017936. The sequence continues at coordinate 213,781 of NZ_JBIRHK010000002.1, read as the reverse complement.
CGCCGTCTCCCCGGAGGAGACGCTGAAGCTGGTCCACGCCCTGCCCGCCGACATCCGCGAACTCCTGCCCGCGGCGCGCGCCGACGAGTCGGCCTGAGCGGAACGGCGGGGCGCCGTCAGCCGAGATGCGCGGCGAACGCCTCGTACGCCCGCTCGTCGAAGAGGACGAACCTGGTCTCCGCCACCGCCGTCGGGGTCTGCCGTACCGTCTCGATCGCGATGCGGGCCGCGTCGTCCATCGGCCAGCCGTAGACGCCGGCGGAGACGGCGGGGAAGGCGACGGTGCGGGCGCCGAGTCCGTCGGCGACGCGCAGGGACTCGCGGTAGCAGGAGGCCAGCAGGTCCGACCGGTCCTCGGTGGCGCTGTACACCGGACCGACGGTGTGGATCACCCAGCGGGCGTCCAGCGCGCCGGCGGTGGTGGCGACCGCCTGTCCGGTGGGCAGGCCCCGCCCGTAGCGCGAGGCGCGCAGCTCGCGGCACTCCGCGAGGATCGCGGGGCCGCCGCGGCGGTGGATGGCGCCGTCGACGCCCCCGCCGCCGAGCAGCGAGGAGTTGGCGGCGTTGACGACGGCGTCCACCGACTGGTGGGTGATGTCGCCCCGGACGAGGGTGATGGTGGTCATGGCGGCTGCCTTCCTGTCGTCGGTCGCCGGGGCCGCGGCCCCGGGGGTCACGCCGCCTGCCGCAGCCTCCGCCAGACGGCCTTCGCGGCGTTGTGACCGGACATGCCGTGGACGCCCGGGCCCGGCGGGGTGGCCGAGGAGCAGATGAAGACGGCCGGGTGCGGGGTGGAGTAGGGGAAGAGGGAGAGCCGGGGGCGCAGCAGGAGCTGGAGACCGGAGGCGGCGCCGGTGCCGATGTCGCCGCCGACGTAGTTGGCGTTGCGGGCGGCGAGTTCGGCGGGGCCGGCGATCGCGCGGGCGAGGACGCGGTCGCGGAAGCCGGGCGCGAAGCGCTCCAGTTGGCGTTCCATGACGTCCGTGAGGTCGCCGGTCCAGCCGTTGGGCACGTGGGCGTACGCCCAGAAGACCTGCTTGCCGGCCGGGGCGCGGCCGGGGTCGACGATGCCCGGCTGGGCCGTGATCATGAAGGGCCGTTCGGGTGCGCGGCCCCCGCGGGAGGCGGCGTGCAGGGCCGCGCCGATCTCCGTGCTGTCGGCACCGATCTGGACGGTGGTGGCGACGCGCGCCTCCTCGGCGGTCCAGGGCACCGGTCCGTCGAGCGCGTAGTCGATCTTGAAGACGCCGGCGCCGTACCGGTAGCGGTCGTAGAAGCGGCCGAGGCCGGCGATGCGGGCGAGGGCGGTGGGCGAGGTGTCGAAGACGTAGGCGCGGGCCGGGGGCAGGTCGTCGAGGCGCTTGACCTCGTAGTCGGTGTGGAGGGCGCCGCCGAGGTCCGTCAGGTAGGCGGCCAGGGCGTCCGAGACGGCCTGCGAGCCGCCGCGGGCCACCGGCCAGCCGCGGGCGTGCGCGGCGAGGGCGAAGACCAGGCCTATGGCCCCGGTGGCGAAGCCGCCCAGCGGCGACATGACGTGGGCGACGAGGCCGGCGAAGAGGGTCTTGGCCCGTTCGTCGCGGAAGCGGCGGGTCAGCCAGGTGGACGGGGGCAGGCCGACGAGGCCGAAGCGGGCCAGCGTCACCGGGTCGCGGGGCAGCGCGGTCAGCGGCAGGGACATGAAGTCCCGGGCCAGCACGTCCCACTTGTGCAGGAACGGCTCGACGAGCCTGCGGTACGCGCCCGCGTCACGGGGTCCGAACGAGGCGGCCGTCTCGCCGACCGAACGGGACAGCACGGCGGCGCTGCCGTCCGGGAAGGGGTGCGCCATGGCCAGCTCGGAGTGCAGCCACTCCAACCCGTAGCGCTCCAGGGGCAGGGCGCGGAAGGCGGGGGAATTGACGCCCAGGGGGTGCACGGCGGAACAGGGGTCGTGACGGAAGCCCGGCAGGGTGAGCTCCTCGGTGCGGGCGCCCCCGCCCACGGTGTCCCGCGCCTCGAAGAGGGCCACGGAGAAGCCGCGCCGGGCCAGCTCCACGGCAGCGGTCAGGCCGTTGGGCCCCGCTCCCACCACGACCACGTCAAGCATCGGCACTTCGGACCCCTTCGTCAGCCGGTGGCCTCCGGGATCAGGATATGCCGGGGGTCCGACAGCGCCTGCGGCACGGGGGCCCCGGGATCGAGGTCCGAAGCCCCCCGGCCGGGGTCCGGATCACCGGACCGTCGGGGTCCGGATCACCGGACCGTCGGGGTCATGTCCCCGACAGCAGTGCCACCACCCGCCGTGCCGTCGCCGCGTCCCGGGCCGCGGTGAACGGCAGGCTGTTGCCGCCCGCCGTGCGGAACGGTTCGCCGGTGACGGTGAGGTGGGCGCCGCCCGCCTCCTCGACCAGCAGCAGGCCCGCCGCGTGGTCCCAGGCCGCTTCCCAGTTGAAGGCCGTGGCGTCCAACTCGCCCCGGGCGACGGCCAGGTACTCCAGGCCGGCCGAGCCGCACGGGCGCGGTGCGACGCCGTCCGTCCACAGGCCGAGCAGGGCCCGCTTCTGCTCGTCGGTGGTGTAGTCGGGGTGGGAGGTGGCCACCGTCAGGTCGCGGCCCGCCTCCGGGGGGCCGGCGAACAGCCGCTCGCCGTCCAGGAAGGCGCCCGACCCGCGCACGGCCGTGGCGAACTGGTCGCGGGCCGGGGCGTGGATCCAGGACGCCAGCACGACGCCGTGCCGGGCCAGCGCCACCAGGGTGCAGAAGCCGTCCTCGCCGTGCACGAACTGCCGGGTCCCGTCGACCGGGTCGACGATCCAGACGGGGGCGTCGCCCCGCAGCGCCTCGTACGTCACCGGATCGGCGTGCACCGCCTCCTCGCCGACGACGACCGAGCCGGGCAGCAGGGCGGGGAGCGCCTCGGTGAGGTACAGCTCCGCGTTGCGGTCGGCGTCCGTCACCAGGTCGTGGGGGCCGCTCTTCTGGTCGACCTCGTGCGCGCCGAGCTGCCGGAAGCGCGGCATGATCTCGGTCGCGGCGGCCTTGCGCACCGCCTCCTCCACGTCGGACGCGTGCCGGGCGAGAAACTCGTCGATGGTTTCCGTGTAGTCGATCATGCCTCCATGAGAGCACGTCCCTGTGACGATCCCCGATCCGCCGGTGCGTCCCGGGTGGAATCACCGTGAACAACGGGCGCCGGCGCCGTCCCGGCCGCAGGGCACGGGGCCCGGGGCCCGGGGCACAGGACCCGGGGCTCGGGGCTCAGCGGCCCACCGCGTACCCCTGCATGCCCCGGGGATTCGCCGCCGCCGACAGGACGCCGGTCGCCGGGTCGCGGGCGACGGCGCACAGCCGTCCCTCGGACCAGGGGTCGCCGACGGTGACGTCGTGGCCGCGCCGCCGCAGCTCCTCCACGACGCGGGCCGGCACGCGGGACTCGACGGTCACGCTGCCCGGCCGCATGCCGCGCGGGTAGAACGAGCCGGGGAAGGCGTCGTTGTGCCAGTTCGGGGCGTCGACGGCGCCCTGGAGGTCGAGCCCTCCGCGCACGCGTGCGCGGAGGGCGACGGCCAGGAAGAAGTGCAGCTGCCACTGGTCCTGCTGGTCGCCGCCGGGGGTGCCGAAGGCCAGCACGGGAACGCCGTCGCGCAGGGCGATCGAGGGCGTGAGGGTGGTGCGGGGGCGGCGGCCGGGGGTGAGGGAGTTCGGCAGGCCCTCCTCCAGCCAGGTCATCTGCAGACGGGTGCCGAGCGGGAAGCCCAGCTCGGGCACGACCGGGTTGGACTGGAGCCAGCCGCCGCTGGGCGTGGCCGCGACCATGTTGCCCCAGCGGTCGACGACGTCGAGGTGGCAGGTGTCGCCGCGGGTGGAGCCCTCGGCGGTGACCCGCGGCTCCCCGGGCACCGGCGAGGTCGGGGGCTTCGCGACCGTGGGCTCCCCGACGCCCATCGGGCTGAAGCCGGGCTCGTCCGTGGCCACCACGCCCGCGTGGGCGCTCAGCCGGGGGGTGCGCCCGCCGGGGCTGCCCGGCCGCAGCTCGTACGACGCCTTGTCCCCGACGAGCCGGCGCCGCTCGGCGTTGTACCCCGCCGAGAGCAGCTCGTCCAGCGGGACGTCAGCGGCGTCGCCGTACCACGCCTCCCGGTCGGCCATGGCGAGCTTGCAGCCCTCGACGAGCAGGTGGACGTAGTCCGCGGAGCCGTACTCGGGCAGTTCGGGCGAGAGCAGGGCGAGTTGCTGCAGGAGGGCCGGGCCCTGGCTCCAGGGGCCGGCCTTGCACAGGGTCCAGCCGTTCCAGTCGTACGTCGCCGGCGCCTCGTAGGTCGCGGACCAGCCGGCGAGGTCGGCGGCGGTGAGGGTGCCGGTGTGGTGCTCGCCGCTGGTGTCCAGGGTGGGCCGGGCGGACTGCCGCAGCAGCGCCTCCGCGACGAAGCCGGTGCGCCACACCTCCCGCGCCGCCTCGATCCGCGCCTGGCGGTCCCCCGCGCCGGCGGTCTCGGCGAGCAGCCGCTTCCAGGTGGCGGCGAGGGCGGGGTTGCGCAGCAGGCGGCCGGGGCGGGGGGCCTCGCCGTCCGGCAGGTACACCCGCGCGGACGAGGTCCACTCCGTCTCGAACAGCTCCCGTACGGTCTCGACGGTCGCGCCGACGTTCTCGACGGGCGGGTGTCCGTGCTCGGCGTATCCGACGGCGTACTTCAGGACGTCGTCGAGGGACTTGGTGCCGTGGTCGCGCAGCAGGAGCATCCAGGCGTCGAAGGCGCCGGGGACGGCGGCGGCCAGCGGACCCGTGCCGGGCACGAGGTCGAGACCGAGCGACCGGTAGTGCGCGACGGTCGCGCCGGCCGGGGCGACGCCCTGACCGCACAGGACCCGCACCTCGCCGCCCGCCGGGGCGAGCAGGATCGGCACCTCGCCCGCGGGGCCGTTGAGGTGGGGTTCGACGACGTGCAGCACGAAGGCGCCGGCGACGGCCGCGTCGTAGGCGTTGCCGCCGTCCTCCAGGACGGCCATCGCCGACTGGGAGGCCAGCCAGTGGGTGGAGGACACCATGCCGAAGGTGCCCTGGAGGGTGGGGCGGGTGGTGAACACGGGCGGGCTCCTCACTGCGCGGCGGCCGGTCGTGCGATCGTACGCACCGGCGTCCCCGCGGCAGCCCCGGCGTCCGCCGTCGGCAGGCTCTCCCCCGCGGCCGGCGGCGGGTGTTCGACCGGGACCTCGGCGACGCAACGGGACATGTCGCCCCGCCGGACGTCCGTCCGTCCGCGCGGGCCGTCACCGCCCCGCCACGGAGCGAGTTCGCCCTTCCGCCCCACAGGGAGTCGTGTGACACTGGCGTCCCTGTCCGCGTCGCGGATGCCGTCCGCACCGACCCCCACGAAAGTGCGCCGTGCGCTCTCTGCCTCTGCCGCTCGCCCTCACCGCGCGCCTGTCCCCCGTGGTGGTGCTCGCCTGCGCGGGCTGGGCGTTGACGTCCGGTCCCGCCACGAAGGACACCGCGGCCCAGGACACGACCGAGCCCCGCCCCGGGTCGACGTCCGCCCCCTCCTCCACCGCGGCGGCCAAGACGTTCGCCGCCGCGCCCGCGCCCTGCGCGAGCGTGGCCACGAAGACGGTCTCCTCCCTGGTGCCGGGCGCCAAGGCGGCGGGCAAGGAGATCCCCTCGACGGACACCACCCTGCGCCGCACCTGCTCCTGGAACGCCCTCAAGGGCTACGACTACCGCTGGCTCGACGTCTCCTTCGAACTCCTGGACTCCGACGAGGCGGCCACGACCTCGTACAAGGAGCGCGTCGCGGACAAGAGCGGCGGCGGGGCGGTCCCGGGCCTGGGGGACGAGGGGTACTCGGTGGTGAACCTGACCACCGAGGACAAGCAGCAGACCCGTGAGGGCACGGTGTTCGCGCGGGTGTCCAATGCGCTGGTGGTCGTCACCTACAACGGCAGCGACTTCGAGACGAAGAAGGCGCCCGGCACGGACGAGATCAACAAGGGCGCCATCAAGGCGGCGAAGGAAGCGGTCGCCGCGCTGAAGGCCTCGGCGAACTGAGGCGCGCCGCCGGTGCGTTCGGACCGGCGCCCGCGGCGGCACGTCCGGGACCGGGACGGCGAGGGAGCGGACCCTGACGGGACGGCCGGGGAACGGACCGCGAACGGCCCGCCCGGCGCCCGCCGGTGGCCCGCGCGACGGCCGACGCGGGGCGGCCGCAGGGGGGTTCACCCGCCCTCCGGCCGCCCCGGCCCGGTCCTGCGGGCGTCACAGAGCGTTCTTCTCGCGCCCTGCGAGCAGCATCAGCGCCAGGTACAGCGCCATCGAGGTGCCGAGGCCCACCGCCCAGCCGTAGTCGGCCAGCGGTTCCAGCGCCGGGACGGGCCGGCCGTCGATCAGCGGCTTGAAGTTCGCGCCGCCGACGGCGAGGACACCGCCGACGGCGAAGGCGACGACGGCCCGCCAGTTCCAGCCGCCGTCGTACCAGTAGCGGCCGCCGGCGCGGTACAGGTCGACCAGGTCGAGCCGGCCGCGGCGCAGGATCCAGTAGTCGGCGATGAGGATGCCGGCGACCGTGCCGAGCAGTCCGCCGACCAGACCGAGCCAGGTGAAGATGTAGCCCTGCGGGTCGGAGTACAGCTTCCACGGGAGGATCAGCACACCGAGGACGCAGGTGGCGAGGGCGCCGGTGCGGAAACCGATCTTCCTGGGCGCGATGTTGGAGAAGTCGAAGGCCGGGGAGACCAGGTTGGCGGCGACGTTCACCGACAGGGTCGCGACCAGCACGGTGACCAGTGCGAAGAGCAGGCCGACGACGTTGTCCGTCTTGGCGGCGAGCTGGACCGGGTCCCAGATCGTCTCGCCGTACACGGCCTGCGAACCGGAGGTGACCATGACGGACAGCAGCGCGAAGAGCGTCATGGTCGTGGGGAGGCCAAGTGCTTGCCCCCACGTCTGCGCCTTCTGGGACCTGCCGTAGCGGGTGAAGTCCGGGATGTTCAGCGACAGCGTCGACCAGAAGCCGATCATGCCCATCAGGGACGGCCAGAACAGCTTCCAGAAGTCGCCGCCCCAGCCGAACTCGGAGGGTTGGTCGAGCAGCGGGCCGAAGCCGCCCGCCTTGTCGCTCATCCAGATCAGCATCGCGAACGCGCCGACGAGCACGAACGGCGCCGCCCAGTTCTCGAAACGGCGGATCGTCTCCATGCCCCGGTAGATGATCGCGACCTGGATCGCCCAGAACACCGCGAACGACAGCCACATCGTCCACGGGTGGCCGCCGAACTCCCCGGCTTCGCTCCAGCCGTTGCCGATGAGCTTCCCGGCGAGGAAGTAGATGGCCTCGCCGCCGATCCAGGTCTGGATGCCGAACCAGCCGCAGGCCACCAACGCCCTCACGACGGCGGGCAGGTTGGCGCCGCGGATCCCGAAGGAGGCGCGGGCGAAGACCGGGAAGGGGATGCCGTACTTGGGGCCGGCGTGCCCGGTGAGCAGCATCGGCACCAGCACGACGACATTGGCCAGCGCGATGGTGAGCACCGCCTGCTTCCAGTCCATGCCGACGGCGATCAGACCGGAGGCGAGCGTCCAGGACGCCGTGTTGTGGGCCATGCCGACCCACAGCGCGGAGAAGTTGTACGTGGTCCAGGTGCGCTTCTCGACGGGGACCGGGAGCAGGTCCTCGTTGGCGTAGGGGCCGCTGGGCTGCGGCGAACCAGGGGCGATCTCCACCCGGCCGTCGGCGAGGGTGACTTGGGAGGTCGGCGGTATCGCTGTGGGAGCGGTGTCGGTCATGGGCAGGCCAATCAAACGAGGGGTGGGTCCGGAGAGGCCGTGCGGGGCCGGCGGGGCCGGGGAAGAGCGGCGTGGGGGGACGTGCCCGTCCTTCCCCGGCCCCGCCGGCCCCTCCCCGGGACGGCGGGGAGGGGAGAGCGGGGTGGGGGGATCGAACCCGGGCGGTGCGGGTCAGCCGTTGAGGGCAGGGATCACCGTCGTGCCGTAGGCGTCGATGACCTTCTCCTGCGCGTCGTGCATGTCGTAGACGGCGAACTGGTCGACGCCCAGCTCGCGCAGGGCGGTGAGCTTCTCGATGTGCTTCTCGACCGGGCCGACGAGGCAGAACCGGTCGACGATCTCGTCGGGGACGAACGCGGTGTCGGGGTTGTCGGCGCGTCCGTGGTGGGAGTAGTCGTAGCCCTCGCGCGCCTTGATGTACTCGGTGAGTTCGTCGGGGACGGCCGCCGAGTGCTCGCCGTACTTCGACACCAGGTCGGCGACGTGGTTGCCGACCATCCCGCCGAACCAGCGGCACTGCTCACGGGCGTGGGCGAGCGCCTCGGGCGAGTCGTCGTCGGTGACGTAGGCGGGGGCCGCGACGCAGATCGTCACCTCGGACGGGTCGCGCCCGGCGGCGACGGCCGCGTCCTTGACCGCCTTGACCATGTACTCGGTGAGATAGAGGTCGGCCAGCTGGAGGATGAAGCCGTCGGCCTCCTCGCCGGTCATCTTCAGCGCCTTCGGGCCGTACGCGGCCATCCAGACGGGGAGCCGGGCGTCCTCCCCGATCCAGGGGAACCTGACCACCGTGCCGCCGAGGTCGGCCTCCTGGCCCGAGCCGAGCGCCCTGATGACCTTCATGGCGCCGCTGATCCGGGCGAGGGTGTTCGGGGTGCGGCCCGCGACGCGCATCGCGGAGTCGCCGCGGCCGATGCCGCAGACGGTGCGGTTGCCGAACATGTCGTTGAGGGTGGCGAAGGTGGAGGCGGTGACCTCCCAGGTGCGGGTGCCCGGGTTGGTGACCATCGGTCCCACGGTCAGCCTGCTGGTGTGCGCGAGGATCTGACTGTAGATCACGAACGGTTCCTGCCAGAGCACGGCGGAGTCGAAGGTCCAGCCGTGGGTGAAGCCGTTGTCCTCCGCGCGCCGCATCAGCTCGACGACCCGCGAGGCCGGCGGATCGGTCTGCAGGACGAGTCCGAAGTCCATGTGCGCCCTTCCTAGGTGAGGTACTGACAGGTGGAGCGCGGGGTGTAGACGCCGTGCCCGGCGTGTCCGGTGTACTCCCGCTCGGTGATGACGAGTTCGCCGCGCGAGAGCACCGTCTCGACCCGGCCGGTGAGGCGCTTGCCCTCGTACGCGGAGTAGTCGACGTTCATGTGGTGCGTCTCGGCGGAGACGGTCTGCTCGGCGTGCGGGTCGTAGATCACGACGTCGGCGTCGGCGCCCGGGGCGATGGTGCCCTTCTTCGGGTACATGCCGAACATGCGGGCCGGGGTGGCGCAGGCGATCTCGATCCAGCGGCGGCGCGAGAGGTGTCCGTCGACGACGGCCTGGTGGAGCAGGTCCATCCGGTTCTCCACGCCCGGGAGGCCGTTGGGGATCTTGGAGAAGTCGCCGCGGCCCAGCTCCTTCTGCCCCACGAAGCAGAAGGGGCAGTGGTCGGTGGAGACCACCTGGAGGTCGTTGGTGCGCAGGCCCTGCCAGAGCTTGGCCTGGTGCTCCTTCGGCCGCAGCGGTGTGCTGCACACGTACTTGGAGCCCTCGAAGTCGGGCTCCGCGAGGTTGTCGGTCGACAGGAACAGGTACTGCGGGCAGGTCTCGCCGAAGACGTTCAGCCCCTCGTCGCGCGCCCTGGCCAGTTCGGCGACCGCCTCCATCGCCGAGACGTGCACGACGTACAGGGGCGCGCCGGCGACCTGCGCGAGCCTGATGGCGCGATGGGTGGCCTCGGCCTCCAGCAGCGCCTTGCGGACCTCGCCGTGGTACCGGGGGTCCGTCTCGCCGCGGGCGAGGGCCTGCTCGACCAGGACGTCGATGGCGATGCCGTTCTCCGCGTGCATCATGATCAGTCCGCCGTTCTCGGCGGAGCGCTGCATGGCGCGCAGGATCTGGCCGTCGTCGGAGTAGAAGACGCCCGGGTAGGCCATGAACTGCTTGAAGGAGGTCACCCCCTCCTCCACCAGCAGGTCCATCTCCTTGAGCGTCTCCTGGTTCACATCGGAGACGATCATGTGGAAGCCGTAGTCGATCGCGCAGTTGCCCTCCGCCTTGGCGTGCCAGGCGTCCAGGCCCTCGCGCAGGGTGTGGCCGACGCTCTGCACGGCGAAGTCGACGATGGTCGTCGTACCGCCCCAGGCGGCGGCCCGGGTGCCGGTCTCGAAGGTGTCGGAGGCGAAGGTGCCGCCGAACGGCAGCTCCATGTGGGTGTGGGCGTCGACCCCGCCCGGGATCACGTACTTCCCGGTGGCGTCGATGATCCGCCCGGCGGTCCAGGCCTCGGCGGCCGGGGTGCCGGACGCGGCGAGGGCGGCGATGCGGCCGTCCTCGATCAGGACGTCGGCGTGGATCTCGTCGGAGGCGGTGACGACGAGACCGCCGCGGATGATTTTCCGGCTGCTCATGGGGCATCTCCAGAACGGCGATCGGGACGGTGCGGTGCGTGCGCGGTGGGTCGCGCCCCGCGGCGGGACCGCACGGGGCCACCGGCCCGCGCCCGGCGGGGGGCGCGGGGGTCCGCGTGGGTCACGGTGCCGTCAGCGGGCCGTAGGCCTCCGGACGGCGGTCGCGGTAGAACTGCCAGCGGTCGCGGACCTCGCGCAGCTTGGCCATGTCGAGGTCGCGGACGACCAGCTCGGTCTCCTTGTCGCCGGCCACCTCGCCCACGAACCGGGCCTCCGGGTCCACGAAGTACGAGGTCCCGTAGAAGTCGTTGTCGCCCAGCTCCTCGACGCCGACCCGGTTGATCGCGCCGACGAAGTACTCGTTGGCGACGGCCGCCGCCGGCTGCTCCAGCTGCCAGAGGTAGGCGGACAGGCCGCGGGAGGTGGCCGACGGGTTGAAGACGATCTCGGCGCCCGCCAGGCCCAGGGCGCGCCAGCCCTCGGGGAAGTGGCGGTCGTAGCAGATGTAGACGCCGATCCGGCCGACGGCGGTGTCGAAGACCGGCCAGCCGCTGTTGCCGGGGCGGAAGTAGAACTTCTCCCAGAAGCCCTCGACCTGGGGGATGTGGTGCTTGCGGTACTTGCCGAGGTACGAGCCGTCCGCGTCGATCACGGCCGCGGTGTTGTAGAGGACGCCGGGCTGCTCCTCCTCGTACATCGGCAGCACCAGGACGATGCCCAGTTCGCGGGCGAGGGCCTGGAAGCGCTTGACGATCGGCCCGTCGGGGACGCGTTCGGCGTACTCGTAGAAGGCGGGGTCCTGGACCTGGCAGAAGTACGGCCCGTAGAACAGTTCCTGGAAGCACATGACGCGGGCGCCCTGGGCGGCCGCGTCGCGCACCGCCCGCTCGTGCACCTGGATCATCGACTCCTTGTCGCCGGTCCACGCGGTCTGGAAGACGGCGGCACGGATCACTGGGCTCATCGGGACCTCCGGTCGCTCGGTGTGCGAGGAGCCTAGGAAGCCGGCGGGCCCGCTTTGAGGTGCACGGTGTCACGTCCGAAGGCGTGCGGCGTGCCACGGTGTCACGCCGTCGTGGGCCCATGTTTCACCACCGTTCTCCCAAGTCGTCCCATGTTTCACTGCTGTTGCGCGCGCCGCGTCGGCGGGCGTGCGCTCATCCCCGCTGGGCGTCGTGCGCGAGGAGCGCGATGTGCACCGACGCCGCCTGTTCGAAGTCGTCGAGGTCGATCCCGAGCCGCGCCTGTATCGCCTCCAGCCGGCGGTACAGCGCGGGCCGGGAGACGTGGTGGAGCTGGGCGGTGCGGGACTTGTTGCGGCCGGTGGCGAGGTAGGTGCGCAGGACGGCGAGCAGGTCGTCGCCGGCCGCGCACAGCAGCCCGTCCAGCTCCCGCTCGGCGAAGGACTGCACGTGCGGGTCGTCCCTCAGCAGCCGGACCAGGCCGCGCAGGTGGACGTCCTTGAGGCGGACGACGGGCGGGAGGTCGAGGACGGCCGGGGAGCCGGCGACGGCGTCCGCGACGTGCCGGGCCTCGCGCAGCCCGGCCGGCACGTCGTCCCAGGCGGTCCGCGGGCCGGCCGCGGCGACGACGGTCCGGTCCTCCCCCGACTCGGTGCGCAGCCGGGTCGCGAAGTGCGCGGCGAGCGCCTCGGCGTCCTGGTCCCGGGCGAGGCTGAGCAGGACGGCGGTGGCTCCGTCGGCGAGCCGGGCGACCAGGCCGGGCAGGCCGAGCAGCCGCAGCACGCGGTCGAGGCCGGCGGGATCGGCGTCCCGGACGACGAGCGGGACGAAGGTGCGCCGGTTGACCGGCAGCCCGGCGGCCCGTGCGCGGGGCAGCGACTGCCGGGCCGGTACGACGCCGGAGACCAGGTCGGTGAGCAGGCCCTGGGCGGACTGCTCCTCCCAGGAGGGGGCGGCGGGGCCGGCGAGCATGCGGTGCAGCACGAGGGCCTCGGCGGCCCGGTCGGCGAGCAGCCGCCCGCCCGCGGTGTCGCCGCGGTAGCCGCACAGCACGACCTGTCCCCAGCGCTCGCCGTGTCCGCCCAGCTCGGCGCGGATCCAGCCGTCGCCCTCGCTGCCTCCCCCCGTGCCTGAACGGCCTGGGTGGTGCCCCCCTGCCTGGCGGGCGATGCGCTCCCAGTCGCGCAGCACGTCGTCGACCGCGGGCCGCTCCCCCGCCGTGGCCAGCACGCGGTGGGCGAGGTTGGTGACGACGACCGGGCAGCCGGTGTGGTGGGCGACCTCGTCGAGCAGGCGTTGCAGCGGCGCGCCGGCGGTGATCAGTCCGGTGAGCGCGGTGCGGACGGCCTCGGAGAGGCTGACGGCGGCGAACTTGCGCCGCACCAGCCGGGACTGGACCTCCTCGGTCAGCGCGGCGAAGGGGAACGGCCGGTGCAGGACGACCAGGGGCAGCCCGCACCGCTCGGCGGCGCGCCGCATCACGTCCGGCGGCGCGGGGAAGGCCCGCCCGAGGCCCAGGACGACGGCGGCGGCCTCCGCGCGGTGCAGGGACCGGATGTACTCGGCCTGCTTGCCCTCGTCGCCGGCGAGCAGCACCCCCGTGGTGAGCACCATCTCGCCGCCGCTGAGCATCACGCCGACGTCGGCGGCCTCGGCGACGTGCACCCAGCGCACGGGCCGGTCGAGCTGGGCCGCGCCGGCCACCACCTCGGGCTCCCCGGCCAGCACGCGCTCCAGCGACAGGACCTGACGGACCGACAGGGCGGGTTCGAGGGGCTCCGCGGCCCCCCGGTACTCCGGGACGGTAGTCATGTGTGCGTTCCCTTGCTGCCGGTGCCGCTACTGCGTGCTCCTCAGTGCGCCCTCGAGGATCGCGGCGCCCTCCTCGGCCTCCGCGACGGTCAGGGACAGCGGTGGCGCGATGCGCAGGGCGCTGGTGTCGTGGCCGCCGCCCTTGCCGACGAGCAGGCCGCCGGCGCGGGCCGCCTCCAGCACGGCGGCCGCCCGGTCCGGGTCGGCCCGGTCGGTGCCGGGCCGGGTGAGTTCGACGCCGATCATCAGTCCGCGCCCGCGCACCTCCCGTACGCCGGGATCCTGCGCGGCGGCCGCCCGCAGCCGTTCGATGAGCAGTCCGCCGACCCGTCGGGCGTTGCCCTGGAGGTCGTGTTCCAGCAGGTGGGCGAGGTTGGCGAGGCCGGCGGCCATGGTGATCTGGGTGCCGCCGAAGGTGGAGATGCTGTTCGCGTCCAGGCAGTTCATGATCTCGGCGCGGGCGACGACCCCGCCGATGGACATGCCGTTGCCGATGCCCTTGGCGAAGGTGACGATGTCCGGCGGGCCGTTCCTGCCGTGCGCCTGCCAGCCCCAGAAGTGGTCGCCGGTGCGGCCCCAGCCGGTCTGCACCTCGTCGGCGATCCACAGGATGCCGTGGGCGTCCAGCACCTCGCGGAACGCCGCGTACAGGCCGTCCGGCGGCGAGGTGAACCCGCCGACGCCCTGGACGGGTTCGGCGATCAGCGCGGCGGGCGGCCGGGTGTGGCCGAGGAGGTCCTTCAGGTCCTCGACGCAGGCGGCGATGAACTCGGCGTCGCCGAGCGCGGCGTACGGGCCGCGGGTGCGCACGCCGCCGTGGACGTACAGGGTCTGCAGCGGGGACAGGGACGTCGGGGACCAGCCGCGGTTGCCGGTGACGCCGACGGCGCTGAAGGAGCGGCCGTGGTAGCTGTTGCGCATGGCCAGGACCGTGTTGCTGCGCCGGTACGTCGTCGCCAGCAGCAGGGCCGTGTCGTTGGCCTCGGTGCCGGAGGTGGTGAAGAAGACGCGGGCGTCCGGGACGCCGCTCAGCCGGGCGACGCGCTCGGCGAGTTCGACCATCGGCCGGTTGAGGTAGAGGGTGGAGGAGTGGACGATCCGTCCGGCCTGCTCGCTCACCGCCTTGGTCACCTCGGGCAGCGCGTGCGCGGTCATGGTGGTGAGGATGCCGCCGAAGAAGTCGAGGTACTTGTTCCCCTGCGCGTCCCAGACGTGGCGGCCCTCGCCGTGGGTGATCTCCAGCGGGTCGTCGTAGTAGAGGGCGAGCCAGTCCGGCAGGACGTCGCGGTGGCGTGCGTGGAGGTCGCTGCTCACGGCTGCACCAGCCCTTCGTAGGCGTCGGGGCGTCGGTCGCGGTAGAAGGCCCACGTCCGGCGTACCTGCTCGACCAGGTCGAAGTCGAGGTCGCGGACGACGAGTTCCTCGTGGCGGTCGCTGGCCGGCTCGCCGACGAGCTGTCCGCGCGGGTCGACGAAGTAGGAGGTCCCGTAGAAGTCGTTGTCGCCGTACTCCTCGACGCCCACCCGGTTGATCGCCGCCACGAAGTACTCGTTGGCGACGGCCGCCGCGGGCTGCTCCAGCCGCCAGAGGTGGGCGGACAGGCCGCGGTGGGTGGCGGACGGGTTGTAGACCAGCTGGGCGCCGTTCAGGCCGAGCTGGCGCCAGCCCTCCGGGAAGTGGCGGTCGTAGCAGATGTAGACGCCGACCTTGCCGACGGCGGTGTCGAAGACCGGCCAGCCGCTGTTGCCGGGGCGGAAGTAGTACTTCTCCCAGAAGCCCTCGACCTGGGGGATGTGGTGCTTGCGGTACTTGCCGAGGTAGGCGCCGTCGGCGTCGATCACGGCCGCGGTGTTGTAGGAGAAACCGGACTGCTCGACCTCGAAGACCGGGACGACGACGACCATGCCGGTCTCGCGCGCGAGCTCCCGCATGCGGCGCACGGTCGGCCCGTCGGGGACCGGCTCGGCCCAGCGGTAGTGCTCCGGTTCCTGGACCTGGCAGAAGTAAGGAGCGTTGAAGACTTCCTGGAACCCGATGATCCGCGCGCCCTGCCGGGCCGCCGCACGGGCGTGCTCCTCGTGCTTCGCCACCATGGACTCCGTGTCGCCGGTCCAGGTGGCCTGGACCAGGGCGGCACGCACGACGTTGGCCATGAGCTGCTCCTTCGACGGGGAACGCCAGAGCCTCTACGCCCGTAGACGACGGCCGTAGAGGGACGAACGTAAGCCTCCGGGACAGGCTTGCCAAGACCGTCGTCGTTAACCCGCGGAGTCGATCGCGTTTCACCCTCCGGTGGGCGGGAGGCGCGCGTACGGCGTACGCGCGGAGGGCGGGCCGGGTGTCGCGGAGGGTGCGGGCCGGCGGGCCGGCGGGTGGTGTGCGGGAGCGGGGGCGCCTAGGCGCGGCTCAGGTGCCGAGGCCGGCGACCCGCAGGGCGTGCGCGAGGTCGCGGCGGCGCTGCTCCGAGACGCCCCGGGCCGCCTCCAGCAGCAGCGGGGCGAGGGTGTGCGGGTCGGGGGCGGCGCTGCGGGCGGCCTCCTCGGGGGCGCGGACCCGGACGTAGGCGTCGAGCAGCGCCCGCGCCTCCTGGTGGCGGCCGTCGGCGAGGAGTCCGCGCACGGCCTCCCCCATCTCGCCGGCGGGCCGCACGACGCCCTGCCGCAGGACCTGCTCGCCGTCGGCCGTCCGCCCGGCCGCGGCCAGCGCGTCCGCCACGGCGACGAGCCGGTCCGCGGGCAGCGAGGCGGCCTCCCAGAGCAGGGTCGTCCAGTCGGCGGTGAGCCCGGCGCGCCGGAGGTCGGCGGCGAGCAGCGGGAGGCGGGCGGCGGGCCAGTGGGCGAGTTCCGCGAGCAGCGCGTGCGCCTCGCCGCTGCGCCCTTCGCCGCGCAGCCGCACCAGCCGCTCCACCGCCCCGGCGGTCTCCCGGCGCGCCACCGCGTCCAGCGGCTCGCGCCCCGGGGGCTGCGGCCGCGGCTCCACGGCCTCGGCGGCCCCGGCGAAGCGGGCGCCGCGGGGGGTGCGGCGCGAGGCGGCCGCGGACGCGGGCGGCACGGGTGCGGCGGCCGGCGGTACGACGACGGGTGCGGCGGCCTCCTCCTCGGCCATGCCGGCGAAGCGGGCACCGCCCCGCCGGCGCTTGCGCTGCTCGGGGACGGACGCGCTCGGCGCGGGGACGCCCGGGGCCGCTTCGGCGGGGGCGGCCCCGGGGCGGCTCCCCCGGTGCGACGCGTGCGCGGGGTCGGCGTCGGCGAAGCGGCGGAGGTCGTCGTACGAGGCCTCGCGGGCGCCACCGTGGGCGGCGGGGGCCGGGGAGGCGTCACCGTGGGCGGACCGAGCCGAGGCCGCCGGAGCATCACCGTAGGCGGACCGAGCCGAGGCCACGGAGGCGTCACCGTGGGCGGCCGGAACCGGGGCCGCCGGAGTACCGCCGTAGGCGGGCCGAGCCGAGGCGGCCGGAGCGTCACCGTAGGCGGGCCAGGCCGAGGCCGCCTGAGTACCGCCGTGGGCCGCCGGAGTGCCGTCGTGGGTGGCTGGCGCCGAGGCCGCCGGAGTACCGCCGTAGGCGGGCCGAACCGAGGCCACGGAGGCGTCACCGTGGGCGGGCCGAACCGAGGCCACGGAGGCGTCACCGTAGGCGGGCCAGGCCGAGGCCGCCGGAGTGCCGTCGTGGGCCGCCGGAGTGCCGTCGTGGGTGGCTGGCGCCGGGGCCGTCGGGGCGTCGTCGTAGCCGGAGGCGAGGGCATCGGTGCCGGTGGCGTCCGTGGTCCGTCGCGGCGCGTGCGCCGCGCGCCGGTCCGCCGCGGCCATGCGGTGGCGGAGTTCGGCGCACCGGGCGGTGGCCCGCTCGTGGTCGTCGTGGGCCCAGGCGAGGTCGAGGCGGAGGGCGTCGGCCTCCTCGCGGGTGGCCGCGTCGGCGAGCAGACGGCCCAGCTCGGCCTGGCGTGCGACGGCGTGGCGCTGTTCGCGGAGCATGACGTCGAGGCGGTCGCCGAGGGCCTCGCGGCCGCCGGGCCGGTCGTCGTGGGCGGCGAGGGCGGCCAGGTGCAGGGGGCGCGCCCGCTCGGCCTCCCGGGCGGCGGCCGGCGTGCCGTACTGCGCGGCGAGGTCCTGGAGCACCGCCTCCACCACGTCCCAGGGCGGCACCTCACGCCCGTCGAGACAGGCCCGCATGCCGTCCGCGTCGCGCCCCCAGAACACCGCGCACCAGCCGGAGCCCTGGTCGACGCGCGCCAGCAGACCGTCCAGGTAGTGCGCGAACTCCCGTACCTCGGCCGGGAGTCGGTCCAGAGTCATCACCCAGCTCCCGTCCGACCGGAACACTCCGGCCCGTAGGAAACACCAGCCGTGTTACAGCCGGACTACGGGGAGTTTTCCGGGGGAGGCGGCGGGCCCACCGCGCTCACCGCCGCCGGCCGGCGGGCCTCACACGACCACGAGGACGCACCGCTCCGCCAGTTCGTCCGTGGACAGTCCGAGGGCGCGGGCGAGGGCGACGACGGTGAAGAAGGCCGGGGTCGGGGCGCGGCCGGTCTCGATCTTGCGGAGGGTCTCGGCGGAGATGCCGGCGCTCGCCGCGACCTCGGCCATGCTCCTGTCGCCCCGGGCCTCGCGGAGCAGTCTGCCGAGCCGCTCGCCACGTTCGCGCTCTTCGGGGGTCAGCGGGGTGCGTACCATGACGCCATTCTAATACCGGTATAGTAATTGGCATGGTGGAACTGAAGACGGACGCATCGATCGATGCCATGTACGAGACGGGCCAGGTGGTCGCGCGCGGCCTGACGGCCGTGCGCGAGGCCGCAGCCGTGGGCGTCTCCCTGCTGGAGCTGGACGAGCTGGCGCACGACGTGCTGCGCGGGGCGGGCGCGACCTCCCCGTTCCTCGGCTACCGCCCGTCCTTCGCGCCGACGCCCTTCCCGGCCGTGATCTGCGCGTCCGTGAACGACGCGATCGTGCACGGCATCCCCACCGGCTACCGGCTGCGCGACGGCGACCTGGTCTCGATCGACTTCGGCGCCCAGCTGAACGGCTGGGCCGGCGACTCCGCGATCAGCTTCGTCGTCGGCACACCGCGCCCGGCGGACGTCCGTCTGGTGGAGACCGCCGAGCGCGCGCTGGCGGCCGGGATCGAGGCGGCGGTCGTGGGCAACCGCATCGGCGACATCGCCCACGCGATCGGCACGGTCTGCCGGTCCGCCGGCTACGGCGTCCCGGACGGCTTCGGCGGCCACGGCGTGGGCCGCCGGATGCACGAGGACCCCGCGGTCCCCAACGAGGGCCGCCCCGGCCGGGGTCTCCCCCTGCGCCGCGGCATGGTCCTGGCGATCGAGCCGATGCTGATCGCCGGCGGCGGGGACGACTACCACGCGGCCCCCGACGGCTGGACCCTCCGGACGAACGACGGCTCGAGGGCGGCCCACGCGGAACACACGGTGGCGATCACGGAGACGGGCCCACGCGTTCTCACGGCACGCGAAGCCGCCCGGGGCACCGCCGCCCGGGGACTGTCCGGCGGATCAGGTCGCGGGTGAGCAGCCGCGGCTGATCGGCGTCCGGTGAGCAGGGACCTCCCGCGCAGGGGTCCTTCCCGCTCGAGCGAAGCCCGGAGCGAAAAAGCAGCCGGGCGTGGAGGAACGTGCGCATGCGCGCGCCGGATCTCGCGGGGCGGGCAGGGAGGTGACGGCAGACCTCCGGGCCGGAGCGGTGCGCGGCGGCGGGTGAGGAATGCGCCCGGCGGCTCCCCCGCGGGGCGCCGCCGGACATGTGCGCGGGCGCGTCGGAGACCATGGCGGACACGCAGCTCGAAACGTTTCCTCGCGCATTCGCGTGACCGGTCCGCGACGATCGGGCCCTCGTCGGCGGGCGCGAGCCGACCGGCGGCCGGCCGGCGGCATCCGCCATCTGCGCATGATCCCACTTTCATGCGTTCACCGTGCCGAGCCCCCGCACCGTGCAGCTAGCTGGGTGCCGCACCCGCCTCCTCGCCCGGGCTCCCGACGAGCCGCGGGCCGGTCCGGGCCCTGCCGTCCCGCAGGAGTTCCCGCACATGCCCCCCAGGACGGATCATGTCATCGTGGCATGAGCGAGCTCAGACCTGGTTACCCGGCCCCGGCACGCCGACCAGCCAAGGAACGGAACGCCATGACCAGCGGCTTCACCAGTCCGGAGGGCTACAACGACCCCTTCGGTGAATTCCTGGCCCGCTTCTTCGGCGGGCCCCGTCCCGGCCCCCGCCAGATCAACATCGGCCAGCTCCTGAGCCAGCCGGCCAGGGAGCTGGTCCGCGGTGCGGCGCAGTACGCCGCCGAGCACGGCAGCCGCGACCTGGACACCGAGCACCTGCTGCGCGCGGCCCTCACCGCGGAGCCGACCCGCAGTCTGCTCAGCCGCGCCGGAGCGGATCCGGACTCCCTCGCGACGGAGATCGACGAGCGGGCGGGCCCGGCCCAGCACCCGCCGGGCGAGGCGCCACCGCCCACCTCGCTGTCCCTCACGCCGGCCGCCAAGCGCGCCCTGCTGGACGCCCACGACCTGGCCCGCTCGCGCGGCGCGGGCTACATCGGCCCGGAGCACGTGCTGAGCGCCCTCGCGGCGAACCCGGACTCCGCGGCCGGGCACATCCTGAACGCGGCCCGCTTCGCGCCCTCGGGCGGCCCCGCCGAGGCCCCGGACACCGCCCAGGCCCGCCCCGAGCGGGCCCGGCCCGCCGCCACGCCCACGCTGGACAAGTACGGCCGGGACCTCACCGAGCTGGCGCGCCAGGGCCGCATCGACCCGGTGATCGGGCGGGACGACGAGATCGAGCAGACCATCGAGGTGCTGTCCCGGCGCGGCAAGAACAACCCGGTGCTGATCGGGGACGCGGGCGTCGGCAAGACCGCGATCGTGGAGGGGCTCGCGCAGCGCATCGCGGACGGCGACGTGCCGGACGTCCTGTCCGGGCGCCGCGTCGTCGCCCTGGACCTGACCGGAGTGGTCGCCGGCACCCGCTACCGGGGCGACTTCGAGGAGCGGATGAACAACATCGTCGACGAGATCCGCACGCACTCCGACAAGCTGATCGTCTTCATCGACGAGCTGCACACCGTGGTCGGCGCGGGCGGAGGCGGCGAGGGCGGCTCGATGGACGCCGGCAACATCCTCAAGCCGCCGCTGGCCCGCGGCGAGCTGCACATCGTGGGCGCGACGACGCTGGAGGAGTTCCGGCGGATCGAGAAGGACGCGGCGCTGGCCCGGCGCTTCCAGCCGATCCTGGTGCCCGAGCCGTCCGTCGCGGACGCGCTGGAGATCCTGCGCGGGCTGCGCGACCGCTACGAGGCCCACCACCAGGTCCGCTACACCGACGAGGCGCTGGCGGCGGCCGTGGGACTGTCCGACCGGTACCTCACCGACCGGCGTCTGCCCGACAAGGCCATCGACCTGATCGACCAGGCCGGCGCCCGGGTGCGCCTCGGCGCCCGCACCAAGGGCACGGACGTGCGCGCCATGGAGCGCGAGGTCGAGCAGCTCGCCCGCGACAAGGACCAGGCGGTCGCGGACGAGCAGTACGAGCAGGCCACCCAGCTGCGGGACCGCATCGTCGAGCTGAGGGAGCGGATCGCGGCCGCCACCGGCGGCGACGAGGCCGACGAGGGCCAGAACCTGGAGGTCACCGCGGAGGCCGTCGCCGAGGTGGTGTCGCGGCAGACCGGCATCCCCGTCGCGAGCCTCACCCAGGAGGAGAAGGACCGGCTGCTCGGGCTGGAGGAGCACCTGCACGAGCGGGTCGTCGGCCAGGACGAGGCCGTGCGGGTCGTCGCGGACGCGGTGCTGCGCTCCCGCGCCGGTCTGGCGAGCCCGGACCGGCCGATCGGCAGCTTCCTGTTCCTCGGCCCGACCGGCGTGGGCAAGACGGAGCTGGCCCGCGCCCTGGCCGAGGTGCTGTTCGGCAGCGAGGAGCGGATGGTCCGCCTCGACATGAGCGAGTACCAGGAACGGCACACCGTCAGCCGGCTGGTCGGCGCCCCGCCCGGCTACGTCGGCCACGAGGAGGCCGGCCAGCTCACCGAGGTGGTGCGCCGGCACCCGTACTCGCTGCTGCTGCTCGACGAGGTGGAGAAGGCGCACCCGGACGTCTTCAACATCCTGCTCCAGGTGCTGGACGACGGGCGGCTGACCGACGCGCAGGGCCGCACGGTCGACTTCACCAACACGGTGATCGTGATGACCAGCAACCTGGGCTCGGAGGCGATCACCCGGCGCGGCGCCGGGATCGGCTTCGGACCGGGCGGCGCCGACGCCGACGAGGAGGCGCGGCGGGAGCAGATCCTGCGGCCGCTGCGCGAGCACTTCCGGCCGGAGTTCCTCAACCGCATCGACGAGATCGTCGTCTTCCGCCAGCTCACCGGTGAGCAGCTGCGGCGGATCACGGACCTGTTGCTGGAGAAGACGCGCCGGCTGCTGCACGCGCAGGGCATCACGGTCGAGTTCACCGACGGGGCCGTGGACTGGCTCGCCGAGCGCGGCTTCCAGCCCGAGTACGGCGCCCGTCCGCTGCGCCGCGTCATCCAGCGCGAGGTGGACAACCAGATGTCCAGGCTGCTGCTGGACGGCCGGGTCAAGGACGGCGACCGGGTGACGGTGGAGGTGCGGGACGGGCGGCTGGCGTTCCGGACGCCGCCGCCCGTCCCCACCGCGGAGCTATGAGGCCGGGTGCACCACCTGCGCCGAGCCGCCGCCCCGCCGCACGGTCTCGGCGGCCGCGAGCCACCGGCCGTCCGGCAGCCGCTGGACGCCGGTGGCCGCGCCGATCTCGGGGTTCAGCCGGAACGAGTGCCCGATGGCCTCCAGCCGCCGGGCGGTGTCCGTGCCGTGCAGGCCCGGTTCGAGGTCGGTCTGGGCCGCGTTGCGCTGGCTGGCGCGGGGCGCGGCGATGGCGTCGACCAGCGGCAGTCCGCGGTCGAGGAACCCGGTGAGGGTCTGCAGCACGGTGGTGATGATGGTCGCGCCGCCGGGCGAGCCGAGCGCCACGACCGGCTTGCCGTGCCGGTCGAGGACGATCGTGGGCGCGATCGAGGAGCGCGGCCGCTTGCCCGGGCCCGGCAGGTTCGGGTCGTGGACGGCCGGGTCGGCCGGGGCGAAGGAGAAGTCGGTCAGCTCGTTGTTGAGGAGGAAGCCGCGTCCGGGGACGGTGATGCCGCTGCCGCCGGTCTGCTCGATGGTGAGCGTGTAGGAGACGACGTTCCCCCACTTGTCGGCGACGGTGAGGTGCGTGGTGTTCTCGCCCTCGTACGTCGTCGGCGCCGCCGTGCCGCCCGTGCCGCAGGCCTCCGGGCGGCGCGGGTCGCCGGGGGCCACCGGGCTGGTGAGCACGGCGTCGTCCTCGATCAGGCAGGCCCGTGAGTCGGCGTACCGCTGGGACAGCAGCTCCCGCGTCGGTACGTCCTCGAAGGCGGGGTCGCCGACCCAGCGCCCGCGGTCGGCGAACGCGATGCGGCTCGCCTCGACGAAGCGGTGCAGGTACTGGACCTCGCTCGCCTTGGACAGGTCCGTCCGTTCCAGGATGTTGAGCGCCTCGCCGACGGTGGTGCCGCCGGAGGAGGAGGGGGCGATGGAGTAGACGCCGAGGCCGCGGTAGGAGGTCCTCGTGGGCGCCTGGAGCTCGGCGCCGTAGGCGGCGAGGTCCTTCTCCGTCAGCTTCCCGGGCCGGGCGTTCCAGCCCGAGGCCGGGTCCACGGGCGGGTGGTTGACGGTGTCGACGATGTCGTCGGCGAGGTCGCCCCGGTACAGGGTGCGCACGCCCTTCCTGCCCAACTCCGCGTAGGTGCGGGCGAGGTCGGGGTTCTTGAAGGTCGAGCCGACGACCGGGAGCCGGCCGCCGGGCAGGAACAGCCCGGCGGTGTCCGGGAAGTAGCGGAAGCGGGTCTCGTTGGCGGCGGTCTGGCTGCGGAAGGTCTCGTCGACGGTGAAGCCGTCGCGGGCGAGGCGCTCGGCGGGCTTCAGGACCGTGCCGAGCTTCCTGCTGCCCCACTGGTCGAGCGCGGTCGCCCAGGTGGCGGGTGTGCCCGGGGTGCCGACGGCGAGGCCGCTGCTGACGGCGTCGGCGAAGGCGAGGGGCTTGCCGTTCTCGAGGAACAGGCCGGCGTCGGCGGTCAGCGGGGCGGTCTCACGACCGTCGATCGTGTGGACCGTACGGGACTTGGCGTCGTAGTAGACGAAGTAGCCGCCTCCGCCGATGCCGGCGGAGTAGGGCTCGGTGACGCCGAGGGCGGCGGCGGTGGCGACGGCCGCGTCGACCGCGTTGCCGCCCTTGCGCAGCACCTCGATGCCGGCCGCGGAGGCGTCCGCGTCGACGCTGGCGACGGCACCGCCGTGACCGACGGCGACCGGGACCTTCTCGACGGGCCGGTGCGGGGCGGCGGGTGGCGCCGCGGCCCCCACCGAGACGACGGCGGCCGTGACCGCCAGGACCGACAGTTTCCGCGCGACGGGGCGACGCATCCATACCTCCAGTCCGGGACCGTCCGCGCAGCGTAACCAGATCGCGGGGGCCCCGACAGCCCCCGTCGCGGGCATGTCGCACGACCGTCACACATCGAACACGGGTACGCCCGGGCCTTCTTGGCCCGCTAGCATGCGCGCCCATGAACGACGACGTGCGCAACATCGTCCTGGGCGTCATCGCGGCCGGCGTCAGTGCCGCGCTCGGCTGGGTGGCCCGCACCTACCTGTGGAAGCGCCGGCTCCGGCGCAAGCAGGCCTTCTTCGGGCTGCCGGAGAACGCGGAGTCGCTGCTCGTCGTCAACCGCGACCCGGCGACCTCCGAGCCGGCCGTCCACCGCTTCGACGTCTTCGCCCTCCTGGAGCTCTCGGCGCTGATCAAGGACTGCGGCGCCAACGTCCAGGTGGTCACGCAGGACGCGGTCCACCAGGGGTTCGGCGAGCGCACCGAGTTCTGCGTGGGAGGGCCGGGTTCGAACCGGCGCATGACGGCGCACATGTCCGCCATGCTGCCCGGCGTGCGCGTCAACGTCGATCCCGAACCGGGGCCGGACCGGGGCGCGTTCCAGATCGGCGGCGAGCGCTACCGCATGGATCCCGGCGTCACGGAGTACGTGATGCTGGCCCGGCTCACCGCCGGCCAGCACCGCGAGACGCGTCCGGTGTTCCTGTTCTGCGGGCAGCGGGCGATCACCAACCAGGCGGCGACCCGCTATCTCGCCCGTCACCACGAGCGCCTGCACCGCAAGCACGGCCACCACTCGTTCGTGCTGCTGCTGAAGGTCGTCAACTCCCAGGCCTACGGCCCCGACGTGGTCGAACTGGTCGGGGACGTGACGCGGGCGGCCCAGACGCCGCTGCCGGCGCAGGCGACGGCGCCGCGGAACTCGCACCGCGCCTCCTGAGGCCCCGCGCGCCCCGGCGATCGTCGCTCCCGCGCGACCTGTCGACGGGCGCTCACGGTGGAGCGGGACGGTCGCCGCGGGCGCCGTTCCGCACCGCCCACGGCATCCCGGCGGGGCACGGCTCGCCCCGGTCGTCGGCCCGGCCGGCCCGCTCTGCCGCGAGCACAACCCGTCCGGCGCACGGCTGACCTTCTCCTCACCGGCGAACGACCCGTCGTACGTGTCGGCCCCGCTGCGTGAGCAGTGATCTGCGACCGCGGCCGGGCGGGTGGGGCTCTGCGAACCGCCGCCTTCACGGCCCGGACGAACGGCACATGCTAGTCGACGTCCGCTCCGGGGGCATGGCCCACGGGACAACCGGGGACCGGCCCGGGGGGGGCCGGGCCGCGGACCGGGGGCCCGGCACGCGTCACGGATCCCGGACGGCAGCCGGGTGCGGACGGCGGGCCGGGCCGGCGCCCCCGGTCCGGCAGCGGGCCGCGGCGGCGGCTCAGACCTCCGCGATCCCGGCGTACGCCTGGGACAGCTCGGGGACCCCGCTGGCGGCCCACGCCTGGCCGTCGGACACGACGTCGATCTCGCGGCCCGAGGCCAGCCGGACGACCGGGCGGCCGCCGGGCAGGATCCGCCAGACGGCGCCGGGCACGGTGCGCACGACGACCGTGCCGAGGTACAGCCCGGCGTCGTTGCCGAGCCACTGCAGCGTCTCCTCGTCGTCGCGCCAGCGCGGCACCAGCTGGTCCAGCGCCTCCAGCGAGGCGGTGGTGTCGTCGAGCCGGACCCCCTCCCGCTCGGCCAGGGAACGCAGCAGCTCGCACTCGGCCAGGAGCCCGGCGTAACCGCCCGACCCGTCCCCGTCCTCGTCGAACGCCGCGGCACCGCGGGCGGGGTCACGCCTTCTGCGCCACCTGTCCAGGAAGGAGATCTCCATGGGCCCAGCCTGACACCCGCACCACCGGGCGCACCACAGGCGCGCGGACCGCGACGGCCGGCGCCGCTACACCTCGAGGTCGACCACGACCGGCGCGTGGTCCGAGGCGCCCTTGCCCTTGCGCTCCTCACGGTCGACGTAGGAGTCCTGCACGGCCTTGGCGAACGGCGCGTTGCCGTAGACCAGGTCGATGCGCATGCCGCGGTTCTTGGGGAAGCCGAGCTGGCGGTAGTCCCAGTAGGTGAAGGGGTGCTCGTACTTCAGGGGGCGCGGGACCACGTCGGACAGGCCGGTCTCGCGCAGGGCGGCGAGGGCGGCGCGCTCGGCGGGGGTGACGTGGGTGGAGCCCTCGAAGACGGCCACGTCGAAGACGTCGTCGTCCGTCGGCGCCACGTTGTAGTCGCCCAGCACGGCGAAGGGGCGGCTGCCCGCCGCGTCACCGGCGACGGCCGCCCTGAGGGCCTCGAACCACTGGAGCTTGTAGGCGTAGTGCGGGTGGTCCACCGCGCGGCCGTTCGGCACGTACACCGACCAGACGCGGACCGGGCCGCAGGTGGCGGAGATCGCCCGGGGCTCCGGGGCGCCCTCGTAGCCGGGGTCGCCGGGCAGGCCCTTGACCACGTCCTCCAGGCCGACGCGGGAGAGCACCGCCACGCCGTTCCACCGGCCGGTGGCGTGGACCGCGGCCTCGTAGCCCAGCTCGCGCAGCTGGTCGAACGGGAACTGCTCCTCGGCGACCTTGGCCTCCTGGAGGCAGAGCACGTCGGTGCCGCTGCTCTCCAACCAGGCCAGGAGCCTCGGCAGGCGGGCGGTGATCGAGTTCACGTTCCAGGTCGCGATGCGCATGCCTCTCAACCTACCCGGCGCCTGTGACAACGCGGCCCGTCACACCTGCGTGGAGGCGCCCGACGCCAGCCGGCCGTGGTCCGCGCCGCCCAGGTTGCCCAGGTGGGTGTCGTAGAGGGGGCGGGCCAGGTCGGTGAGGAGGGCGTCGTGGATGTCGTAGACGCGCCGCGGCTTGACCTCGCGGACGTAGTCGATGACCTCGGCGATCTTGTTCCAGGGGGCCTGGACCGGGGCGAGGAGCGTGAGCACCGGCTGGTCGGGCACGGTGAGCGCGTCGCCGGGGTGGAAGACGCGGCCGCCGTCGATCAGGTAGCCGACGTTGGTGACGCGCGGGAGGTCCGGGTGGATCACGGCGTGCAGCTCGCCGTGGACCTGGACGTCGAAGCCGGCGGCGGTGAAGGCGTCGCCGTGGCCGACGGTGTGGACGCGGCCCGGGAAGGCGGCCGCGATCTTCCCGGCGACGGACTTCGGCGCCCAGATCTCCGTGGCCGCGTCGGCCTCCATGGCCGCCCGCAGCCGCCCCTCGTCGAAGTGGTCGGGGTGCT
Source organism: Streptomyces sp. NPDC017936 (assembly GCF_044328485.1). Classification (NCBI taxonomy): domain Bacteria; kingdom Bacillati; phylum Actinomycetota; class Actinomycetes; order Kitasatosporales; family Streptomycetaceae; genus Streptomyces; species Streptomyces sp. NPDC017936. The sequence continues at coordinate 186,942 of NZ_JBIRHK010000002.1, read as the reverse complement.
CGTGCGTGACGAGCAGGGCGTCCGCGCCGAGCGTGGCGTCCTCCTCGGTGAACGCGCCCGGGTCGAGGACGAGGGTGCGCCCGTCCTTGACCAGGCGGACGCAGGCGTGCGACTTCTTCGTGAGCTTCATGAGCGTCATGGGTCCATCCTGCCCCCGCCCGGTGCGGGGCTCATTCGGTGGGCGTCGTCTCCTCCCGGATGATCTGCTGCGCCACCCGGAAGGCGCTGTTCGCCGCCGGTACGCCGCAGTAGACCGCGGCCTGGAGCAGCACTTCCTTGATCTCGTCGGGGGTGAGGCCGTTGCGCAGGGCGGCGCGGGTGTGGAAGGCGAGCTCCTCCAGGTGGCCGCCGGCGACGAGCGCGGTGAGGGTGACGCAGGAGCGTGAGCGCCGGTCGAGACCGGGGCGGTCCCAGATCTCGCCCCAGGCGTAGCGGGTGATGAACTCCTGGAAGTCGCCGGAGAAGTCGTCGGCCTGCGCCAGGGCCCCGTCCACATGGGCGTCGCCGAGCACCTCCCGGCGCACCTTCAGCCCCACGTCGTACGGGTCGGGGCGGCCCGTCACCCGGGGCGGGACGACCGCCGCGGCGGGCGCGATCTCGGCGATGGGCGCGGCCTGCGGGGGCACGTTCAGGGCGGGCTTGGGGGGGATCCCGGGGAGGACGGTCTGGCCCGTGCCGTGGTCGTGGGCGGGCTGCCAGGCGGTGGAGAAGTGCCGGACCAGCAGGTCGGTGACGGCGGCGGGCTGCTCCACCGGGACCAGGTGGGAGGCGCCGGGGACGACGGCGAGGCGGGCGTCGGGGATGCCGGCGACCAGGGTGCGCGCCTCGGCGGGTCCGGTGACCTGGTCGTCGGAGCCGACGAGGACCAGGGTCGGCACGCCCACCCGGCCGAGCTCGGGGCGCACGTCGAAGGCGGCGAGCGCCTCGCAGGCCGCGATGTAGCAGCCGGGGTCGGTGGTGCGCACCATCTGCACCGCCCAGTCGGTGATCGCGGGCTGTGCTGCCGCGAAGCCGCCGGTGAACCAGCGGTCCGGCGAGGTGCGGGCGATGGGGTCGAGGCCGTTGGTGCGGACGATCACGCCCCGCTGCCGGAACTCGTCCGCCGTGCCGAAGCGCGGCGAGGCCGCGATCAGTGCGAGAGAGGCGACCCGCTCGGGGTGACGCAGGGCCAGTTCGACGCCGACGGCGCCGCCGAGCGCGCAGCCCGCGTAGCCGAAGCGCTGCACGCCGAGCGCGTCGAGGGTGGCGAGCAGCCGGGCGGCGAGGTCGGCGACGGAACCCGCCGGGTGGGCCGGGGCGCCGCCGTGACCGGGCAGGTCGAAGCGGAAGACCCGCCACTGCTGGGCGAGTTCGGGAACCTGACGGTCCCACATGTGCCAGGTGGTGCCCAGGGAGGGCCCCAGGATCAGGACCGGAGCGTCTTCTGGCCCGTCAAAGCGGTATTGCAGGGTGTTCGGTGGTGTCTCGCTCACCCGTCAGACCCTCTCATGTATCACGGACACCCCTGTAACGAGGGGGCGCCGGGTACCGTTCCGGCCGGATCGAAGGCCTCTCGGGCGGCGCACCGCCCGAGGCGCCGGACGGCCTCACGTCGGGTCCTGCCCGCCGGTCCCGGTGGCGGGACGGGCCGTCAGGGACCCGTCCGTTCCCAGCCGCGGTGCGGGGCCCGGGCACCGAGTCGGACGTCGCGGCCGCGGTGGGCGACGTAGGGGCGGGTCGGACAGCCCGCCGGCGCGGTGGGCCTGTGGACGAGCCGGGTGAACGGCCAGGCCGTGAACAGCAGCAGGGCACTGATCGCGTGCAGCTCGAACGGCACCGGGGCGCCGGACATCAGGTCCGGGTCGGCCGGCGGCCAAACTCGCCCTGTTCGCGGTGGTGATGCTCGCCGCCGCGGGGCACGGCATCGCCCACTCCGAGGGCCGCACCGACCTGGTCCGTGCCCTGGCGGTCGTCTCCCTCGTCGGCTCGTTCGGCGTCGTCCTGCTCGCCACCGCCCTGCCCGCCGCATGAGCCGCGACCACGACACGGACACCGGAGGCATCATGCGTACCCCCGTCCTGCCCGGGCCGGCCACCGTGGAGTCGCTGTCGGCAGCCGCCGTGGCAGCCCCGTCGATCCATGACACCCGGCCCCGGCGCTTCCAACTCGATCCGGACAGCCGGACATGGAGTGGCCCGGCCTGCGGTCGGCCATGGCCCTCCCCCGGCGCGAACGGTGCCATCCGCAGGTGCTGATCCGCTTCGGCTACGGCCCTGACGGCGGCTGCACACCGCGGGCGGGCAGGCCGTGGCTCGCCCGGCAGCACCTCCCGCGGCCGAGGACGGAACGCGCCGAGTCCCACAGCCACGCACACGTCCCACCGGGAGACACACGCACGTGTCCCACCGGGAGACGTACGACAGCCGTGCCGCCCGGCGAACCGTCCCGCTCTCCGCCCCCGGTCACCCCGAGGCCAGCTGTTCCGCTATCTCCTTGATCCAACCGGCGGTCTTCGCCGGGTCGTTGAGGGTGTCCGCCCACGCTTCCGGCTCCAGCTTGTGCTGGGTGGGGCCTGACTTGAGAGCGACGAGGAGGGCCCTTGCGGACTGCCTCATCTCGGCCGTCGTGTCGCCGCTGCCGGGGATGTCGGGGCCTGCCGCCAGGGCGTAGATCTCGCGCGCCATGGCCTGACGTTCGCCCTTCGACACCTTCTTCCAGAACGTCAGGGCGTGCTTCAGCGATTCACCGCGGGACGCGGCCTCCGCCGGGGTCTCGCCCTCCGGCGCCCAGCGCTCGGGGTGGCGGACCTCTTCGTAGCGCTTCGTGGCGGCGCGGAGCGCCTTGTACAGGGTGACGCCGAGGACGAGGCCGGCCCCGGCCCCGGCGAGGCCCCATCCGACCGGGTTGCTCGCCAGCCCGGCCGTTCCCGCCGCGACCGCCGTCACGACGCCGGCCGCGGCCTTGGTGGATTCGCCCACCGCGCCGCCGATCGCCTCCTTGCCGATCTTGGTGAGCTGCTTCTTCTTCGCGTACTCCTGCACCGTGCTCAGCTTTTCCACGTCTCGCTCCGCGCGCTGGAGGCTCTCGGCGGCGTCACGGGCCTCCCCCATCGCCTCCCAGGCGGCGTCGATGGCCTCGGAGACGAGCTCCAGCCGTCCCTCGCCCTCGTGGTCCCAGTAGGCGTCCAGCGCGACGTACGCCTCGGCCGCGGCCCAGTCGGCCTGCTCCCGCGACTCGTTCAGCCGGGCCAGCGACCCCGCGTGGACGAGGTGGGGGTCCCCGAGCTCCTTCACCTTCTTGTACTTGCGGGCCGCTCCCCCGACGCGGAAGGCCGCCCGCATGCCCTTGATCGCACCGACGGAGGCGCTGGCGACACCGCTCGCCTCGGACGCCACCGCGGCGTCCGCCGCCTTCTGGATCTTGGTCACTTCCTTGGCGATGGCGGCGCTGTAGCTTCCCGAACCGGCGGCGCCGATGACCGTGTCGGTCCCCTTGGTCTTGGCCTTCTTCTTCGCCGTGTGGTGGCCGGCCCCGGTCTCGTGCTTCTTGGCGTCCTTCATGTTCTTGTACGCGTCCATGCCGCTGACCACGGTGCCGGTGGCCTCCGTGAGGAGGTTCCCCGACGCGGCGGAGGTCCCCGAGGCGGCGGCGGAGTGCTTGAGGCCCTCGTCGGCCGCGGCGGCGGCCTGCTGGGTGAAGCCCGCGTTGGTGGGGGTCTGGACCCCCTTGATGAAGGTGTCGATGGGCTCGAGATTCTTCTTGAACCTGTCCAGGAGCTCGGCGATCCGGTCGCGGTAGTTCTTCTTCGCTCCGGCGGACGCGCCGCCGTTCTCCGGGGCCTTCCCCTTGTCCGCGCCCCTGGCACGCTGCACCGCCGCGGTCGTGGCCCGGTTGCCGGCACTGGACTGCATCTGGAGGAGGGCGTGCTCCGCCGGGCTCCCGGTCCGGCTCCCTTCCCGACGCTGCCGGGCCGGCGCCGGGACGGCCGCGGACCGCCGTGGCGGGGTGCGGTGGACCGGAGTGCTCATGGACGTACCTCTCCTGCTGCCGGACCGGGCGAGGCGAAGGTAGCCGGGCACGGCCAACAGAAGGGGTGCGGTGGGGAAACTCCTCGGGATGCCGTGGAACACGTCGCGGGGAACCGGTCCCGGGCCCGGGGCGGCGTCAGCGGACGGCATGGTGGCACAGGGGCCGGAAAGTTCCGGCAGACCCACTCGGCCTGCTGACCGATGCCGGGCCCCGGATCGGGCCGGGACCCGACTCCCGGACGGTGGGTCGGTCACCGCCGTGTCGACAGCTGCGTCCGGATCACGGCCGTCAGGCGCTGGAGCGGACGACCAAGCGGGTCGGAAGGATCAGCGGGGTGGGGTCCTGGCCGTTGACGAGCGCGACGAGCATGCGCGCCATCTCCCGTCCGAGAGCCTCTATGGGCTGACGGACGGTGGTGAGCGGCGGATCGGCGATCCGGGCGACCGTCAGGTCGTCGAAGCCGACCACGGCGACGTCGGCGGGGACCCGTCGGCCGGCCTCCCGCAACGTGCGCAGCGCTCCCACCGCCATGTTGTCGTTGGCCGCGAAGACCCCGTCCACCTCGGGGTGGTCCGCCAGCAGTGCGGCCATGGCGGCGGCTCCGCTGGGCTCGGTGAAGTCGCCCTCCCACGGGGGGAACGGATCGAGGCCGGCGCCCAGCACGGCGTCCCGGTAGCCGCGGTACCGGGCGCGCCCGGCCTCGGTGTCCAGACGCCCGCAGATCGCGGCCACGCGCCTCCGGCCGCGCGAGAGCAGGTGCTCGGTCGCCTGACGCGCTCCGCCGACGTTGTCGACGTCCACGTACCACCGGGGAACCGAACCGACCGGACGTCCGCCGAACACGACGGGCATCTGCGCCTCATCGGCCGTACGGGCCAGCGGATCGTCCTCGCGCAGCGCCATCAGCATGACCCCGTCCGCGCCCTTGGACCGAAGGAGCTCCTCGACCCGCTTGCGGCCCCGTTCGGAAGCGGCCAGACACAGCATCAGATGCAGGTCGGCCTCCTCCAGGGCGGCCGACGCCCCCACGATCACCTGGGCGAAGAACGGATCGGCGAAGATCGACGGATCCTCGCCCGAGACGACCAGGGCGGCCGCTCCCGTCTGACGCGTGGCCAGGGCGCGGGCGGTCGGATTGGGTACGTACCCGAGGTGCCGGACGGCCCGTTCCACCGCCTCGCGCTTGGCGCGGCTGACATGCGGGGCGTTGTTGAGGGCGCGGGAGGCCACGGAGCGGGAGACACCGGCGCGTTCGGCCACCTCGTCGAGCGTCGGCTGCCGACGCGGCGCATCCTCTGCCATGGATCACGAGCCCTTCCCTCTCGACCGGACGGGCAGCGTCTCACCTCGGCCCGTGCCGCTGCCACCCGTCCGGTGGACGGCGGGGACCGGCGAGAACCGGCGAGGACCCTCAGGGGCCGACCGATTGGGAGCGCTTCCAGTCTCTGCGTCCGTCAGGCCCGCGGTCCACAAGTCGCAGAGAGCGCTTGCGCGTTGGCCCTTGACAGCTCAGCCACCCCGCCACACCATACCGACCACGCCCCAACAGTTGTGCCGCGCTACTGGGAGCGCTTCCAGTGGGAGCGCTCCCGTACATGGTCGTACCCCCGCACTTCCTCAGCGTGTCGCCCGCTCGGGACGAGAGCGCGCGACGCATCCCTGCCAGGAGAACGAGGTTCCGTCATGCGCCGCAGACTCCGCGCCTTGGCCGCAGCGCTCTTCGCCCTGCCGCTGGCGTTCGCCGCCGCACCGTCCGCCCACGCGGCCGACCCGACCACCATGACCAGCGGGTTCTACGTGGACCCCGACTCCAGCGCGAAGAGGTGGGTGGCCGCCAACCCCGGCGACGGCCGGGCCGCCGCGATCGACGCGTCCCTCGCCAACACGCCGACGGCCCGCTGGTTCGGCTCCTGGAGCGGCAGCATCGGCACCGCCACGGGCGCCTACGTCGGGGCGGCGGACCAGCGGGACAAGCTGCCCGTCCTCGTCGCCTACAACGTCTACAACCGCGACTACTGCGGCGGACACTCCGCCGGCGGAGCCGCTTCGCCGTCCGCCTACGCCGACTGGATCGCCCGGTTCGCCGGCGGGATAGGCAACCGCCCGGCCGTCGTCATCCTCGAACCGGACTCCCTCGGGGACTACGGTTGCATGACCCAGGCGCAGATCGACGAACGCGAGGGCATGCTCACGGGCGCCCTCGCCCAGTTCGGCCGCCAGGCCCCCAACACCTGGGTCTACCTGGACGCCGGCAACCCGCGCTGGGTCGACGCGGCGACCATGGCCCGGCGCCTCCACGAAGCCGGCCTCCGGCAGGCCCACGGCTTCTCGCTCAACGTCTCCAACTACTTCACCACCGCGGAGAACACCGCCTACGGCAACGCCGTCAACAGCGAACTCAGCGCCCGCTTCGGCTACACCAAGCCGTTCGTCGTGGACACCAGCCGCAACGGCAACGGCTCCGACGGCCAGTGGTGCAATCCCTCGGGCCGCCGCATCGGCACGCCCACCCGGACGGGCGGAGGAGCCGAGATGCTCCTGTGGATCAAGGCCCCGGGCGAGTCGGACGGCAACTGCGGCGTCGGAGCCGGCTCCACGGCCGGGCAGTTCCTCCCCGAGGTCGCCTACAAGATGATCTACGGCTACTGATCCGGGACGCCCGCCGCCCCGGCGACCGGCGGTCCGCCGGGGCGGCGGGCGCTCCCCCGACCGGTTCGTCGACCAGGTCGGCGGGCTCGGCGCCGGCGGGGCGCGCGCCCTGTCAGGGGCGGGGCGGCCGTGCCCGTACCGGGCGCCCCGCCCCACGAGGGTACGTTCGTACACTCCTCGGGTACGCTCGGCGCATGCCGACGACGGACCACTTCGCACAGGACCCGCGCACGAACCTGGAGCGCATGCTCGCGGGCGACCTCTACATCGCCGACGATCCCGAGATCGCCCGCCGCCAGCAGCAGGCCGTACGCCTGGCGGCCCGCTACCAGGCCGCCTACGCCGAGGACGCCGACGCCGCGCGGCCCCTGCTGGCCGAGCTGCTCGGCTCCCTGGGCGAGGAGGCGCACGTACGGCCGCCCCTCCACGTCGACTACGGCAGCAACATCACGATCGGGGCGCGGACCTTCGTCAACTACCACCTGACCGCACTGGACGTCGCCGCCATCACCATCGGCGAGGACTGCCAGATCGGGCCGAACGTCCAGCTGCTCACCCCCACCCACCCGCTGGAGCCGCAGCCCCGCCGCGACAAGCTGGAAGCCGCCCGGCCGATCACCATCGGCGACAACGTCTGGATCGGCGGAGGCGCCATCGTGCTGCCCGGCGTGACCATCGGGGACAACTCCGTCATCGGCGCCGGCGCCGTCGTCACCAAGGACGTGCCCGCGAACGTCGTCGCCGTCGGCAACCCCGCCCGCCCGGTCCGCACCCTCTGAAGGCCCCGCCGTGGCCACCGGACACACCGACCCGCAGCGCCGTGAACGCATCCTCGCCGCGACCCTCGACCTCATCGCCGACGAGGGCGTGGCGGGCGTCTCCCACCGGAAGATCGCCGCACGCGCCGGGGTGCCCCTGGGCTCGATGACCTACCACTTCAGCGGCATCGACCAGCTGCTGCGGGAGGCGTTCCGGCGCTTCACCGACCACGTCGTCTCGCTGTTCGACGCGCATCTCGCCGCGCCGGCCGACCGCGACCAGGCCAGGGCCGCCGTGGCCGACCTCATCGACGCCCTGTCCGAGGGGAGCCGGCGCGACCTCGTCCTCACCCAGGAGCTGTACACCCTCGCCGCCCGGCAGCCCTCCTACCGGGAACTCACCCACGCGTGGATGGCCCGCAGCCGCGCCCACCTGGAGAAGCACTTCGACCCGGACACCGCCCGCCAGCTCGACGCCCTCATCGAGGGGCTGGCCCTCCACCGCGCCCTGGACCGGGAACCCGGCGACCGCGCCCTGACCCTGGAAGCCGTCACGCGCATCACCTCGCCCACCCGGCGGACCCGCTGACGGCCCGCCCCGCCGACGGCCCGTTCACGACGTCGCGGACCACCGGCCGGCGGCCGGGAACCGCTTCTTCACCAAGGTCGCCGGGCCCTAGGATCTGAACCGTCGGCACGGCCGCGGACCACACAGGTGTTCGCGTGCCGACAGGGCCGTTCGAGCATGATGGTGGAGGTGCCGGGGGCACCTTTCCGGAGGGAGCGGGGATGGCGGAGAGTCCGGCAGCGGGGCGCGGGAACGGTCCGACGGCGCCGCAGTTGCGGCTGGATGAACTGCTGGAGGGGCTGCAGGCGCAGGTGGCGCAGGTGCGCGCCACCCGGGACCGGGTGCACACGCTGCTGGACGCGGTCCTCGCCATCGGCTCCGACCTGGATCTCGCCGTGGTGCTGCGGCGGATCACCGAGTCCGCGGTGGCCCTGGTGGACGCCGAGTACGGGGCGCTGGGCGTGGTGGGCGAGGAAGGGCGGATCAAGCAGTTCATCACGGTCGGCGTGGACGAGGCGACGATCAGGACGATCGGCCACTATCCCGAGGGCCACGGCATCCTGGGCCTGCTGATCAGGGAGCCGGAGTCGCTGCGCCTCGCCGACCTCGGCTCCCATCCCGATTCGGTGGGCTTCCCCGAGGGGCATCCCCCGATGACCACGTTCCTGGGGACACCGGTGCGCGTGCGCGACCGGGTCTTCGGCAACCTCTACCTGACCGACAAGCGCGGCGGGGCGCAGTTCGACGACGAGGACGAGGCGGTGCTGCGCACGCTCGCCGCCGCGGCCGGCGTGGCCATCGACAACGCCCGCCTGTACGAGGACTCGCGCCGCAGGGAGCAGTGGCTGTCGGCGAGCAGCGAGCTGACCCGCAGCCTGCTCTCGGGCACGGAGCAGGACCGGGTGCTGCACCAGGTCGCCTCCACCGTACGGACGCTGGCCGAGGCGGATCTCGTGACGCTGGCGGTGCCGTTCGACGGCGGCGACGAGCTGGTGATCGAGGCCGCCGACGGAGTGGGCTCCGAGCAGGTGCACGGCCTGGTGCTGCCGCTCACCACCCTGGCGGCGAAGGTGTACCACTCCAACGAGCGGATCAGCAGCGGCGCGCTGTCCCGGGAACCGCAGGAGGGCGGCGGCTCCGCGGGGCAGCTCGACCTGGGGCCGGGGTTCCTGCTTCCGCTGGGCGGCGACCAGCACGCCCGCGGAGTGCTGCAGGTCGCCAACCTGCCCGGCCGGCCGGAGTTCTCCGAGGCCACCATGACCATGATCAGCGGATTCGCCGACCAGGCCGCGCTCGCCCTGGAGATCGCCGAGCACCGGCGCGAGGCCGACCAGCTGCTGGTCCTGTCCGACCGTGACCGCATCGCCCGTGACCTGCACGACCTGGCCATCCAGCGGCTGTTCGCCTCCGGGCTGACCCTGAACTCGGTGCTCAACCGGGTCTCCGACCGGCCCGAGGTGGCCGAGCGGGTGCAGCGGGTGGTCGACGACCTCGACGACACCATCAAGACGGTGCGGGGCACGATCTACGCGCTGCACGAGCGCGACCGCACCGGGACGCGGGGCGGACTGCGCGCCCAGCTGCTGGCCGAGACCGACCGGGCCGCCGGCGTGCTGGGCTTCGCCCCCGCGCTGCGCATGACCGGCCTGCTGGACACCGCCGTACCCGCCGAGCACGCCGAGCACCTGCTGGCGGTGCTGCGCGAGGCGCTGTCGAACGCCGCCCGGCACGCGCACGCCACCCAGGTGGAGGTCACGGCCGAGACCGACGGTAGCCGGCTCCGGCTGCGCGTCGCGGACAACGGCGCCGGCGTCGACCCCGCCGTCACCCGGCGCAGCGGCCTCGACAACCTCCGCCGGCGCGCCACCGACCTCGGCGGCGACTTCACGCTCGGAGCGAACGGCCCCGCCGGCACCGTCGCGGAGTGGACGGTCCCGCTCCCCACGCAGGCGCAGGCCTGAGCCCGGCTTCGCCGTCGCGGCCGGGACGCGAAGGGTAGGGCCGGTCGGCCCTACCACCGCGCCACGGCCGCGGGGACGATGGGCCGATGTCCCAGAACGACGCCTTTCGCGCACTCGACCGGCAGGAGTGCCTGCGCCTGCTCACCAAGGTGCCGGTCGGCCGCGTGGTCTACACCCGGCACGCCCTGCCCGCGGTCCTTCCGCTCAACTTCTCGCTGGACACGGACGCCTCCGTCCTGCTGTGCACCTCACCGGACTCGGACCTCGTGCGCGCCGTCGACGGCGTCGTGGTGGCCTTCGAGGCGGACGAGTTCGACGCGGCGGGCCGGTCCGGCTGGAGCGTGGTCGTCACCGGACGGGCCACCGTGGTGACCGACCCCGACGAGCACGAGCGTCTGTCGCAGGCCGGTCCCGTCTCCTGGATGCCGCCGCGGGACGCGGTGTTCGTGCGGATCGAGTCCGAGATGGTCACCGGACGCGAGCTCAGGGGACCGCACGGCGCACGGTGAGAGCCGGCCCTGTCGGCGCCGGGACGGCCGCCGGGACGGGGACGGCGACCGCCGGGCCGGTCCGCCGGCGCCCTCGGTGAGGCTCGCCCGCTCCCCGCTCCCCGCGCCACGGCGACCGGCACCGCGCGTGGTGCGTGGTGCCGCGGTGTCCGGCCAGCCGGCCCCGGGAGCAGCCCGGTGGGCCCGCCGCGCCCCGGCCACCGGCGGCTGGGCGGGCGGCTCGCCCCGCTCGGCGCCTCCCGCGTCCCGTCATGCACCACCCGGTGCCCGGCCGCCAGGCCCGGCCGGCGCTCCCGAGGGTCGGCGCACGGCTCGGGCGGGTCCCGCGGTGCCGGCACCGGCGTGCTGTGCCCCGAGGCACGACGGACGCCCGGTGGTGCCCCCCCGCCCCGGCCGGCGCGCCGACGTCGGCCGGGGTGGGGCGGCACGGCGCGTCGTCCGGACCGGGCGCCTCAGTGGCCTTCTTGCCTGAGCCGGTCCTGGGCCTGTGTGGCGATGACGGCGGCCTGGACGCGCCGCTCGACACCGAGCTTGGCCAGCAGCCGGGAGATGTGGTTCTTCACCGTCTTCTCGGCGAGGTAGAGCCGCTGACCGATCTGACGGTTGGTCAGTCCCTCGCCGATCAGTGCCAGGATCTCCCGCTCCCGCTCGGTCAGACCGGGCAGGGCGTCGGGCTCGGGCTCCGGCTCCTGGCCCTGGCGCAGCCGGGCCATCAGCCTGGCGGTGGCGCTCGGGTCGAGCAGGGACTGGCCCGCGGCCACCGTGCGCACGGCCGACACGAGGTCCGAGCCCTGGATCTGCTTCAGCACGTAGCCGGACGCCCCCGCCATGATCGAGTCCAGGAGGGCCTCCTCGTCGTCGAACGAGGTCAGCATCAGGCAGACCAGCTCCGGCATCCGCGAGCGCAGTTCCCGGCAGACGGTCACGCCGTCGCCGTCCGGCAGGCGCACGTCGAGCACCGCGACCTGCGGGCGCAGCGCGGGCACGCGCACCAGCGCCTGCTCGACCGTGCCGGCCTCGCCGACCACGGTGATGTCCGGTTCGTCGTTCAGCAGGTCGTGCACCCCGCGCCGTACCACCTCGTGGTCGTCCAGCAGGAAGACCCGGATCGGGTTGTCGGGGCCGGGCCGCTCGCCGTCCGCCATCGGATGCTCCTCGTTCTGCGCCGTCTGGATCGTGCACGGGTACGGCCCGGCGGGCCGTACCCGTCCCTGTCTACCGCAGATCCTGCGCGTTCCAGGGCCGAAGGACCAGGGCCGGTCGGCCCTGCCCGCCCCATTCCCCGGCCGCCCGCGGACACCCGAGGGAAGGGTCCGTCCGCGGCCGGTGCGACCGGACGGGGTCCGCGGGGCGCGCTCAGGACGCGGGGCCCGCCCCGGGGGGGCCGGGCCCCGCCCCCGGGCGCCCCCGCGGGGCGGGCCCGCCCGGGGACCTCGCGCGGCGCGCCGGGCGGGGCCGTGGGCCGACGGTGCGTCA
>NZ_JBIRHK010000002.1:61345-175003 GCF_044328485.1 Streptomyces sp. NPDC017936 | reverse complement strand
CCCGCCCCCCCCCCGCCCCCGCCCCCCCGCGCCCCCCCGGGGGAGGGGCCCGGCGGGGGCGGGGGCGCCGGGCGGGGGGCGGGGGGGCGCGCTCGGGCGGGGGGCCGGGCCGGGGGGGGCGGGCCCCCCGCGTCCCGGGGCCGGTCGGCCCCACCCGTGAGGACGTCCAGCACCTGCCGCCGCACCGCGCCGCGACCGACGCTGGTACCGCACCGCACCGCAGGGACAGAGTTCGAGGAGCATTCCATGAAGGCAGCAGTCGTCCGGTCCTTCGGCGAGCCGCTCGTGATCGAGGAGCGGCCGGACCCGGAGCCGGGCCCCGGTCAGGTCCGCATCCGTCTCGAGGCGTCCGGGCTGTGCCACACCGACATCCACGCGGCGCACGGCGACTGGCCGGTGAAGCCGGGCCTGCCGTTCGTCCCCGGGCACGAGGGGGTGGGCATCGTCGAGGCGCTCGGCGCCGGCGTGACCCGCCCGGCGGTCGGGCAGCGGGTGGCCGTGCCCTGGCTGGGCTGGGCCTGCGGGCGGTGCGAGCACTGCCTGTCGGGCTGGGAGACGCTGTGCGAGCAGCAGCGCAACACCGGCTACGGCGTGGACGGCGGGTACGCGGAGAAGATGCTCGCCCCGGCCGACTTCGCCGCCCCCGTCCCCGAGGGCGTCGACCCGCTCGACGCGGCCCCGCTGACCTGCGCGGGCGTGACGACGTACAAGGCCCTGAAGGTGGCCGGCGTGCGTCCCACCCAACTGGTGGCGGTCTCCGGCGTCGGCGGTCTCGGTCACCTGGCCGTGCAGTACGCGAAGATCGCCGGGGCCACGGTCGCGGCGATCGACGTCACCGACGACAAGCTCGCACTCGCCCGGGAGCTCGGCGCCGACATCCTCGTCGACGCCCGCAAGGAGGACCCGGCCGAGGTGCTGAAGCGGTACGGCGGCGCCCACGCGGCCATCGCGCTGGCCGTCGACGAGCGGGCGTTCGCGGCCGCCTACCGCGGGCTGCGGCGCGGCGGCAAGCTGGTCCTGGTCGCCCTGCCCGCCGGCGGGACCGTCCAGGTCCCGGTCTTCGACACCGTCCTGAACGGCACCTCCGTGATCGGTTCGATCGTCGGCACCCGCCAGGACCTGGACGAGGTGTTCCGGCTGCACGCCGCCGGACGCACCCGGGTCATCCACGAGACCCGCCCGCTGGAGACCGTCAACGAGTCCATCGCCGAGGTCCTGAGCGGGCAGATCAAGGCCCGCATCGTCTTCGAGATGTGACCCGCCGCCCGCACCTCCCGCCGTCCGCGCCTCCCACCACGAACACGCCCCACCGCGTGGTGCGTCCCCGCGGCGGGGACGCACCGCGCGGGCGTGACCCGTCACGCAGACACGACCCGGCCGCACCGGCCCGCCGCGCCCCCCGCACCGACCGGGGTGCGGCCGCGGGCGGCCGGGACCCCTCTCCCCCTGCAGCGCCGGAAGGAAGAGGACTCCGAGTCGGTGCACTTCTTCCACGCCGTCGGGCTCGACTACGTCTCCTGCTCGCCGTTCCGCGTGCCGGTCGCGCGCCTGGAGGCCGGGCGGGCCGCGCTCCGCGCGACGGAGGCCGGTGACAGCAGGTGACGGACGTCCCGGCGCCGCGCCGCGGCCGGGCGGCTCCCTCGACGGCCCCGGTGCGGGCCGTCCGCCCGCACCGGGGCCGTCCGACACGTGGCCCGTACGCCGTCCGGGGCGGCCGTCCCGGCCCGGGGAGACCGTCGCGTCCCGGTCCCGGCCGGCCGGGGCGTGACGGGACGGCCGGTGGCCGCGTGCCGTCGGGACCCGGCGGACCGGGGCATTCCGGTCCGCCGTCCCGGGACCGTCGGCCCTGCCCCGGCGCCGTGGGGTGAGGGACGCTGGAGGGGCACCGGTGGCCGGATCCCCCGGGACGGTCCAAAGGGACGGGAGCGGCCGCCCGGCCGGCGGAGCCCGCGGCCGCGGTCCCGGTCCCGGTGCCGTCGCGGACGCCGCGCCTCACCCCGACTTCACGCCGGCGGGCGTCCCGTCACAGCAGCATCCGCCGCGCCGGCCCGCGGACGGTGGACGCGGAAGGGAGTGTGCGTGATGACCCGTACCGTCGGCGAGGTGATGACCAGCGAGGTCGTCGAGGCGCGCCGGGAGACGCCGGTCGAGGAGCTGGCACGGCTGCTGGACCGGCACCGCATCGGCGGGCTCCCGGTGGTGGACCACGACGACAAGGTCGTGGGCGTCGTCTCCGGGACCGACCTGGCGCGCCGCGGCGCCGTCCGCGGCCGCGCGGGGGCGGCGCGCCGTTCCCCCCGTGACCCGGCCGCGGCGGCCCGGGCGACGACCGCGGAGGAGCTGATGTCGACGCCCGCCGTGACGGTGCACCCCGAACAGCGCGTCGCGGACGCCGCGCGCGTCATGGAACGCCACCGCGTCGACCGGCTTCCCGTGGTCGACGAGGAGGACCGGCTGATCGGCATCGCCACCCGGCGGGACCTGCTGCGGGTCTTCCTGCGCACGGACGAGGAGATCCGCCGGGACGTGACCGGCGGCGTCCTCACCCGCGCCCTGTGCCTGCCGCCCGGCGCCGCGACCGCCTCCGTCCGGGACGGCGTGGTCACGCTCGAGGGGCGGGCCGGACGGCGCAGCGACGTCCCGCTCGCCCTCCGGCTGGCGTGGCGGGTGGACGGCGTGGTCGGCGTCGTGAACCACCTGACGTTCCGCGTCGACGACACCCGCCCCTCACCGCGCGACGGCTGACGGCCGGCCCCGGCGGCCGGACGCGGCCGTGAGGGCCGTACGGCCCTGGGGATCCGGGACGGACGGACACCGGACGGGGACCCTGCGGACCCGCGCGGCGCGGCGGCTGCGGGAGGACGCTGAGGGTGGAACGGCGCCGGTCCCCCGTGGCGCCGTTCCCCCGGGCCGCCGGCCGTGCGGCTCCACCTCGACGACGGAGGCACCTCCATGACCCGCCACGACGACCGCACCACGACCGCTGTCCCCGCCGAGGCGCCGTCCGACATCGCCGTCGCCGTCGACCGACTGGTCACGAACGGCCTCAAGGCACTGGCCGACTACGAGGAACTCGACCAGGAGCAGGTCGACCACATCGTCAAGAAGGCGTCGGTCGCCGCGCTCGACCGGCACACCGCGCTGGCGCGGCTGGCGGTGGAGGAGACCGGGCGCGGCCTGTTCGAGGACAAGGCGGCCAAGAACATGTTCGCGTGCGAGCACGTCACGCACAGCATGGGCCCGATGAAGACCGTCGGCGTGATCGCCCGCGACGACATCGAGGACATGGTCGAGATCGCGGAGCCGGTCGGCGTGGTGGCCGCGGTCACCCCGGTCACCAACCCGACCTCCACCACGGTCTTCAAGGCCCTGATGGCCCTGAAGACCCGCAACCCGGTCGTCTTCGCCTTCCACCCCTCCGCCCAGCGGTGCAGCGCCGAGGCGGCCCGGATCGTCCGCGACGCCGCCGTCGCGGCGGGCGCGCCCGAGCACTGCGTCCAGTGGATCGAGACGCCGTCCGTCGAGGCCACCCGCACCCTGATGCACCACCCGGGGGTCTCCCTCATCCTCGCCACCGGCGGCAACGCCATGGTCAAGGCCGCCTACTCGGCCGGAAAGCCCGCCCTGGGCGTCGGCGCGGGCAACGTCCCCGCCTACGTCCACAGGAGCGCGAAGCTGCGCCGGGCCGTCAACGACCTGGTGCTGTCCAAGTCGTTCGACAACGGCATGATCTGCGCCTCCGAGCAGGCCGTCATCCTGGACGACGAGATCTACGACGCCGCCCTGGCCGAGTTCCGCGCCCTGCACGCCCACGTGGCCACCGCCGCGGAGAAGGCGAAGCTGGAGACCTTCCTCTTCCCCGCCGGCGAGGCCGCGGGCGGCGGCTGCGAGCCCAAGGTCAACTCCGCGGCCGTCGGGCGCAGTCCGGCGTGGATCGCCGAACAGGCGGGCTTCACCGTTCCCGCCGACACCTCGGTCATCCTGGTCGAGGCCGGCCGGGTCGGCCCCGACGAGCCGCTGACCCGGGAGAAGCTCTGCCCCGTGCTCGCCGTGCTGCGCGCCGGCTCCGAGCAGGAGGGCTTCGGCCTGGCCGCCGACATGGTCGCCTTCCACGGCCAGGGGCACAGCGCCGTCATCCACACCGAGGACCCCGCGCTCGCCGAGGCGTACGGCCGCCGGATGAAGACGGTGCGGATCATCGTCAACTCCCCGTCCTCGCAGGGCGCGATCGGCGGCGTCTACAACAGTCTGCTGCCGTCGCTGACGCTGGGCTGCGGCTCCTGGGGCAGCACCTCGGTGTCCGACAACGTCTCCGCCGTCCAGCTGCTGAACGTCAAGCGGGTCTCCACCCGCCACAACAACCTGCAGTGGTTCAAGGTCCCGCCCAAGATCTACTTCGAGCCGCAGGCCATCCGCTACCTGCAGTCCATGCCGGACGTCCACCGCGTCACGATCGTCACCGACGCCACCATGACCCGCCTCGGTTTCGTCGACCGCGTCACCCGCGTCCTGCAGCGCCGCCGCGAGCCGGTGACCGTCCAGGTCCTGGACGACGTCGAGCCCGAGCCGAGCATCGACTCCGTGCGCCGCGGCGCCGGCCTCATGCGGGAGTTCCGCCCGGACACGATCATCGCCCTCGGCGGCGGCTCGCCCATGGACGCGGCGAAGGTGATGTGGCTGCTGTACGAGCAGCCGGACGTCGACTTCGCGGACATGCGGCAGAAGTTCTCCGACATCCGCAAGCGCGCCTTCCGCTTCCCGGTCCTCGGCAGGCTCGCGCGTCTGGTGTGCGTGCCCACCACCTCCGGCACCGGCGCCGAGGTGACGCCCTTCGCGGTCATCTCCGACCCGGCCACCGGGAAGAAGTACCCGCTGGCGGACTACGCCCTGACCCCCAGCGTCGCCATCGTCGACCCCCTGCTGACCGCCGCCCTGCCCCGGGCGCTGGCCGCCGACAGCGGCTTCGACGCCCTCACCCACGCCATCGAGGCGTACGTCTCCGTCTACGCCAACGACTTCACCGACGGCCCCGCGCTGCACGCGATCCGGCTGATCTTCGAGCACCTCGAGGCGGCGGTGAACGACCGCGCCGGCTCGCCCGGGGCCCGGGAGAAGATGCACAACGCCGGCACCATCGCGGGCATGGCCTTCGGCAACGCCTTCCTCGGCATCGTCCACGCCATGTCCCACACCCTCGGCGCCACCTTCCACATCGCCCACGGCCGCACCAACGCCGTCCTGCTGCCGCACGTCATCCGCTACAACGGCACCGTGCCCACCAAGCTGACCGGCTGGCCCAAGTACGAGAGTTACCGGGCCCCCGAACGCTTCCAGGACATCGCCCGCGCCCTCGGCCTGCCCGCGGCCACCCCGCGGGAGGGCGTGGAGTCGCTCGCCGCCGCCGTCGAGCGGCTGCGCGACGCCGTCGGCATCGAGCCGTCGTTCCAGGCCCTCGGCGTCGACGAGCGGGCCTTCCTGGCCGCCCTGCCCCAGCAGGCCCTCAACGCCTACGAGGACCAGTGCGCGCCCGCCAATCCGCGGATGCCCATGCTCGACGACATGCAGGAGCTGATGCGCGCGGCCTACTTCGGACCGGAGCGGGCGCCCGGCGTATAGGCCCGGGCGACCCTACGGCGGCGGACCCCGGCACGGCCCTCACCGGCCGGCCGGGGTTCGCCGGCCGTGGTTCGCCGGCCGTGGTTCGCCGGCCGTGGTTCGCCGGCCGGGGTTCGCCGCCCACGGTCGGGCCGCCTCGGGGCGGCTGCCGGCGGGGCGCGTGCGCGCGGCGCGGGGACGGGCCGGCTTCCTCCCGCGTGCCGGACGGCATCGAACAGGATGCCGAAATGCTGAGTTGCGAAATTTCGCAACTACTTGGATGCTGTAGTGGCTGTGCCCGCAGGTAGCCGCGGGCACAGCCTTTCGCGTCCGCCCCCGGAGGGCGGAGCTCCGAGGGAGGCGAGGAGCCGTGTCCGTTCCGCCGCGCCAGGTCGAGGCAGCCGGGCCCGCACCGGGGGAAGCCGGGGTCGCCGCGCGATGACCTCTCCGATCAGCCGGGTCCTGACCCGGATCGCGGCGCTGCTGCCCGCCCGCGCCGACCTGACAAACCTGCGCCGCGACCCGCGGCGGAACCTGTCGGCCGGGCTGACCGTGGCCGTGGTGGCGCTGCCGCTCGCCCTGGGTTTCGGCGTCTCCTCCGGCCTGGGCGCCCAGGCGGGGCTGGCCACGGCCGTGGTCGCGGGCGCGCTCGCCGCGCTCTTCGGCGGATCGAACCTGCAGGTGTCGGGCCCGACCGGCGCCATGACGGTGGTCCTCGTCCCCATCGTGGGCGAGCACGGGCCGACGGGCGTCCTCACGGTCGGCCTGATGGCCGGCGTCCTGCTCGTCGCCCTCGCCGCGCTGAGGGCCGGGCGCTGCATGCGGTACGTCCCGGCGCCCGTCGTCGAGGGCTTCACGCTGGGCATCGCCTGCGTGATCGGTCTGCAGCAGGTCCCGAACGCGCTCGGCGTGCCCGCGCCCGAGGGCGACCGGATGCCGGTGGTGACCTGGCGCGCGGTCGGGGAGTTCGCACGGCACCCGAACTGGACCGCCGTCACCGTCGCCGTCGCGGTGGCCGCGGTCATGCTGGCCGGGGCGCGGTGGCGGCCGGCCGTTCCGTTCTCCCTCCTGGCCGTGATCGCCGCGACGGTGGTCACGCAGGCCGCCGGCCTGGACGCCGCCGAGCCGATCGGCGCCCTGCCCTCCGGGCTGCCCGTGCCCTCGCTGTCCTTCCTGGACGCCGGGGCCCTCGGCTCGCTCGTCGCCCCGGCCGCGGCGGTCGCCGCCCTGGCCGCCCTGGAGTCCCTGCTGTCCGCCTCCGTCGCCGACGGCATGACGGTCGGGCAGCAGCACGACCCGGACCGGGAACTGTTCGGCCAGGGCCTGGCGAACATCGCCGCTCCGCTGTTCGGCGGGGTACCGGCGACCGGCGCGATCGCCCGCACCGCGGTCAACGTCCGCACCGGCGCGACCTCCCGGCTCGCCTCCCTCACCCACGCCGCGGTCCTCGCCGTGATCGTCTTCGCGGCGGCGCCCCTGGTCTCGAGGATCCCGCTCGCCGCGCTCGCCGGCGTCCTGCTGGCCACGGCGGTCCGCATGGTCGAGGTCGGCTCGCTGCGGGCGATGGCGAAGGCCACCCGTTCCGACGCCGCGATCCTCGTCCTCACCGCCGTCGCGACCCTGGTCCTGGACCTCGTCCAGGCCGTCGTCATCGGCCTGGCCGTCGCGGGCGCCCTCGCGCTGCGTGCCGTGGCGAAGCAGGCCCGCTTCGACCGGGTGCCGCTCGACCGCGGTGACCACACCGCCGAGGAACACGCCCTGCTGGCGGAGCACATCGTCGCCTACCGCATCGACGGGCCGCTGTTCTTCGCCGCCGCCCACCGCTTCCTGCTGGAGCTGACCGAGGTGTACGACGTCCGCGTCGTGGTCCTGCGCATGTCGCGGGTGTCGACGATGGACGCCACCGGCGCGCTCGTCCTGAAGGACGCGGTCGAGAAGCTGAACCGGCGCGGCATCCTCGTCCTGGCCTCAGGGGTCCGGCCCGGCCAGCGCCGCGTCCTCGACTCCGTCGGCGCGCTGGAACCGCTGTGCCACGGGGGCCGGGAGTACGCGACCACCCCCGAGGCGATCCGGGCGGCCCGCGACCACCTGGAGACGGCCGGACTCCTGCCCGTCCGGCCCGTCCCCGAGCCCCGGACGTCCGGCGAGCAAGCCCTGCGGTGAACGCTGCGGGCGTTCCCCGCCGTGCTCCGTGACGGCCCGGGCCCCGGCGCGGAGGGCACCGGCGCGGAGGCCTCCGGCGCGGGAAGCGCGGAGCCCGTGGGGCCGCCGCGCGGCGCGCGCCCCCGGGTGGCCCGCCCAGGCGGTCGTCCGGGGTGACGGCGGTGGGGCGGGGTGAGCCGCACGGCTGTCCGCCGCGGACCTCGGGGATTGCTAATGTCGGCAATTGCCGATGTGCTCACCGGCGGGTCCGGGGACGGGGAACGGTTCCGGCGCCGCCGGTGCCGCGGGCGAGGGAAGGGACGCAGGTTCGTGAGGAGTGGCCGCATGCGAGGCGCCGGGTCCCGGCCGGCCGGGCGGGGCCGCCGTGCCGGAGAGGGGAGAGCACGGTGAGCACGCCGCTGTACCAACTGAAGGCCGAGTTCTTCAAGACCCTCGGTCACCCGGCCCGCATCCGGGTGCTGGAGCTGCTGAGCGAGCGGGACCACGCGGTCGCCGAGATGCTGCCCGAGGTGGGCATCGAGCCCGCCCACCTCTCCCAGCAGCTGGCGGTGCTGCGCCGGGCGAACCTGGTGGTGTCCCGCAAGGAGGGCGCGACCGTGTACTACTCGCTGACCAGCCCGCACGTCGCGGAACTCCTGCGCGTCGCCCGCACCATCCTCTCCGGCGTCCTGGCCGGCCAGGCCGAACTCCTCGCCGACCTGCAGTCGGCGCAGGGCGAGGCGAAGCCGCCCGCGTAGCGGTGCCCCGCGTCCGGCGGCCGCCGGACGGGGAGCCGGTGCGAGGCGGGCGCCGCCGTGACCGCGGGCCCGCACCCGCCTCGGCGCCCCGGCCGGTTCGCCTTCCGGCCGGGGCTCCGTCCGCCCGCGGCCCGGATCTCCCGGTTCCGGGCCGCTCCTCCCCCGTCACAGCGCCCGCAGACCGTGCGCGCGGAACTGCTCGCGCACGCGCTCCGTCAGGTCCGGGCCGGGGGTGGGGGTGTCGCGCAGGGGGAAGGGGACGCCCAGCGCGTCGTACTTGTGGGCGCCGAGCTTGTGGAACGGCAGGACGTCCACCCGGTCGACGTTGCCCAGTCCGGCGAGGAACGCGCCGAGCCCGTCGACGGCGGCCGGGTCGTCGGTCCAGCCGGGCACCAGGACGTAGCGGATCCACACCGGGACGCCGAGCCGGTCCAGGCGGGTGGCGAAGCCGAGGGTCGGGGCGAGGTCCCCTCCGGTCAGCTTCCGGTAGGTGCGGATGTCGAAGGACTTGACGTCCAGCAGGACCAGGTCGGTGTCGGCGAGGAGTTCGTCGGTGGCGCGGGCGCCGAGGAAGCCGGAGGTGTCGAGGGCCGTGTGCAGGCCGAGCTCCTTGCAGCGGCGGAGGATCCCCGCGGTGAACGCGGGCTGCAGCAGGGCCTCGCCGCCGGTGAGGGTCACTCCCCCGCCCGCGGTGGTGACGAAGGGCCGGTACTTCTCGATCTCGGCCATCACCTCGTCCACGGTGACCGGCCGGCCGTCGCGCATGTGCCAGGTGTCCGGGTTGGCGCAGTACAGGCAGCGCAGCGGGCAGCCGCTGAGGAACAGCACGAACCGGGTCCCGGGACCGTCCACTCCCGTGGACAGGTCCCAGGAGTGGACGCGCCCCGTCACCGGCCGGGTCGCGGTGCTCACAGCGATCCGTGGAAGGTGCGGCTGATCACGTCGAGCTGCTGTTCGCGGGTCAGGCGGACGAAGTTGACGGCGTATCCGGAGACCCGGACCGTCAGCTCCGGGTACTTCTCCGGGTGTTCCATGGCGTCCTCCAGCGTCGCCCGGTCCAGGACGTTGACGTTCATGTGGAACCCGCCGGAGGCCATGTACGCGTCCAGGATGCCGGCCAGGTGGCCCGCCCGCTCGGCCGGGTCGTGGCCCAGTCCCTCGGGCGTGATCGTCGTGGTCAGCGAGATGCCGTCCCGGGCCTGCTCGTACGGCAGCTTGGCGACGGAGAGCGCGGAGGCGGCGACCCCGTGCCGGTCGCGGCCGTTCATCGGGTTGGCGCCGGGTGCGAAGGGAGCGCCCGCGCGGCGGCCGTCGGGCGTGTTGCCGGTGTGCTTGCCATACACCACGTTCGAGGTGATGGTCAGCACCGACTGGGTGTGCTCGGCGTCGCGGTACGTGGGGTACCGGCGCACCTTCGCCATGAACGACCGGACCAGCTCGGCGGCGAGCGCGTCCACGCGGTCGTCGTTGTTGCCGTACGCCGGGAACTCCCCTTCGGTCCGGAAGTCGACGGCGAGTCCGCTCGCGTCCCGGAAGACCTTCACCCGGGCGTGCTTGACGGCGGACAGGCTGTCCACGGCGACCGACAGGCCCGCGATGCCGCACGCCATGAAGCGGTGCACGGGGTGGTCGTGCAGTGCCATCTCGATGCGCTCGTAGGCGTACTTGTCGTGCATGTAGTGGATGACGTTGAGCGTGTTGACGTACGTCCCGGCCAGCCAGTCCAGCGTCCGGTCGTACGCCGCCGACAGCTCCTCGTAGTCCAGGTACTCGCCCGTCAGCGGCGGCGTCGCCGGTGCGATCTGCTCGCCGGTCATCTCGTCCCGGCCGCCGTTGACCGCGTACAGCAGCGCCTTGGCCAGGTTCACCCGCGCCCCGAAGAACTGCATCTGCCTGCCCACCGCCATGGCGGAGACGCAGCAGGCGATCGCGGTGTCGTCGCCGGTGCGCGGACGCAGCAGCTCGTCGGACTCGTACTGGATGGCGCTGGTGTCGATGGAGACGCGGGCGCAGAACTCCTTGAAGCCGGCGGGCAGTCGCGGCGACCACAGCACGGTCAGGTTGGGCTCGGGCGCGGGGCCGAGGTTGTACAGGGTCTGCAGGAAGCGGAAGGACGTGCGGGTGACCAGCGGCCGGCCGTCGGCGCCGATGCCGCCGATGGACTCCGTCACCCAGGTCGGGTCGCCGGAGAACAGCGCGTCGTACTCGGGGGTGCGCAGGAAGCGGACGATCCGCAGCTTGATCACGAAGTCGTCGATCAGTTCCTGCGCCCGCGTCTCGTCGAGGGTCCCCTCGTCCAGGTCGCGCTGGAGGTAGACGTCCAGGAAGGTGGAGGTGCGGCCCAGCGACATCGCGGCGCCGTTCTGCTCCTTCACCGCGGCCAGGAAGCCGAGGTAGAGCCACTGCACCGCCTCGTGCGCGGTGGCGGCGGGGCGGGTGACGTCGCAGCCGTACGAGGCAGCCATCTCGGCCAGCTCGCCCAGCGCCTTGATCTGTTCGGCCAGTTCCTCGCGGTCACGGATGACGTCGGGGCCGGAAGGCCGCGCGTCCAGCAGGGCCCGCTCGGCGCGCTTGGCCTCGACCAGCCGGTCCGTGCCGTACAGCGCGACCCGCCGGTAGTCGCCGATGATCCGGCCGCGGCCGTACGCGTCGGGCAGGCCGGTGATGATCCCGGCCTTGCGGGCGGCCCGCATCTCGGGCGTGTAGGCGTCGAAGACGCCGTCGTTGTGGGTCTTGCGGTAGGTGCTGAAGACGCGTGTGACGAACGGGTCGGCCTCGTAGCCGTACGCCTTCAGGCCGTTCTCCACCATCCGCAGGCCGCCGTTGGGCATGATGGCGCGTCGCAGCGGGGCGTCGGTCTGCAGGCCGACGATCAGTTCGCGGTCGCGGTCGATGAAGCCGGGCCGGTGCGAGGTGATGGTGGAGGGCAGGCCCGGGTCGACGTCGAGGACGCCCCGGCGCCGTTCCTCGGGGAACAGGCCGGCGACCTTCTGCCAGACGGCGAGCGTGCGCTCGGTCGGGCCGGCGAGGAACGCCGGACCGCCCTCGTACGGGGTGTAGTTGGCCTGGATGAACTCGCGCACGTCGACGTGGTCCTGCCAGTGGGTGCCGGCGAAGCCGCGCCATGCCTCGGTCGTCGCCCGGGCTCCAGCTGTCATCGTTGCCGTCATCGCCGGTCTCTCCCTCGTTCTGCACGGGAACTGTCTGCACCTCGATGCTCGTCGCTCGCGGGTCCCGCGAGGAGGGCCGGTGGGCGCACCGGCGGCACGCCGTCCGTCCCTGACCGCCGGGCCGTTGGGCCCGGTCCCGCCGGGACCCCGCCGCACCGGCCGGGCCGGGGACGCGAAAGGACCGGGGCGCCTCCGCTCGTCGGCGGAGGCGCCCCGGTCCTGTGCGCGCGCACCGTTCAGAGGAGCCGGCGGTGGCGGCCGACGAAGGGCAGCCGCGCCCGGGCCCGGCCCAGACCCCAGGTGGCGCCGGCGCCGGCGGCCGCGAGGGCGACGAGGACGAGGGCGTGGACCACGTGGTGGTCGGCGAACGGGTTGGTCGACATGCTCGCCGACCCGTCGGACAGGTGCTGGGCCGGCGGCCGCCCCGCGATCCACATCAGCGCCATCATCGCGGTGCCGGCGTCCTCTCCGCCGCCGGCGCCCGTACGGCCCCGGTCTCCACGGCCCCGGTCTCCACCGGCAGGCCGGGGTGACGCTCGTGGACCCGGGCGGCGGCCGACGCCGGAACCGGATCCGCCTCGTCGCGGTCGGCCACGGCGTACACGATCCGCAGCGGCGTGCCGCGGCGCGCCGCTTCCTCCGCGGCCCGGTCCAGCGCCCGTACGGCGGGCAGCGAACCGTCGACTCCGGCGACCGCATGACGGTCGGTCATGACCCTTTCCCCTTCCGTTCGTCGTGAGGGTGTCCGGCCCTCGCGGGCGGCGAGGGCCGCGGCGAGTGCGCCGCCGGCCCCGCCGGCACGCCGTACCGCCCGTCCCGTCGGGCCGCACGGGCCCGGTGCCGGTCCCCGGCCGGACGAGAAGGAGGGCGGGTGGGGCGAGGGGCCCGGAAGGCCGGGAGAGACGTTCAGGCGATGAGGTTCACGCCGTACAGGGTGCGTCCGCCGACGAGCTGACGCCCGGTGACCAGCTCGGGTTCGATGCGGACGAAGACCTCGTGCGTCGCGGGCACCCAGGAGACCGGGCCGGTGCGGGCCAGGCGCTCGTGCTCGGCGGGGTCGGTCACCACCGAGGCCGGGCCCGTGACGACGACGCTCCAGCCGGAGTGCCGGGCCGCGTCGACGTCGTCGGTCTCGAAGGCGACCACGGCGCCGTCGATCGCGCGGACCAGTTCCGACGCCGCGGAGGTGCGCAGCAGGACCGCGCCGTCGTCGTCCAGTGCGAAGTTGACCGGCAGCACGGCGGGCAGGGCCCGGCGCGTGTGGACGACGCGGCCGACGGGCACCTCGGCCATCAGCCGCAGGCACTCCTGCCGCCCGAGTTCACGGAAACCGTCGTGGGAGTACATCAGCCAATCCGTCCTTCACCTGGAGCAGCGGTACTGCGTCCTTCCACGGTGCGCCGGCCGACGCCCGGGGCCGAGGGGCCATGCGTCCCTGCCGCGCCGGAGAACGGCCCGGCACCGGCCCCGGTCGGCGGGCCGCGCCCGCTCACCGGCAGCGTGCGCTTGCGGCGGGTGCTCCGCGCCGTCGGCCCAGCCGGCGTCTTCGGGATCCGGCCCGGGCAGGGCCCCGGCCTGTGCGCCGCCGGTCCTCCCCGTGCCCGGGGCACGGGCCGAACGGCCCGGCGCCCGCCGGGAGCCGGCCCCGGACGGCCTTCGCCCGCGATGCCGGGGCCCCGCACGGTGCGGTCCCGGCCGGCGGCGCGGCGGGCGTGCGGGCAGGGGCGCGGGCCGGACGGTCCGCGCCGGGGGCGCGAGCTCGGACGATCCACGCCGAGGGCACAGGCCGGACGGTCCGCGCCGGGAGTGCGGGGCAGCCGGTCCGCGCCGGGAGTGCGGGGCAGCCGGTTCCGGTGGGTCAGCCGACGGTCAGGTCGCGGCGCACCAGGGTCCCCGACCTCCCGTGGACGATCTCGTACGCCGCGTCGAGGGCGCCGATGGCGGCCAGCGCTCCGGTGCGTTCGACGAACCGGGCGGCGGCCTCCGCCTTGGGGCCCATGGAGCCGGCCGGGAAGCCACCGCGGCGCAGGTCCTCGGGCGTCGCGTCGAGGACGGGCCGCGGGTCGTGGGTGCCGTAGCCGGCGTAGACGCACGGGACGTCGGTGAGGACGAGCAGGAAGTCGGCCTTGAGGTCCTCGGCGAGCAGGGCCGCCGTGAGGTCCTTGTCGACGACCGCCTCGACGCCGGTCAGCGCGCCGGTGGCGCGGTCGGCGGTGACGGGGACGCCTCCGCCGCCGGCGCAGACGACCAGGGCGCCGCTGTCCAGGAGCTGGTGAACGGTCTCCGTCTCCAGGATCCGTTCGGGCGACGGCGACGGCACGACGCGGCGCCAGCCCCCGCCGTCCTCGGCGATGTGCCAGCCGTGCTCGCGGGCGAGGGACTCGGCGACCTCGCGGGGGTACACCCGGCCGACGGGCTTCGTGGGCCGGCCGAAGGCGGGGTCGTCGGCCCGGACGAGGGTGTGGGTCACCAGCGAGGCGATCCGGCGCGGCCCCGGCAGCGCGTCGTACAGGGCGCGCACCAGCAGCGAGCCGATCATCCCCTGGGTCTGGGCGCCGAGCAGGTCCAGGGGGTAGGGGGCGCTCAGCGCGGGATCGGTGGCGCTCTCCTCGGCGAGCAGACCGATCTGCGGCCCGTTGCCGTGGGTGACGACGATCTCGTGGTCCAGGGCGAGGCCGGCGACCGCGGTGGTCACCCGGTCGATGTTCTCCGCCTGGACGTGCGCGTCGGGGCGGTCGCCCCGGTGCAGCAGGGCGTTGCCGCCGAGGGAGATGACGATACGCATGGCTGGGGACCTCCGGGTGGCCGGGAACGCGGCGCTGATGGTGTGCGGCCGGCACGACGCCGCCCGCGCACCGCGCGGGCGTCGCGCACCGCGCCGAGCACGAACGTGACCGCCGTGGAAGCCGCCAGGAGAACCGCGAACGGCTTCCTGGACCGCGAGGTCGGTGACGTGGCCATCATGCCCCCCTTCCATCGGTTCGCCCTTCACCGTCATCGAACACCCGGGGCGGTCACGGGCGCAGGGTGCCGAAGGACCCGGGCGGGGTGCCGGACGGCCCGGCCGGGGGGCCGGGTGGCCCATGGTCCGGCCCGGGACGCCGGAGCACGCTGGACGCGGCAGGTTCGTACGCCCTGACTGGAGGCACGCCATGAACGCTCCCGCCACCACCGGCATGTCGCGGACGTTGCCGGCCGAGCACCGCGACCGGCTGATGCGCTTCGCCCGCGAGGTGTCGTTCCCGCAGGGCAGCCGTCTCTTCCGGGAAGGCGGCCACGCCGACCGGTTCTGGATCGTCCGTACCGGCAGCGTCGACCTCGACGTGCGCGTGCCCGGCCGGCGCGCCGCCGTCATCGAGACCCTCCGGCCCGGTGAACTCGTCGGCTGTTCCTGGCTGTTCGCCCCGCACACCTGGCACATGGGCGCCCAGGCGACCAGCCCGGTGCGCGCCTACGAGTTCGACGCCACCGCGATCCGCTCGCTGTGCCGGGACGACCCCGCGTTCGGCGCGAGCATCGCCCAGTGGGTGGGCGCCGTCCTCGCCCACCGCCTGCGCTCGGCGCGCACCCGGCTGCTGGACCTGTACGCCCCCTACGGCAGGGGCAGCCTCCTGTGACCGCTCCGCCGCCCGGAGCGCGGGGGACCGGACCCGAGGTCCGCGGCGCCCTCGGCGGCCGGGGCGGCGGCCGCGGCCGGCCGGCCGCGGTGCCGCCGGATCAGCGCGGGGCCCCCGTCCCGTCGTGGTCCGCGGGCGAGGGCGCGACCAGGGTGTCGTCGCCGGTGCGGCCGGCGAAGTAGTCGTCGACGTTGCGGACCGTGGTGTCGGCGATCTGCTCGACGGCGTCCCGGGTGAAGTAGGCCTGGTGCGAGGTGATCAGGACGTTGTTGAAGGTCATCAGCCGGGCGAGGCGTTCGTCGGTCATCACCTCCAGGGACTTGTCGAGGAAGAACAGTCCGGCCTCCTCCTCGTACACGTCCAGGCCGACACCGCCCAGCTTCCCCGCCCGCAGGGTGTCCAGCAGGGCGTCGGTGTCGATCAGGCCGCCGCGGCTGGAGTTGACCAGGATCGCGTCGTCCTTCATCAGCGCCAGCGCCTCGGCGTCCACCAGGTGGTGGGTGCTCGGCAGGAGCGGCACGTGCAGGCTGACCAGGTCCGCCTCGGCGAACAGCCGCTCGCGCGCCACGTACTCCATGCCCAGGGCCCGGCAGTCGGGGTTCTCGCTGATGTCCCAGCCCAGCAGCCGCATGCCGAAGCCGTGGGCGACGCGGGCGAACGCGGTCCCGATCTTCCCGGTGCCCACCACCCCCGCCGTCCGGCCGTGCAGGTCGCGGCCCATGAGTCCGTCGAGCCGGAAGTCGAACTCCCGGGTGCGGTGGGCGGCCCGGACGATCCGGCGGTCGACGGCCAGGGCGAGCGCCCAGGCGAACTCGGCGACCGAGTACGGGGAGTAGAAGGACACCCGGGCCACCGTCAGCCCCAGTTCCTCGGCCACCGTCAGGTCGATGTTGTTGAAGCCGGTGGCCCGCTGGGCGATCATCCTCGTGCCGCCGTCGGCCAGCGAGCGCAGCACCTCCGCGTCCAGGGTGTCGTTGACGCTGCAGAGCACGACCTCGTGGCCGGCGGCCGTCGGGGCGGTGTCCCGGTTCAGGAACAGCCCCAGGCAGCGCAGCTCGTGCCGGCCTCCGAAGGCCCGGTCGAACGCCTTCTGCAGCAGCGGCTCCTCGTCCGCGAGGACGCCGTACGCAACGATCTCCACGTGTTCTCCTCCCATCGGGGCGGGTGGCCGTCGCTCCACCGTAGGACGGGGGAGCCCGAGCGGCCGCCGCCCTCCGTGTGGTACCACGGCGTGCCGCCGCGATGCGCGATCCGGCGGCCGGGCCGCCGTGGACCGGGGACGCGCGTCCGTGCCGGTCCGCGGGCGGCGGGGCCGCCCGCGCGGTGCCGGTCAGGCGTCGTGGTCCCGGTGCGGTACGACGGCGACCGGGCAGTCGGCGTGGGCGGCGACGGCCAGGCCGACGGAGCCGAGCAGCGTCCCGGTGATGCCGCCGCGGCCGCGGGTGCCCACCACCAGCGCCGAGGCGTCCCGCCCCTCGCGCACCAGGGCGTACTCCGGCTCCTCGAACACCACGTCGGCGGTCACCCGCAGTTCGGGGTGCCGGGCGCGGGCCCGCCGAGCGGCGGCGCCGACGACGTCCTGGGGCAGCGGCAGCACGGTCGGCCTGCCGATGTCGCGGGCGAGCGCGGCGCCCTCGTCCCGCTCCCACAGGCAGGCGTACACCACCCGCGGCGGCACGCCGCGCAGCGCGGCCTCGTCGGCCGCCCAGTCGGCGGCCCGCAGGCTCGGCTCGGAGCCGTCCACGCCCACGACCAGGGGCCACGCCGGCCTCGGGCGGCCGCTGCGTCCATGGTCTCCACTCCTTCGGGTGCGGTCAGTCGTGCGCGACGACGGCGACGGGGGCGGTGGCGTGGTGCAGCACCGCGTGCGTGACGGGTCCGATGTGCGCGCCGAGCGGGCCGCGGCGGACCCGGCGGCCGACGACGACCAGCGACGCCTCGCGGGAGGCGTCGACGACGTGGTCGGCGGGGCTGCCCATGCGGGTCTCCTCGACCACCTCGACGTCCGGGAACTTCTGCCGCCAGGGGCGCAGCACCTCGGTGAGTGCGGCGGCCTCCTGCCGGCCCAGTTCGGCGTTGAGTCCGAGGTCCGCGGGGAGGGCGTAGGCGTAGTACGGCGGCAGGTTCCAGCCGTGCACGGCCTTCAGCGCGGTGCCGCGGCGGGCGGCCTCCTCGAAGGCGAAGGCGATCACCGCGTCGTGCGGGTGGCCGGTGTCGAGGCCGAGCACCACGGGCCGGTACGCGGTGGCCGCGGACGGGATGCCCGCCGGATCCGCCTCGTGCTCGTCGGCGGCCTGTTCCCCGGCCCGCACGAGGACCACGGGGGTCTGCGTGTGCGCGATGACCGACATGCCCACGGACCCGACGAGGAACCCCCCGATCCCGCTCAGCCCGCGTGAGCCGAGGACCAGCAGCTCGGCGTCCTGCGCCGCCTCGGCCAGCTTGTCCATCGGGTTGCCCGGGATCTGCTCGACGGACACCTCCACACCCGGGTGGCGCAGACGGACGCCTTCCGCCGCCTCGCGCGGAATCCGCTCGCTCCAGTGCTGCTGTGTCTCCGTGCCCAGGACCGGGGCCTGTGTCATGGGTTCCGGAACGGGCTGCCAGACGTGCACCAGCCGCAGCGGCAGACCGCGCGACTTCGCCTCCCGGGCCGCCCACTCGGCGGCGGCCCGGCTCTCGGACGAGCCGTCGAGACCCACGGTGACGTTGCGGGACATGGTGTCCTCCTCCTGGATCGGGGTTGCGATCACAGCGTCCCCTCCGGGGAACGGCCCCGGGCAGAGACCGCAGGTCCCGCACCCGGGGCCGACCGGCCCCCTTCCGGAACGGGTCGCGTCCCGTCCTCGTCCGGCGGTCCCCGGCCCGGCGCGGAGACGGTCCCGGGTGCGACGGCCGGGGCGGAGCCGGCAGGACCGGTCGGCGGCCCGGCCGGCGGGCCGTCCAGGTGCCGTGCGGCCCCGCGACGGGGCGGGCCGGGGGCCGAAGTGCCCGGACCGACGGGGCCGTTCGGCCCCTCTTCGCCCGGCGCCGGGAAACACCGCCGGAGCGCGGCCGGGAGCCTGCTCCCCAGAAGGTGCCGCCACGGCACATCCGCCACGAGGTCCTCGGCATCCGACCTCCGACTGCCCGGCAGCGCCGCGGGGACCGAACCGAACGTCCCCCCGTCCCGAGGAGGAACCCACGATGACCGGCGACAGCACCCAGGCCGCGCCCACGGTGCGGCTGCGCACCGACGGCCCGGTGGACGAGGAGACCCTGGCGTACGCGCGGACGAAGATCGACGCCGTCGTGGGGCGGCCGGAACTGCCCGCCGTCACCGGTGAGGTGCGGACCGTCCGGGCGGCCGCTCACCACGCGCCCCGCCCCTGGTCGGCCACGGCCGATCTGCACGTCGGCGGGCGGCAGGTCGCCGTCCTCGCCGAGGAGGCCACGGGCACGGGGCTCGTGGACCAGCTCCAGGACCGGTCGCGCCGCCGGACCGACAAGGCCGCGCACGCGGGGGACGACGGTCACCGGCCGGTGGCCCCGCCGTGGCGCGGCGGCCCGCGGTCCGCGTGAGTCCGCGGCGGGTCGGGCGACGGCCCGGCCGGTGACGCCCGCCGGCCGGGCCGTCGTACGAGGTGAGGGCGGGGCCGCGGCGGCGGGCCGGGGCGGTCAGGAGAAGCGGCGGACGAGGACGTCCGACGTGCCGTCGGTGTCGCCGGGCACGGGGTCGTCGGCCGCGGACCGGAGGACCACGTCGCGCCCGCCGGCGCTGACCGCGCCGGTCCCGGCCGAGGCGGGCCGGTCCGACACGATCTCGTCGGTGCCCGGCTCCAGGTCGCGCGGCACGAGCGACGGTCCGTTGCGCGACGATCCGCTGCACGCCGCTGACTACCAGGTTTCCGGCCCCACGTCGTCGTCGGCGCCGTCCAGACCCGTGAGCGCGCCCACCGGGTCGGGGTCGGGGGTGCCGCGCGGCCACCAGTCGTCGCGGCCCGGCTCCGACTCGTACGGGTACCACAGCCCGTCGCGGCCGAAGCGGAGCTGGACGTGGCCGCGGGGGTGGGTGAGGTGGTTGCGCCAGGGGCGGAAGGCGGGGAGGTCGGCGGCGAGCAGGAGGGGGCGGGCCCGGTCGAAACGGCCGGCCGGCGGGTCCCACGGCTCCTCCAGGACGTCGAGTCCGCCGGGGCCGCCCTGGCGCCAGGCGGCGACCGCGCGGGCCAGGTCGGCCGGGGTGCGGTCGGCCGCGGAGGCGAGGGAGGCGTAGAGGGCGCGGGTGGCGGCGGTGAGCCCGGAGCCGGGGCGGGACGCGGCGATGCGGACGGCGTCCTGCCACAGGGTCAGCGCACCGGCCTCGTCCTGACCGGTGGTCAGCAGGGCGTGGGCGCGGGCGGCCGCGTCGGTGGCGAGCTGGTCCAGCGCGAAGGAGTCGGGGCCGTCGGGGACGGCCGGGTACGCGGGCGGCTGCCCGGGGTGCGGGGGCGCCGGCGCCGGGGGCGGGAGGGGCGGGAGCCCGCGGTCGGGGGCGAGTGCCTCCGAGGCCCGCACGCCGGGCAGGGACCCCGGCTCCTGTTCCTGGGCGGCGCGGGCCGCCCGGGTGGCGTTGCGCCGGGACAGCGCGTCGAGGAGCTCGCGCTCGCCCCGGCCGCGCAGCAGGAGCAGCACGAACGGGTCGGCGTCGAGCAGACGCGCCGTCTGGTAGCAGAGGGCGGCGGCGTGCTTGCAGGGGTGCCCCCGGTCGGGGCAGCTGCAGTGGGGCTCCAGGTCCCCGGGTCCGGGGAGCAGCGGCACCCCGCACTCGGCGAGGGACTCGGGCATCTCCTTGTCGAGCAGCGCGGCGATGTGCCCGGGACGCTCCACGGCGGCGTCCAGGAAGCGCTCCCAGTCCTCGTCGCGCAGGGTGCGCAGCCGTACCTGCACGCGGTACGGGCGGGGACGGCTGCCCTGCACGTAGGCGAGGACGAGACCGGGGGTGACGGTGATGGCGTCGACGTGTCCCTGCTCGGCGTAATCTCGGCCGCGCGCCAGGCGCTTGGCGTCCAGGGCGCCCTGCTCCAGGGCGGTGATCCAGGCGTTGCCCCACCACGTCCCCGCGAACCCGCCGTCCTCCCCGTCCGCCCGGGCCGGGAGGCGGGGGAACGTCCGGCGGTGGTCGCCGTCGCGGGAGGGGGCGGCCATGGTGGGGACGGGGGTGCGCGTCGGCCGGGACTCGGGGCGGGGGGTGGTCTCGGGGCCGGGAGTGAACTCGGGCCGGGAAGCGGACTCGGAACGGTGGATGCGCTCGGGACGGGGGGTGGACTCGGGACGGGGGGTGGACTCGGGACGGGGGGTGGACTCGACGCCGGAGGCGGTCCCGACGCCGACAGTGACCTCGGGGCCGGAAGAGGGCTTGAAGCCGCGAGTGGGCTCGGGACCGGGGGTGACCTCGGGACCGGGGGTGACCTCGGGACCGGAAGTGGACTCGGGGGTGGGCTCGGCGTCGGGGGTGCGGGACGGCGTCGGCTGCGGCTTCGGGGCGGGGCCGGGATCAGCGCCCGCCGGGGCCGGTGAACCCGCCCCGTGGGTCTCCGGGTCGGCCCACCGGGGGGTGCCGGTGCCGAGCGGCCCGGGCTCGTCCGCCGTGGGTTCGTCCGCCGTGGGCTCGTTCCCCGCGGTCGTGCCCTCCGACGGCATCCGGAAGGCTCCCGCGAGGAAGGTCCGCACGTGGCGCGTACGCTCGTCGGCGACGGCGTCACGCGTCCGGGCGGGGCGCCGCGCGGGCGCGGGGCGGGCGTCCGCGCGGAGGGTGCGGCGGGTGGTCTCCTCCCCGGGCCGCCCGGCCCGGTCCGCCTCCTGCCGGGCCTGCGCACGGGCCGTCCGCAGGGCCTCGCGGGCGATGTCACCGGGGCGCGCGCCGGTCGGGGTCCGTGACGCGCGGGGCCCGTCGGCTGCCGCGGGAGCGTCCGGCTCGGCGGCACCGCCCGTCCGGGAGGCGTCCGTCGCACGCCGCAGAGCCGCGCGAGCGGCGTCACCCGGCCTCGGGGGACGACTCGCCGACTGCTCCCCCGCCCCCTCCGACGAGGAGTCCTCCGACGCCTCCCCCTGCGGACGCTCCGGCCGCGGGTCCTGCGGACGCTCCGGCCGCGGGTCCTGCGGGCTCCCCGTCTCCGGGTTCCGCGCCTGCCCCCGCGACTGCTCCACAGGCTGTTCCTGCGCCGGACCCTCCGGCCGGACCCGCGGCCCCTCCTGCTCCCGCCCTCGCGCCCCGTCCTGCTCCGGCTCCGGCTCCGGCGACCGGCCGTGCTCCCGTTCCTGCTCGCGCGGCCCGTCCTGACGCCGCGTCGCCTCCTCGTCCCGCGCCGGACCCCCCAGCCGCCGGGGCCGTTCCTGTGCCGGGCCCGCCGGCCGTGCCGGCGGCTGGCCCTGCGTCCTCTCCCGTGCGGCGCGCAGCGCGCGGCGGGCCACGTCGGCCGGGTGGGCGTCCTGCTCCTCCATCACGCCTCCCTCCGCAGCCTGACGAGGTCGGTCAGCTCACGGTCGGTCAGCTCGGTGAGGGCGGTCTCGCCGGAACCGAGGATCGCGTCGGCGAGGGCGCGCTTGGAGGCGAGCATCTCGGCGACGCGGTCCTCGACCGTGCCCTCGGTGATGAGGCGGTGGACCTGGACGGGCTGGGTCTGGCCGATGCGGTAGGCGCGGTCGGTGGCCTGCTCCTCCACGGCCGGGTTCCACCAGCGGTCGAAGTGGACGACGTGGCCCGCGCGGGTGAGGTTCAGTCCGGTGCCGGCCGCCTTCAGCGAGAGCACCAGGACGGGGGTCGCCCCGCTCTGGAAGCGGTCCACCATGCGCTCGCGCTCGGGTACCGGGGTGCCGCCGTGCAGGAGGTCCACGGGGACCGCGCGGCCGGCCAGGTGAGCGGTGATCAGGCGGGCCATGCCGACGTACTGGGTGAAGACGAGCGCCGAGCCGTCCTCGGCGAGCAGGGTGTCCAGCAGCTCGTCCAGGAGGGCGAGTTTGCCGGAACGGGCGGCGAGGGAGTCGCCGGTGGCGGGGGTCTCCTCCTTGAGGTAGAGCGCCGGGTGGTCGCAGATCTGCTTCAGGGCGCCCAGGAGCTTGAGCACCAGGCCGCGGCGGGCGATGCCGTCCGCCGTCTCGATGGCGAGCATCGACTCGCGCACCACCGCCTCGTACAGCGCGGCCTGTTCGCGGGTGAGCGGGACGGGGTGGTCGGTCTCCGTCTTGGGCGGCAGCTCGGGGACGATGCCGGGGTCGGACTTCCTGCGGCGCAGCAGGAAGGGGCGGACCAGGCGGGCGAGCCGCTCCGCCGCCGCCTCGTCCTCGCCGGTCTCCACGGCGCGCGCGTGCCGGGCGCGGAAGGACTTCAGGGGGCCGAGGAGGCCGGGCGTGGTCCAGTCGAGGAGGGCCCACAGCTCGGAGAGGTTGTTCTCGACGGGGGTGCCGGTGAGGGCGACGCGCGCGGGGGACGGGAGGGTGCGCAGGGCCTTCGCCGTCGCCGAGTACGGGTTCTTCACGTGCTGGGCCTCGTCCGCGACGACCATGCCCCAGGACTGCCCGGCGAGTGCCGGGGCCGCCGAGCGCATGGTGCCGTAGGTGGTGAGGACGAAGCCGCCGGCGAGGTCGTCCAGGGTCCGGTCGGGACCGTGGAAGCGGCGCACGGGGACGCCGGGGGCGAAGCGGGTGATCTCGCGCTGCCAGTTGCCGAGGAGGGACGCCGGGCAGACCACCAGGGTGGGTTCGCTGCGGGCCCGCTTCAGGTGCAGGGCGATGACGGTGATCGTCTTGCCGAGGCCCATGTCGTCGGCGAGGCAGCCGCCGAGGCCCAGGGAGGTCATGAGGTCGAGCCAGGCCAGGCCCCGCAGCTGGTAGTCGCGCAGGGTGGCGTGCAGCCCGGCCGGCGGTTCGGCGGGGCGTACGCCGCCGGTGAGGCGGTCGCGCAGGGCGGCCAGGGCGCCGACGGGCACCGCCTCGACGGTCTCCCCGTCGACCTCGGCGGTGCCGGTGAGGGCGGCGGACAGGGCGTCCACCGGGTCCAGCAGGCCCAGCTCGCGTTTGCGGGCCCTGCGGACGAGGGCGGGGTCGACGAGGACCCACTGGTCGCGCAGCCGGACGACCGGGCGGTGGGCCTCGGCGAGGGTGTCCATCTCGGCCTCGGTGAGCGGGTCGCCGCCGAGCGCCAGCTGCCAGCGGAACTGGAGCAGCTCCCCGCTCTCGAAGAAGCCGGTGCCGTCGGTCGCGGAGCCGGGGGCGGGCCGTACGACCGCGGCCGCGCTCAGGTCCTGGGCGAGGTCGCGCGGCCAGTGCACGGCCACCCCGGCCGCGGCGAGGCGGGTCGCGGCCACGCCGAGCAGGTCGCCCAGCTCGTCCTCGGACAGGGCGAGGACGTCGGGTGCGTCCTGGTCGGCGAGCCGGGCCAGCGGGGGCCAGACGCGGGCGGCGCGCCGGACGGCCAGGGCGGCGTCCACGCGCGCGCGGGCGCCGAAGGCGCCGTCCGCCTCGCCCGCCCACAGTGCCGCCGCGTCGGTCACCAGGGTCGGGTCGGCGAGGCTGTGCACCTGGACGACCGCGGCGCCGGCCCGGCGCGCTCCCGCGCCGTCGTCGAACAGGTCGTACGCGGCCAGGTCCAGCCGCAGCGAGATCCGCACGCCGGCGTCCATGCCGGCGGCGACCTCGGCCGCCCAGTCGTGGGCGCCGGGCAGGCGCTGCGGCCTGCGGTCGGCGAAGGGCCTCCCGCAGGCGTACGGCGCGGCGGGGGTGCGGGGCAGGGTGTCCGCGACGGCGTCGAGGAAGGACCTCACCAGGGCTTCCGGCCGGGGCAGGCGCAGCGGTCCCGGGCCGGGCAGCGGGACGGCGTGCCCCTCGTACGGGAGGGCCGCGGCGACCGCGCGCAGGTGGGCGACGTCCTCCGGGTCCAGCGGGCCGGCCCGCCAGGCGTCGTGTCCGGCGGGGGTCAGGCCGGGCAGCAGGCGGCCTCGGGCGGTGAGCCCCAGCGCGTGCAGCGCGGCCGCGCCCCAGCAGGCCGTCGCGGGGTGGGCGGCGGGGTCGCGGCGGGCGCGCACCAGCAGCGGGAGCGCCCGGTCGAGGGGCAGTGTCAGCGCGGGGGTCCGGTGGCGGCGGACGGCGGCGCCGTGGCGGCGGACGACGGTCAGTTCGGTGCGGTCGGCGGCCGGCGGGGCGGGCAGGGGGCCGCCGTCCGGGTCCCAGAAGGCGATCCGGCCGTCACGCGGGAGGGCCGCGGGCAGGAAGACGGCGGGCAGGCGCGTGCCGGGCGGCTCCGCCGTGCGCCCGGCGGGCGCGGTCGTGTCGCTCATGCGCGGTGTCCACCTCCCGCCCGTGTGTCGGATCAGTCGTCTCCGACTCTACGGGCGGGGTCTGACAACCGGCCCCGGCGGCCGGTCCGGACCGGGCCCGGCGGCCGTCGCGGGGTCAGGGGACGGTGCGGGGTCAGGGGACGGTGCGGGAGACGACGTACACCATGGGGTAGAGCGGGTTGCCGGTGTTCACCACGACGTCCAGCGTCGGCTGCGGGTCCTTCTGCGCGTGGACGAAGCCGAAGTAGTCGCCGGAGCGGGCGCCGGGCCCGGAGAACGTCCAGCCGGTGACGTCCCGGTCGCGCTCGCCGATGGTGATGTCGCCCTTCGCCAGGGCGGACCGGCCGAGGCCGAGCTCGGCGAGGAAGGAGTCCAGGCCGGCGTGCGTGGTCTGGAACTGCACGTAGAGGCGGCTGGTCTTCCAGTTGTTCGTCTCGTAGTACGCGACCTGGTTCGACGGGTGCGGGACCGGCACCTGGTACAGGCGGCGCTGGACCATGGACGGCCAGCCCTCGGTGAGGCCGGTCGCCGAGTACTTCGCCTCCTTGTCCTTGCCGCTGTCCCGGCTCTGGTTGGCGGAGATCACCAGGTAGCCGGCCGGTACGCCGATGAGCAGCACGATGATCAGCAGGGTGAGGGCCCTGCGGCGGATCACGTGCGACCGGGTCTCCCGCAGACGCGACGGCCGGGCCGGGGACGCGTCCTGGTGCGGCAGCGCGGCCGTCATGCGGTGTCCCGGGCCCGGCGGGCGGCCTCCGTGAACCGCTCGTAGCGCTCGTAGCGCTCCACCCGGCGGCGCTTGGCGCGCCGGAAGCGGCGGGCGACCAGGCGGGCCAGGTCGGCGGCGCCGACCATGCCGGCCTCGGGACCGAGCTGGGCGCGCACGATCCGGGCCTCGGGGCGGTAGCCGCGGCCGGTGAGGTGGCGCTTGAACGCGTCCCGCGCGGGTCCGATCAGCAGGTCGTCGGCGGCCGACACGCCGCCGCCGATGACGAAGCACGACGGGTCGAGGGCGGCGGCCAGGTTGGCGATGCCGACGCCGAGCCACTGGCCGATGTCCTGCAGCAGCTCGATGCACATCGCGTCGCCCTCGCGGGCCAGCTCCGTGATCATCGGGCCGGTGATGTCGCCGATCTGCCCCTTGACGTGCTCGATGATCCCGTACGCCACCGGCGAGTCGGCGGCGGCCAGCTCCTTGGCCTCCCTGACCAGGGCGTTGCCGGAGCTGTACTGCTCCCAGCAGCCGCGGTTGCCGCACGGGCAGCGGTGGCCGCCGGGCACGACCTGCATGTGCCCGAACTCACCGGCGACGCCGTACTTGCCGCGCTTGACCTGTCCGTCCTCGAGGATCGCGCCGCCGATGCCGGTGCCGAGGGTGATCATCACCAGGTGGTCCTCGCCGCGGCCCGCGCCGAAGCGCCACTCCGCCCAGGCCGCGGTGTTCGCGTCGTTGTCGACGAGGACGGGGACCGACAGACGGCCGGAGAGGCGGTCCCGCAGCGGTTCGTTGCGCCACGACAGGTGCGGGGCGAACAGGACGCGGTTGCGGTCGGCGTCGACCCAGCCGGCCGCGCCGATGCCGACGGCGTGCACGTCGTGCCGGTCGGACAGGTCCAGGACCAGCTCGGCGATCGTGTCCTCCACGACCTTCGGGCTCTTGGACTTGTCCGGGGTCTCCGTGCGGACCTTCTCCAGGATGTTGCCGTCGGCGTCGACGACGCCCGCCATCACCTTGGTGCCGCCGATGTCGATGCCGACGGTCGGCACACGGGGCGCGGTCAGGTGCGAGCGACGCTCGCGCGTTCCCACGGTGCGCAGGGCGGGGGCCCGGCGGGAGCCGATGGGGGCGGTGAAGTTGCCGTAGGTGCTCATCAGGCCCGATTCTGCCTCACCGGGATGGCGGGTGGGGTGCGGGGCGGCGACGGGCCGGGCGCGTGGTGCGCGCACGAGGACGCTCGCCGGCCGGTCGCGGCGCGCGGCGCGGACCCGGCCGGCACGGCCCGCGCCCTCAGCTCCGCTGCAGCTCGTGGCGCAGGTCGTCCAGGTCGTTCCCGCCCGCCATCTGGCGTGTCAGCTCGTCCAGCGTGATGTCGTCGCGCGCGTAGGAGCCCACCGTCGCGCCCCTCCGCAGCAGCACGAAGCTGTCCCCGACGAGGTACGCGTGGTGGGGGTTGTGGGTGATGAGCACGACACCGAGCCCCTCGTCACGTGCCGCCGCCACGTACTTCAGGACCACTCCCGACTGCTTCACGCCCAGCGCCGCCGTCGGCTCGTCCAGGATCAGGACCTTCGCGCCGAAGTACACCGCCCGTGCGATGGCCACGCACTGGCGTTCGCCGCCCGACAGGGTGCCGATGGGCTGGTCCACGTCCCGCAGGTCGATGCCCATGCGCAGCAGTTCGGCGTGGGTGGTGCGGCGCATGAGGTCGACGTCCATGCGCTTGAAGGGGCCCACGCCCTTCGTGGGCTCGGAGCCGAGGAAGAAGTTGCGCCAGACCGGCATCAGCGGGACGACGGCCAGGTCCTGGTGGACCGTGGCGATGCCCCGGTCCAGGGCCTGGCGCGGGGAGGAGAACGTCGTCTCCTCGCCGTCGAGGCGCAGGACGCCGCCGTCGTGCCGGTGCAGCCCGGCGACGATCTTGATGAGGGTCGACTTGCCGGCGCCGTTGTCGCCGAGGACGCAGGTGATCTCGCCCGGGTGGACCTCGAGGGAGACGCCTTCGAGGGCGCGGACGGTGCCGTAGTGCTTGCTGACGCCGGACAGCTCGACGAGCGCCGTGCGCGCGCGTGCCCCCGTCGCGCCGTCGCCGCCGTGCGCCGGCGTCCCGGTCGTGTCGTCGCCGCCGCGCACCGGTGTGCCGGTCATTTCGTGGCCTCCGCGCGCTTGCGGACCCAGGCGTTGAGCAGGGTCGCGAGGAGCAGCATCGCTCCGAGGAAGAAGGTGAACCAGTCGGGGTTCCACTCGGCGAAGACGATGCCCTTGCTCGTCATGCCGAAGAGGAGCGCGCCGACCGCCGAGCCGATCGCGCTGCCGTAGCCGCCGGTGATCAGGCAGCCGCCGATGACGGCGGCGATGATGTAGGTCAGCTCGTTGCCGACGCCCTCGCCGGACTGGACGACGTCGTAGCTGAACAGCAGGTGCTGGCCGGAGATCCAGGCGCCGAGGGCCACGCCCGTGTAGAGGCCGATCCTGGTCCTGTTCACGGGGACGCCGACGGCGCGGGCCGCGTCCCGGTTGCCGCCCACCGCGAAGATCCAGTTGCCGGCGCGGGTGCGCAGCAGGATCCAGGAGGCCACCGCGACCAGCGCGAACCACCACAGGATGGTGACCTTGACGTCGACGCCGCCGACGGTCAGCGTCGAGGCGAAGACGTCCCGCGCCGTGGGGAAGCCCTCCATGTCGGCGATGCTCTTCGTCGACACCGTGCCGTCGATCAGCTTGGTGAAGCCGAGGTTCATGCCGGTCAGCATGAGGAAGGTGCCCAGCGTGATGATGAAGCTGGGCAGCCGGGTGCGGGTGAGCACGAAGCCGTTGAAGGCGCCGATCGCGAGGGTGGCGAGGAGGGAGACCCCCACGCCGGCCCAGACGTTCGCCGTCATCTGGTAGCTGAACATCGACGAGATCAGCGCGGAGGACGTCACCATGACGCCGGCCGACAGGTCGAACTCCCCGCCGATCATCAGCAGCGCGACCGGGACGGCCATGATGCCGATCGTCGAGGACGCGTACAGGACCGTGCTGAGGCTGCTCACGCGCAGGAAGCTGTCGGCGGCGACGGCGAAGAAGGCGAAGACCGCGACCGCGCCGACGACCGAGCCCAGTTCGGGGCGGCCGAGCAGGGTGCGCAGCGGCGAGCTTTGCAGAAACGTTTTTTCTGTGCTCCCGCCGGCCGTTCCGGCGCTCATCGGGTGCCCCGCTCGGTGTACGCGGCGAGCTCGGCCGCCTGGTCCCCGGTGATGATCTGCGGGCCGGTCAGCACGGGCTTGCCGCCGCCGAGGACGTCCTTGTTGTACCGGTACAGCCACAGCAGGTCGACGGCCTGGTAGCCCTGGAGGTAGGGCTGCTGGTCGACGGCGAAGCCGAGGGTGCCGCCCTCCAGGCCGGCCGCCACCTTGGCGTTCAGGTCGAAGGTGTCGATCTCGGCCTTGCTGCCGGCGCCCTGCTTGGCCTTCACGGCGGTGTCGGCGTACGGGGCGCCGAGGGTGACGACGGAGTCGATCGACGGGTCGGCCTGGAGCTTGGCCTCGATCGCGGACTGGACGTCGGGCATGTTGGTGCCGTTGACGTAGAGGTCGTCGACCTCGCCCGCGAAGGCGGCGGCGACGCCCGCGCAGCGCTGCTCGTGGCCCACGTTGCCCTGCTCGTGCAGCACGCAGAGGGCCTTCTTCCGGCCGCGCTCGTTCAGCTCCTCGCCGACGGCCTCACCGGCGATCGTCTCGTCCTGGCCGATGTGGGTGAGCGCGCCGAAGGCCTCGGACTCGGCCGAGCCGGAGTTCACCGTGATCACCGGGATGCCGGCCCGCACGGCCCGCGCGACCGCGGCCTTCAGGGCGTCGGGCTTGGCGAGGGAGACGATGATGCCGTCGACCTTCTTGTCGACCGCCGCGTCGACGAGCTGGGCCTGCTGCTGGGCCTCGTCGTCGTGGGAGTAGAGGAAGTCGATGTTGTCCTTGAGGGCGGCCTGCTCGGCGCCGCTCTGGACGATGTCCCAGAAGGTGTCGCCGTCCCCCGAGTGGGTGATCATCGCGAACGTCCAGCGGGGGGTGTTCACCGCCGCCTTCCCCTGGGCCGCCGCGGCCTCGCGGGCGTCCTCGGCGCGTTTGCCGCCGGTGCTGCTGCACCCCGCGAGACAGACGCACACCACCCCCGCCAACGCGATCCCTGCCCAGGTCCGAAACCGTGCCACGAGGCCGTGCCCTTCTTGCCGTGTCCTGTCGTACGCGCGCGTCCGGTGACCGCTCACCGGACGCAAACGCCCCAGTATCGAACACGGGCCTCGGAGGTTCCGCGGCCGGGGACCGCCCGGCGGTCACCTTGTCCGGACATTCGGTCGCCCGGCCGGGGCACGGCGGCCACGGCGGGCCTCGCGCGCCCCGGGGCCGCCGCGGGCCTCACGCGCCGCGGCGATCAGGAGCGGATCAGGACCGCACGAGCAGCTGGAACTCGAAGGAGTAGCGGGTCGGGCGGTAGATGTGGTCGCCGAACTCGACCGCGCGGCCGGTGTCGTCGAAGGTCGTGCGCTGCATGGTGAGCAGCGGCGCGCCCTCGTCCTCGGCGAGCCGCTCGGCCTCGGCGGCGGTGGCGGCCCGGGCGCCGATGGACTGGCGGGCGCTGTGCAGGGTGATCCCGGCGGCCCGCATCAGCCGGTACAGGCCGGTGGCCTCCAGCTGCGCCGTGTCCAGGTCCAGCAGGCCGGGGGGCAGGTGGTTGCACAGGTACGCCATCGGCTCGCCGTGGGCGAGACGCAGCCGCTCCACGCGCTGCACCTCGCTGCCCTCGGCCACCCCGAGGGCGGCCGCGACCTCGGCGCCCGCGGGGACGACGGTGTTGACCAGGACCGTGGTCGCGGGGCGCTGGCCGGCCGCCTCCAGGTCGTCGTAGAGGCTGCTGAGCTCCAGGGGGCGCTTGACCTGGCTGTGCACGACCTGGGTGCCGACGCCCCGCCGGCGCACGAGCAGGCCCTTGTCGACGAGGGACTGGATCGCCTGGCGCACGGTCGGCCGGGACAGGCCCAGCCGGGCGGCGAGTTCGATCTCGTTGCCCAGCAGGCTGCCGGGGGTGAGCGATCCGTGTTCGATGGCGGCTTCGAGCTGCTGGGACAGCTGGAAGTACAGCGGCACCGGAGAGCTTCGGTCCACGCGGAGTTCGAGCTGCACGGTCGGATCCACTTCTGGTTTCGGCACGGGGCCGAGCGTAGCTCCGCGGCCGGTTGACGGGAAGTCGTGTAGTCCGGTTGTCCGGACATGGAGATTGACAGGGTGCGGGCTCCGACGCCACGGTGATTCCATGCGCATCGGCGTCATCGGGACGGGCCGCCTCGGCACCGTTCACGCGAACACCCTCAGCCGTCACCGCGAGGTCGGGTCCCTCATCCTGACGGACACGGACCCCGCCCGGGCCCAGGAACTGGCGCTCCGGCTGGGCGAGACGGCCGCTCCCGGGGTGGACGAGATCTTCCGGTGGGGCGTGGACGCCGTCGTGATCACCACCGCGACCTCCGCCCACGCCGAGCTGATCGGCCGGGCGGCGCGCTCCGGGCTCCCGGTGTTCTGCGAGAAGCCCGTCG
Source organism: Streptomyces sp. NPDC017936 (assembly GCF_044328485.1). NCBI lineage: Bacteria > Bacillati > Actinomycetota > Actinomycetes > Kitasatosporales > Streptomycetaceae > Streptomyces > Streptomyces sp. NPDC017936. Next base: position 144,144 of record NZ_JBIRHK010000002.1, on the reverse strand, counting down.
CCCTGGACCTGGCGGGGACCTTGGCCGCGATCGCCGAGGTCGAGGCCGCCGGAACGATCCTGCAGATGGGGTTCCAGCGTCGCTTCGACACCGGCTACACCGGGGCGCGGGAGGCGGTGCGGTCCGGGCGGCTCGGCCGGCTGCACACCGTACGGGCGGTGACGTCCGACCGGTCGCCGCCGGCGGCCGCCTGGCTGCCGGTGTCCGGCGGGATCTTCCGGGACGCGCTGATCCACGACTTCGACGTGCTGCGCTGGGTGACCGGACGCGAGGTGGTGGACGTGTACGCCGCCGGGTCGGACGCCGGGCCCGCGATGTTCCGCGCGGCCGGGGACGCGGACACGGCGGCCGCGGTCCTCACCCTGGACGACGGCACCCTCGCCACGGCCACGGCGACCCGGCTGAACGGCGCGGGCTACGACGTCCGCATGGAGCTGGCCGGGGAGCTGGACCAGATCGTCGTGGGCCTGGACGACCGCACGCCGATCGCCTCCACCGAGCCCACCGGTCCCCCGGCCGCGGACAAGCCGTGGACCGGGTTCCTGGAGCGCTTCGGCCCGGCGTACGAGGCGGAGCTGAACGCGTTCGTGGAGGTCGTGCGGGCGGGCCGGCCCAGCCCCTGCGACGGCCGCGAGGCCCTCCAGGCCCTGCGCGTCGCGGAAGCCTGCGAGGTGTCCCGCCGGGAACGGCGGGCGGTGGCCCTGGCGGAGATACCGGGGGCCGGGGAGGCGCCCGGCGCGCCGGGAATGCCGGGCGGGCCGGGGACGACGGGCGGGCCGGGAAGGGTGAGCGCGGCCGGCGTACCGGGGACGCCGGGCGGGCCGGGGACGGCGGGCACGCCGGGGACGACAGGCACACCGGGAACGGCGGGCGTGTCAGGAACGGCGGGCGTGTCAGGAACGGCAGGCGGCCCGGGCACGACGCGTCCGGCGGGTACGGCGGGCGCACCGGACACGGCGGGGGCGGCGGGGACCGCGGGTGTGCCGCGGGCGCCTGACGCGGTCGGCGCCTCCGGGCCGCCGGATGCGGTGGCGCCCCGGGGCGTGCCCGGGGACGTGCCCGGGACGCCGTCCCCGGGCGCCCACGGGGTCCCGCGCCACGGGTGAACCCGTGCCCGCCCCGCCGCCCGGCCGCGGGGCGGGCGCTACCAGCGGACCGGCAGGCTGCGCAGCCCGCGCATCAGCATGCCCGGCAGCCACTCGCCGGGCGGTCCGTCCGGGGCGAGGGCGGGGGCGCGTTCCAGGAGGGAGCCCAGGGCGACGCGGGCCTCCAGCCGGGCCAGCGGCGCGCCCAGGCAGTAGTGGACGCCGTGGCCGAAGGCGAGGTGCCCGCGCGGGTCGCGGCGGACGTCGTAGCGGTCGGCGTCCCCGTAGCGGCGCGCGTCGCGGTCGGCGGAGGCGAGGCCGATCAGCACCGGATCGCCCTTCCCGATCGTCACGCCCGCGATCTCCAGGGGCTCGACGGCGAACCGGTACGTGGCGTTCTCCACCGGTCCCTCCCAGCGCAGCGTCTCCTCCACCACGCCGTCGAGGAGGTCCGGGTCGGCGCGCAGCGCCGCGAGCTGGTCCGGGTGCGTGAGCAGGGCGTGGACGGCGTTGGTGATGAGGTGGACCGTGGTCTCGTGGCCGGCGACGAGCAGCAGGAACGCCATGCCGCGCAGCTCCTCGGCGGACAGCCGGTCGCCGTCCTCGGCGGTGGTGCGGATGAGGTCGCCGAGCAGGTCGCCGCCCGGTCCGGAGCACCGCTTGTCCTCGATCAGTTCGGTCAGGTACGCGCCGAGCCGCACGAACGCCTCGTAACCGCTGTCCGCACCGGTCGGGGCGACCACCTCCGTCGACATCTCGCGGAACGCCGCGCGGTCGATCTCCGGGACGCCGAGCAGCTCGCAGATGACGGTGATGGGCAGCGGGTAGGCGAGGGACTCCACCAGGTCCGCGCGGCCGCGCGGCAGCATCGCGTCGAGCAGGTCGTCGGTGATCCGCCGCACCCGCGGGCGCAGCTCCTCCACCCGGCGCGCGGTGAACGCGCGCGTGACGAGGGCGCGCAGCCGCGTGTGCTGCGGCGGGTCGGTGACCAGCAGGTGCTTGCCGATCAGCTGTTCGTCCAGGAAGGCCGCGCCGATCCGTTCGCCGTCCTTGACCAGCCGTGGGTCGGCGAGCGCGGCGCGCGCCTCCTCGTACCCCACGACGAGCCAGGTCTCGTAGGCGCCGTCGGCTCCGGGCGGACGCACCCGGTGCACCGGGCCGCGCTCGCGCAGCCGCGCGTACACCGGGTGCGGGTCCCGCCGGAACCCGTCGCCGAACGCGCCCAGGTCGATCACGTCGGTCATGTCGCTTCCCGCATGTCGCTCCCCTTCCGGTCACCGGTTCCCCCGCGTCCCGTCACCGGTTCCCCCGCGTCCCGTCACCGGGTTCAACGCGCGAGCGGGCCCGCTGGTGCCCGTCCCCCGCGTCCTCGTCGAGCAGCCCCGCGTCGTAGGCCAGCAGCGCGATCTGCACCCGGTTGTTCAGGCCGAGCCTGGCGAGGACGCGGGAGACGTGGCTCTTGACGGTGGCGACGCTCATGAACAGGTCGGTGGCGATCTGCGCGTTGGACAGGCCCCGGCCCACGGCCACGGCGACCTCGCGTTCGCGCTCGCCCAGGGCGGCGATCCGGGCACGCGCGCGTGCCCGGCGGGTGTCGGCGGCGGAACCGGCCGCGTGGTCCATCAGCTGACGGGTGACGGCGGGCGACAGGACGGGGTCGCCGGCCGCGACCCGGCGGACCGCGTCGAGGATCTCGGCGGGCGGGGTGTCCTTCAGGACGAACCCGGCGGCGCCCGCGCGCAGCGCCCGCAGCACCTGCTCGTCGGCGTGGAAGGTGGTGAGGACCACCACCTGCGGGGCGTCCTCGCGGGCGCGCAGCCGCTCGGTGGCGGTCAGCCCGTCCACCGACGGCATCCGGATGTCCATCAGGACCACGTCCGGGCGGGTGCGGTCGACGAGCGCCTCGACCTCGCCGCCGTCCGCGGCCTCACCGACGATCTCGATGTCGTCGGCACCGCCCAGCATGAAGGACAGACCGGCCCGCACCAGCGGGTCGTCGTCGACGAGGAGGAGTCTGATCGCAGTCATGGCCTTACGAAACCACGGTCGCGGCACGTGAGTCGCCGCGCGCGGTCCGGCGTCCGTCCCCGAACGCCCTGCCGCGCCAGGGGCGTTCGGGGACGGGCGTCAGGCGGGCCAGGGCAGCAGGGCCCGGACCTCGAAGCCGCCGTCCTCCCGCGGCCCGTGCTCCAGGCGGCCGCCGGCGAGGGTCGCGCGTTCGGCGAGGCCGATCAGGCCCTGGCCGGAGCCGGGGACGGGCGGTACGTCGCCCCGCGGGGCGGGGTTGCGGACGGTCACGGTGAGTCCCTCGCCGGGGCCGCCGGCGACGGTGACCGCGGCCTGGACGCCGGGGGCGTGCTTGCGGACGTTGGTCAGGCACTCCTGCACGATCCGGTAGGCGGTGCGGCCGACGGAGGAGGGAACGGCCGCCGGGTCGGTGACGCGCCGGTCGAGGGTGACCTCCGTGCCGGCCTCGCGGGACTCGGCCACCAGCGCGTCGAGGGCGGCGAGCGTCGGCTGGGGGCGGCCCGGCTCGTCGGGTCCGCCGGCCCGCAGCACGCCGATGATCTCCCGCAGGTCCTGGAGGGCCTCGTGGGCGCTCTCGCGGATGACGCCGGCCGCCCGTGCGACCTCCTCGCGCGGCGCGTCCGGCCGGAACTCCAGGCCGCCCGCGTGCACGCTGAGCAGGGTCAGCCGGTGGGCGAGCACGTCGTGCATCTCGCGCGCGATCGCCTCGCGGGCCAGCCGCTGCGCCTGCTCGGCACGCAGCCGCGCCTCGGTCTCGGCGCGCCGGGCCCGGTCCCGCAGGCTGAGCAGGAGCTGCCGCTTGGAGCGGACGAACATGCCCCAGCCGACCGCCGCGACGGTCAGCAGCACGACGAAGCCGATCGCCCAGCCGTACGGCACATCGGGGTCGGGACGCAGCCGGAAGAAGACCGGCACCAGGGCCAGGGACGCCCCGGACACCCAGGCCACGTGCCGGAAGGGCCGGTGCACGGCGAGCGTGAACAGGGCGATGACGCCCGCGCCGCCCGCGGTGTTCGACAGGAAGCAGACCGGGACCGTCGCCACGGCGAGCCCGTACGGATGGCGGCGGCGCAGCCAGAGGGCGGCGCAGGCGAGCACGCCCAGCAGCTGGTCGGCGAGGCCGACGCCGGGCGGGAGGTCCTCCTCGGGCAGCGTGCCCGCGGCCAGCAGGCCGACGACGACGGCCAGCAGGAAGCAGGAGAAGTCGACCACCCAGTCGCGCGCGGTGCGCGGGGTCCGGCCGGAGCGTCCGGCGCCGGGGTCGAGTTCGGCCACCAGGGCCGACGGCAGCAGCCACCGCCGCCCCTCGAACACCCGCGGCCCGGCGCCCTGTTCGTCACCACTCACGGTCGGCAATCTACGCGGCGGGGTTCCGCGCCACCGCCGTGCGGGCGGCACGGTCGACCGAAGTCGCGGCCCTCGGGACTTTCGGCGCGGCCGGCCCCGCCGGACACGGACTTTCGTCGGGCCGGTACCGCCCCGCGGCCGATGCGCGCCGGGGGTCCGCGGGGCGAGGGTCGCGCCATGAAGCAGTTGTTGGAGTTCTTCGGGTTCATCGCCCTGGTGCAGGGCACGGGCGGCCTCGTGCACGAGCTCACCGGCAAGCTGGGCTGGGGCGTCACACAGCAGTGGGCGCTCCTGGACGGCTACGAGATCTACGTGAGCGTCGCGCTGATCGTCCTGGCGTTCGCCCTGTTCGCCGCCGCGGAGAGCCGGAGGCCCGGATGAGCGTGCACCGGGCCTCCGGCCGGTCGCACCGTTCCTCGGCGACCGCGGCCGGGTGGGGCCGGCTCGGCGGTCGCGGCCGATGAGGTCGGCTCAGCAGTCGTGGTCGACGAGGTCGAAGCTCGCGTAGTGGTCGGCGGTGTAGTAGTCCTCCTCGTACTGCCGGCCGGTGACGACACGGCGCGCGCCGCGCGTGGAGGAGCCCGGCGTCTTGACCGTGTACTCGTGGTAGTAGCCCGTCGACTGCCTCGGCAGGACGCCTTCCCGGTTCTGGAAGACCGCGCCGTCCTGCGCGTACGGGAAGGGGCCGCCCCGCTCGATCAGCTCCAGCGTGTCGTACGCCTGCGCGGGCAGGTCGCTGTAGCAGATCTCGCCGACCGCCGAGGCGGCGGCGGTCGCCGGTGCGGCGGAGACGGTGCCGCCGGCGAGCAGGGCGCAGAGCAGGGCGGCCGCGCCGCCGGCGCGGGTGATCCGTGGGGGGAATCTCATGGCCTCATGATGACGCGCGTAGACGTTGGCATGTCAATGACACCTCTGAGGATTTTCCCGTCAAGTCCTGTGAGTTTTCGGGAAGTTAACGTGCGGCTCGACTCCGTCCGGAAGGCCGCCGCGAGGCGGGCGCGGGAGTCCGGCCGGGGAGGTCGGCGTCCGTTCGCCGCCGGTGCTCCGGCGCGCCGGACGCTGGGATGGACCCATGACGACGACCTGCGGAACTCTGGACGGCAAGGTGGCCCTGGTGACCGGCGGCAGCCGCGGCATCGGGGCGGCGACGGCGGTGCGGCTCGCGCGGGAGGGCGCGGACGTGGCACTGACCTACGTGAACGACGAAGCGGCTGCCGAGGACGCCGTACGGGCCGTGGAGGCGCTGGGGCGGCGTGCCGTGGCGCTGCGCGCCGACGCGGCCGACGCCGGGGAGGCGGCGGGTGCGGTGGCGTCGGCGGCGGAGGCCCTGGGCCGGCTCGACGTGCTGGTGAACAACGCGGGGATCGGGGTGCTGGGGCCGCTGGAGGGCCTCGGCCTCTTGGACGTCGACCGGGTGCTGGCCGTGAACGTGCGCGCGGTGTTCCTGGCCTCGCAGGCGGCCGCCGGGCGGATGACGGACGGCGGCCGCATCATCACCGTCGGCACCTGCATGACCCAGCGGGTGCCCGGGCCGGGCGGGACGCTGTACACGATGAGCAAGTCGGCCCTGGTGGGGCTGACCAAGGCGCTGGCCAGGGAGCTCGGGCCGCGCGGGATCACGGCGAACATCGTCCATCCCGGGCCGATCGACACGGACCTGAACCCGGCGGACGGGCCGTTCGCGGCCGGGCAGGCGGCGATGACGGCGCTGGGCCGCTTCGGCCGGGCGGAGGAGGTGGCGGAGACGGTCGCGCACCTGGCGGGCGCGGCGTACGTCACCGGCGCGGAGTTCGCGGTGGACGGGGGGCACGCGGCGTGACGCCGTGCGGGCGGCCTCGCCCCCGCCGCCCACGGCCGCCCCGTCCCCGGACCCCGGGCATTCGCCCACCCCCGACTCGGCGGGAAGAAGGGCGAGCGGATGCAGCCCGCCCTGGGGCGCCCCCTGCGGGGAGTTCGAGGACGAGGCCCGTGCAGGGCCGGGGCGGCGGTCCCCGGGGACGGCGGGGGTCCCCCCGCTCGCACGAAGCCGAGAGCGGGAGGGCGACGGCGCGGGGACGGAACGCCCCGGGTTTTCAGCCGCCCAGTTCCTGGTGCCGCGCCGCCAGGCGCCTCGCGCCCTCCTCCGTCAGCGAGCCGAACAGGCGCAGCCGGGAGATGCCGCCGTCCGGGAAGACGTCCACGCGCGCGTGCGTGCCGACGGCCGGCTCGGGCAGGACGAAGCGGTGGACGGTGTCGGGCTGGAGGCGGGTGCGCGGGAGGATCTCGTGCCACGCGCCGGTGCCGCTGTCGTCGGCGTCCCGCACCGACACCGACGCCCACCCGGCGCTGTTGCCCTTCAGGTACGCCGTGTCGATCTCCAGGGCGCGGATCCGGGCCTGCGCGGCCAGGCGGTAGCGGATCCAGTCGTGGCCCCGGTCACGGCGGCGCCGGGTCTCCCAGCCGTCGTCCATCCGGCGGGAGCGGCCCGGCTGGATGGTGTTGCCGGCCGGCGAGTAGAAGAGGTCGGAGGCGTCCTCGACCCGGCCGCCGTTCTCCAGGGCGACCACGTCGAAGGTGCCGAGGACGCCGAGCCAGGCGGGGTCGGGGACGACCTCGCCGTACACCCGCAGGCGGGCGATGCCGCCGTCGGGGTGCTGGTTGACGCGCAGGTGGGTGAAGCGCTGCTCCACCGCCACCGGGAAGCCGTTCGCCGCGTGGCCGCCGACCGGCGTGCGGGGGACGAGCGTGGTCCACTTCACGTCGTCCCCCAGCAGCTGCTCCGGGGAGGGGAAGCCCTCGGCCGCCGTGCCCTCGACCGACACGGCCTGCGGGTGGTTGCCGCGGAAGTGGGCCGTGTCGACGACGATGCCCCGGATCACGCCGGGCGCGCCGAGCCGGACCAGCGCCCAGTCGTGGTCGTCGTCGGCCGGCCAGGGGTGGTCGGCGCAGACGCCGCGGCGGCGGCGCGTCTCCCAGCCGTCCATGATCTTGCCCTTGTGCCCGAAGCGCTCGGGGTCGAACACGGCGGGCCCGGGCAGCAGCAGGTTCTCGCGCTGGGCGAAGAACTCGTCGTTGGCGGCGACGACGGCGGCGCCGAGCCGCCGGTCGGCGAGGTCGGTGTGCCGGGTGAAGGGGAAGTCGGCGGTGCGGTAGTCCGCGTAGGGGTCGCCGCCGCCGTAGGGGTTCGCGTCGCCGGTGAAGCCGGGTGTCGCCGTCACGGTGATCAGGTCTGCCTTTCGGGAGTCGGCCCCTGCGGGGGCGGGGCGGGCGGTCAGCGGGCGCGGGTGAGCAGCCGGCCCTTCGGGGCGGTGAACTCGCCGTCGGAGAGGATGCGCTCGCCGCGCAGCCAGGTCGACCTCACGACGCCGTGCAGGGTCCTGCCGGCGTACGCCGTGACCCGGTTGCGGTGCTGGAGGGCCGCCGGGTCGACGGTGAAGGTCTCCTCGGGAGCCAGCACGGCGAAGTCGGCGTCGCGGCCGGCCTCGATGGCGCCCTTGCGGTCGAGGCCCACGAGGGCCGCCGTGCGCGTGGACATCCAGCGGACCACGTCCTCCAGGCCGTGGCCGCGCCCCCGCGCCTCGGTCCACACGGCCGGCAGGCTCAGCTGGAGGCCCGAGATGCCGCCCCAGGCCGTGGCGAAGTCACCCGTCTTGAGGTCGGCCGTGGACGGGGAGTGGTCGGTGACCACGCAGTCGATGGTGCCGTCCGCCAGCGCCCGCCACAGCAGGTCCTGGTTGGCGGCCTCGCGGATGGGCGGACAGCACTTGAACTCGCTGGCTCCGTCCGGGACTTCCTCGGCGGTGAGGGTGAGGTAGTGCGGGCACGTCTCGACCGTGATCCGCACACCCCGCGCCTTCGCGGCGGCGATCAGCGGCAGGGCGTCGGAGGAGGACAGGTGCAGGACGTGCACGCGCGCGTGGAGACGTCCCGCCCGGGCGACGAGGTGCGCGACGGCGGTGTCCTCGGCGTCGCGGGGGCGGCTGGCGAGGAAGTCGGCGTACCGGGGGCCGCCCCGCTGCGGGGCCGCGCCGAGGCGGTGCGGGTCCTCGGCGTGCACGACGAGCAGACCGTCGAAGCCGGCGATCTCCTCCAGGGACCGGGCCAGCCGGTCCTGGTCGAGGTGCGGGAACTCGTCCACGCCCGAGGGCGAGAGGAAGGCCTTGAAGCCGAAGACCCCGGCGTCGTGCAGCGGGCGCAGGTCCTCGACGTTGTCGGGCAGGGCGCCGCCCCAGAAGCCGACGTCGACGTGCGCCTTGCCGGCGGCCGCCTCCCGCTTGGTGCGGAGGTGGTCGACCGTGGTGGTCGGCGGGAGGGAGTTGAGCGGCATGTCGACGAGGGTGGTGATGCCGCCGGCCGCCGCCGCGCGGGTGGCGGTCCAGAAGCCCTCCCACTCCGTGCGGCCGGGGTCGTTGACGTGCACATGGGTGTCGACCAGGCCGGGCAGCAGGGCGTCGTCGCCGAGGTCCTCCAGGCGGGCGCCCGCCGGCACCTCGGCGTCGTGCGGCAGTACGGCCGTGATCGTCCCGGCGGACACCGCGACCGAGGCGGCGCGCGTCCCCGCGGGGGTGATGACGCGTGTCGAGCGCAGCACCAGTTCAGCGTCGGGCACCCGGACCCCTCTCTGCCGCCGTCGCGCTTCCGGGCCGCCGGGATTTACTCCCGCGTGACTTCCGCGTAACGGAATTCAACTTTCTGTTGAAGGAGTCTTCACCTCCGTCCGCGCCGCCGTCAAGGGCTCCTTCCTCCGCGCCGCGCCCCTCGTCGCCGACCCTGGCGTTTTCACACAGCGGAATTATCCTTTCGACAGACAGAACGTGGTGACGCACAAGCCAGGGGGGGCGGATCGACCGCCGGGTAGGCTTCAGCCCTTCCCGCCAGTTTCGAAAGGAACGCGCCGTGCCGAGGTCCAGCGCCAGCACCACCGACACCGCCAGGCCCGCCGGCGGAGGGGTCCAGAGCCTCGAGCGCGCCTTCGATCTGCTCGAGCGGATGGCGGACGCGGGCGGCGAGGTCGGGCTGAGCGAGCTGTCCGCGAGCAGCGGGCTCCCGCTGCCCACCATCCACCGCCTGATGCGCACCCTGGTGACCTGCGGTTACGTCCGCCAGCAGCCCAACCGCCGGTACGCGCTCGGCCCGCGCCTGATCCGCCTCGGCGAGTCGGCCTCCCGGCTGCTGGGCACCTGGGCCCGCCCCTACCTGGCCCGCCTGGTCGAGGAGACCGGCGAGACGGCGAACATGGCGCTGCTGGACGGCGACGAGATCGTGTACGTGGCGCAGGTGCCCTCCAAGCACTCGATGCGCATGTTCACCGAGGTCGGCCGGCGCGTCCTGCCGCACTCCACGGGTGTGGGCAAGGCCCTGCTCGCCGGCTTCCCGGACGACGAGGTGCGCGCCCTGCTGCACCGCACGGGCATGCCCGCCGCGACCGACAGGACCATCACCACGCCGGACGGCTTCCTCGCCGCGCTCCAGGACGTGCGCGGCCAGGGCTACGCGGTCGACGACAACGAACAGGAGATCGGCGTCCGCTGCCTCGCGGTCCCGGTCCCCGGCTCGCCCACCCCGGCGGCCGTCTCCATCTCCGGACCGGCCGGCCGGGTCACGGAGGCGGCCACGGCGACGATCGTGCCGGTGCTGCGGGAGGTGGCGGCGGAACTGTCGCAGGCCCTGTCGAACCCGGGCGGCACCCCGGCCTGAGCGGCGCCCCGGCGGGGCCGCCCGGGCGGGCCCGCCTCACCCCCGGGGCGGCTCCCCGAACAGTTCCACCGCGTTGCGCACGTCCGACAGCCCCCGCGCCAGCGCGCTCACCGAGCCGATCGCGCCCGCGACCAGCAGCAGGGAGCGGCGCAGCCGCGGGGCCTCGGGGACGCCGTGGTCCGCCATCGCGGCGAGGGCGGCGAGTTCGTCCTCGGCGACGACCCGGTCCGGGAAGTCCGCGGGATGCGCGGCGAGTTCGCGGCGCAGCCGGGACACCGCGGTGCGCAGTTCCGCCGCCCTCGGATCCTCGTCGCTGCCGGTCACCGGCCTCTGTCCCAAGCTCCGCAACACAGCTCTCCCCCCTGTGGCACGTCCTGGTGCGCGAGCGCCTCGTGCTCCCGCCCGCACCTCCGTGGCGCTGGTCGGGCGCCGCGGGACGCGGGTCAGTAAACCGCCGCCGGCGCCCGGCGCGCCACCGCGGGGACCGAAATTCAGCCCCCGGGAACCGCGTGTCCGACGCCGCGTCAGGTATGCAGGACCCATGACGCACAGGCAGGACGAGGTGGCCGGGCTGCTGCTCGCGGCGGGCGGGGGACGGCGGCTCGGCGGGCGCCCGAAGGCGCTGCTGACGCACCGGGGGCGGCCGCTCGTGGAACACGCGGTGCGGGTGCTGCGCACGGCGGGGTGCACGCGCGTGCACGTGGTCCTGGGGGCCGCCGCCGACGCCGTACGGCAGCGGGCGCGGCTGGAGGACTGCGTGCTGGTCGTCAACCCGGAGTGGGAGCAGGGCATGGGTTCCTCGCTGCGGGCCGGGCTGGAATCGCTCGCCGGGACGGGGGCGCGGGCCGCGCTGGTCTCGCTGGTCGACCAGCCCGGCATCGGGCCGGAGGCGGCGGCGCGGGTGCTCGGCGCGTACGAGGACGAGTCGTCGCTGGTGTCCGCGGCCTACGCCGGGGTGCGCGGGCATCCCGTCCTGTTCGGCGCCGCGCACTGGGCCGGCATCGCGGCGACCGCGACCGGCGACCGGGGGGCACGCGCCTACCTGAGGGCGCACGAGGAGGCGGTCGGGCTCGTCGAGTGCGCGGACGTGGCCGAGCCCTACGACATCGACACGGCCGCGGATCTGACCCGCCTCGAGTGAACGGAGGAGGGAACGGGACGGCGCGCGGAACCACCGCGGCACGCCCGGAGACCCCGGCATCAACAAACCATTGAACTTCCACGATGAGGAAACTACTATCCAAAAAACAGAATCATCCGGCCGCGTCCGGCCCTCCACGGCCCTCCCCCGCCCCACCCGGGTCTCCCGGCGCCCGGGGCCACGCTCGCTGAAGGAAGTGACCGCTCATGTCCGCACCGGCGCCGTCCCCGCTGGCCATCGTCGACGCCGAGCCCCTGCCCCGGCAGGAGGAGGTCCTCACCGACGCGGCCCTCGCCTTCGTGGCCGAGCTGCACCGCCGGTTCACCCCGCGCCGTGACGAGCTCCTCGCCCGCCGCGCGCGGCGCCGCGCCGAGATCGCCCGCACCGCGGCCCTGGACTTCCTCCCGGAGACCGCCGCGATCCGCGCCGACGACTCCTGGAGGGTGGCCCCCGCCCCCGCCGCCCTGAACGACCGCCGTGTCGAGATCACCGGCCCCACCGACCGCAGGATGACCGTCAACGCCCTCAACTCGGGCGCCCGGGTCTGGCTCGCGGACTTCGAGGACGCCTCCGCGCCCACCTGGGAGAACGTCGTCACCGGCCAGGTCAACCTGATCGACGCGTACACCCGGAACATCGACTTCACCGACCCGGCGTCCGGCAAGTCGTACGCCCTGCGGCCGAACGGGGAACTGGCGACCGTCGTCATGCGGCCGCGCGGCTGGCACCTCGACGAGCGGCACCTGGTGGACGCCGACGGCACCCCGGTCCCGGGCGCCTTCGTCGACTTCGGCCTGTACTTCTTCCACAACGCCCGGCGCCTGCTCGACCTCGGCAAGGGGCCGTACTTCTACCTCCCCAAGACCGAGTCGCACCTCGAAGCCCGCCTGTGGAACGACGTGTTCGTCTTCGCCCAGGACCACGTCGGCATCCCCCGGGGCACCGTCCGCGCCACCGTGCTCATCGAGACGATCACCGCCGCGTACGAGATGGAGGAGATCCTCTACGAACTGCGCGACCACGCCTCGGGGCTGAACGCCGGCCGCTGGGACTACCTGTTCTCCATCGTCAAGAACTTCCGCGACGGCGGCGCGAGGTTCGTCCTGCCGGACCGCAACGCGGTCACCATGACCGCCCCGTTCATGCGGGCATACACCGAACTCCTCGTCCGCACCTGCCACAAGCGCGGCGCGCACGCCATCGGCGGCATGGCGGCCTTCATCCCGTCCCGCCGCGACCCCGAGGTCAACAAGGTCGCCTTCGAGAAGGTCCGCGCCGACAAGGACCGCGAGGCCGCCGACGGCTTCGACGGCTCGTGGGTCGCCCACCCCGACCTCGTCCCGATCGCCATGGAGTCCTTCGACAGGGTGCTCGGCGACAAGCCGCACCAGAAGGACCGGCTGCGCGAGGACGTCCGCGTCGAGGCGGCCGACCTGATCGCCGTCGACTCCCTCGACGCGAAGCCGACCTACGCGGGCCTGGTCAACGCCGTCCAGGTGGGCATCCGCTACATCGAGGCCTGGCTGCGCGGGCTCGGCGCGGTCGCCATCTTCCACCTGATGGAGGACGCGGCCACCGCCGAGATCTCGCGCTCGCAGATCTGGCAGTGGATCAACGCGGGCGTCGAGTTCGAGAACGGCGAGAAGGCCACGCCGGAGCTCGCCCGCAGGATCGCCGCCGAGGAACTGCGCGCCGTCGAGGCCGAACTCGGCGCGGAGGCCTTCGCGGCCGGACACTGGCGGCAGGCCCACGACCTGCTGCTCCAGGTCTCCCTGGACGAGGACTACGCGGACTTCCTCACCCTGCCGGCGTACGAGCGGCTCGAAGGCTGACGCTCACCCGGACGCGTCCGAGTGGCCCAGGGACCTCCCCGGGGCCACCCGGTCGCGTACGAGCCGCTTGACGGCCGTCGGCTCCGGGAAGCCCTGCTCGCGGCGGTCCCACACGACCTCGTCGTTCACCCGCACCACGAACACCCCGCCCCTGCCGGGCCGCAGCGCCAGCTCCGTCAGCTCGGCCTCGAAGGTCGTCAGCAGTTCCTGGGCCAGCCAGGCCGCCCGGGGCAGCCAGCGGCACTGCGTGCAGTACTCGATCTCGACCCGCTGTGCGTCCGTCATCCCAGGTGCACCGCCCCATCCTGTTCCGCCGCCGGCTTGCCGTGCAGGTCGGGGACCCACTTCAGCCACTCCGGACGGCCCTGCCGGGTACGTGCCGCCCGGAGGGCCTCCTCGGCGGCGAGTTCCTCCCGCGAGGGGAAGTCGGTGGGGAGCCAGGCCGCGGAGGCCGCCACGCGCGCGTGGAGGTAGTCCACGTACGCCGTCCGGATGTCGTCCGGCGCGGCGAAACCCTCCTCGCCGAACAGCCAGGCGTCCGGGACCCGGGCCACGACGTCCCGCAGCAGCTCCCGCGTCACCCTCGGCGCCAGCTCCGCGTCGGCCGCCCGCACGTCCGGCGTCGAGTGGCCGAGGGCGTGGTGGCGGAAGTCGTAGGCCTTGGCGGGATCGGAGGCGTCCCAGCGGTGGTGGAAGACGAGGGCGGCGCCGTGGTCGATGAGCCACAGGCGCGGCGGGACCGTGCCCAGCGTGGGCCAGATCATGAGGTTGGAGCTGTGGACCGTGCGGTCGACGTTCACCGTCAGGGCGTCGAGCCAGACGATCCTGCCCGCCTCCAGCGGATCCACCCGGAACGTCTCCGCCGCCTCGGGGGTGAAGTCGCGGGCGCCCGGCAGGTAGTCCATGCCGAGGTTGAGGCCCGCGCTGGCGCCGTGCAGCTCCCGCACCTCCAGGTGGGGCTCGTCGTCGGCGATCGCGGGGTCGAAGTGCACCAGGACCAGTTCGGGGAAGCGCAGCCCCAGCGCCCGCGCCAGCTCGCCCACGATCACCTCGGCGACCAGCGCCTTGTGGCCCTGCGCGGAGCCGGTGAACTTCACGACGTACGTGCCCAGGTCGTCCGCCTCGACGACGCCGGGGACGGAGCCGCCGGAGCGGAGGGGCTTGAGATAGCGGGTGGCAGTGACCTCTCTCAGCATCTCCCAAGGCTCCGCAACTTGATCGCCTCAGATTCCACGGTCGACTCCCCTGTGGTGCGATCCGGGGAAAGCCCCCGGTCAGCCTTGGGGGGAATCCGGGGAGTTGCGACCGGCATCCACGTCTCCCTGTCTCCCCGGCGCTCCGTCGACGACGGTGCGGCCCCTGCCCCCGGCCTCCGGCCTCCGGTACGAAGTGAGCATAGTAACCGAGCGTGACATCCGGGGACGAGCGCCCGAGCCGTCGCACCGACGTCGCCCCGGCCGGCCGACGGCCGCCGGACGCACCTCGCACGAGCAACCGTACGGCACCTCAGGCACCAGTCCTATCGAGATCGCCGAAATCGGCACATTCCCGCCACCTGGACCCCTCGGAGCCGGCCGTCCCGCAGGACCCGAGCACCGCGGCGGCCTCTTCCGCGACGGGACGCGCGTCCGGCGCCGCCACCAGCCAGGTGGTCATCCTCAGCGGCAGGTCGGCCAGTGGTCCCCACCGCCACCCCGGCAGCCGGTCGGCGGCCGCGTGCGCGACGACCAGCACCGCGTCGCAGCCGGTCGCGTGGGCGTGCGCGAGGACGTGCTCGGTGAACTGCGCGAAGCGCCAGTGCGGCCGGACCCCGGCGGTCCGCGCGGCGGCGACGAGCCCGTGCTGCTCGGCGGGGAGCCGGTCCTGGGCGTGCAGCAGGGTGCGCACCCCGTCGAGGTCCGCCAGCTCGAACTCGTCCCGCCCGGCGAGCGGGTGCCCGGGCCGTACGGCGATCCCGAGCGGGTCGCGGCGCAGCTCCCACGCGCGGAGGGGGTCGGGCGGCGGCCGGTGCACGAGACCGAGGTCGATCCGGCCCCCGCCGAGCAGCCGGAGCTGGTCGGCGCTGGTGGCCTCGACGTACTCCAGGGCCACGTGCGGCAGCCGGGCGCGGACCGTGTCGACGAGGGCGATCAGCCAGATCCCGTCCGTCCCGGGCGGGACCCCGAGGGTGACCGGCTGCCGTACGGCGCCCGCCCCGGCCACCGTCTCACGGGTCGCGTCGGCCATCGCGAGCAGTTGGTGGGCGTGCGGCAGCAGGGCCTGTCCGGCAGGGGTGAGCCGTACTCCGCGCGAGGTCCGCTGCAGCAGCCGCTGCCCCAGGTCGCGTTCGAGCTGGAGGATCTGCCGGCTGAGCGACGGCTGGGAGACGAGCAACCGCCGCGCGGCCCGGTTCACCGACCCTTCCTCGGCGACCGCCACGAAGTACCGCAGGTGACGCAGTTCCATCCACTCCCCCGAGCACCTCCGGCCATGCCCGGTGAGCATAACGGCTCTGCCGGAGGGGACTTGGACGGCAGGTGGGGCGCCGGTCTGTAATGGGTCGGTCGGCCGGACCCGCCCGCCCCCGGCGGCCTCTTCCCCTCCCGCGGTGCGCACCCCGTCCGTCCCACCCCCTTCCCCCGAGGCGGGAGTTGTCGCGATGCCCTGTGCCGATCTGCCTGCCGGGCGGATGTTCCACGTCGACCTGCCCGCCCCGCCCGGCGCACGACCCGCCGGGGCGCTCGGGCTGCCCACGCTCCTGGTGCACGGGCTGTGGGACAACGCCGAGACCTGGGTCCATCAGCTCCCCCGGCTGCGCGGTCGCTGCCGGACCGTCGCCGTGGACCTGCGCGGGCACGGCCGGACGGGCCCTCCGGCCGGGGACTGGTCCACCGAGCGGCACGCCGACGACCTGGCGGGGCTGCTGGAGCGGCTGGACACCGGGCCGGTGGTCGTGGTCGGGCACTCGATGGGCGCGTCGGTGGCCTCGGTGCTGGCCGCCCGCCGCCCCGACCTGGTGCGCGCGCTGGTGGCCCTCGACCCGGACTACGCGGGCGCCGACGACAGCCGGGACCGGCTGCGGGCGCTCGCCGACGCGCTCGACGGACCGGACGCGGAGGCCACCGCGCTGCGGATCGTCACCGGGCTGGCCCGGGGCCCGAACACCCCGGCCCACCTGGTGGAACGTCAGCGGCTCGCCGCACTGTGGGCGACCCCGGAGACCCGGGCGCACGTCTTCCGGGGACACGTCCTGCACCCGGCGGGCGTCCGCTTCCTGCCCGAGGCCGAGGCGGTCCTGCGACGGCGCCCCCAGCCGGTGCTGGCGCTGCACCGGGACCCGGACCGGATGCGCGCCGACGAGCGCTGCTTCACGCACCCGGACTGCAAGGCGATCGCCGTCACCGGCGCCGGGCACTTCCTCCACGGGGAGCTGCCCGACCGTGTGAACGCCGAGATCGACCGATGGCTGGCGACGCTGTGACGACGTCCACCGGTGACCGGCTCGCCGGCGCCTCCCACGTCCTGTCCGGGGCGACCCGCCCGGCGGTCGCGCGGTGACCTCGCCGTGCTCCACGGGCTCGGGGTGAGCGCGGGAGCCGTCAGCCCGATCGTGTCGGGGGTGCTGCCGGACGCGAGCGGCGGCGCCGAGCGCGGCCCGTCGTAAAACAGTTTGACAGCCAATTGTTTGACATCAGACGAATGTGCCCCTACGGTCACGCCTATGACCTTGGACCTGACCCCCGATCAACTGCTGTCCACGACGCGCGCGGTGCGCAAGCGCCTGGACCTCACCCGTCCCGTCCCCCGTGAACTGATCGAGGAGTGCGTGGACCTGGCCACGCAGGCGCCCACCGGGCGCAACCGACAGCGCTGGCACTTCCTCGTCGTCACCGAGGAACAGCAGCGCCTGGTGGTCGCCGACATCTTCCGGCGCGCCCTGAACACCGGCGGCGGCCAGCCGGTCAACGCCCGCGACCTGCGCCGGATGAACCACCACCCGGGGTCCATGGAGCGCATCTACGAGGGCCTCCAGCACCTGTACGCGAACGTGCACCGGGTGCCCGCGTTCGTCATCCCGGCGGTGGAGGGCCGTACCGAGAACGCCTCCGTCCTGGACCAGTCGATGACCTGGGGGTCGATCCTGCCGGCCGTGTGGAGCTTCATGCTCGCGGCGCGCGCCCGGGGTCTCGGCACGGTCTGGACGACCGCCCAGGGCCCGCTGGAACGGGAGCTGGCGAAGGCGCTCGACGTGCCGTACGACGAGGTCATGCTCGCCGCGTTCGTCCCGCTGGCCTTCACGATCGGCACCGACTTCAAGCCGGCTCCGCGCGTCCCGCGCGAGGAGGTGCTGCACTGGGACCGCTGGTAGCGGCGGCGCCCCCGGCGGGGGTCCGGGGCCGGGGAGCTGCGGTCGAGGGCCGGTCCGGCTTCGGGTGAGACGGGTTTCACCGGATCGGTCCTGCGGCCCCGGAGCGGTTTCCCGCTTCCGCCTTCCGGCCGGTTTCCTCCTGGACCGAAGGCCAGGAAGAAAAGGCGAATCCGGTGGGTATTCTTCCCCTCGATGCCGTACGAACCGACTTCGCTCGAAAGGCACTCGCCATGACCGCAGATCGCGATTTCGCCGCCGTCACGAAAGAGGCCCGCGCGGCCCTCGACGCCTTTCTCGACGGACTCAACAGCCACGATCTGGCGCAGTGGACCGCCACGCTGAATTTCCCCCAGATACGCGTGCACGAAGGCGCGGTGACGGTCTGGGACGACCCCGAGGAGTACATCCGCGCCTCGCAGGCCGAGCTGGAGGCGCTGCTGGCCTCCGGCTGGCGTCGCAGCGCCTGGGACGAGGTCGCGTTCCCGCAGGTCTCCGACGATCAGGTGCACGCCGCGGTGCGGTTCAGCCGCCTGGACGCCGAAGGGAGGCGGCTGGCCGTGTTCGACTCCGTTTATGTCGTGACCCGGCAGGACGGGAAATGGGGAGTGCTCGCCCGGATCGGATACGAAGTGAGCTGAGTTCACGGGAAACCCCGCGCACGGGAAAACCCGCGCACGGGAAAACCCGCAGCGGCGGAACGGACCGGGGGAATGTAACCCGTCCGCCACTGCGGGTGGCTCGTGTCACGCCGTCAGGAATGCGACGGCGGCATGACCTTCCGCAGGAAGTCCCCGATTCTCGCGGCCAGCACGTGCTCGCCCTCGGCCGTGGGATGCAGTCCGTCCGCGTAGACCCCGTCCGCCTCGGCGGCCGGGACCACCGTCAGGCCGTCCAGGGTGTGCAGGTTGCGGTCGCCGAGGCGCTCCAGGACCCGGACCGCCTCCGCCGTGCGCGTGCGGATCTGCGCCAGCGTCAGGCCGGCCGCGTTCTCGGTGTCCTCCCGTTCGGGCGAGGACAACGGGGTGACGACCACGATCGGCAGCTCGGGGTGGCCGTCGCGGACGGTCTCCACGAACCCGCACACGGCGGGCGTCCAGCTGCGCTCGGCGAACGTGCCCTTGTTGTGGACGTTGATCCCCAGCTCCAGCGAGATCAGGTCGGCGGGCAGCTCCCGGATCGTGCGCGCGACCACCGGGTCGAGGTGCGCCTGCCCGGAGAACCCCAGGTTGTGCAGCCGCCAGCCGCCCTCCCGGGCGACCAGCGCGCTCCACGTCTCGGACGGCCCGGCCGCGAACACGCTCTGCGTGAGCGAGCTGCCGTACGTCACCCAGCGCGGCCCGGTCCGCTCGGCGGGCGCCAGCACCGTGTGCCCCCGGAAGCCGACCTCGTCGACGAGCACGTACCCGAGGTTCGGCAGCCACACCTCGACGTCCCTCGGCTCCGCCTCCGGCCCGAGGGGCACGGAGAGTTCGCGGGTGCCCTCGACGGCGGCGCGCAGCGCCAGCTCCCCGTCCACCAGGACGTCGACCGGGGCGTCGCCGCCCTCGACGCCGATCCGCAGGACGAGTTCGCGGGCGTCGGTGCGCACCCCGCAGCGGATGCCGGCGGGCATCGCCGCGAGGCGGGTGAAATCGGGCGAGAGGGTGGTGGCGAGCCGCCGCCGGGAGATCCGGCGGGGCAGCCAGCCCCCGGGGAGGCGCTCCGACTCGGCGACCCCGTCCCAGGCGAGCCGGGGGTCGTCGGGCGGGAGCCACTCGGTCTCCCGCGCCCCGGCGACGGTCCGCACGCTCACACGCGCCCGCTCTCGACCCCGGCGGGCGCCTCCCCGGCGGGCGCCTCCCCGGCGGCCCCTTCGCCGCCGGTGTGCTGCGGAGCGCCGAGTCCGATCGCCGAGGCGAGGGCGCCGACCAGGGAGAAGACGCCGACCGCGACGAAGGCGTGGTGGTAGGCGCTGATCCCGGCGCCGCCCGCCGACCCGGCGAGGACGGCGGCGCCGACCGCGACGCCGAGGCCGCCGCCGAGCTGGACGGCCGACTGGATGAGCGAGGCCGCGAGACCCTGCTTGTCGTCGGCGACGCCGCTGACGCCCGCGATGTTGAAGCTGAGGAAGCTGGTGCCGTTGCCCAGGCCGTGGACGATGAGCGCGGGCAGCAGCACGGCCGGGTAGGAGGCGTCCTCGCCGGCGCGCAGGAAGAGGAAGATGCCGGCGCCCTGCAGGAGCAGGCCGATCACGGCGGGCACCCGCAGCCCGATCCTGGCGATCACCTTCGGCGCGATGTTGACGGCGACCAGGATGGACACGGCCATCGGGACGATCGCCATGCCGGCCTTCAGGGCGCTGTAGTCGAGCGCGTCCTGGAGGTAGAGCAGGGCGATGAACTGCCAGCCGATGGTGGCGCAGGCCCAGACGACGCCGACGACGTTCGCCGCGGACAGCGTGCGCGAGCGGAAGATCGCGAGGTCGACGAGCGGGTCGGTGCGCCGGTTCTGGATCACCACGAAGGCGATGAGCAGCAGGACCGACACCACCAGGCTGGCCACGGTGACCGCCGAGCCCCAGCCGACCTCGGGGGCCCGGGTCAGCGCGAGGACCAGCAGCAGGACACCGCCGGTCGCGGTGACCGCGCCGAGGGCGTCGAAGCCGGGCTTCCGGCCGTCGGCGCGCTCGTCGGGGGCGATGACGCTGCGCGCGGTCAGCAGGACGAGCGCGGCCACGACGAACGGGACGAAGAAGGTGAGCCGCCAGCTCAGCGAGGTCAGCAGCCCGGAGAAGACCAGACCGGCCGCGTAACCGCTGGCGCCGGTGAGGCCGAACATGCTCATCGCCCGGTTGCGCTCGGGGCCCTCCGGGAACGTGGTCGTGATGATCGACAGGGCGGCCGGCGCGATGAACGCGGCGGCGACGCCCTTGACGACGCGCGTGATGATGAGCAGCCAGCCGTCGGTGACCAGGCCGCCGACGAGGCTGACGGCCGCGAAGACGACCGTGGCCCAGAAGAACATCCGGCGTCGGCCGAAGAGGTCGGCGGCCCGGCCGCCCAGGAGCAGGAAGCCGCCGTACGCGACGGCGTAACCCGAGATGATCCACTGCAGCTGCTCGGCGTTGAGGCCCATGTCGTGCTGCATCTCGGGCAGGGCCACGCCCATCAGCGAGACGTCCATGGAGTCCAGGAAGAGCTGCGCGCACAGCACCAGCAGCACCAGGTTCTTGCGCGCGCCCGGTCCGGCGGGCGCCGTTAAGGCGTTCGACTGGCGATCCGACATCTACCCCTGCCATTTCGTCTTGCAGACATCAATCTGCACATCAACGATTGGGCCATGAAAGTAGCAGCGAAATAATCTGCCGTCAAACTATCTACCGACAGCACGGCCGGTGCCGCACCGGGGCGCTCCCTGCCCGGTGCGGCACCGGCCGTCGTCCGCTCCCCGCGACCCTCAGTCGGCCTGCCTGGTGCCCCAGGCCGTGAACACCGCGAGGGAGAGGTCGTGGAAGCCGGGATCGGCCAGCTCCCGGTAGGCGGCCTCGAAGTCCTCGTCCTCGGCGAGTCCTCCGGCGACCACCGCCTGCCGGGTCTGCTCCAGCGTCAGGCGCCACCACTCGGCCTCGTCGTCGCCGCCCGTGATGCGCTGGAAGCGGGCGTCGTAGCCGATGTCGCCGAGGCCCTTGCCGGCCAGCGGCACCGGCAGGTTGCGGGCCCACTCGGTGTCGGTGCCGACGGCGCTCTCCAGGTGACTGCGGAAGGCGCGCATGACCTTGCGGTACGCCGGGTGCGGGGAGTCCTTGATGGGGAAGAACGACGGCTCCTCCAGGAGGAGCACACCGCCCGGCTTGAGCCACCGGGCGAGCCTCGCCACGGCGCGTTCGGGGTCGGGCAGGTGGATCACGACGTACCGGGTGTGGATGAAGTCGAAGGAGCCGGGCGGGAAGTCGTCCTGGTAGACGTCGTGGCGCAGCACCCGCACGCCGATGTCGGTCAGTTCGTCGAGGTAGGTGGTGTCGAGGTCGGTGACGGTGACCTCGGCGCCCTGCTCGGCGAGCCAGCGGGCCACCGAGCCGCCCCCGCCGCCCACTTCGAGGACGCGGTGGCCGGGGGCGAGGCCGAGGCGGCGGAAGTTGCCGCGGGTGTGCTCGTCGAGGACGGACTCCAGGAGCCTCAGCCGCTCCCGCTCGGTGGACACGGCGTGACTGAACACGCCGTCGCGGTAACGCTCCTGGGTCCACTCCCAGCGCTCCTCGGGGGCGGCCGTGCCTGATGTCGCGGTCATCTGTGCGTTCTCCTCAGGGTCGCAGAGTTCAGACGAAGGCCAGCACCCGGGCGGGGCCGCCCGTGCCGCCGGAGTGCTTGGGGGCGCCCACGACGACCGTGGCGCCGAGGTCGGGAACGGTGTCCAGGTGGGCGAGGTTCTCGATGCCGTAGACCCCGGCGGGCAGCAGGACGCGGTGGGTGAAGGGGTCGGCGGGGCGGGTGCCGGGCTCCAGGCTGGGCGTGTCGATGCCGGCGCCGACCACGGACCGCTCCTCGACGAGGAAGTGCGCGGCCTCCACGGAGATGCCCGGGTAGCGGTAGTGGCCGTCCTTCTCGTCGTAGTTGAGGAAGGCGCCCGGGGTGTCGATGCGCTCGGACCAGCCGCTGTCGACGGCGAGCACCGCGCCGTCCGGGATCCGGCCGTGCCGGCTCTCCCAGCGCAGCAGGTCGTCGACGCTCAGCTCGGTGACGTTGTCCCGGGCCGCCCGCTCGCGGATCCGGACGACGGCGAGCGGGGCGACGAGCGCCTGCGCCGGGATCTGCTCGACGGTCAGGCCGTCGTCGTCGAAGTGGGCGGGGGCGTCGATGTGGGTGCCGATGTGTTCGTTGTAGGTGAGTTCGAAGGCGTTGTACTCGTGCTCGGCGAGGTTGGCGAGCCGCTTGATGCGCATGGGCTCGACGTAGAGGGAGAAGACCGGCCAGTCGGTGCCGAGGACGTGCGTGAGATCGCGGACGACCCCCTGGGGGACGTACGGGGCGGGCGCCCCGGCCGGGGCGGACCCCTCGGTGGGGGTCTGCTTCCCGGTGAAGCTCTGGGGCAGGCGCTCGGGCGGTTCGCCGGACGCCGCGCCGAGGATGGTTTCGGGACCACACATGACGGTTCGCTCCCTCAGTCGGCCAGGGCCTGGTTGACCAGCTGGCGCAGGCGGCTGTGCAGGGGGTGGGCGCTGGACGGCATCAGCTGGGTGAGGAAGACGGCGGTCAGCTCCGCCTCGGGGTCGACCCAGAAAACGGTCCCGGCCGCGCTGTGCCAGGCGTACTCGCCGGGGTTGGCGGGGACTCCGGCGGCTGCCGGGTCCTCGATCACGGCGAAGCCGAGGCCGAAGCCGACGCCGGCGGTCGGCATCTCGGAGAAGACGGGACGGCCCACGGTGTGCAGGTCCTTGCCACCGGGCAGGTGGTTGCGGCGCATGTGGCGCACGGTGCGCGGGCCGAGGACGCGCTGACCGTCGAGGACGCCCTCGCCGAGCAGCATCTGGGTGAAGCGGTGGTAGTCGGCGAGCGTGGTGACCAGTCCCGCGCTGCCGGAGAGGCAGGCGGGCGGGTGCAGCGCGCCCGCGCCGAGGTGGTCGGCGCGCACGGCCCGGCCGGTGGCGGGGTCGGCGGTGTAGAAGGCGGCCAGCCGGTCGGCCTTCTCCGGCGGGACGTGGAAGGCGGTGTCGGTCATGCCGAGGGGGTCGAGAATGCGCTCGGCGAAGAACGCGTCGAGGCTCCGGCCGGAGGCGACCTCGACGACCCGGCCCAGGACGTCGCTGGAGACGCCGTAGTTCCAGGCCGTGCCGGGCTCGAAGAGCAGCGGGAAGGACGCCCACCGCTCGCAGCACGCGGCGAGGTCGAGGCCGGGCGGGGTGGCCCACTCGAAGCCGTTCGCGGTGTAGATCTCGTCGACCGGGTGGGCCCGGTGGAAGCCGTAGGTCAGGCCCGAGGTGTGGGTGAGCAGGTGCTGGATGCGGATGGGGTTCGCGGCGGCCGTGGTGACCGGGCGGGCGGCGGGCCCGTGCTGGTAGACGCGGACGTCCTCGAAGGCGGGGATGTACTTGGCGACCGGGTCCTGGAGGCCGATCGTGCCGTCCTCGACCAGGGTCAGCGCGGCGACGGAGGTGACGGGCTTGGTCATGGACCAGGCGCGGTAGAGGGTGTCGCCCTCGCTGGGCAGGTCGTTCTCGATGTCGCGGCGGCCGTACTCCGCGAGGTGGGCCACCTTGCCGCGGCGGGTCACCGCGAGCTGCCAGCCGGGCAGCCGGCCGTCGTCGACGTAGGCGGCCAGGTAGCGGTCGAGCCGCCGTAACCGGTCGGCGTCCAGACCCACGTCCGCCGGGTCGACCTCGATCTTCAGCTCGGGCACCGTGCCTCCTGTGTGAGCGGTGACGTCGGGGAGCTTATTTCCATAGTTCGCTATCTACGGAACTATGGAACTTGTGGAACTATAGAAAGCGCTCGGGCGCGGGAACAAGGGCTTCCCCGGGCCGAGTTCCGAGAAGCAGGCCGTTTGTCGCCCGAGGAGTCCGAGACGTGCGCACGCTGAAGCACCCCGACCGCGCGGAGATCCAGCTCACGGACGTGTTCCACGCGCTGAGCGACCCGACGCGCCTGGCGATCGTGCGGGGGCTCGGCGACGAGCACGAGCAGTCGTGCAGCGGGCTGAACATCCCGATGGCCAAGTCGACGCTCTCCCACCACCTGAAGGTGCTGCGGGACGCGGGCGTGACCCGCACCCGGGTGGAGGGCACCCACCGCCTGATGTCGCTGCGCCGCGAGGACCTGGACGCCCGCTTCCCCGGCCTCCTGGAGATCGTCCTGCGCCCGGAGCCGCTCACCTGACGACACCCACCGCCACCGTGTTGCCCTCACGGACATATCCGTGGGGGTCGCGCAGGGGGTGACCGGACCCTTCGGGGTCGAGGAACACCTCCCACTCCTCGCCCCCGGCCATCCGGGCGATCCGTTCGCAGGCCCGGGTGTAGAAGTCCAGGACGGCGGGCGGCATGGGTGCGGAGTGCTCGATGAGCAGGGTCTGCCGCCGCACGTCGGTGAGCCCGGCCCGCTCCAGCCACCGGTCCAGCTCGGCGGTCCGCAGCAACTGGCGTGCGTAGCCGGGCTGTCGCCCCGCGTCCCGGAAGAAGTCCGGGAACAGGTACGGATCTCCGGGCCGTACGGCGATCAGCGCGGCGTCGAGGTCCTTGACGGCGACGACCCCGCCGGGCCGTACGACGCGGCGGAACTCGGCGAGGGCGCGCAGGAGCTGGTCGTCGTCGAGGTACTGCGTGGTGTTGGCGCACCAGACGGCGTCGAAGCTGTCGTCGGGGTGGTCGAGGCGCAGGATGTCCCCCTGCCGCACCTCCGCCGTGCCACCCGTCCGCGCGGCGGCCCGCTCGGCGTTCTCCGCCGCGAGGTCGACGCCGTGCACCCGGCCCTGCGGCCCGACCGCCTCGACGAGCCACGGCAGAAAGGCGCCGCTGCCGCAGCCCGCGTCGAGCACCCGCCATCCGGGCCGGATGCCGACCGAGTCGAGCGCGGCCCGGTAGGGCCCCGCGCACGCCTCGAAGTGGGCCTCGACGATGTCCTCCCGGGTGAAGGCGAGGCCGGTGGAGGCGGTGTAGCCCCAGGAGCGGTGGTCCACGGTCGCGTTCTCGGCGGTCATGGCCGTGCCCCTTCCTCCGCCAGTCCCGCCAGCAGGCGCGTCACCGTGGCGGGGTCCTCCAGCGGTGGCAGATGGCCGACTCCCGGCAGGACGACCAGCCGCCCCCGGGGCAGGGCGTCCGCCGCCGCCCGTGACTCCGCGAGGGACACCAGCTCGTCCTCCTCCCCCGCGACGACGAGTGCCGGGACGTCGGTCGTCCGCAGGACGTCGAGGCCGTCCCGGCGGTCGGCGACGGCTTCCTGGGCCCGGGCGACCGCCTCCGGATCGGCGGACTCGGCGGCCAGCAGCAACTCGCCCAGCAGGGCCGGGTTCCGGCTCCTGCTCGTCGCGCCGAGGAGGACCGGTGTCGTCGCCTCGACCAGTCGGTCACGGGCGGCGGGGTCGCGCATGGCCCCGGCGAAGGCCCGGCGGCGGGCGGCCGCCTCGGCGGTGTCGGCCTCGGCGCGGGTGGAGAGCAGCGCGAGGGCGCGGATCCGGCCGGGGTGGCGGCGCAGGAAGGCGAGCGCCGCGTATCCGCCCATCGAGCAGCCGGCGAGGACCACGCGGTCCAGGCCCTCCCGGTCCAGGGTCCTGGCGAGGTCGTCCGCGACGACGTCCAGGGAAGGCGCCGCCTCCCCCGACGGCCGGTCGCCGAAGCCGCGCTGGTCGACGGCCAGCACCCGGTGCCCGAGCGCTCCGAGGCCCTGGACCTGGGCCCGCCACATCGAGGAGTCCAGCGGCAGCGCGTGCAGCAGCACGAGCGCGGTCACCGTACGGCCCTCCGCCCGGCGGCGGCGACGAACTCGGCGAGTCCCGCGACCGGCGGCCCCCCGCGCAGCCAGGCCAGCGACACGGGCGCGGGCGGCAGGTCGGACACCGGTACGACCCGCACCTGCGGCGGCACGATCCCCTCCAGCGACAGGAACGACAGGTGCACGGCGTCCGACCCGGTCAGCGTCTCGGCGAGGGCGGCCATGGTCGTCATCTCCCGCACCCGGCGCAGCGCCGCCTTCCGGGGTGTGCGGGGCGGCACGACCTGGTCCCAGACGTACGCCGGGAAGTCGCCGGGGCGGCGGAACAGGTCGTACGGCACGAGGTCCTCGACGGAGAGCGTGTCCCGCCCGGCGAGGGGGTGCCCGGCCCGCAGCAGCACGGCCCGCGCGTCGGAGGCGACCGGCTCGCCCGCGACCACGTCCGGTTCCCGCAGCGCGAACTTGACCAGCATGACGTCGAGTTCACCGGCCCGCAGCGGCCGGAAGGGTTCCCGGACGTCGTACGGCACGTAGGTCACGCGCGCCGGGTCGAACCCGGAGGCGGCGACGATCCGTTCGGCCTGCGCGGCGGAGCCGTGAACTCCGATGCGCAGAGGAGTCAACGGTGTCGAGGGCATCAGGTCTCCTGGGTCAGTGCGGCGTAGGCCCGCAGGCGGTCCGGCCGGAGCCGGTCGGTGTCGACGCGCAGCGCGGCGTACGGCGCGGGCAGGGCCGTGAGGCGCGGTACGGAGCGCAGGGTGAGCCGGTCGCCGGGACCGAGGGTGCCGTCGATGACGGACTCGGCGAGGAGGTGGCCGAGGTGGACCAGCGCGTCGGCGAGGGTGAGGTGGGCAGTGGCCAGATAGAGGTCGCGGTGGACGGGTGCACGCTCCGGGCGGCCCTGCGCGGAGGGGAGTTCGACCGTCACCGGCTGCCAGGCCGTCAGGAGCCGGCGCCCGCTGAACGTCCTCAGCAGCCGTCGTAGCCCGGTGGTGGCTTCGTCCGGGTCGGGGCCCGCCCACGCGGCGGTGCCGTCGGCGGCGACGCGGGTGAAGGCGAAGCGTTCGCGCAGGTTGTCGGGGCGGCCCGCCAGGTAGAGGGTCCGGGTGAGGGAGCGGCGCCAGGCGTCGGCCCGCTCGGGGGTGAGGGAGAGCGCGAACGCGCAGGTCTCGCGCACCCAGGAGGGGAGCCGGACGTCCCGGACGACGACGACGGCCGCGACCCCCTCGGCGCGGACCCCCTCCTTCACCGAGTCCTCGACCGAGCGGGCGGAGCGGTCCGCGAGGTCGGGGCGGGCGGCTCTGAGGCGTTCGGTGGCGACGGTCAGCAGCAGTTCCGGGGAGAGGGTCATAGGTACACCGTGGTCAGCAGGTCGTGGTCGAGGGTGCGGCGGGCGCGGGCGAGGAGGGAGGAGGTGAGCCGGTAGGGGTCGACGTGGGTGTGGTCCCGTCGGTGCCGGCGCAGTTCCTCGCGGACCGCCTCGGCGCCGAGCCGGACGCCGTCCGCCCGGCGCAGCAGCCGTGCGGCGCGGTCCAGGCTCTTGTGGAGGAGGTCGGCGCGGAACGACTGGGCCCGTCCGGGGCCGAGGGCCGCGACGAAGTACAGCCGCACGCCCAGTCTCCGCACGTCGGGGTCGGCTCCCAGGGTCCGCAGGAGGGCGCCCGCCGTGTGCTCGTGCCAGCCGCCGTGCCGGGCGGAGCGGATCTCGCCGTCGATGGGGACGCGTCCCACCGGCACGCGGTGCACCCGCGGCCCGAGTCCGGCCAGCACCCGCTGCAGCAGGGCGTAGTCGGCGGCGAGTTCGGTGTCGTACAGCAGGACGACCTCGTCGTGCTCGGCCGCCAGCGGCAGCAGCTCCCGCAGTGCGCAGGCGAGGTAGTTGGGGTGTCCGTCCGGGGTGGTGATCTGCCGCAGGGGCAGCCCGTACCGGGTGGCGTCGAGGTAGACGGGCCCACCGCCGGACCGCTGGTCCAGCCCCATGCCGAGGCCGACGAGCCGTTCGGTCATCTCCTCGAACCCGAGCCGCGGGGGCTGATGGACGGTCAGTCCCGGGTCGTGCAGACCGAGCCGGGCGTAGTGCCCGGTCCACAGCTCCAGCACCCGCGCGCTCGCCGGATGCACCCACCCGTTGCGCTCGGCCTCCAGGGCGTACGGCCGAAGCGCGCCGGCGGGCGCGGGCGCGTCCTTGCGGAACAGGACGTACAGGTCGCCGATCTCCTCCTCGGAGAGCGCGCCGTACGGCAGGTCGCCCTGGGTGCGGTCGAGGAACTCCCAGAAGCCGAGGGTCTGTTCGGTGAGGTGGTAGGTGGTGGGGCTGTAGCGGTAGGTGACGTCGGCGAGCGCGCTGGTGGCCCGGTACATGACGTCGGTCCACAGCAGCCCCTTGAGGTGGCTGGGGGTCAGGGGTTTGGCGGGGGTGACGGTGACCGGTGCGAGCAGCACCCGGCGGGTCACGGCGCGTTCTCCGCCGCGACGGCCCGGACCAGTTCGTCCCGGGTGGGGGGCCGGGGCCCGCCGCGCGGGACGGGGGCGGCCCGGACGCGTTCGCGGAACACCTCGTCGTCGAAGACCTCGTGGACGCCGTCGAGACCCATGAGGACCCGGGTGAGGCCGCGCCACACGACCGGGTCGGTGCGGGCCGCCGTCCCGATCTCGGCCAGGGCCGGACGGCCGTCCGGGGCCGCCCACACGGGTGGCGGGCCGCCGGTGACGCGGGCCCGCCACAGGGCGGTGCGGTGGGCGTCCTCGCGGACGGAGTGCTCGTACCAGGGCCGGTGGATGCGGTCGGCGAGCCGCGCGGCGACCCGCGCGTCGTCCTCCCCGGTCCCGGCGAGGTGCCCGGCGAGCGCGAACGCGTGGCACAGGGCCAGCGACATGCCGCGTCCGTAGAGGGGGTTCGTCACGCAGGCGGCGTCGCCCACGGCGTACAGGCCCTCGACGGGGGCGGCCGGGCGCAGGCTGTTGGGCGGGAGGGTGATCGGGCGGACGGGGCTGATGGGACGTCCGGCGTCGGGATCGGTCCAGGCGGCGAGGTGGGGGGAGAGCCGGGCGGCGGCGGTGAAGGCGGCGGGGTCGCGCAGCGCGGCCGTGGCGCGGTCGCGGGCGGGGGCTCCGAGGGTGAGGGCGTAGGTGCCGTTGTCGGCGGGGTGGGCGACGGCCGCGTAGTGGTCCCAGATGCCGCCGGCCGCGTTGCCCCGGTTCAGCGGGCCGGGCAGGGCGCCGGGGGAGGTCAGCCGGTAGAAGCGGGTGAAGGCGCGGATCGCGGTGGGCGCGGTCGACTCGGCGGGCGGGACCGTCCCGGTGGCCGCCAGCCACGCGCGCGAGGCGGCCCGGCGGCCGGTGGCGTCGACGACGGCGTGCGCGGGGAGGTGCTCGCCGGCGCCGGTGACGACCCCGGTCACCCGGCGGGCCGTGGTCAGTGCGCGCACGGTCACGCGGTGGCGGATCTCGACGCCGGGCAGCGCACGGACCACGCCGCGCAGGGCGAGTTCGAACACCGGGCGGCGCACGGCGAGCGCCGTCAGCTCGGCGTCCTGCGGGAGGCGTTCGCCGCCGGGGAGGGTGTCGGCGAGGTCGAGGAGGCCCGCGCCCGCGTCGAGCGCGGCGGCCAGCACCTCGGGCGCGTGCTCGCGCAGGGCCCGTACGCCGAGCGAGGTCAGGAGGTGGGAGTGGCCGTGCTGCGCGACGCCGGGTCTGCGCCACTCCCGCGCGTCCTCCGGCGGCTCGGGCGTGCGCTCCAGCACCGTCACCCGGAAGCCGCGCCGGGCCAGGGCGAGCGCACAGGCGAGCCCCGCGACGCTGCCGCCGGCCACCACCACGGGCCGGGTCACCGGCGCCTGCCGTGCACGAAGAACACCCGCCGCACGTTCTGCACCGACCGCTCCGGCACCGGGTCGGGCCAGCGCCCGAAGTCGGCGCCGTCCTCGCCGGGCTGGACCGCGCGCACGTCGAAGCCGTGGCGCGTGAACAGCTCCTCGGGCTCGTCGCTGCCGAACAGCCAGGGGCAGCCCCAGCCCGCGAACACGTCGAGCAGCGGCCGCATGTGGGGCAGCGTCAGGGCGGCGGCGTTGACGAGGTCGGCGGCGATCCGGCTGCCGGGCGCGCAGCAGGCGGCGACCCGCTGGAGCATGCGCCGGGCGTCCGGCTCGGGGATGTAGTAGAGCAGCCCCTCCAGCAGCCACACGGACGGGGCCTTCGGGTCGTAACCGCTGTCGGTCAGCCGGTCCTCCCAGTCGGGGGCGGTGAGGTCGACGGCGACGGTGACGTGGTCGACGGTGGGGACGGCGCCGGCGAGGCGCTGCTCCTTGAACGCGAGCACGGCGGGCCGGTCGACCTCGAAGTACCGCAGTCCTTCGGGCCAGTCGAGCCGGTAGGCGCGGGAGTCCATGCCGGCGGGCGCGACGACCAGCTGGGTCGCCCCGTCCTCGCGGACGGCCCGCTGGAGGAGGTCGTCGAAGAACCGGGTGCGGATCGCGTTGTAGTCGGGCGTGCTGGGGATCGAGCGGGGCCGGTCCGCCGGGAAGGTCGCGGCGCGGATCTCGGCGAGCAGCCGGGGCCCGGCGTCGCCGACCAGGGCCGCCGCGTAGGGGTCGGCGTAGAGCCGGTCCTCGCGGCGGGTCTCGGCGGCGCGCAGGGCCGCGGTGAGCAGGGCCGTCTTCTCCACGGGGTCGGCGGGTTCCAGGACGTGCGTCACGTTCCTTCTCCTCGCAGTGCGTCGGACGCGGCGGTCAGTCGCCGCCACTGGCTCTCGTCCGGCCGGAACAGCCGGTCCTTCACCTGGGTGGGCCGCACCCCGGCGGCCACCCGCTCCTGCCACTCGTACCGGAAGCTGTCCGGGTGCAGCAGCCGTACGCCGGGTGCGCCGAGCCGTGCCTCCCGCCGGGCCTTCGCGTAGCCGGGGGACTCCCGGCCCAGTCCGGCGTCGAGCAGCGTGGCGAAGCGGGCGGGGGCGCCGGGGGGCCAGGGGGTCTCGGGTGCGACGGCGAAGACGTAGCGGGGCGGGGCGCCGGGGGAAGACCCCCCGGTGGAAGGCCCCTCGTGGGCGGGCCTGTCACGGGCGGACTCGTACCGGGAAAGCCCGCCGCCGTGGCGGGGAGTCGTCTCCGCCGCCCCGGCGCCCGCCTCCTCCACCCTGCACGACACGTTGCGCAGCTCCACCCCCGCCCCCGTCAGCGCCTCCCGCACCGCCCGGACGACCTGTGCCTCCCGCAGCCGCTCCCCCGCCGCGTCCGAGCGCCCGGCCCGGCCCGCGTACATCAGCCGGGGCACGCCCCCGACCCGGTCCACGACCCGGACGACGTCGCCGACCGCGTACCGGTACAGCCCGCCGACGTGGCTGAACACGACGTGGTAGTCACGCCCCTCCTCGACGGCCTGCGGCAGCAGCGTCTCCGTCCCGGGCCCGAGGTCCTCGTCCGCGTCGGCGAACTCGTACACGCAGGCCGAGGGGACGATGCTCCCGGCCGTGGGATGCCGGTCGAGCGGCACCGCGACGGGTCCCTCCGACGCGGCGACCGGCGCGGGCAGCGCGACCACGTCCGTCCCGAACGTCCGCCGCAGCGCGGGCAGATACAGCGAGGCCACCCCGGTCGTCCACCCGAACAGCGCGCGCACCCGGGGCCAGACCCGGGCCGGGCTCACCTCGTCCAGCGACTCCAGCCGGGCGGCGAGCGCGGCGTCGGGGGCGCCGTACGGGACCCCGCCCAGGGTGCCGTCGCGGATCTCCTTGACGATGCGCGGCCACCACAGCCGCAGCTGGTACGGCAGGGCCGCGAACATCGCCGGGTTGATGCCGATCAGCCCCCGCACGTCGCTCTGCACGGCCAGCCGCAGCCGCAGGTACGTCTTCTCCAGGTGGTCGTCGGGCGCCACGTCCACCGGCAGGGCCGCCCAGGGCGCGGCCGTGCCCAGCTCGGCGGCGAGCGGTTCACCGAACGCCGTGCCGAAGTCGACCTGGCTGGCGCCGACATGGGGACGGCCGTCGGCGGTGGTCGGCGGCGCGGACAGGGGGTCGTGCTTGAGGTTCAGCACGGCGTCCGCCCGCCCGGTCAGCTCCGGGAACGCGCCGATCAGGGGCGCCCAGGCCGCGTAGTAGAAGGGGAAGAACACCGTCCTCATGAACCGCCGGGTGACCGGGATCTTCTTGTGCGCGCCGGTGCTCCCGCTGCTGGTGAAGTAGACGACCGGCGCGTCGGCGGTGAGCACGCCCTCCTCCCCCGCCGCCGTCCGCTCGATGTACGGCGCGTGCGCCGCGTAGTCCTGCACGGGCACGGCGGCCCGCAGGTCCTCGAGGGTGCGGATCGAGCCGAACCCGTGCCGCCGGCCGAACTCGGTGTCCCGGTTGAACTCCACCATGTCCGCCAGCACGGCCGTCTGCCGCCCCGCCAGGTCGGCCAGCTCGCCGCTCAGCCGCGCCCGCTCGGCGAAGACCCGGCTGCGGTAGCGCTCGGCGTGTCCCTCCTCGCCCCAGCTCATGCGGCGAGCGCCTTCCGTACGGCCGCCGCCGTCGCGGCGGCCCCCGAACGCTCCTCGACCACCGTGACCGGCAGCCCTCCGACCTCTTCCAGCATCAGCTTGCGCAGGTTCTTCTGGTAGTCCTCGAAGCCGAACCACTCGGGCCTCGGCCCGAAGTGCTCCAGCGGGTTGAGCCGTGCCCCTTCCCCCGACCGCCGCCAGGCCGTCTCCGGCGACACCTCCAGGTAGATCACGCCGCGTGGCTGCGGGAAGGACCGCCACCACGCGTACAGCGGGTGCGCGGCGAGCCCGGCGAGCCGGCACTTCGCGAGGATCTTGTAGTAGTACGAGTCCATCAGCACCGGCGTCCCCGGCTCCTGCCGCTCCAGCTGGTCCCGCAGGTGCACGACCGCCGCCCCCAGCAGCTGCGCGAGGAAGTCGGCGGAGTACGCCCGCCCCAGCTCCGGCAGCACCTCCCCGACGACGTCCCGGCGCAGCCGGGTGATCAGCCCGTGGGCCCCGGCCACCAGGTCGTCGTCCGTCGACAGCGTCCGCCAGCCGGGCAGCGCCCGCGCCAGCTCCGCCATCACGGAGGACTTCCCGGCCCCGTCCGGCCCGAGCAGGACATAGAACCGACGGTCTCTCATATCCTCGACTCCAGTGCGTAGGACACCTCTTGGGCGATCTCTTCGGGGGTGCGGCCATCGGTGTGGACGGTGATCGAGGCGACCTCCTCGTACAGGTGGCGGCGCGCCTCCATCAGCTCGCGCCAGCGCCTGCCGGGGTCGGCGGCGAGCAGCGGTCTGGACCGGTCGAGCCCGGCCCGCCGGGCCGCCTCCTCGGCGCCCATCGCGAGGCAGACCACCGGGTGCGCGGCGAGCAGGGCGCGGGTGCCGGCGTCGAGGACCGCGCCGCCGCCGAGCGCGAGGACACCCCGGTGTCCGGCGAGCGCGCTGCGCACCGCGCACGTCTCGGCCACGCGGAACGCGGACTCGCCGTCCGCCGTGAAGATCTCCGGGATGCTGCGGCCGTCCGCGGCGACGACGTCGTCGTCCGTGTCCCGGTACGCCACCCCCCACCACGCGGCCAGCAGCCGGCCCACGGTGGACTTCCCGACGCCCGTCGGCCCGACCAGCACGACCCTCGGCCCGTTCACCGGACGACCCGATTCTCCAGGTACGAGCGGACGTTGCGGCGGGTCTCCGGGACGCTGTCCCCGCCGAACTTCTCGGCGACCGCGTCCGCGAGGACGAGCGCGACCATCGCCTCCGCGACGATCCCGGCCGCCGGGACGGCGCACACGTCGGAGCGCTGGTGGTGGGCCCGGGCGGCCTCGCCGGTCGTCACGTCCACGGTCCTCAGGGCGCGGGGGACGGTCGCGATGGGTTTCATCGCCGCGCGGACACGCAGCAGCTCCCCGGTGGACAGGCCGCCTTCGGTGCCACCCGCGCGTCCGCTCGCACGGCTCAGGGACGGCAGGATCTCGTCGTGGGCCCGGGAGCCGGGGACGCGGGCGAGGTCGAACCCGTCGCCCACCTCCACGCCCTTGATCGCCTGGATGCTCATCAGCGCGGCGGCGAGACGGGCGTCGAGGCGGCGGTCCCAGTGCACGTGGGAGCCGAGGCCCACCGGCACGCCGTACGCCAGGACCTCGACCACGCCGCCGAGGGTGTCGCCGTCCTTGTGGGCCCGGTCGATCTCCGCGACCATCGTCTTCGACGCGTCCGCGTCCAGGCAGCGCACCGGGTCCGCGTCCAGCGCCTCCACGTCCTGCGGCGTCGGGCGCGTTCCGCGGGGCGCCTTCGCGGACGCCAGTTCCACGACGTGGCTGACCACGTCGATCCCGGCGGTCTCCTTCAGGTACGACCGGGCGACCGCGCCGAGCGCCACCCGGGCGGCGGTCTCCCGGGCCGACGCCCGCTCCAGCACCGGCCGTGCCTCGTCGAACCCGTACTTCTGCATCCCCGCGAGGTCCGCGTGCCCGGGACGCGGGCGGGTCAACGGCGCACTGCGCGCGGAGGCTTCGGCCTCGACCGGGTCGGCCGACATCACCTGCTCCCACTTCGGCCACTCGGTGTTGGCGACCATCACCACGACCGGGGAGCCGAGGGTGAGCCCGTGCCGGACCCCGCCCAGGAACGTGACCTCGTCCCGCTCGAACCGCATCCGCGCGCCCCGGCCGTACCCCAGCCGCCGCCGCGCCAGATGGCCGGTGACGGCCTCCGTCGTGATCGGCACCCCCGCGGGCAGTCCCTCCAGGGTCGCGACGAGGGCCGGACCGTGCGACTCCCCCGCCGTCAGCCAGCGCAGCCTGCTCATCGGAGGCCTCCTTCCTGAGTGCGGTACAACTCGGCCACCAGGAAGGCGAGGTCGAGGGACTGGCTGTGGTTGAGGCGGGGATCGCAGGCCGTCTCGTAGCGCTGGTGGAGGTGGTCGACGAGGATCTCGTCGCCGCCGCCCACGCACTCGGTGACGTCGTCACCGGTGAGCTCGACGTGGATGCCGCCCGGGTGGGTGCCGAGGGCCTTGTGGACCTCGAAGAAGCCCTTGACCTCGTCGAGCACGTCGTCGAAGCGGCGGGTCTTGTGACCGGAGGCGGCCTCGAAGGTGTTGCCGTGCATCGGGTCCGTCACCCACGCCACCACCGCACCCGACGCGGTGACCTTCTCGACCAGCTCGGGCAGCTTGTCCCGCACCTTGTCGGCGCCCATGCGGACGATGAAGGTCAGCCGGCCCGGCTCCCGGTCGGGGTCGAGGCGCTCGACGTACCGGAGCGCCTCCTCGGCCGTGGCCGCCGGGCCGAGCTTGACGCCGACCGGGTTGCGGATCTTCGACGCGAACTCGATGTGCGCGTGGTCCAGCTGCCGCGTGCGCTCGCCGATCCACACCATGTGCCCCGACACGTCGTACAGCTGCCCGGTGCGCGAGTCGACACGGGTGAGCGCCGACTCGTAGTCGAGCAGCAGCGCCTCGTGCGAGGAGTAGAACTCGACCGTCTTGAACTCCTCCGGGTCCGTCCCGCACGCCCGCATGAAGTTCAGCGCGTTGTCGATCTCGCGGGCGAGCTGCTCGTAGCGCTGGCCGGACGGGGACGACTTCACGAAGTCCTGGTTCCAGGCGTGCACCTGGCGCAGGCCCGCGTAGCCGCCCGTGGTGAACGCCCGCACCAGGTTCAGCGTCGACGCCGAGGCGTGGTACATGCGCTTCAGCCGCTCC
The DNA here is from genome assembly GCF_044328485.1 of Streptomyces sp. NPDC017936. Taxonomy (NCBI): domain Bacteria; kingdom Bacillati; phylum Actinomycetota; class Actinomycetes; order Kitasatosporales; family Streptomycetaceae; genus Streptomyces; species Streptomyces sp. NPDC017936. Next base: position 108,619 of record NZ_JBIRHK010000002.1, on the reverse strand, counting down.
GGGTCCGGCACCCGCGCCGCCTCGGTGAAGTCGAAGCCGTTGACCCCGTCCCCCCTGTACGTCGGCAGCGTCACCCCGTCGCGGGTCTCGGTCGGCTTCGACCGCGGCTTGGAGTACTGCCCCGCGATCCGTCCCACCTTCACCACCGGCACCGACGCCGCGTACGTCAGCACCGCGCCCATCTGCAGCAGCGTCTTCAGCTTCGCCCGGATCTGCTCCGCGCCCACGGCGTCGAACGCCTCCGCGCAGTCACCGCCCTGAAGGAGGAACGCCTCCCCCTTCGCCACGGCCGCCAGACGGGCACGCAACTGATCGCACTCGCCGGCGAACACCAGCGGCGGATACGACTCCAGCTCCTCGACGACCTTGCGCACGGCCTCGGTGTCCGGGTAATCCGGCTGCTGCGCCGCGGGCAGGTCACGCCAGGCCGGCCGGTCGGGCGCCTGGTCCGGTGGGTGGGCAAACATGGCGGGGTCTCCTGGGACGCGAGAGGGGGTCAGCGTCGGCCGGCGGGTGTGGGTCCGGCTCCCCGGAATCCGATGGTGGGGACCGCGCGGCGCGGCGAGGCCGGCGGGGCGCTCGTGGCCGGGGCGGTCAGGAAGCCGTAGCGGCGCAGCAGTCCGGGGTCGTCGAGCGCGCCGTGCCAGCGGACGAGGTCGGGCCAGCCGGGTGCCGCGTGGGCGCCGCCGAACCCGGCGACGGAGAGCGCGGCGCACAGGTTGGCGAAGGCGAGCCGGTCGGCGAGCGGCCAGTCGGCGAGCGTCGCGAAGACGAATCCGGCGAGGAAGACGTCGCCGGCGCCGGTCGGGTCGAGGGCGTCGACGGTCACGGCGGGTGCGGTCGCCTCGGTACCGGTGCGGGCGTCGCAGGCGACGGCGCCGTGCGCGCCCGTGGTGACGACGGCGACCGGGACGACCTCGGCGAGGGCACGGGCGGCGGCGCGGGGGCTGTCGGTGCGGGTCCAGCGGAGGGCTTCGGCGGCGTTGGGCACGAAGGCGTGGCAGTGGTCGAGTCCGTCGAGGTCGGCGAGGGTCCAGCGGCCGGTGGGGTCCCAGCCGGCGTCGGCGAGGACGAGGCTGCCGTGGCCGGCGGCGGAGCGGATCCAGGAGGTGTCCTGGCCGGGGGAGAGTCCGGTGACGCAGGCGCGGCTGCGGGGCGGGGCGGGCCGGTGGTCCTCGGCGGGGGCGTCGTGGCCGTGGGTGACGAGGGTGCGTTCGCCGTCGTAGGCGAGGGAGACGGTGACCGGGGAGTGCCAGCCGGGGGGCCTGCGGGAGCGGGAGAGGTCGACGCCTTCGCTCTCGAGGTCGGCCCAGCAGCGGTCGCCGTAGGCGTCGTCGCCGAAGGCGGCGCGCAGAGCGGTGCGCAGGCCGAGGCGGGCGAGCGCGGTCGCGGTGCTGGCGACGCCGCCGGGGCTGCACGCCATGCCCCGGGCCCAGGACTCGGCGCCGGTGACGGGGGCGCCGTCGAGGCCGGTGAAGACGATGTCCTGGAAGACGGTGCCGACGACGTAGACGTCGCAGTCGGGTTCGGGCGGTGCCATGGCGGGCTCCTTCGCCTGCGGCCGCGGGGGCGCGGCGGGGTTCGGGCGGGCCGAGGGCGCGGTGGACGTCGAGGGCGGCGGGGGCGCGGTCGAGGGTGATGAACGCGGGCCGGGTGCGCCCCGGCCGAGGAGGCGGCGTACCCCGTCCGGTGCGGTCACGGGGTCCCTCCGAGGCGTCCGGCGAGGTCCTCGCGCGCTTCGGTCCCGTAGGCGGCGGCGCAGCGGGCGAGCAGGCCGGGCAGGTCGAGCCGGTACTCCTGGGCGCCGACCGCTTCGAGGACGTGCGCGGCGACCGCGCAGCCGAGCTGGGCCGCGCGGGCCGGGGGCAGGCCGTGGCCGAGGGCGGCGAGGAACCCGGCGCGGAAGCCGTCGCCGACGCCGGTGGGGTCGCGGGGCTCGGCGACGGTGAGGGCGGCGATCTCGGTGTCGGGTTCGCCGCGCCGCCGGACGAGGACGCCCTTCTCGCCGAGGGTGGTGATCCAGGTGCCGGTGCGGGCGAGGACGTCGGCGGCGCTCCAGCCGGTCTTGTGCAGCAGCAGCCCGCTCTCGTACTCGTTGGTGAAGAGGTACGAGGAGCCGGTCACCAGGGTGCGGACGGCGTCGCCGGTGAGGCGGGCGAGCTGCTGGGAGGGGTCGGCGGCGAAGGTGAGTCCGGCGCGGCGGCACCCCTCGGTGTGCCGGAGCATGGCGTCGGGGTCGTCGGCGCCGACGAGGACGAGGCCGAGGCCGCCGGCGCGGCGGGCGACGCCGGCGATGTCGATCGTGGCGGCCTCGCTCATGGCGCCGGCGTAGAAGGAGGCGATCTGGTTGCCCGCGTCGTCCGTGACGCACTGGAAGCGTGCGGTGTGCCGGGTGCGGGAGCGGTGGACGGCGCCGGTGTCGACGCCGTGCCGGGTGAGCAGCGCGTCGTACTCGTCGAAGTCCTGGCCGACCGCGCCGACGAGGAGCGGGCGCAGGCCCAGTTGCCCCAGGCCGAAGGCGATGTTGGCGGCGACGCCGCCGCGCCGGACGTGGAGCTCGTCGACGAGGAAGGAGAGGGAGACGCGGTCCAGCCGGTCGGGGACGAGCTGGTCGGTGAAGCGGCCGGGGAAGTGGGTGAGGTGGTCGGTGGCGATCGAGCCGGTGACCGCGATGCGCACCTCACACCCCCGCTGCGGTCCGCAGGGCGGCGACCCGGTCGGTGCGCTCCCCGGTGGGGCCGGCGTGGCCCCCGGTGACGGACTCCGAGGTGAACAGGCTTTTCTTCACGGGGCGTTCGGCTCCTTGCGGTCGGTTCGCGGCACCGTGCGCAGGTCGGTTCGCAGCGTCGTTCACAGGACCACGCGCACCTTGTAGTCGCGCAGCCAGGCGTCGAGCTGGAGGGCGCGGGGCAGGACGGGCGGCGGGGTGAAGGCGCCGTTGAACCAGTCCTTGTTGTCGACCATGGCGCGCAGGGTGCCCGCGTCGAGGAGCTCCATGGCGGGCGAGGCGGGGTCGGCGACCATGGCGGAGACGGCGTCGCGCACGGACTGGAGGTAGGCGTCGCCCTTGCCGACGGGGAAGCCGCTCTTGGGCCGGTGGACGACCTCGTGGGGCAGCAGGTCCTCGACGGCGGCGCGCAGCAGGCCCTTCTCCTGGTCGCCGAGGCGTTTGACCTGCCAGGGCACGTTCCACACGTAGTCGACGAGGCGGTGGTCGCAGAACGGGACGCGCACTTCGAGACCGTTGGCCATGCTCATGCGGTCCTTGCGGTCGAGGAGGAACGGCAGGAACCGGGTGAGCTGGAGGTAGTAGACCTCGCGCATCCGCCGGTCGGTGCCGGTCTCGCCGTCGAGGCGGGGGACTTCGGCGAGGGCCTCGCGGTAGCGGTCGTCGAGGCGCGCGTGCAGGTCGAGGTGGGGTTTGAGCTGCGCGGACAGGACGGCGTTGCGGTTCTGGACGCCTGCCGACCAGGGGAAGGAGTCGGTGGGCTGCCGGGTCTCGGAGACGAACCAGGGGTAGCCGCCGAAGGCGTCGTCGGCGCCCTCGCCGGACAGGGCGACGGTGAGGTGGCGGCGGACCTCGCGGAAGAGGAGGTACAGGGAGACGTCGAGGTCGCCGACGCCGGGGATGTCGCGGGCGCGCAGGGTGGTGCGGGACTCCTCGAGGAGCGCGGCGGGCTCGACGAGGACCTCGGTGTGGGCGGTGCCGAGGTGTCCGACGACGGCTTTGACGAAGGGGGCGTCGCGGGAGTCGTGCAGGGCGTCGGCGGTGAACTCCTCCTCGCTGCCCGCGAAGTCGACGGAGTAGGTGGCGAGCGGACCGAGTCCGGCGTCGGCGAGGGCGTCCGCGCCGAGGGCGGTGATGGCACTGGAGTCGATGCCGCCGGAGAGCAGGGAGCCGAGCGGCACGTCGGCGAGGATCTGTTCGGTGACGGCGCGGCCGAGGAGTTCGCGGACCCGGGCGACGGTGGTGGGGACGTCGTCCTCGTGGGGGGCGCTGCGCACCTGCCAGTACCGGTGGTCGTGGCGTCCGGCGCGGTCGAAGCGGACGACGTGGCCGGGTCCGACCTCGCTCATGGTGCGGAACACGGCGTCGCCGGGGCGCTTGGCGGCGACGGTGAAGACGTCGACGAGCCCTTCGGCGTCGACCTCGGCGGCGACCTGCCCGCTGGCGAACAGGGCCTTGGGCTCGGAGCCGAAGATGACGCCGGTGGCGTGCTCGGCGTAGTAGAGGGGCTTCACGCCGAGCGGGTCGCGCACCAGCCACAGCGTCTGCCGGACGACGTCCCAGAGGGCGTAGGCGAACATGCCGGCGAAGCGGGTGACGGCGTCCTCGCCCCACCGGTGGTGGGCGGCGAGCAGCACCTCGGTGTCGGTGCCGGTGCGGAAGCGGTGGCCCTCGGCGGCGAGGTCGGCGCGCAGTTCGCGGAAGTTGTGGATCTCGCCGCTGAAGGAGACCACGGCGAGTTCGCGGTCGTCGTCGGCGCCGCGCAGGCTCATGGGCTGCCGGCCGTGGTCGACGTCGATGACGGCGAGTCTGCGGTGGCCGAGGCCGATGCGGGGCGCGGTCCACACGCCGGCGTCGTCGGGGCCGCGCGGTGTGAGGGTCTGTGTCATCCGGGAGAGGACGGCGACCTCGGCGGTCAGGTCGCGTTCCCAGTCCAGCCAGCCGGTGATGCCGCACATGGTCGTGGACTCCTCACTGTCCGGGGGTGGCGTCGATGTCGGCGAGGGTGGTCTCGACCACGCCCCGGATGGGGTCGGGGAGGCGGTCCCGGTTACGGGCGTCGTTGAGGTCGAGGACGCGGGAGAGCTTCCAGCCGAGGTACTGGCCGAGGGAGGCGAGCGGGGGCAGCTTCTCCACGGGCCGCAGGGCGAGTTCGTAGCCGCCGAAGAGCGGGGCGACGCGGTCGGCGGTGGCCCGGGTCCAGGCGTCGTCGACGGTGACGTCGGTGGTGGCGAGGCAGACGACGGCCCGGCCGCGGATGACGAGCATGTAGTTGAGGACGGTGGGCCCGGTGTGCTCCTCGGGCCACAGGGCGGCCTCGAAGTCGTTCTGCCGGATGCCGTTGCCCTCCAGGGCGATGAGGTCCTGGGAGCGGCCGAGGGTGCGCAGCAGCGGGGTGGCGACGCCGCACGGGCAGGGGGTGCCGGGGATCTCGACGAGGTCTCCGGTGCGGTAGCGCAGCAGGGGGCGGGCGCTCATGTCGAGGGTGGTGACGACGAGTTCGCCCCGGTCGGGGCCGCCGTCGACGAAGCGGGTGCCGGTGTCGTCGGTGAGTTCCAGGACGTAGCTCTGCGTCTGGAGGTGGAGGTTGCCCTCCTCGCAGGTGACGGCGGTGGTGCCGGTCTCGGAGGAGCCGTAGGCGGCGACGTAGGCGGTGGCGCCGGTGAGGCGTTCGAGGTGGCGGACGAAGCCGGGGCCGGTCTGTTCGGCCATCAGCAGGAGCTTGTCGAAGGCGGGGACGGGCTCGTCGTTGCGGTAGGCGAACTGGACCATCTCCAGGAGCCGGGAGGGCGGTCCGACGAAGACGTTGACGCCGAGTTCCCGGGTCAGGCGCAGGACGCGGGTGTAGTCGCCGGTGATGTTGTCGACCCAGGGCCGCAGCGAGAGGACCTGGAGGTATTCGAGGACCTTCTCGAACTGGTAGGCGGCCGGGGCGAAGGGGGCGTTGATGAGGATGAGGGCGCGGTCGGCGCGGTCGAGGATGCGGGCCCACTGCTCGCCGATGTTGATGGTGTTGACGACGAGGTCGTCGAGGGCCTTGGGCGCGGCGACGGGGTTGCCGGTGGTGCCGGAGGACTCGTAGTAGTGCAGGAACTCCGACAGGTCCCGGGTGAACGCCTTGTGGCCGCCGGTGCTGAGGCTCTGCTTGGGCAGGAACGGCAGTCGGGGCAGCAGGTCGGCGACGACGGTCTCGGGGTCGGCCTGCCGCGCCTTCTCGGCGACCGCGGTGAGGGTGTCCCGGCCGTAGAGTCCCGAGCCGAGGGCCGCTTCGACGGTCGCGGTGAACTTCCGGCCGAGTGCGGCGGGTTCCACGACGCCGGTGTGGCTGTCGCGGACGAGTCCGGCGTGGTCGCGGGCGGCGGCGCGCAGCGCTTCTTCGGCGGTGGTCTCACGGAGCAGCAGCATCGGGGTCCTTGTCGGTGGGGTGGTCGGCCGCGCGGGCCAGACTGCCGTCGAGGATGAGGTCGTGGACGGCCGCGATGTCGCCGTCCATGCGCCGGTCGCCGTCGGTGAAGGGGACGTGGGCGCGCAGCAGGCGGTGGACGCGGCGGACGGCGGGGGCGGCGTGCTCGACGCCGCGCAGGTCGAGGGCCTGGGCGCCGGCGAGGAGGGCGATCGCGGCGACCTGGCCGGTGAGTTCGTTGACGGTGCGCGCGTCCCGGGCGGCGATGGTGCCCATGCTCACCTTGTCCTGGTTGTGCGCCTCGGTGGAGCGGGAGAACACGCTCGCCGGGTTGGCGGTCTTCAGGGCTTCGGCGGTGATCGCGGACGCGGCGATCTGCATGCCCTTGAAGCCGTGGTGGAGTCCGGCCTCGCCGTCGAGGGAGGGCGGGACGAGGTTGGCGGGCAGGCCGGCGCTGAACTTGGGGTCGACGAGGAGCGCGAGCTGCCGGTCGAGGAGGTCGGCGACGCTCGCGGTGGCGACCTTGACGCTGTCCATGGCCTGGGCGACGTGTCCGGCGTAGAAGTTGCCGCCGTGGTGGGCCTGTTCGTCGTCGACGGAGAAGAGGGGGTTGTCGGTGGAGGCGTTGATCTCGGTGGTGAGCCAGCGTCCGGCCCAGTCGAGGGTGTCGTGCAGGACGCCGATGACGTGCGGGGCGCAGCGCACCGAGTAGTGGTCCTGGATGCGGCGTTCGAGGTGGCGGTGGTCGCCGGTGAGGGGGTCGGTGGCGGCGAGGATCTCCTCGTACGTCGTGGAGAGGCGGGAGCCCGCGGTGAGACGGCGCAGGCGCTCGGCGACGGCGAGCTGGCCGGGGTGCGGCTTGGCCTCGTGGAGGAACGCGGCGAAGTGGGAGGCGTTGCCGCGGAGGGCCTCGCTGACGAACGCGGTGACGATCTCGGCGGCGCCGGCGAGGGTGGCCGCGTCGTGCGCGGCGAGGACGGCGAACGCCGAGGTGAAGGAGGTGCCGTTGATGAGGGCGAGGCCCTCCTTGGCCTGGAGGGTGAGGGGGGTGAGCCCGGCCTCGGCCTGTGCCTCGGCCGCGGGCAGGGTCCGCTTGCCCCAGCGGACGTCGCCGTCGCCGAGGAGCACGGAGGCGACGTAGCACAGCGGGACGAGGTCGCCGCTGGCGCCGAGCGAGCCGCGTTCGGGGACGCGGGGCAGGAGGTCGGAGGCGAGGTGGGCCAGCAGGCTGTCGATGACCTCGGGGCGGATCCCGGAGTTGCCGCGGGCGAGGGCGTTGGCGCGGATCAGGAGGGTGGCGCGGACGACGTCGGGCGCGGCGTCGGGGCCGGTGCCGTTGAGGTGGTAGCGGATGAGGTTGCGTTGCAGGTGGGCGGCGCGCTCGGGGCTGATCTGGCTGGTGACGCTGTCCCCGAAGCCGGTGGTGACGCCGTAGACGGGTTTGCGGTCGGCGATGAGCCGGTCCCGCAGCGCCACGCTGGCCTCGGCCGCGGCGCGGGCCTCGGGACCGAGGACGGCGACCGTGGGGGCGCCGCCCTGCGGCGGGCGGGCGAGGCGGACGACGTCGGGGAGGGTGAGGGAGCGGCCGTCGAGCGGGATTTCCGCGCCGTGAGCCGGGGCGGTCACGGTCGGGGCAGTCACGGGAGAACCTCCGGCGTGATTCGATTCGGCATACACCCAGCCTCGGTGATCGGCCGCGCCCCGGGCTTCTGCCGCCCGACCAGTTCTCCACCCCGACCAAAGTCCAGGAGGTGTGGGGCTGTGGATGCGCTTGTTACAGAAATATGTCTGGCTGGAAATCATTGAAGCGCAAACGGTTATCGGGATAGCATCGGGCGGTTGCCGCCCGGTGCGCGGCCCCATGTAGTCGTCGACGCTCCATGTAGTCATCCACAGGGGGAATCATGATCGACTGCGACACGAGCAACCACATCACCACAGCCATCCACGTGGCCACTCCGAAAACCCAGTCGATCCTCACCGCCGGGATCGCCGCGGCCCTCGACTCGGCGCCGGGCATCCGCCTGGTCGGCCGGCCGCGACCCGGGCCGGACGGGCGCGACGCCCGGCCGCAGGCCGACGTCCTGCTCGCCGAGGACCGACCCCACTTAGCACCCGAGGACGTGCTGGCGGCCGTGAGCCCGCGCCGGGTCGCGGCCCCCGCCCGGCAGCCGGCCGGGGTGGTGCTGGTCATGCGCGACCCGCTGATCGAGCGGATCGTCGCCTATCTCCAGCTCGGCGTGCGCGCCTTCGTCTGCCACGACGCACCGCTGGACGACCTGGTGGGCGCGGTGCAGTCGACCGCGCGGGACGAGGTCTTCCTGCCGCACGGCATCGCGGTCCGCATCATCGACGGCATCCTGCCGCACCTGCCGTTCTTCACCCCCGGAACCGCCTCGCCGCTGGAGCGCCTCACCGCCCGCGAGCGGGAGATCTTCTCCCACATCACGGCGGGACGCTCCAACGCGGAGATAGCCGAGGCCTGTTGCCTGAGCCAGAAGACGGTCAAGTTCCACGTTTCCAACATCCTGCGGAAACTCGGGGTGAAGAGCCGCCTGCAGGCGGTCGCCCACGCCCGCCAGACCCTCGAGAACGCGGCGTGAGACATCCCTGGGAACGGGCCGCCGGGGCCCGCCGCCGCGGCGGCTCCGGTACCCCCCTCACCCCGCCCCCGGAAGGGCCGACTCGTTCACGGGAGGGACCAGTTCGACCTATGATTCGATTATTAGCGAACATTGGAATATTGGCTTCTAGATCCGGAGCGCCTTCATGACCACGGATCCGCGCAGGTCACCCGGCCTCTCCCGGCTCCCGTCGCTGACGGGCCTGCGCTTCGTCGCCGTTCTGTTCGTCTTCGCCTTCCACGCCTCCCTGGAGGCCCCCTTCGCCGACGCCGGCCTCCGGAAGAACTACGCGGACGCCGTGGCCAACGCCGGCTGGCTCGGCGTGAGCTTCTTCTTCGTCCTCAGCGGCTTCGTCCTGACCTGGTCCGCCCGCCCGCAGGACACCGCGCCCGCCTTCTGGCGCCGACGCGCCGCCAAGGTCTACCCGCTGCACGTCGTCACCTGGGCCGCCGCCCTGCTCCTGCTGGCCGCCGCCGGCACCCCCGCCACCGCCTACCAGGCGGTCCCCAACCTCCTCCTGGTGCACACCTGGTTCCCCGACCGCGCGGTCTTCTCGAACCTCAACGACGTCAGCTGGTCGCTGTCCTGCGAGGTCTTCTTCTACCTCCTCTTCCCGTTCCTGCTGCGCCTCGTACGGCGCGTCGACCCCGCCCGCCTGTGGGTGTGGGCGCTGGTCACGGCCCTGCTCGTCCCGCTGCTCCCGGTCGTCTCGGAGCTGCTGCCGTCCACCCCGCCGCTGCCGTTCGGCTCCGGCTCCGTCCGGCAGTTCTGGTTCGTCTACGTCCTTCCGGTGGGCCGCCTGCTCGAATTCCTCCTCGGCGTCCTGCTGGCCCGCATCCTGCTGTCCGGCCGCAGGATCCCGGTCCCCGTGCTGCCCGCCGCCGCACTGGTCCTCATCGCGTACGCCGTCTCGTTGCGGCTGCCCTTCCTGTACGGCCTGACCAGCGTGACCGTGCTCCCCCTCGGCCTGCTCATCGCGGCCGTCGCCCAGCGCGACGCACGGGGCGAGGGATCGCTGCTCGCCCACCCGGCCGCCGTCCGCCTCGGCGAGTGGTCCTTCGCCTTCTACCTCGTCCACCGGCTGCTCCTCCAGCACGGCCACCGTCTGCTCGGCTCCGGCCGCGCCTGGTCCGCACCGAGCGCGATCGGTCTGCTCGTGGCCGCGTTCGCGCTGTCCCTGCTGCTGTCGTGGGCCCTGCACGTCCTGGTCGAACGCCCCGCGATGCGCCGCTTCGGCCGCTCCCGGTCCGCACCCGCGCCCCTCCCGGCTCCCCCGGCCTCGAAGGCCACGTCCACCCCGACCGTCTGAAAGGGAACCGCCGCCATGGCCGACGACACGCTCCCCCAGTACCCGTTCCCCCTCGGTCCGCTCGGCGAGCCCCCCGAGGAGTACTCCGAGCTGCGCGCCAAGTGCCCGGTCACCCGCGTGAGGCTGCCCAGCGGCGACACCGCGTGGATGGTGACCGGCTACGACGAGGTGGTCGCCGCGATGTCCGACCGCCGCCTGTCGCGGGCCGCGCTGCGCGACCCCGGGGCCGTGCGCACCGTCAGCGGGGAGGACTTCTCGGACAACCCCTACAACCTCCTCAACCAGGAGGGCCCCGACCACTCCCGGCTGCGCCGGCTGATCTCCCCCGCCTTCACCCCGCGCAAGGCCGAGCTGTGGCGGGCCAGGATCGTCGAGATCGCCGACGAACTGATCGACCGGCTGATCGAAGGCCCGCGCCCGGCGGACCTGCACCACGACTTCGCGGCCGTGCTGCCGGTCTGGGTCATCTGCGAGATGGTCGGCGCCCCCGTCGAGGACCGCGAGAAGCTCCAGACCTGGACCGACCGGCTGGTCAGCATCACCGCGCACACCCCCGAGGAACGGCTCTCCGCGCGCGAGGAGTCCGCCGCGTACGTCGCGGGACTCGTCGCCAGACACCGCGAGCAGCCCGGCGACGATCTGCTGAGCACCCTGATCAGCGCCCGGGACGACGACGACCGGCTCAACGAGCGCGAGCTGGTGTGGCTCGGCATCAACCTGCTGGTCGCGGGCCACGACACCACCGTCAGCGCCATCTCGCGCGCCCTGTTCCAGCTGCTGCGCCACCCCGAGCAGTGGCAGCGCCTCGTCGACGAGCCCGAACTGCTGCCGGGCGCCACCGAGGAACTGCTGCGCTACGCGCCCCCGTCCGAGATCGGCTTCATGCGGATCGCCACCGAGGAGGTGGAGCTGGCGGGCACCAAGGTCGCCAAGGGCGAAGGCGTCATCCCGGTGATGCACGCGGCCGGCCGGGACGTGCGCCACGTCTCCGACCCCGAGACGCTGGATCTCGCCCGTACCGACGTCGCCCACCTCGCCTTCGGGCAGGGCCACCACTACTGCCCGGGAGCCGGGGTCGCGCGCGTGGAGCTCCAGGCCGCGTTCGGCACGCTCGCCCGGCGGCTGCCCTCGCTGCGGCTCGCCGTGGCGCCGGAGCAGGTGGAGTGGCTGGGCGGACTGCTGACCCTGCGCCCGAGGGCGCTGCCCGTGGAGTGGTGACGGCCGCGAGGCGGTGACCGGACGGGTCGGGGCGCGGATCGGGCGTGCCCCGGCCCGCCGTGCTCGCGGCCCGCGCCGGCTCCGGTTCCGTCCGCGGATCCTGGCGCGCCGGCACCCCGTGAACCTTCCGGTATGTGTCGGTCACATGAACCCGTTACAGTTGGTTCAAGGAAAGTAGTGGGAAAAACATTCTTGGCTCGTCCTACGGCGTCCAGGATGTGCTAGGGACGAGGGAGCCGATGACCACCAACCCGCCGCGTACCCGCCGCACCTCACCGAGCCGGGATGTCGAGGACACCGCCCGCCAGCGGTACTTCGCCACACTGGCCATGGCGCGTCCGGACATCGCCCTGTGCCGGGCCACCACGGTCGTGGCGCGGGCCGTCGACGCCGAGTTCACGGAGTACAACGTCACGGCGGCCCAGCACCTGGTGCTGAAGATGCTGAGCGATGTGGGCCCGTGTTCGCAACAGGAGCTGAGCGAGCAGCTGCGCATCGACCGCAGTGTCATGGTGGGCTGCATCGACGGCCTGGAGGACTCGGGGCTCGTCCGCCGCGAGCGGCACCCCAAGGACCGCCGGGCCAACGCGATCACGCTGACCCCGGAGGGTCTGGTGGCGCTCGCCGAGGTGGAGAGCGGCGTGCCGCAGCTCCTGGACCACGCGTTCCAGGCCCTCACCCCGGCCGAGCGCAAGACCCTGGCCCGGCTGGTGGCGAAGATCCTCGACGTGAAGTGAGCCGGGCCGGCTCAGGAGCGGGGCGCCAGCGCCCGCAGCGCGCGGGCCATGCCCTCGGGTCCGGCGCCGAACTCGGGGGCGGGGACGACGGCGAGCAGCGGCGTGGTCACCCCGGCGTCCCGGTAGCGCGCGATGTGTTCCCTGCACTCCTGCGGGTCGCCGTGGACGAGGAGTTCGTCCACCAGCCACTCCGGTACGGCCGCTCCGGCGCCCCGGAAGTCGCCCGCCGCCCAGGCGCGGTGCGTGGCGGCGAGCTCGTCGCCCCGGCCGAGCCAGTCGTGGAACGCGGAGTAGGTGCGGGCGTTGAGGATCCCGGCCAGCATCGCGCGGCCCTGCTCGCGGGCGTACGCGGTGTCCCGGGTGGGGCAGACGAAGAGCCGCGCCACGACCTCCTTGGCCTTGCCCTCGGGTCCCATCGCGTCGATCACGCGTGGCACGTCGTCCACCGTGAGGAAGTTGGTGACGAGCCCGTCCGTCTCGCGTCCGGCCAGCCGCAGCATCCGCGGTCCGAGGGCGCCGATCATCACCGGGGGCGCGGGCCGGGGCGCGGAGGCGAGCCGGAACCCCTCGATGTCGTAGGAGTCGAAGCGCCCGGAGACGAACTCTCCCGCCAGCGCGGCCCGCAGGAAGCGCACGGTGTCCTGCACCCGGCGGTACGGCCGTTCGAAGGGGATGCCGTTGATGCGGGTGACGAACGGGGGGCCGGAGGAGCCGACGCCGACGACGACCCGGCCGGGCGCGGCCTCGGCGAGCGTGGCGACGGTCATGGCGAGCAGCGCGGGGCCGCGCGTCTGCACCGGCACCACCCCCGTGCCCAGCCGTAGCCCCGGCGCCCAGGCGGCGGCGAGCGCGAGCGGGGTGAACCCGTCGTACCCGGCGGCCTCGCCGGTCCAGGCGTCGGTGTAGCCGAGGTCGGGCAACTCCTCCAGGACCGGCCGGAGCTCGGACAGCGGGACGGTGCCGAGCGGGATCGTCACTCCGTAGCGGTCCAACGTCTCTCCTCGGCAACTGACGTGTCGGGCAAGTGAATTCGATGGTTCGCAAAACATCAAACTATGGGCCCTCCCCGATCACGTCAAGACCGTCCCGCACGACGCTCGGCACGGTCGCCGGGGCGGACGGCGCCGACGACCCGGACGTGCTGCGCCACGGTGGCCCGCCGCACGTCCGGCGGGGTGCGCGCCGTCCCCGCCGGGGTCGTCCCCGCGCCCCTTCCGCCCGGAGGCACGCGCGCCGGCCGGGGTCCCCCCTCGGACCCTCACCCGCCGCCCGGCCGGGCAGAGCGCCTCGTCCGGCTGCGCCGGGCGGCGCGGTCCGCGCTTCGCCCGGTGGCCCGGGCGCCCCACCGGGCCCGCGGAAGGCCGCCGACGAGCGCGCGCCCGCGGTGACACGGCGCCGTCGGGCGCACCCGCCGTGGCGCACAGGAGTGAACGGTGCGCCGGAAACCCCCGCCGCCGGGCAGGAATCAGCGCATCCGCACCGAGCGGTTCCGCGGAAGCACCGGTGTACAGGTGTCCGAGAGGGAGAAAGGGTTGCGCATGCCTGGATCGAGGCCGGCGGTGGCCGAACCGGCCGAACTCGTCGACCAGCCGCTCACCGCTCCCGGCGCCGACAGGGCCGTCGAGACGGTGCTCGAGGAGGTCCTCGACGCACAGCTGTCGCGGGCCCGTGAGGTGGACCCGGTGTTCGCCCGCGACGTGGCCGGCCGCGTCACCGCCTTCGTCCGGCGCGGCGGCAAGCGACTGCGCACCGCGTTCGCGTGGTGCGGATGGCGGGCCGCGGGCGGCTCGGGCGACGCCACGGCCGTCCTGCGCACCGGAGCCGCCCTGGAGCTCGTCCAGGCCTGTGCCCTGACGCACGACGACGTCATGGACGGGTCCGCGCTGCGCAGGGGCGGGCCGGCGATGCACGTGGACCTGGCCCGGATGCACCGGGCCGCGGGGATGACCGGCTCACCGCGGTCGTTCGCGACCTCCGTCGCGGTGCTGGCCGGCGACCTGGCCCTGGCGTGGGCGGACGACCTGCTGACGGAGACGGCGCTCGGCTCGCCGCACGGCCCGCGGCTGTACCAGGAGTGGCGGGCGATGCGCGGCGAGATGGTCGCCGGACAGTACCGCGACATCCACGCGCAGGCGACCGGCGCGTCCGGCGTCGACGAGGCGCTGGCCATCGCCACGCTGAAGAGCGCCCTGTACACGGTCGAGCGGCCCCTGGCCCTGGGCGCGTCGCTGGCCGGCGCCGACGCGTGCACGACCGCCGCGCTGCGCCGCGCCGGCCGGTGCGCGGGGCTGGCCTTCCAGCTCCGCGACGACCTCCTCGGGGTCTTCGGCGAACCGGCGCTGACCGGCAAACCCGTCGGCGACGACCTGCGGACCCGCAAGCTCACCTACCTGCTCGCCGTCGCCCTGCGGCTCGCCGGCGCCTCCGGGGACGAGGAGGCCGTCGCGGCGCTCTCCCCCGGCGCCGCCCCCCGGTCGGACGACGCCGTGGAGCGGATGCGGGCGGCCCTGGAGCGGACCGGGGCCCGCCCGCTGGTCGAGTCGAAGATCGCTGAGCTGGCCGCCGGCAGCGTGCGGCACTTCGCGCGGACCGGCGCGGCTCCCGCCGTACGGCGGGAGTTCGCCTCGCTCGTCGAACGGGCGTCGGGCGTCCGCGCGGACCGCGCGAAGGAGGACGCGTGAGGACGGTGGCCGGGCCGACCGACCATGTCGTCGTGGTCGGCGCCGGCCTGTCCGGTCTCGCCTGTGCCCTCCACCTGCTGGGCGCCGGCCGCCGGGTCACGGTCGTCGAACGGGACGACGGTCCGGGCGGCCGGGCCGGCACGGTCCGGCTCGGCGGCTACCGGCTGGACACCGGTCCCACGGTCCTGACCATGCCGCACCTGGCCGACGAGGCGTTCGCGGCCGTCGGCGACAGCCTCGCCCGGCGCGTCGAGCTGGTGGCCCTGCACCCCGCCTACCGGGCGTGCTTCGCGGACGGCACCTCGCTCGACGTGCACACCGACGGCGAGGCGATGGAGGCGGAGGTGCGGCGCTTCGCCGGTCCGGCCCAGGCCGCGGGCTACCGCGAGCTGCGCAGCTGGCTGGAGCGGCTGTACCGGGCGCAGATGCGCCGCTTCATCGACGCCAACTTCGACTCGCCCCTGCAGCTGCTGCACCCGGACCTGGCGCGGCTGGCGGCGCTGGGCGGCTTCGGTCGGCTCGACGACCGCATCGGCCGCTTCCTCTCCGACCCGCGCCTGCGCCGTGTCTTCTCCTTCCAGGCCCTGTACGCCGGGGTCGCCCCCGCCCGGGCCCTCGCGGCCTACGCGGTGATCGCCTACATGGACACGGTGGCCGGCGTCTGGTTCCCCAAGGGCGGGATGCACGCGCTGCCCCGCGCCATGGCGGACGCGGCGTCCGGCGCCGGCGCCGAGCTGCGCTGGTCGGCCGAGGTGAGCGCGCTGGAGCGCTCGGCCGGCCGGGTGCGGGCCGTACGGCTGGCGTCGGGCGAGCGGATCGCCTGCGACGCGGTCGTGCTGACGTGCGACCTGCCGGCCGCCCACCGGCTCCTGGGGCGGGCCCCCCGGCGCCCCGTGCCGCTGCGCCACTCGCCGTCGGCGGTGGTCCTGCACGCCGGCACCGACCGCACCTGGCCCGCCCTCGCGCACCACACCCTGTCCTTCGGGACGGCCTGGGAGGACACGTTCGACGAGCTGACCCGCACGGGGGCGCTGATGAGCGACCCGTCGCTGCTGATCACCCGCCCGACGGCCCACGACACCACCCTGGCGCCGCCGGGCCGCCACCTGCACTACGTCCTGGCCCCCTGTCCGAACACCACCGTCGGGCCGTCCGCGGCCGCCTGGCGGGACCTGGGCCCCCGCTACCGCGACCGCCTCGTCGCCGAGCTGGAACGGCGGGGCCTCGACGGGTTCGCGGACAGCGTCGAGACCGAGTTGCTGGTGACCCCGCTGGACTGGGCGGCACGAGGTCACGCGGCGGGCACCCCCTTCTCGGTCTCCCACACGTTCGCCCAGACCGGGCCCTTCCGCCCCCGCAACCTGGTCCGGGGGCTGGAGAACGCCGTGCTGGCCGGCTGCGGGACCACCCCGGGCGTCGGCGTCCCGACGGTGCTCATCAGCGGCAAACTCGCCGCCGCCCGGATCACCGGCGGCCGCGCCCCCCGCCGGCGGCCGGCGCCGGCCGCCGCCCGTGCCGCGTCCACCCCGGCCGGGGCAGGTGCCGATGACCCGTCGTGAACTGGACGCCGCCCGGATCACCGATCCCGCGCTGCGCGCCGCCTACGCCCTGTGCCGGCGGCTCAACGCCCGCCACGGCCGGACCTACTTCCTGGCCACCCGGCTGCTGCCCCTGGAACGCCGCTCGGCCGTGCACGCCCTGTACGGCTTCGCCCGCTGGGCGGACGACATCGTCGACGACCTCGGCCGGCGCGGCGCGCCCGGCGAGCGCGACCGGCTGCTGAAACGCCTGGAGGACGACCTCGCGCACGGGCTGCGCACGGGCGGCGGGGAGGAACCCGTGGTCCGCGCCGTGGCCGACACCGCCGACCGGTACGGCATCGAGCCCGCGCTGTTCGCCGACTTCCTGGCCTCGATGCGCGCCGACCTGACCGTCACCGACTATCCGACCTACGCCGACCTGCGGGCCTACATGCACGGTTCGGCGGCGGTGATCGGCCTGCAGATGCTGCCGGTCCTCGGGACGGTCGTGCCCCGCGCGGAGGCGGCGCCGTGCGCGGCGGCCCTCGGGGTGGCCTTCCAGCTCACCAACTTCCTGCGGGACGTGGGCGAGGACCTGGACCGCGGCCGGATCTACCTCCCCGCGGACCTGCTCGCCGCCCACGGCGTGGACCGGCCCCTGCTGGAGTGGAGCCGCCGCACCGGACGCCGCGACCCGCGGATCCGCGCGGCGCTCGTCGCCGCCGAGGCCATGACCAGGGACGTGTACCGCGCGGCGGAGCCGGGCGTCGCCATGCTCGACCCGCGGGTGCGGCCCTGCATCCGCACCGCGTTCCTGCTGTACGGCGGCATCCTCGACGCGATCGCGCACGACGACTACGCGGTGCTGCACCGCCGCGCGGTGGTCCCCCGCGGCCGGCGGGCGGCCACGGCGGCGGCCGGAGTCGCGCAGGTCGTGGCCGCCCGGTGGCGTGCCCGCCGTCTGCCCGCCGATCCCGTCCCGGACGGCGCGGCGCTCGAACCGAAGGGAGCCGGACGGTGAGCGGACGTGCGGACGGGGCGCGCTGGACACCGCCGCTGCGGCGGCGGCGCCGCGGCCCCCGGTGGGCGGCGCAGGAGCCGACCTGGCGGCAGGCGCGGCCGGCGCTCGTCGCCGACGCCCTGAAGCGGGCCGTCGCGCGTCCCTCCGGCAACTGGTTCGTCGTCGGCGCCTCCCGGGACGTCCGCACCGGCACGCGCCCGTACGGCAGGACCGTGGGCGGCGTCGAGGTCGTGCTGTGGCGCTCGGGGGACGGGGAACTGCGCGCGGGTCCGGGCGCCTGCCCGCACCTCGGCGCCCCCCTGCGCGAGAGCCGGGTGGTGTGCGGCACGCTGGTGTGCCACTGGCACGGGCTGGCGCTGGACGGCGACGCGCCGGCCGCCGGCTGGAGTCCGTACCCCGTCCACGACGACGGGGTCCTGGTGTGGGTGCGGCTGGACGCGGTCGGCGGCGAGGCGCCCTCGGAGCGCCCCGTGGTGCCGGCGCGTCCGGCGGCGGGCAGCGGGGTGGACGCCGTGTTCACGGCGGTGGGGCGGTGCGAGCCGCAGGACGTCGTCGCCAACCGGCTCGACCCGTGGCACGGCTCGTGGTTCCACCCGTACTCGTTCGTCGACCTGACGGTGGCGCGGGAGCCGCGCGGCGAGGACGACGACGCCTTCGTCGTCGACGTCTCCTTCCGGGCGACGAGGCGTCTGGTGGTGCCGGTGCGGGCCGAGTTCACCGCTCCGGAGCCGCGCACGGTCGTCATGCGCATCACCGACGGCGAGGGGGTGACGTCCGTGGTGGAGACGCACGCCACGCCGCTGACCGGTGAGGCGTCGCGGCAGCCCCGGACCGCCGTGGTCGAGGCGGTCGTCGCCACGTCGGACCGGCGCGGCTTCGCGGTGGCCCGGGCCGCCGCCCCGGTGCTGCGCCCGCTGATGCGGCGTACGGCGGGACGCCTGTGGCGCGACGACCTCGCCTACGCCGAACGCCGCTGGGCGCTGCGCAGCACCGGACGGTTCCCCGGCTGAGCGCTAAGGGTGCGCGCGGCGTCCCGCGAGGGCGCCGAGTGCCCGCAGTACGGCGCTGCGGCCGGCCCGGGGGACCGTCCACAGCACCTGGCCGCGGACGCCCCACGCGGCGAGCAGGGCCCCGGCCGCCAGGAAGCCGGTGGTGGCGGCGCGTTCCATGAGGGCGACCGGGAGGTCGCAGCGGATCGCGTCGCCGGCCAGGGTGATCCGCGGGTGGGGCGTGCGCACCCCGGGGCGCCGGTGGTGGGAGCCGACCGGGAACAGCGGGCAGTCCGCCCGCCATTCGTGCCGGGCGTCGACCACGCGCGCCCGGCTCGTCTCCGGGTACACCTGGTGCAGCCGGTCGACGAGCATGTCCTGCACCTCCCGCCGGCGCGCGCCGGGGTCGACGGCGTAGGCGTGCAGTTCCACCACCGAGCCGTGGTGGCGGGCGGCCCAGCGGGCGGCCTCGCCCTCATAGCGCTCCAGGACGCTGACGTTGTCCAGTCCGCCGTACCCGCTGGTGCCGAGGAATCCGGCGCGGTCGGCGCGGACCGGGCGGTCCAGCCAGAGCCGGGAGACGAGGAACGGCGGGGCGGTGCGCAGGGCGGCGACGTCCTCGCGCCAGGCGGCGGTGCCCAGGCCGGGCGACGCGGCGACGACCTCGCGCAGGGCCCCGGGGTCGAGGGCGAGCACGGCCGCGTCGTGGCGGTCCGCGCCGGCGTCGGTGCGCACCTCCGCTCCCGTGCCGTCGTGCGGACGGACGCCGTGCACGGGGGTGCCGGTGCGCACGACCGTGCCGTGACGCCGGAGGTAGTCGCCGAGCGGCTCCCAGAGCGCCTGCGGGAAGGGGTCGTTCGGCACGTCGAAGAGCAGGCCCTCGGCGGAACCGAGGAAGTAGATGTGGAACATCAGCAGCAGTTCCGCGGCGGACAGTTCGCGCGGGTCGGCGAAGAAGCTGCGCGAGAAGACCTCGAACGCCAGGTGGTGGGCGGCCTCGGGGAAGCGGACGCGTTCCAGGAAACGGGCGGCGCTGACGCCGTCGTGGCGTGCGTAGACCTCGGGCACCCGGACGTCGAGCAGCGGGAGCGCCGCCCGGGCGTCCATGGCCGCCAGGTCCCGCCAGCCGAAGGTGGGGCTCAGGGCGACGAATCCGAGCGCGCTGAACGGCGGGGTCCGCGGCACCCGGGCGAAGCTGTCGGTCAGGCCGCCGCTGTGCCGCAGGGGGTAGTCGGGGAGCGGGGTGAGCCGTTCGAGGCCGGGGTCGGTCCGCCGCAGCAGGCCGCGCAGGTTGTAGTACTGGCGGAAGAAGGCGTGGAATCCGCGGCTCATGGTCACCACGGAGCCGTCGGCCAGGCGGGTGCGGTGGCCGGCGAGGCGGCCGCCGAGCGTGTCCTGCGCCTCGTAGAGGGTCACGCGGGCGCCGCGTTCGGCCAGCAGGGTGGCCGCGGCGAGACCGGCGATCCCGCCGCCGACGACGGCGACGCGCGGCGCGTCCGCCCGCCCGAACCGGTCCCGGCCCGGCGCGGGCACCACCACCTCGGCCTTGCGGTCGCGGCCCCGCCGGTGCGCCGTGCGCGCGCGGGCGTTCACCGGGCTCCCTCCCCCGCGGCGACGGCGCCGTTGGAGGCGAGGAAGGTGTGCACGATGCCGGTCTGCCAGCCGGCGACGGGGACGGCCCGCACCCCGGTGAAGCCCGCGCGCGCGAGGCGGCCGGTGAAGGCGGGGGCGGTGTCGAAGGCGAGGACGCTGCGCCACAGGTGGTGGTACAGGGCGCGGTCGCCGCCGAGCGTGCCCGCCGGGACGACGATCCCCCGGCAGACGGCCGTCCACAGGGCGCGGTGCACCGGCGAGCCGCTGAGGCTGTACTCGTGGACGGCGAGGCGTCCGCCCGGCCGCAGCAGGCCCCGGACGGCCGCGAGGAGCCGGTCCGGGTCGGTGACGTTGCGCAGCAGGTAGGCGGCGAACACCGCGTCGTACGGGCCGTCGCCGGCCGTGGCCGCGTCCTCGGCGGTCCGGTGCAGGAAGCGCACCTGCGCGGGCCACCGTTTGGCCCGGGCACGCCGCAGCATGCCCGCGGAGGCGTCGACGGCGGTGATCCTGGCGCGTGGCACGGCCCGCAGCAGGGCCCGGGTGGAGGCGCCGGTGCCGCAGCCGAGGTCGAGGACGTGCAGTCCGGCTCCGTCGGCGGGCAGCCGCAGCCGGCGGGCCGAGCGGAGCAGGTCGGTGCGGTAGCCGGGGTTGAGGGCCGTGAGGCGGTCGTAGGTGTGCGAGGCGTGGTCGAAGGCGCGTGCCAGTTCGTGGTCGCGCAGCAGGGTCATGAGGGGTTCTCTCCGATGGCTGGGGCGGGGCGGCGGGGCAGGAAGGGGAGTTCGATCGCGGTGCGCAGCATGGGCCCGACGGGGGTGCGCCGTCCGATGCCCCACTCCTCCCGGGGCGAGGTGGCGCCGTCGAGGAAGCGCAGCAGGCGTTCCGGGGGCGTGTGCCGGAACAGGCGGGTGAAGAAGTCGGGGCCGTCGACACGTCCGGTGTCCAGGGCCCGCAGCAGGACGGCGTCCATGGCCAGGGCCCGCCGCCCGTGGGGTGCGGGCACCGTGCCCCGCCCGTCCCGCAGGGCGGCGGCGATGGCCCTGCTCTGCCGCTGCGCGGCGGCGAAGGTGTAGCCGGTGGCCGGGCGGGTGGCGCCGCCCGCCGTCCCGATGCGGAAGACGGCGGGGCCGGCCCGCCGGGGGAAGCGCGCGTCGGTCATGGGGATCGCGCCCTGCTCCGCGGCTTCCACGGTGAACGCGCCGAGGCGCAGGATCTCGCGGCTGTAGTGGGCGAGCGCCGCCTCGTAGGCGGCGGTGGTCAGCGGCGTCCGGGAGAACCGGGTGTACTCCACGAGCGCCCGGTCGGGGGCCAGCGGCAGGACGTAGCCGAAGGCGAGCCCGTGGTCCGGCTGCGGCACCCGGAAGTCCATCAGGTCGGCGACCGCGGGATCGAAGCGGTCCGTGTCCGTGCGCACGAACCAGCCGCGGAAGTGCTGCACCAGGTGGGTCCGGGCCGGGGGCAGCGCGGGCAGCGGGCGGGAGTCGAACACGTGGCGGGCGCGCAGCGTCAGCGTCCGTCCGTCCGGCGTCGTGCAGCGGACCTCCGCTCCGCCGGGCACGTCGCGCACCGTGTCCGCCGTCGCGCGCAGGATCCGCCCGCCGGGGGACGCGGCCAGCCGGGAGTGCACCAGCCGTTCGAAGGCCGTGGAGCGCAGCATGCGGTAGCGCAGCGGCGCCGGGTCGACGGTGATCTCCTCGCCGTCGGCGCCGTGGACGCGCAGCCGGGACCAGGAGGCGGTGACCGCCTCGTCGAAGTCGCCGGCGCCCCGTTCCCAGTAGCACCAGGTGCGCTCGGGCGGGCGTGCCGGGCCGTCGGGCGGTTCCACGACGGTCACCGTGGTGGAGCCGGTCTCCGTCAGCCGGTGGGCGAGGCCGAGGCCGGCCGCGCCGCCGCCGAGGACGACCACCTCGGGGTCGGTGGCGGGGTGTGCGGGGCGCCGGTTCGCCGCGCCCGCCGTCCGACGGCGGACGTGTCCGGTCCGCGCACCGCCGATGTCCATGCTCACTCCGGGCCCACGAGGTCGACGAGTCTGCTGTCTTCAGCATCTCTTCCGGGCGCCGGGCGGTCATGGATGCGCCCGGTCCGGTCGACGCCGTGTCGGCCGGACGGTCCGCGGGTCACGCCGGCGGATCGTGCCCCCGGTTCACGAGCGCGGGCCGTCACCCGGGGGCCCTGCACCGCCCGGGGGCCGCGGGGCGGGACGCCCCCGGAGGCGCGCGGCGTGCGTGCACACGTGCGTGCGCAGGTGTGCCGGTGGCCGTCGTCCTTCCGCACCGCGCACAGTGCGCCGTGCGCCGGGGCGATCCGGTGCCGCCTCTCCGGGGGTGCGGGCTCCCCGGCCGTGTCTCGGCCCGGGCGGGGTGGTTCAGGGGCGGGCCAGGGGGTTGGGCAGGGGCAGGTAGCGGGCGTCGGCGCCGTCCGCACCGGTCCAGCGCAGCAGGAGGTTCGTCTTGCCGGGCAGCGTGGGCGCGGTGAGCAGGGCGCGGGCCTCGGGGAGGTCGTGGCGGGCCAGCTCGCGGCGGACGGCGGGCCACGGGTCCCAGCCGGGGCGCCGTTCGGCCAGGGCGGCGGCGACCTCGGCGAGGTGGTTGACGACCAGGCAGTACACGAGCCGCTCCCAGCCGGCGGCGCGGGGCACGTCCGGCAGCAGCTTGACGCCCTCCGCGTCCCGGAACAGGGCCTGCACCGGCGTGCCGCCGGCGTCCACGGCGACCAGCGTGTTCTGGAGGTGGGCCTCCAGGACGACGCCGTGGCCGGCGAAGGCCGCCAGCGCCGGCGGCACGACGGCGGCGAGGTACGCCTCCCACCAGGCCGCCGGGTCCGCCACGCCGGACAGGGGGCCGGCCGACCCGTCGGGGCGGCCCTCCACGAGGCTCGCGGCGAGCAGCGGGGTGGCGCCGGGCAGGAGGTGGCCGCGCAGGCCGTCGCGGACCACGACGGCCAGCTCCTCGAAGGCGAACGCGGCGGTCCGCCAGCCGCGGTCGCCGAGCCAGGCGGCGCGGCCGCCGGCCCGTGCGAAGGCGCGCGTGACCGCCGCGTCGGTCCGGCGGAGCCTCAGCAGGTCGTGGCGCCACAGCCGGCGGATGTCGTTGGTGATGCGCACGTCGAGGCTGAACTTCAGGAACAGGTCCCGTTCGGGGGCGTACACCGTGCGCACGGCGGCCGTGGGCCAGGCCTCGAACGCGGTGGCGCCGAGCCGGACCAGGCGCCCGTCCGCGAAGGCCGGCGCGAGGGCGCGGCGCGCCAGGTCGAGCTGCCAGGGGTGGGCGGGCAGCAGCCGGTAGCCGGCCGGGGCCTCGCCGAGGGCGTCCAGCGCGGAGGTGTCGCCCTCCTCGACGGCCAGGTCCGCGCGCAGGCCGAGGAGGACGAGCGGGAAGCGGGCGTGCGCCTCCGGGGCGTACGGCAGCCAGCCGGCGGCGGGGCCGTCGCCGCGCGCCTTGGGGGCGGGGTGGTGGGGATGGCCGGTGACGAGGGACTGCTCGGAGCGCAGGTACGGGTCGTCCGGCGGGACGGCACGCGCGCGTGCGGTGAGCAGGGCGGCCACCGCGTCCCTGCTCGCGAGCATCTCGGCGGGGAGCTCGTGGTTGGCGAGGCCGGTGTGCCGGCGCAGTTCCTCGGCGACCAGGGCGACCAGACCGCGGTGGTCGAGGCGGTGCCAGGCGCCGGCCGTGCGCACCTCCGGCTCGGCGGGGCGGCGGACGCCGCTGACGCGCAGCGGGCGGCCGGAGGGCAGCCGGTACACGGGCCGCCCGCCCCGCTCCGGCAGCGGTTCGGCCACCTCCCGCAGCAGGCAGTTCAGCAGCGGCGCGGCCGCGTGGGCGTCGGCGAGGCCGTCGACGCCCCCGGGCACGGTGCGGTCGGTCGGCGCCACGGCCCCGGCGGGCGGGGGGATGAGGTCCACGCGTCGTCCTCGTTCCCTACGGTTCATTCGGGCGGAGACGATCAGTATCGCGGTCGTCGCGGCCCCCCACGACGACCCGTGCGCACCCGAGGAGCCCGCCCGTGCACCGTCCCCCCGCCGCCGCGGCCGAGCTGGCCGCCGAGCTCGCCACCGTGCGCCCCGCGCTCGGCCCGCGGTTCGCGGCCGCCCTGCCCGGCGCCCGCGCGGCCGTGCTGACCCGGCTGTGGCGGGCGCTCGCCCACGAGCCGCTGCCCTGGATCACGCGCCGCGAGCCGGGCCGGGAGGGCCTGACGCTGCACCTGGCCGACGGCCGCCGCCTGCACGGCCCGCGGCCCGACCCGTACGCGACCGACGCGTACGTGGGCGCCGTGCGGCTGGACGGGGCGGCCGGCGCCGGACGGGTGCACGACGATCCCGCGCGGCTGATGACGGACCTCGCGGTGCCGCACGGTGAGGGCTTCGCCGCCGAACTCGACCACAGCACGGCGTCGTTGGCGCTGTCCCGGGCCGGGCAGGAACCGGCCGGCGATCACCCGGACGAGTGGCCCGCGCACGACTGGGAGTGGGAGCAGCGGGTGGTCGACGGGCACCCGTACCATCCCAACTGCCGTTCCCGGCCGGGCTTCTCGGTGGCCGAGCAGCTGGCGTACGCGCCGGAGCACCGGCCGCCCGCGGTGCGGCTGGGGCTGCTGCCGGTGCCGGCCGGCGAGTGCCTGGTCTCGGGGGTGTGGCCGTCCGCGCTGCGGGACGCCGGGCGGCTGGTGATCCCGGTGCACCCGTGGCAGGCGCGGCACGTGCTGAAGCGGTCGTGCGAGGAGGGGCTCGCGGCGCATCCGCTGATGTCGCTGCGCACGCTCGCGCTGCCCGGCGGGCCGCACGTGAAGACCGCGGTGAGCGCCCGGCTGACGTCCTCGGTGCGGGACATCTCCGTCGGGTCGGTCACCTCCTCCGCGGCCCTGTCGGCGTTCGGGGAGGCGCTGGCGGACCACACGGACGGCCTGCTGCGCACGACCCGCACGCTGGGCGCGGTCACCGCCCGCTCCCCCGACCTCGCGGCCGTGGTGCGCGAGTCGCCCGCCGTCCACGCGGGGCCGGGTGAGCACGTCGTCCCGGTGGCCGCCCTCGCCGCCACCGGACTGCCCGCGTCGGCCGGCTGGCCGGCGCGGTTCGCGCGGCTCGCGCTCACCGCCGGGCTGCGGCTGCTGGAGCTGGGCGTGGCGCTGGAGGCGCACGGGCAGAACCTGCTGGTCGTGCTGTCGGCCTCGGGGGACCCGCTGCGGCTGGTCTACCGGGATCTCGCCGACATCCGGGTCAGCCCGGCCCGGCTGGCCCGGCACGGTCTGCCGCGGCCGCGGCTGCCGGAGCGGATCCTCACCGACGACGTGCGGGCGCTGCGGCGCAAGCTGTTCGGTTCGCTGGTGGCGGGCGCGCTGGCGGGCCTCACGGGGAGCCGGGAGGGGCTGCGGGCGGCGTTGGAGGCGGCCGTACGGGAGGTGCCGGGCACGGCGGACCTGACGGCGCTGTGCGAGGAGCCGCTGCCGGTGAAGGCGCTGACGCTGATGCGCCTGTCGCCCGGGGGCGCCGGTGACCGGTGGACGGAACTGCCCAACCCCCTGGTGTCCGAAGCGGGATGACGAGCGGTGGGACCCCGCTTTGTGGCGGGACACCTCTGATCAATAGGATCCGCCGATGATCAGAACACAACGGCTGGCGGCGGGTGCGTGCGCCCTGCTCGCCGCGCTCGCGGCCGGGATCGCGTTCCCGTCCGGGGCGGTCGCCGACGAGACCACAGCCAGCGCGCCGAAGGTCGACCTGGTCCTCGACGTCAGCGGCTCGATGCGGACGAAGGACATCGACGGCGGGACGCGGATGGCCGCGGCCAAGCAGGCGTTCAACGAGGTGCTGGACGCCACGCCCGAAACCGTCCTCCTCGGCATCCGCACCCTCGGCGCGAACTACCCCGGGGACGACCGGAAGACCGGCTGCAAGGACACCGCGCAGCTCTACCCGGTCGGCCCGCTGGACCGCACGGAGGCCAAGACGGCGGTGGCGACCCTGTCGCCGACCGGCTGGACGCCGATCGGCCCGGCGCTGCTGAAGGCGGCCGACGACCTCGAGGGCGGCACCGGCTCCAAGCGCATCGTGCTGATCAGCGACGGCGAGGACACCTGCGCACCGCTCGACCCGTGCGAGGTGGCCCGGGAGATCGCGGCCAAGGGCATCGGCCTGACCATCGACACCCTCGGCCTGGTGCCCAACACCAAGATGCGCCAGCAGCTCAGCTGCATCGCCGAGGCCACGGGCGGCACGTACACCTCGGTGGAGCACGCCGACGAACTCACCGACAAGGTCAACCAGTTGGTGGACCGCGCCGCCGACCCGGTGGTGACCCCGGTCGCCACGCAGGGCGCGGACTCCTGCGCGAAGGCGCCGACGCTGAAGTCGGGTCTGTACACCGACCGCGAGGAGTTCGGCCAGGAGCGCTGGTACCGGGTCGACGTCGACCCGGGCCAGGAGCTGCGCGCCTCGGTGAGCGTGTCGGCGGACCGGACCGTGAACCCCGACTACGGGGTGCTGCTGCGGGCGGTCACCGTGCACGACCGGGAGATCGTGCGCGGCGAGGCGGCGGGCCTCGGCCGTACGGACGTCATCTCGACCGGTCTGCGCTACCCGAAGGCGGAGAGCGACGACGACGGGGCGCCGGCCGAGACGGTGTGCCTCCAGGTGACCCACTCCTTCTCGGCGGCCGCCGGCGTGAAGACCACGCCCGGCATGCCGCTGGAGCTGACCGTGGACGTCGTCGACGGCCCGTCGCAGGCGAGCGACGTGGCCTCCTTCGGTCTCGGCCGCGGCTGGTGGCTGCTCGGCGCCCTGGTGCTGGCCGGCTTCCTCGCGGGTCTGGTGTGGGGCTGGCTGTCGCGCTGGCGTGTCGCGGTCTGGAGGACCAACTGATGCGGATCACACGGGTGATGGGCGCGGCCCTGCTGGCGCTCGGGGTGGCGGCCGGCCCGGCCGCCGCCGACTCGACCCCCTCCGCGAGCCCGTCGGGTGACGGCTCCGCGCCGACCGAGGCGGGCACGTCGTTCCGTACGGCGACGGAGGTCGACCAGGGGCAGACGGCCACCGCGAGCGGCTCGGCCGGCGACTACCTGTACTGGTCGTTCCCGGCCGACGCCCTGCAGCGCCCGACCGTCACGGCGAAGGTGAAGCTGCCGCAGGAACACACCGGGCAGACCTGGCAGGTCGACGTGTACGACGGCCTGCGCCGCCGGCAGGCCTGCCAGTACGGCGCCCAGACGCGCACCGCCGCCGCGGGCGCCGCCTCGGTCGAGCTGGCCTGCGTGCTGCGCACGGTCCGCGCCTGGTCGGAGCCGTGGGCCGACGACCCGCTGCCGGGCACGTACTACGTGCGCCTCACGGCCGTCGGCCTGAAGACGGCGGACCTCGGTCTGCCGGTGGCGGCCGAACTGCGGGTGACCTCCAAGGACATCGGCGGGTCGGCGGCGGTGGACGGCTCGCTCGCCGAGCCGCTGGTGCCGGGCGTCGCGGTCGCGTCGGCGACCGAGGAGGACGACGAGGACTCGGCTTCCGCCGTGCTGTCGAGCATCGAGCCGGACGACGGCTGGTCGTCCGGCTGGTGGTCGGACCGCTGGGTGTGGACGGCGGTGGGCGGTGTGCTGGCCGCGCTCGCCGGGATCGGCGGATACGCGCTGACGCGCGGGGCGGGACGGCCGTCCCGGGTGCCGCCGGGCGCCTGACACCGGCCCCTCGCCGGGAGACCGTGACGGCTCACGGCTTCCGACGGTCCGTCGGAAGGCCCACCGCGGTGACGCGGTGGGCCTTCTCGCCCCTCCACGCCCGGCGCCTCCCGCGGCCGCCCGCGGTTCCCGCGCCCCGCGGCTGCCGCGGCCCCCGCCTCCGGCAGCCTCACACCTCCCGGGGCCACCCGCCCCCCGCGGCCCCGCGGTTCCCCGCCCCGCGGCCCCGCGGTTCCCCGCCCCGCGGCCCCGGGCCTCACGCCTCCCGCAGCGCCTTGGCGAGCGTGCCGTCGCCGGTCACGTCGATCCGCCCGGCCCGCACCGCGTCCCGCAGCCCCCACTCGCCCTGCGCCAGCGCGGTACAGGTGGCGACGTCCAGGGCGAGCCGTGCGTCGGGCTCCGCCGGGGCGGCCCCGTCGCCGTACACGGGCCCGTCCCCCGCGCCCACGAAGAGGTGGAAGACGCCCTCGTCCAGCCGGACTTCGACGAGTCCCTCCTCGCCCTCGAGGGCGCGCAGCAGGGGCAGCGCGAACCAGTGCGCGCGGACGGCGTCGGTGGGCCGCCGCTCCCCCAGCTCCGCCTGCCCCCACTCCCCGAGCGCCTGGAGGACGGGCAGCAGCTCCCGCCCGCGGTCCGTGACCTCGTACACGGAGGCCGCGCCGGGCGGGGGCAGCCGTCGGCGGGTGGCGAGCCCGTCGCGCTCCATGTCCTTCAGCCGCGAGGCGAGTACGTCCGTGCTGACGCCCGGCAGGTCGGCGTGCAGGTCCGTGTAGCGGCGCGGCCCGGCGAGCAACTCCCGGACGATCAGCAGGGTCCAGCGGTCGCCGACGACGTCGAGCGCGCGGGCGGCGGAACAGTACTGGTCGTAGCTTCGGCGACGAGACATGCGAGGCAGTCTAGACATGTCGTTGGACTTTCCAAGCTGGAACTTGGTAAAACCAAGCACCACCAGATACCGGAGGGACGCATGGAGTTCCGGCAGTCGAACAAGCTCAGCGAGGTCTGTTACGAGATCCGCGGCCCGGTGATCGAGCACGCCAACGCGCTGGAGGAGGCGGGCCACAGCGTGCTGCGCCTGAACACCGGCAACCCGGCCCTCTTCGGCTTCGAGGCGCCGGAGGAGATCCTCCAGGACATGATCCGGATGCTGCCGAAGGCGCACGGCTACACCGACTCGCGCGGCGTCCTCTCCGCCCGCCGCGCCGTGGCCCAGCGCTACCAGGACCGGGGCCTGGAGGTCGACGTCGACGACGTCTTCCTCGGCAACGGCGTCTCCGAGCTGGTCTCCATGGCCGTACAGGCCCTGGTGGAGGACGGCGACGAGATCCTGATCCCCGCCCCGGACTTCCCGCTGTGGACGGCCGTCACCACGCTCGCCGGCGGCAAGGCGGTGCACTACCTCTGCGACGAACAGGCCGACTGGTACCCGGACCTGGACGACATGGCGTCGAAGATCACCGACCGCACGAAGGCGGTCGTGATCATCAACCCGAACAACCCCACCGGGGCCGTCTACCCGAAGGAGATCGTCGAGGGCATCCTCGACCTCGCCCGCCGGCACGGCCTGATGGTCTTCGCCGACGAGATCTACGACCAGATCCTCTACGACGACGCCGTGCACCACTCGGCCGCCGCGCTCGCGCCGGACCTGGTGGTCCTGACCTTCTGCGGTCTGTCGAAGACGTACCGCGTGGCGGGCTTCCGCTCGGGCTGGCTGGTCGTCACCGGGCCCAAGCAGCACGCCAGGGACTACCTGGAGGGCCTCACCATGCTGGCCTCCATGCGGCTGTGCGCCAACGCGCCCGCCCAGTACGCCATCCAGGCCGCGCTCGGCGGCCGCCAGTCCGTCCGCGACCTCACCGCGCCGGGCGGCAGGCTCCACGAGCAGCGGAACGTGGCCTGGGAGAAGCTCAACGAGATCCCGGGCGTGTCGTGCGTGAAGCCCAAGGGCGCGCTGTACGCGTTCCCGAGGATCGACCCCGAGGTGCACCCGATCCACGACGACGAGAAGTTCGTCCTGGACCTGCTGCTGCGGGAGAAGATCCAGGTGGTCCAGGGCACCGGCTTCAACTGGCCCGCGCCGGACCACTTCCGCATCCTCACCCTTCCGCACGCGGAGGACCTGGAGGCGGCGATCGGGCGGATCGGGCGCTTCCTGGGCGGGTACCGCCAGTGACCTCTCGTAGCCTGGGACCATGGGTGATCTTTTCCTCGTCCGGCACGGCGAGACCGAGTGGTCGCGCTCCGGCCGGCACACCGGATCCACGGACGTCCCGCTCACCGAGCACGGCCGGGACGAGGCGCGGCGGCTGGTGCCGCTGATCCGTTCGCACCGGATCGGGGCCGCGTTCGTCAGCCCGCTGCAGCGGGCCCGGGAGACGGCTGACCTGATCGGGCTCGGGACGCACGGGACACGGGTCGACGCCGACCTGCGGGAGTGGGACTACGGCGGGTACGAGGGCGTGACCACCGTCGAGATCCAGCGTGAGCGGCCGGGCTGGTTCCTGTTCACGGACGGGGTGGCGCCGGGGCCGCCGGAGCATCCCGGGGAGACGCCGGAGCAGGTCGGCGAGCGGGCCGACCGGATGCTGGCCAAGGTGGACGCGGCGCTCGCCAACACCGAGGGGTGCGTGGTGCTGGTGGCGCACGGGCACTTCCTGCGGGTCCTCACGGCACGCCGGCTCGGGCTGCCGCCGGCCGCGGGCGCCCTGTTCCAGCTGGCGACCGGGACGGTGTGCCGGCTGGGCACGGAGCACGGACGGCCGGTGATCGCCGGGTGGAACATCCGGCCGGAAGGCTGACGCCCCCTGCGGCGCGGCGGTCCCGGCGACCTGGCGGCGCGCGGGCCCCCACGGCCCGCCGCCCGCCGAGGGCCCGCCGCCCCTGTCGGTACGACGGCCCCGAGGCCGTGACGGTCCCGGCGGCACGACGGCCCACGAGGGCGTCGCGGCCGGGCGGCGTGACGCTCCTGGCGGCTTCCCCCGCCCGGGGTCCGGCCGGGCCGGAGTTGTCAGACCCCCGTCGTAGCCTTCGAAGCGGTGGGACGACCCGATCCGGACCGCCGGGAAGGAGCACGCCGTGACCCGACCGCCGACCGCCGCCCAGCGGCGTGTCATCGACGCCGCCGACCCCGCCACCGGACGCCTCAGGGGCACGCAGGCACAGCTCGCGGCGCTGGTCGGGCGAGGACTCGCCTTCCGGCACCCGCGCCCGCCGCACGACCACTTCCTGACCCCGGCCGGGCACCGCATACGGGAGGCGGCGCCCGGACCGGCCGCCGCCGGGGCCCCCGAGGCGGAGGCGGACACCGGCGTGTTCGCCGCGCGGACCGGGGGCGAGGAACGGCCGGACACCCGGCCGTCCCGCGCGCGGGAGGTGCGCAGCGCCTGGCAAGGGCTCCTCGAGCTGCGCCGGATGACCAACCCGGACGGCGCCGTGGACCGGCCGTGCGGCTGGGAGCGCACGCATCTGGTGCGGGCCGCCGCGCTCGCCCTGGAGGCCGCCGGGCACCACCCGGCCGGACCGGACGGCGACGGCTACCGGGTGCGCGCGACCCCGCAGCCGGAGGCCGTCGCCGTGCACGGACCGGACGACGGGACGCTGCGGGCCTGCGCGGCGACCCTGGAGAAGGCGGGCTGGCAGGTCGGCGAGCACACCGATCCCCGCCGGAGGGACCGCTATCTGCTGGCTTCCCCCCGCCGCGCGTGAGGGACGTGCCAAGATCGGGGCAGGAAGGGATCGATGGCCATGGCATCGGTTCCCGTCGACGAGAAGAAGGAAGCAATGAGCGAGCCGTTCTCCGTCCGGGTCACCGTCCGCGGCTACGAGACCGACGTCCAGGGCCACGTGAACCAGAGCGTGTACATCAACTACGCCGAGCACGCGCGCTGGTCGCTGCTCCGGGCGGCGGGCATCACCCAGGCCGGCCTGATCGGCCGGGGCATCGGACCGGTCGCCCTGGAGACCACC
Source organism: Streptomyces sp. NPDC017936 (assembly GCF_044328485.1). NCBI lineage: Bacteria > Bacillati > Actinomycetota > Actinomycetes > Kitasatosporales > Streptomycetaceae > Streptomyces > Streptomyces sp. NPDC017936. The sequence goes on along the minus strand of NZ_JBIRHK010000002.1, from coordinate 77,171 downwards.
ATCCGCTACCGGCGCGAACTGCTCGCCGGCGACGAGGTGGACGTGACGTGCGCCTTCGAGTGGGGCGGCGGCAAGACGTTCCGCATCGAGCAGGTCATCCGCAGGACGGACGGCACGGTGGCCGCCGAACTGACGGCGGTCGGCGGGCTGCTGGACCTCAAGGAGCGGCGGATGGTGGCGAACCCGCAGGACCGCTTCAAGGAACTGGCCACGGACCCCGGCCTGTTCGGACTGTAGGGACGTTCGGACCGCGGGGACGGCGGGACGCGGCCGACGCGCCCGCCGGCTCCGGCGCGTGCTCGGTGTCGTGGGCCGCCCGCGACGCGGCGACGTGGACCCGGTTGCGCTCGGCCCGGTCGGTGAGGCGTCGCAGGGGCTCGTGCGACTCGCGGGCGACCGGGGTGGGTTCGTGCTCCGCCTCCGGCGGCGCCGTCGGGTGGACGGTCCTCGTCACCGGCCCGTCGCGCAGCCCTGTCGGGTCCCCGACCGCCGTTGACTACGACGGTTCCCCGGCCGCCGTCCGCCGGACCGTCATGTCCAGTTGCAGGAAGGCGAGTTCCGGCAGCGCGGTCGACTTCGTCTGGAGCACGAGCAGCGCGATGTCCCCGGCGGGGTTCTTGACGCAGATCTCGCTGCCGTTCGCCGCCGCGGCCAGCGGCAGGCGGTGGCTGTCGGCGGAGCGGGTGAACAGACGGCAGTCGTCGAGGGTGGTCCCCGGCTCGCCGAACATCTGGACGAACACGCTGGTGTCGCTCTCCAGGGCGCAGCCGGCCTCCTCGCAGCCGAAGCGGATGTCCCCCTTGCGGTCCTCGCGCTGGACCGGCTCGTCGAAGCTCAGCGAGGTGTTCGCGTCCAGCTGCAGGAGGGGGTGCGCGACGGTCTGCGGTGACCGGGACGCGGCCGGGGAGGACCGCGACGCCCCCGGTGTCCCGCCGTCGGTCCCGGATCGCCCGCCACCGGCCCCCGCAGCCGACGCGGACGGCGGGGGCGACGCCGTCGACGACCGTGCGGACTCCTCCGGACCGGGCGTCGACGGTGCGCCCGCGACCCAGTCGCGGAAGCGGTCCCCCGCGTCCGTGACCGTCCAGGTCAGGCCCGTCAGGACCAGCGCCCCCGCCGTCACGGCCGCGGTCGTGATCAGCGCGGCACGCCGTCCGCGCGTCCGGCGCGCGTCCGGCGCCGTCGGCTGCGGTCGCGTGACGGTCGACGGCGCCGTACGCACCAGGGTGGGGTCGGGGACCGGAGCCGGGACCGTCACCTCCGGCCCCGTGACCTCCCGCCAGACGGCCGGCCCCGCGCCCGCGTCCGCGCCCAGCCGCTGCCGGCACCGTTCGACGATCTCGGCCGGGGTGGCCCGCTCCTCCGGGACGGCGGCCAGGCACCGGGCGATCAGCGGACGGAGCTGCTCGGGCAGACCGGACAGGTCGGGCTCCGCGTGCACGATCCGGTACAGCACGCCCACCGCGGAACCGTCCCCGTACAGCGGCCGGCCCAGCGCCGCGAACGCCGCCGTCTGGCCGAGCGCGAAGACGTCGGTCGCCGCCGTGACCTCACCTCCGGACGCCTGCTCGGGAGCCATGAAGTGGGGCGTGCCGACGGTGGAGCCCGTGGCGGTGTGGGAGCTGAGGTCGGAGGCCAGCGAGATGCCGAAGTCGATCACCCGTGGCCCGTCGGCGGCCAGCAGCACGTTCGACGGCTTCAGGTCCCGGTGCACGATGCCCGCGCCGTGGATGGCCTGCAGTGCCTCGGCCACCCCCGCGATCAGCCGCAGCACCGCCGGCACCGGCAGCGGGCCGCCCCGGGCGACGGCCTCCGTCAGGGAGGGCCCGGGCACGTACAGCGTGGCCGACCAGGGCGGTACGCCGTCCGCGTCGGCGTCGATCAGCTCGGCGGTGTACGCGCCCCGGACCCGCCGGGCCGCCTGCACCTCCCGGCGGAACCGCCGCCGGAAGGCCGGATCGTCGGCCAGCTCCGGCCGTACCACCTTGATCGCCACCGGCCGGCCGCCCGGCGTGTACGACAAGTAGACCCGGCCCATGCCGCCCGCACCGAGCCGGGCCACGAGGCGGTAACCGGCCACGACGGGCGGATCGTCCGCCTGCAACGGCTGGAACACCTCTGTCGCGTTGTTCATCGGCCCGCTTCCCCCTCGTCCCCTGGCCGACCGTGAGTCGACCGGGGCAGAAGCCTAGGCGGAATTCGGATGCGGCACGCTCCGGTCACCTGGGATGCTCCCGCTCCATGGCCGCACGACGCGTCAAACCCAGTCTTTACCTCTCCGTGGACATCGAGGCCGACGGGCCGATCCCGGGTCCGTACTCCATGCTCAGCCTCGGCGCGGCGGTCGCCGGGGTGCAGGACGCCGGCGGGTTCACCGCGGCCGACCCGGAACGGCACACCTTCTACCGGGAACTGCGCCCGATCAGCGAGGAGTTCGTGCCCGAGGCACTGGCGGTGAGCGGACTCGACCGCGAGCGCCTCGGCAGGGAGGGCCTCGATCCCACCCTGGCCATGGAGCAGTTCACCAGCTGGGTGCGCGAGGTCTGCGGTGACGCGCAGCCGGTGATGTGCGGCTACCCGGCGTCGTACGACTGGACGTTCCTGTACTGGTACCTGATCCGTTTCACCGGCGCGAGCCCCTTCGGCCACTCGGGCTGCCTGGACATGAAGACGCTGTACGCGACGAAGGCCGGACTGCCCCTGCGGGCCGTGGCGAAGGGGACGATGCCGCGCGAGCTGCTGCCGGGGCGCCGTCACACCCACCATGCGCTGGACGACGCCGTCGAGCAGGCCGAGCTGTTCGCGAACCTCATGGAGTGGCCGGGGCCCTGGACGTCCCGGTGACCTCCTCCCCCGCCTCCGCCGGGTGGCTCAGCCCCGCGCGGCGATCCGGGCGAGCCGCTGGGCCTCCTCGCGGGTGACGCGGGCGATGGCGTCCTCGTCGGCGGTGAGCAGGCGGCCGTCCTCGACGATCTGCCGGCCGTTCACGAAGGAGGCGGTGACCGGGGCGGCCGCACCGAGGACCAGCGCGGTCACCGGGTCGGCGATGGAGGCGTGGGCGAGGGTGTCCATCCGCCACAGCACCAGGTCGGCCAGCTTGCCCGGCTCCAGGGAGCCGATCTCCGCGGCACGGCCCAGGACCCGGGCGCCCCCGTACGTGCCCAGCCGCAGCGCCCGGCGGGTGGTCAGGGCGGCCTCGCGGTGCGCCCCGAGACGGTTGATCAGGAGCGCGTTGCGCAGTTCGGTGTGGAGCTCGCCGGACTCGTTGGAGGCCGTGCCGTCGACGCCGAGGCCGACCGGGACGCCGGCCGCGAGCATGTCGGGGACGCGGGCGATGCCGGCCGCGAGCCGGGCGTTGGAGGACGGGCAGTGCGCGACGCCCGTCCGCGTGCGGGCGAAGGCCTCGATGTCGGAGTCGTTCATGTGGACGCAGTGGGCCATCCACACGTCCTCGCCGAGCCAGCCGGTGGACTCGAAGTAGTCGGTCGGGCCCATGCCGAACAGCTCGTGGCAGAACTTCTCCTCCTCGACCGTCTCCGAGCCGTGGGTGTGCAGGCGCACCCCGAGGCCGCGGGCCAGTTCGGCGCCCCGGCGGAGCAGTTCGGTGGAGACGGAGAACGGGGAGCAGGGCGCGACGGCGACCTGGGTCATCGCGTCGAAGGAGGCGTCGTGGTGACGCCGTACGGTCTCCTCGGTGGCGGTGAGGGCGTCCTCCAGGCTCTCGACGGCGAAGTCCGGGGGCAGGCCGCCGTCCTTCTCGCCGCGGTCCATGGAGCCGCGGGCGAGGGTGAAGCGGACGCCCATGTCGCGGGCGGCGCCGATGATCGCGCCGGAGAGGTCGCCGGCGCCCCGGGGGAAGACGTAGTGGTGGTCCATGGCGGTGGTGACGCCGCCGCGGGCCATCATCGCGAGCGAGCCCTGCGCGGCCGCGCGGACCATCGGCTCGTCGATGCGGGCCCAGGTGGGGTAGAGCGCGACGAGCCAGTCGAAGAGGTTGTGGTCCGTGGCCAGGCCCCGGGTGATCCACTGGTAGAAGTGGTGGTGCGTGCTGACCAGGCCGGGGGTGACCAGGTGTCCGGTGGCGTCGATGCGGCGGGTGACGTCCTCCAGGTCCTCGGGGGCCCGGCCCGCGCCGACCGACTCGATGCGGTGGCCGGCCAGGACGACGTGCCCGCAGGCGTACTCGGTGTCCTGCGCGTCCACGGTGGCGATCGCCGCGTTCTCGATGACGATGCGCTGGGTCATGGTGGGTCCTTCGCTTTCGTGTCCGCGTCAGAGGTTGCTGAGGTCGACCGGGATCCTCGCCTGGCAGCCGTCCCGCAGGATCGTGGCCTCGATCAGGCCGTAGGGGCGGTCGGCGGCGAAGTACACGGCTCCGTCGGCGGTGTCGTTCTCCAGCCCGAACGGCTCCAGGTCCACCAGGAAGTGGTGCTGGTTCGGGAGGGAGAGGCGGACCTCGTCGATCTCGTCGCGGTGGTCGATGATCCGCGCGCCCATCTGGTACAGCGTCTGCTGGAGCGAGAGGGAGTAGGTCTCGGCGAAGGCCTGGAGCAGGTGCTTCCTCGTCTGCTCGTAGGACCGCTCCCAGTCGGGCGCCTGCTGCGCGTCGTCGGTCCAGCCGAACCGCCAGCGGCCGGAGACCCGGGTCGCCAGGATGCGGTCGCGGGCCTCCTTCAGCGTCGTGTACGCGTCCTTGACGTAGCCCCGGAACTCGGAGTCGGTCGTGTTCATCACGACCAGGTCCTTGAGGCCGGAGACCACCTCCCACGACGTACCGTCGAAGGTGATCTGGGTGAGGCGGGTCTCCCGGCCCTGGCGGGCGAACGAGTGCGCGCCCTTCCCGGAGTGCTCGATGCGCTCCCAGGCGTACTCCTCGATGCGGATCCGGGCCCGGTGGATCGGCTCCTGGCTCGACACGAAGTGGCGGGCGAGGTGGATGCCGAACTGCTCGGCGGACTCGATGCCGTGCTCCTTGGCGAACGCGTACACCGTGTTCTTGGTGGTGTCGGTCGGCAGGACGTTGGCGTTGGAGCCGGAGTAGTGGACCTCCTCCATGTCGCCGCTCAGCGACACGGAGACGTTCAGGTCCTTGATGTGGTGGGTGGCGCCGTCCCGCGTGACCCTGACGACCCGGTTCTCGGCCTTGCCGTACTGGTTCTGTCCCAGGACGGCGGGGCGGGCAGGGCGGGAAGTGTCTGTCATCTCGCTAGCTCCCTCGGTATACGGAGTAGCCGAACGGGTTGAGCAGCAGCGGTACGTGGTAGTGCTCGCCCGGCACGACGGCGAACGTGATCGCCACCTCCGGGAAGAACGCTCCGGGTCCGCTGTCCCGATTCGCGGGGGCGTCCTGCTGCGCCTCGGCTCGCTTCTGCGCGGTGCTCTCGGTGTCCGCGGTGCTCTCGGTGTCCGCGGTGCTCTCGAAGTACGGCTCCACCGCGAAGTCGAGCCGTACGTGGGTGGTTCCCTCCGGCAGGGCCGGGAGGTCCTTGCACCGGCCGTCCGCGTCGGTCGTGGAGCCGCCGAGCGCCTGCCAGTGCGCCTCCCGCCCGGAGCGGGCGCTCAGGCGGACGGCGACGCCGCCGGCGGGACGGCCGCGGCTGGTGTCCAGGACGTGCGTGGACACGGAGGCGGTGGTGCGGGTGCTCATGGGGCGGGCGTCCTCTTCAGTCGTCCTCGACGAGCCGGGCGAGCCGGATACGGTTGATCTTGCCCAGTTCGGTGCGGACGATCTCCCGCTCCCGTTCCGGCGCGTTCCCGATCCGCTCCCTGACCGCGTCGCGCATCTGCTCGCCGGTGCGGCCGGTGGCGCAGATCAGGAAGACGTGGCCGAACTTCTCCTGGTAGGCCAGGTTCAGTTCGAGCATGTCCGTCCTCAGTTCCCCGGAGGCGCCGGCCATGCCGCGCTGTTCGCGGGCGGAGGCCGGGTCGCCGGGCCGGGGACGGCCGATCGGCGGGTGCCCGGCCATCGCCTCCCGGAGGTCCGCCTCGGTCAGCCCGGACACGGCGGCGTCACTGGCGGCGTGCAGGGCGTCGACGGTGGCGTAGGGGCGGGCCGCGAGCAGCCGGTCCACCCAGGCCGTGCAGGCGCACGCCTCGTGGAGGACGGCGCGGGCCGCGGACTCCTCGAGCGCGTTGAGGCGGGTCAGGCCGGCGGGCGGGGAAGTCGACGTCACGGGAGCCTCCGTGGCCGCGAGGGCCGTCGTGCTGAGCGGACTGCGGCCAGCTAACGCCTTCCCGCGACAGGCCGTCAACACTTTGTTGAAAATTCCGGGTTACACAACCCGGGCGACGCGGCCCGTCCGCCCCTTCAGTTCCCCTTCTCGCGGTTGAGGTAGTTGTAGACGGTGAAGCGGCTCACGCCGAGCGCGCTCGCCACGGTCTCCACGCCGTGCCGGACGGAGAAGGCGCCGCGCGCCTCGAGCATCCGCACGACCTCCTGCTTGGCCTTGCGGTCCAGGTCGGCGAGGGGCTTGCCCTTCTTGCGCTCCATGGCGGCCAGGATGTGGTCGAGGGAGTCGGCGAGCTGGGGCAGGCGGACGGCGACGACGTCGGCGCCCTCCCAGGCGAGGACGACGTCGTCGGGGCCGGCCTCGTCCGGCGGGAGCATCTCGCCGCCCATGGCGTCGACCAGCGGCTTCACGGCGGTGATGAACGGCTCGTCCCCGGCGCCGGTCACTTCTCGCCCTCCGCGAGGACGTTGACCTGGAGCGAGACCCGGGTGGCGCCGGCCGCCAGGGTGCGGCGCAGCAGGACGTCCACGGCGCTCAGGACCGCGTCGGAACCGCCCTCCACGGTGTTGCCGAACGGGCCGACGTCGACGGCGTCCAGGTCGGCGGCCTCGACGACCTCGCGGGCGACCAGCGCGTGCGCGGGCGCCTCGTCGAGGTCGAAGGGCTCGGTGGTGAACTCAACTCTCAGTCGCATCGCGCCCCATGCCTCTCCGACCTGCGCGTCATGACGCCCCCCGGGGGGAGGCGGGTCCGGGGCACAGGATGCCGTCGCGAGCCGGCGTCCCGGCCCCCGGACCCCGACCCTAACGGACCGCCCGCCCGGCCAGCAGGGCGTCACGGCTTCCCACGACGCCCGGCGGCCGCCGCCGCGACCGGCCTCACCGCGGTCGAGCCGCGGCGCCCCCGGGCCGACGGCCCCGCCCCCGGGCGGTCCGGGCTCCGGGCTCCCGTCGGCGACGGCGACGGCGGCCGGGGCGACGCCGCCCCGGCCCCGGCAACGCCCGGTTCCTCCCGGACCTCCCCCACCCGGTTCCGCCGCGCCCGCCGCGGTCCCGGCCGTACCCGGAACCCGTCCGGCGGCGCGCACGACCCGTCGCGCCCGGCCCGGCGCCGCCGGACGGACCGACCGCCCGGGACCTCCCGGGACATCCCCGCCAGGACCTCACCGGCGGGGAGCCCCGGGCGCGTTCCCCGTCGGCGTGCGGATCCGGCCCGCCCGCAGCAGCCTGAAGGCATGGGCAATCCGACGCAGTACCCGCACATCGTGGTCCACCCCCCGGCCCTGGACGGCTCCCGCCGGGTCACCGCGGGTGACGTCCCGCTCGGGATCGCCACGCACCTCGACGACGTCGTCGAGATCCTCCGGCTCGCCGACCTGGACGAGATCGAGGTGGAGGAGAGCGACCTCGTCGAATGGCAGGGCGGCGGCCCCGAGGACTGGCCGGGGCTGTCGGAGCACCACTCACCGCACGAGGCGTAGACCGGGTACGTCAACCTCAAATCAACCTCTGAACATGGTTCGGCGGACTTCAACAACCGCCGCCCGCAGGCGCATGGTGGTCACGCGGGGCCCGCCGGCACGGGGGCGGCGGACCCCGCGCCGGGGGGTGAGCCATGAGCGCCACGAGCGAGGACCCGACCGACCCGCTCCGGCCGCACGAGATCGCGCTGCTGCGGGGCGGCCCCCGCGCCGCCGTCACGGTGGCCGTGGTCGGCCTCCACCTGCGGGGTGCGGTGGAGGCCGGCCGGCCGGGGACGCTGCGCGCACGGGAGGCGGCCGTCGCCGACGCGCTCCCGGGGCACCCGCCCCCGTCCTCCCTCCCACCGCTGGAGAGCGCGGTGCACGCCTCCCTGCACGAGCCCTGTGGGCCGCGGAAGCTGGTGAGACGGCCGGACGTCCGCCTGGCGGTGGCCCTGATGCGGATCCCGCTGGCGCAGGCCGGCCTGCTGCGCCACCCGCTGCTCGGCCCGACCCGCGCCGCCCGCCGCGGGGTGCGGGCCCTGCGGGAGCGGCACGCCCTCCCCGCCGGCCGGCACGGCCTGACGGACGACGACAAGCTCCTCCTCGTCGCGCTGCACGGCGAGGCGGCCCTGCGCGCGCTCGTCCCCCGCTTCGCCCTGCGGGCGGGCCTGCTCGCCCGGGCGGAGGTGGCCGACAAGGGCTTCCACGGGCGGCCCCGGGGCGGCGGCACCGGCGGCACCGCGCACCACCACTCCTGCGGCGGGGGCGGCGGCACGGACTGACCGCGCGCGAAGGGAGCGGCCCCTCCTGCGGGACGGCCGGAGCACGGAGCCCACCCACCACCACCGGGACCGGGTTCTGGTGGCGCGTGGCACCACGGCCCTCCGCGACCGGGTCGTGGTCGCCGGCCCGCGCGGGGACGGGGGTTTCGCGATCAAGCGGGTGCCCGCCGTCCCCGGCGATCCGGTGCCGCGGGACCGCGTCCCGGCGCTGTCCCGCGTCCCGGAGCGGCGAGTGCCCCGGCGAACCGGTCCTGCTCGGGGACGACCCCGAGCGGAGTCAGGACTCCCGGCACACCGGCTGCTTCGCCGACTCCGGCCTGCTCGGCCGCGTGCTGGTGCGCGTGTTCCGCCACGCCCGCCGGGCCGGGGCCGGCCGGGGCCGAGGGCACGGCCGGCCGCCGCGGGGCGGCCTCACGGGCGGCACGGGTCCGGCCGCCCCGCCGTCCGGGCCGGGCCGGCGCCGGTGGTGTCGCCGGGGAGCGCGCTCGCGCCGGCGCCGTGGGCGCAGGAGGTCACCGGAGGTCCTCCTCGCGGTACTCGCCGGCCGAGCCCGCCGCCGTGGCCTCGCGCAGCTCGATGCGGCGGATCTTGCCGGAGACGGTCTTGGGCAGCGGCGCGAACTCCAGGCGGCGGAGGCGCTTGTAGGGGGCGAGGACCTTCCGCGAGTGCTCGAACAGCACCTTCGCGGTGTCGGGTCCGGGCTCCCAGCCCTCGGCGAGGACGACGTACGCCTTGGGCACGGCCAGCCGCAGGTCGTCCGGGGCGGGGACGACGGCGGCCTCGGCGACGGCCTCGTGCTCCAGCAGCGCGCTCTCCAGCTCGAAGGGACTGATCTTGTAGTCGGAGGCCTTGAAGACGTCGTCGCTCCGCCCGACATAGGTGATGTATCCGTTCTCGTCGCGTTCGCCGATGTCGCCGGTGCGGTAGTAGCCGTCCGCCATCGCCTCCGCCGTCCGGCCGGCGTCGCCGTGGTACCCCGCCATCAGGCCGACCGGCCGCGCCGACAGGTCCAGGGCGATCTCGCCCTCCGTCGCGCCGGGCGCACCCGTCACCGGGTCCAGCAGCTCCACCCGGTAGCCGGGGCTGGGGCGGCCCATGGAGCCGGTCTTCAGGGGCTGTCCGGGGCTGTTGGAGATCTGCACGGCCGTCTCCGTCTGCCCGAAGCCGTCGCGGACCGTCACCCCCCAGGCCTGCCGCACCTGCTCGATGACCTCGGGGTTCAGCGGTTCCCCGGCGGCCACGGCCTCGCGCGGCGGGGTCCGCAGCCGGGTCAGGTCGGCCTGGATGAGCATGCGCCAGACGGTGGGCGGCGCGCAGAAGGTCGTCACGCCCGCCCGGTCCATCTGCTCCATCAGCCGGGCCGGGTCGAAGCGCGTGTAGTTGTACAGGAAGACGGTCGCCTCCGCGTTCCACGGGGCGAAGAGGTTGGACCAGGCGTGCTTGGCCCAGCCGGGCGAGGAGATGTTGAGGTGCACGTCACCGGGCCGCAGACCGACCCAGTACATGGTGGCGAGGTGCCCCACCGGGTACGACACGTGGGTGTGCTCGACCAGTTTGGGCCGGGCCGTCGTGCCGGAGGTGAAGTACAGCATCAGCGGGTCGTCGGCGAGGGTCGGCCCGTCGGGAAGGAACCCGGCGGGGGCGGCGTACGCGTCCTCGTACGGCTGCCACCCCTCCGGCACCCCGCCGACGGCGAAGCGCGTGTAGTCGCCGGGGACCTCGTCGAACTTGCCGGCGTCCCCGGCGCGGACGACGACGTGCCGCACCCCGCCGCGCTCCACGCGGTCGCGCAGGTCGGCGGGCCCGAGCAGCGGGGTGGCGGGGATGACGACGGCGCGCAGCTTCATCGCGGCCAGGGCGGTCTCCCACAGCTCGGCCTGGTTGCCGAGCATGACGAGGATCCGGTCCCCGGCCTCGACGCCGCGCTCGCGCAGCAGGTTGGCGACCCGGTCGGACCGCTCGGACAGCTCGGCGAACGAGAGCCGGACCTCCGAGCCGTCCTCCTCGACGATGTGCAGGGCCGTGCGGTCGTTCCCGTCCGCGATGACGTCGAACCAGTCGAGGGCCCAGTTGAAGTGCTCGGGCCGGGGCCAGGCGAACCCCTCGTAGGCCGTGGCGTAGTCCTCGCGGTGCTCCAGCAGGAAGTCCCGTGCCCTGCGGAACAGCTCTGTCGCCGTCGTCATCTGTCCTCCTCGGTGCCGGACCATTGCCGGGCGGCTCTCTGCCATCGTGTAATCCGTGATGCGGGTCCCACTACCCCCGAACGGGGGGTCACCGCGACGACGGGCCGCGAAGGAGGGCGGGCAGGTGACACGAGCGGACGCGGCCGGGCCGGTGGAGATGCGTGGCGCGCCGGCACGGCTGCGCCGGGCGACGGGGCTGCCGGTCGCCTTCGGCGGGCTGGTCGAGGGCCGGCAGCGGATGCGCATCAGCGAACTGAGCGGCGCGGCCACGCCCGCGCTGCGCGGTCTCGCGGTGACCTCCGGCACCGGCCTCGGCGGCAGGGCGGTCGCGCTGGCCCGCCCGTGTGCCGTGACCGACTACTCGCTCTCCCGGCAGATCAGCCACGAGTACGACGCGGCGGTCGCGCGGGAGGGCCTGCGCTCGGTCCTCGCGGTCCCCGTCGTCGTGCGCCGCCGGGTGCGCGGCGTGCTGTACGGCGCCCTGCGCACGGCCCAGCCGCTGGGCGACCGCGCCCTGAACGCCGCCGTCGACGTGGCACGGGACGTGGAGCAGACCCTGGTGGTCGGGGACGAGGCACGTGACCTGCTGGCGGCGGCCCGCCCGGAGCCCGGCACCGGTGCGGCGGCGGCCGGCCGGGAGGAGGTCCGGGAGGCGCACGCGGCCCTGCGCGCCCTGGCCCCGCGCATCACCGACCCGGCCCTGCGCGCCGAACTCCTCGCGGCCTGCGGGCTGCTGGCGGCGGGGCGCGGGACGCCGGCGCTGGCCCTGGCCCCGCGCGAGCTGGACGTCCTGACGTGCGTGGCGTCGGGGGCGACCAACGCGGCGGCCGCCGAACGGCTGGGGCTGCGCCCCGAGACCGTCAAGGGCTACCTCCGCTCGGCGATGCGCAGGCTGGGTGCCCGCACGCGCGGGGAGGCGGTGGTCGCGGCGCGGAGGGCGGGGCTGCTGCCGTAGGGCGTGCGGCGGCGGAGCGCTCGGATCGAGCCAGGGCGGGCCGCGCGCGACGACCGTCCATTCACCGGCCACCTCGATGAATTTCCCTGTGCCCCCGCTGTTATCTCCCTCACCACCCCGTCCCTCCGAATTCCCCGGAGACGTTGCCTAGAATTTGGCCCGAACACGACACACGGAGGGGAGCGGTGACCGTGCGACGGGACTTCCAGGAGTCTGCCCGATGCCGCCCCGACCTGGTCATCGGCCGGGACGAGCTGTTCACGGCCGCCCGTGACCAGCTGTCCCGTGGCGGCAGCGTGCTGCTCCACGGCCCCGCCGGAATAGGAAAGTCGACCGTGCTGCGGGCATTGGCCGCGGATTACGGCGAGTCGGCCCGCACCGTGTTGCGCTGCTCGGCCACCGAGTCCGAATCCCACCTCCCCTTCCTGGCCCTGGCCGACCTGTTCGGTCTGGTCCTCGACGAGATCTCCGACCGGCTGCCCGCCGCCCAGCGCACCGCCCTGGAGTCGGCCCTGACCGGGCGCGGCGAATCGACCCTGCAGCGCGACGGCCTCGCCCTGCGGCTGGCCGTGCTCTCCGCGCTGCGCGCCCTCGCCGCCGCGGGCCCCGTCCTGGTCGTCGCCGACGACCTGCAGTGGCTGGACTCCGCCAGCGCCGAGCTCCTCGGCTTCGCCGCCCGCCGCCTCGGCGACACCCCCGTCCAGCTGCTGTGCGCGGTCCGGACCGAGGGTCAGGAGTACGACCGCCATCTACGCGCGTCCCCGCCCGACACCCTCGCCGTCCGCCTCAACCCCCTCTCCCGCGCCCAGGTCTCCGTCCTGCTCGACCACCGCGGCTACACCGACCTGCCCCGCTCCACGGTCCGCGAGATCCACCGGACCAGCGGCGGCAACCCCCTGTTCGCCCTGGAACTGGGCCGCGCCCTGGGCGAGCGTCCGACCGCGCCGCGTCCCGGCGAGCCGCTGCCCGTGCCGACGTCGCTGCGCGACCTCGTGCTCAGCCGCCTCGACATGCTCTCCGACGAGGCCCGCCGCACCCTGCTCGTGGTCAGTGCGGGAGCCCGTCCCACGCTGACGCTGCTGCACGCGGCCGGCCGGGAGAACGCCGAGGCCGAGACGGCCCAGGCGGCGGCCCTCGGCCTGCTGGCGACGGAGCCGGAGGGACCCGCCGTACGGTTCGCGCACCCGCTGATCTCGGCCGCGCTGTACGCGGAGGCGCCCGCGCGGGAACGGCGGGCCGCGCACGCCGCGCTGTCCACGGCCGCCTCCGACCCGATCGAGCGGGCCCGGCACCTCGCGCTGTCGACCACCGGCACGGACCCGGAGGTGGCCGCGCGGCTCGCCGAGGCCGCCGCGCTGGCCCGCGACCGCGGCGCGCCGTCGGTGGCCGCCTCGCTCGGGCTGCTCGCGGCCCGTCACACCCCGGCGGACGAGGGTCCGGCGCCCGACGAACGGCGTCTGCAGGCGGCGGAGGACGCGATCACCGCGGGAGAGGTGGACCTCGCCAGGGACGTCGCCCGCGAGGTGCTGACCCGCGCCACCGCGCCCGCCGAGCGGGTGCGGGCCTGGATGGTGGTGATCGAGGCGGCCGGGCAGGCCCTCGGCGACGTGGACACCGTCTACCCGCAGGTGCTCGCCGACGCCGGCGACGACCCCGGGCTGCTCGCCCGGGTCCACTACCAGCTGGCCTGGCGCGGCCTGGTCGTCGAGGGCGACTTCGCCGAGGCCCGCCAGCAGGCCGCGCACGCGGCGGAGCTGGCCGCGCGCGGCGAGGACCGGCGCGCCGAGCTCATGGCGCTCTCCTTCCAGGCGTCGACGGAGATCCTGATGGGGCACCCGGACGCCCCCGCCACCATCAAGCGGGCGCTGAAGGAGCCTCAGGACCCGTACGTGGCCTGCCACCACAACGGCGCCGGCATGGCCCGCTTCCGCTGGCTGCTGATGAGCGACCAGCTGCCCGAGGCGCGTTCGACCATCACGGCGCTGCTGCGCGAGGTGCGCCGGCGCGGCATGGTCGAGAGCGAGGTGCACTTCCAGCGGTTCCTGGCCGACACCGAACTGCGCTCCGGGCACTGCGGGCGCGCCCTCGACCTGGCCCGCGAGAGCCTGCGGCTGGCCCGCGACTCCGGCATCGGCCTGGGCGCCTCCGCCATGCTCACCGCGCTCGCGGAGGCCTCCGGCGGCGACGTGGACCGGGCGCTGGCGCTGGCCCGGGAGGCCGTGGACCGCGCCGAGGAGGACGGCGACCAGATGTACCTCTCCCGGGCTCTGGCCGCGCTGGGCTACGCCCAGCTGGTGGCGGGGGACGCGGCGGGCGCGGTGGGTTCGCTGCGCCAGGTGCGGGAGCTGGAGCAGGGCCTGGGCATCACCGACCCGGCGCGCGGCCGCTGGCAGGGCGACCTCGCCGAGGCGCTGGTCCGCGTCGGGGAGCCCGGCGAGGCGCAGGACGTCATCGACGTCGCCCGCGAGCACGCGCTGCGGCTGGGCCGGGAGAGCGTCCTGGCGGTGCTGGACCGGGCGGAGGCGCTGGTGCGGGCCGCGCAGGGCGACCAGGAGGGCGCGGTGGCCCGTCTGACGTCCGCCCAGGACCGGCTCGCCGAGCTGGGGTACGGCCTGGAGGAGGCGCGGGCCGCGTTCGCGCTGGCCCGGCTGCGCTCCCGGCGGCCGGGGCCGACGTCGTACGACGAGGCGGCGCGGCTGTTCAGGCGGTGCCGGGCGCTGCCGTGGCTGCGGCAGGTCGACGCGGCCGCGGCCGAGGGGGTCCCGGCGGATCCGCCGGCGCCGCCGGCGCCGGTCCCGGCGTCGGACGCGCTGGAGGGGCTGGCCTCGATGGAGCGTCAGGTCGCCGCGCTGGTGATGGAGGGCGCGACCAACCGGGAGATCGCCGCGCGCCTGTTCATCAGCGTCAAGACGGTGGAGGCGACCCTGACCCGGGTCTACCGCAAGCTGGGGATCCGCTCGCGGGTGGACATCGTCCGACTGGCGGCGGGGCGTCACGCGAAGTAGGGATTCCGCGGGTTAACTGCCCGCGCGGGCTCATGGCGCGGCGCGCGGCGCAAGTCCCCCGCACGGGGCCGGCCGAGGGCCGACCGAGGGTTTTCCCTGCCTCAACTCCCCTAGGGGGTTCCCTCATTGGGAGGCAAGGGTCCCGGCCCCTAGCTTAAGGGACGTGCCGCTCGCCCGGGCACACGGGGGTCGGTCCCGCGACCCCCGTGCACCCCCCACGCCCGTGCGAACCCCCCACCGGCAGCTTCCCCAAGGAGATCCATGTTCGGGCTCGACCGTGCCAGGAGAACCGCGGCCCTCGTCGCGGCGACCGCCGCCGCCGTGACGTCGGCCCTGCTCAGCGCCCCCACCGCTGTCGCAGCGCCCCAGCCGATCGTCGGCGGTACGACGACGACCACGACGGCGTACCCGTTCATGATGCAGATCACGGACGCCTCGCAGAACCAGTTCTGCGGCGGCACCCTCGTCGCGCCCACCAAGGTGGTCACCGCCGCCCACTGCATGGTCGGCGAGACCACCGGCAGCGTCAGGGTCGTCGGCGGCCGCACCTACCTCAACGGCACGAACGGCACGGTCAGCCGGGTGAGCAGGATCTGGATCCACCCGAGCTACACGGACGCCACCAACGGCGACGACGTGGCGGTCCTGACGCTGTCGACGTCGATGCCGTACACCAAGGCGTCGTACGTCTCCTCCTCCCAGACGAGCGTGTACGCGGCCGGCACGACCGCCCGCATCCTCGGCTGGGGCACCACCTCCGCGGGGGGCAACTCCTCCAACCAGCTGCGCACGGCGACCGTCCCGATCGTGTCGAACTCCAGCTGCAGCAGCTCGTACGGCTCCGACTTCGTCGCGAGCGACATGGTGTGCGCCGGATACACCTCCGGCGGCGTAGACACCTGCCAGGGCGACAGCGGCGGTCCCCTGCTCATCGGGGGCGTCCTGGCAGGGATCACTTCCTGGGGCGAGGGCTGCGCGGAAGCGGGGTACCCGGGTGTGTACACCCGGCTGACCACCTTCTCCAGCCTCGTGACCGCACAGGTCAACTCGTGACCAGAGAGTTCTCCTGAGCATCCCTCAGGTGACATACCGGGGGGGGGGGGGGGGGGGGCGCGCCCCGCCCCCCCCCCCCCCCCCCCCCCCCCCGGGCCCCCCCCCCCCCCCCCCCCCCGGCCCGGCGCGCCGCGGGCCCCCACCCCCGCGGGGGCG
>NZ_JBIRHK010000002.1:0-61335 GCF_044328485.1 Streptomyces sp. NPDC017936 | reverse complement strand
CGGGTCCCCCCACGTTAAATGTGGTGACTTTTTTTTTCCCGGGCCCTCCCCACTTTTTACCTCGGGGGGGGGGGGGGGGCCCCCCCGGCGGGCCCCCCAACGCCCCCTTTCCATGTGCTCCCCCGCGCACGGGCCGCGGGCCGGCCCTAGGGGACGACCGTCCCGAAGCGGATGTCGTGAGGCGTCCCCGGGTGCAGCACCTGGAGCATCCGGTCCGCCTCCTCCAGCACCTCCGCGCGCCGGGCCCCGGTGAGCGGGGTGAACGGCTCGATGACGAGGGCGTCGCCGAGGATCCGCCACACGCCCGCGAGGAAGCCGTCGACGAGGAAGGGGCGGTGGAAGGTGTTCGCCTGCCGGGTACGGCCGCGGTGCGCGGGCGGGATCACCCGGGTGCGGTCGGCGTGGGAGAGCATCAGGTTGTCGAACTCGGGCAGGAAGCGGGGCGGGGCCGGGGTGTCCGGGTGCGGGCGCGGGGCGTCGGGGAGGTCGAAGAGTTCGACGCCGTTGTCGTCCTGGAAGGTGACGAGCTCGGGGCGGAGCCGTTCGAAGACGGTGCGCGTGCGGGTCAGGCCGGACCAGGTCTGCAGGTCCTTCACGGAGGCCGGCCCGAAGGCGGCCAGGTAGCGCAGGACCGTGGCGTCCAGGGGCGCGGCGGGTTCGGCCGGGCGGCCCAGCCAGTGCTCGGCGGTGGTGAGGGCGACCTGGCCGCTGCGGCCCCACAATCCGCGCGGGGTGACCTGGACGAGGGGGAGCGCGCAGCGGGCGGCGACGGCCAGGGACCACGGGTCGGCGTCCGGCCACCGGCCGCTCAGGGCGTCGCGGAGCTGCTTCATGGTGCGGGGCTCGGCCTCGACGAGTTCGCGGGCGAGGCCGGCGAGGCGGTCCAGGTCGACGCCGGTCAGGCCCTTGCGGAAGGCGCCGATCTCGCGATCGCGGGCGGGCTGCACCAGCGGACGCAGGGTGAGGCTGTCGTCGGCGGTGTGCAGGTGGATCGTCGAGCGCAGGGTGACGATGCGCACGGCCGCGCGCCCGGCCAGCAGTCCCGACAGGTCCTCGGGCGCGAAGCCGTCGAGGCGGGCGGCGAGCGCGTGGTAGGGCGGCTTGACCTCCTGCGCCTGGAGGCCGACCAGGTGCTCCACGGCCGCCTTCGCGGACAGCGGTGAGCGGCGCAGCAGCAACTGCCGGTCGAGGGTGGCGCGGTTGAGGGCGCGGGTGCCGAGCACGGGGGCCGCGGACGGTGTCTTCGTCATGCTCCGCACGGTAGGGGAAGCAGCGGACACATCCTGTCCTGATAGGGGCGGGCGGCGGCCGCCCGCCGCCGCGGTCCTTTCCGGCGCCCGCGTCGGCGCATCGGTCCGCACGGCCCCGCGAGGCGGCCCCGGATCCCGCGCGGCGGCGCCGGCCGGGACGCCGTGGCCCGGGTGAGCCGCACGGGTTCCGCCACGGCGGGCTCGTCCGGCCGCGGGCGTCCGTCCGCACCGCCGGCGGGTCCCGCGTGCCCGTCCGGGCGGAGCGGCGACCGCGCCGCGGCGGCCGCCGGACGGCGGACGGGCCGGGCGGGGTCCGGGCCGGGCGGGGTCCGGGCCGGGCGGCGGGCGGCCGCGCGGGAGCCCGGGGCGGAGCCGTGTGTCAGGACGCGCTCGGCGCCGTGGCCGGGCCGGCGTCCCGCGGCCGCCGGACGGTTCCGCCGAGCTTGGCGCGGAACCGCTCCAGCTTCTCCGGCTCGGCGGCGACGACCCAGCGTTCGCCGACCAGGTACGTGCCGCCGTACACGGCGGCGGCGTCCAGCCAGGCCGACTGGTACTTCTCCGCGGGGAACGTGGTGATGACGTAGTCGGCGGCGTCCGTGTGGCAGACGCCCTCGCGCAGTTCGTCCGCCTCGATGCGGATCGTGGCCGTGCAGCCGGTGAGCCCGGCGATCACCTCCACCTTGGCCGGGGCCACGACCCCGGCCGCGGGGGCGGCGGTGACCTCCGCCGGGCCGCCGTCGGGCACGGTGTCCCGCGCGTCTCCCGAGCAGGCCGCGGCCAGGGGGAGCAGGGCCAGGCCCGCGACGAGGGCCGCGCCGCGCGCCGGGCGGGCGGTGGACGTGATGCGGCCGGTCTGTCCTCGCTGGGGTTGCTGTGCCACGTGCCTCTCCGTGTTCCGGTTCCCGACGGGCGCCGCCCGGCCGCTCGGGCGGCCGGGCGTACGACTGCCCAGAGAGGTACGGACGGCTCGCGGGGGATGTTCACCCGCCGCCGGGTCGCGGCGCCGCCGGGCCGGCCCGTCCCCGCGGCTCCCGCGACCACCGCCGAAACCATTGACGAGTCCATGACCGACCCCTATCTTCTGGCCGAAGTTACGAACTCTGTTCGACATGACGAACGAGGTGATGGACAAGGCCGCCCGTACACCAACCCGCCGACGTCGGCCAAGGGCGCCGACAAAACCCCTCCATGGAGAACTCCCTTGAGACGAAACGCCGTTCGCCTTCTCACGGCCGTCCTCATCGCCCTCGTGACCGTCCTCACCGGCGTGGGCGCCCCCGCCCAGGCCGCCGTCCCCGAATCCCCCGCCGTGACCTACACCAACCCCCTCGCCGAGAAGCGGGCCGACCCGCACGTCTTCAAGCACACCGACGGCTCCTACTACTTCACCGCCACGGTCCCCGAGTACGACCGCATCGTGCTGCGCCGGGCGACGACCCTCCAGGGCCTGTCGACGGCCCAGGAGGTCACCATCTGGACCAAGCACACCAGCGGGATCATGGGCGCCCACATCTGGGCGCCGGAGATCCACTTCATCGACGGCAAGTGGTACGTGTACTTCGCGGCCGGCGCCACGAACGACGTGTGGGCGATCCGCATGTACGTCCTGGAGGGCACCGGCAGCAACCCGCTCACCGCGACCTGGACCGAGAAGGGTCAGATCAGGACCACCTGGGAGACCTTCTCCCTCGACGCCACCACCTTCGTCGTGAACGGCGTGCGCTACCTGGCCTGGGCGCAGCGCAACCCGGCCGAGGACAACAACACCAGCCTCTTCCTCGCGAGGATGGCCAACCCGTGGACGATCACCGGCACCCCGGCGGAACTCTCCCGGCCCACGCTGTCCTGGGAGACGATCGGCTACAAGGTCAACGAGGGGCCGGCCGTCGTCCAGCACGGCGGCAAGGTCTTCATGACCTACTCGGCGAGCGCCACCGACGCCAACTACTGCCTGGGCATGCTGACCGCGTCCGCGAGCGCCGACCTCACCGACCCGGCTTCCTGGACGAAGGGCACGCAGCCGGTCTTCCGGTCCAGTGACGCGACCTCGCAGTACGGTCCCGGCCACAACTCCTTCACCGTCTCCGAGGACGGCAAGTCCGACATCCTCGTCTACCACGACCGCGGCTACAAGGACATCAGCGGCGACCCCCTGAACGACCCCAACCGCCGCACCCGCGTGCAGAAGGTGTACTGGAAGGCCGACGGCACCCCCGACTTCGGCATCCCGGTCGCCGACGGGGTCACCCCGCAGCGGTTCTCCTCGGACAACGCCGCCGGCCGCTTCATCCGCCACTGGGAGTACCGGGCCCGCGTGGAGGCGAACGTGAGCCCGCTCGCGGACTCCCAGTTCCGGGTGGTGCCGGGCCTGGCGGGCAGCGGCACGGTGTCCCTGGAATCGGCGAACTTCCCCGGCTACTACCTGCGGCACAAGAACTTCGAGGTGTGGCTGGAGAAGAACGACGGCACGGCGCGGTTCGCGTCCGACGCCACGTTCCACCGCCGGGCCGGGCTCGCCGACCCGGCGGGCCTCTCCTACGAGTCGTACAACTACCCGGGCCGGTACCTCCGGCACTACGACCACCTCTTGTACGTGCAGGCGTTGAGCACCGCGACGGACCGGGCGGACGCGACGTACCACGCCCAGTGACGGGATGCGTCCGGGCGCCCTCCTGACCCACGGGATCCGGCGCGTCCCCCGGCCGGCGGGACCCGCCGGCCGGGGGACGCCTCGCCGTACGCGCGCTCGCCGTTACTCCGGCGGACTCCCGGGTACCCCGTACGGCGTCTTGTCGGCCCGGTGAGGAGGGACAGTGACGACAGGCCGGCTCTCCGACGACGAGCGGCGCATCCTGGCGGAGATGGAGCGCGCACTGCGCCGCGACCGCCGCCTCGACCGGCGGCTGCGCACCCTGCGGTGGCGGCCCGGCGTCTCCCGGCTGGCGTCGTACACCCCCCGCGCGTGGACCGTCGCCCAGCTGCTCGCCGTGTCCGTCGGCCTGATGGTGGCCGGCATCGCCACTTCGGCGCCGGCCGTGATCTGGGCGTTCGCCGCGGTCTGGCCCCTGACGCTGTACGCGGCGTTCCGGCTGCTGTGCCGCTGGACGGAGCCCTGACAGGGGTCCGGTTTGTCCCGCTTCGCCTCCGGGGACCCGGGAGACCGGAGGTGATCGTCGTGCCCGAACCCGGAAGCAAGAAGTACGACACCCAGCGGGCCAGGAAGCGCAAGGAGGCCGAACGGTCCGGGATCTCCGACCAGGACGCGAACGCGGCCGCCGACGAGGAGCTGCAGAGCGATCCGAAGTGGCGCAGCCGCGGCCCGCGCACGGAGCGGGGCAAGGGGCCGAAGGGGGAGCGTCCGGAGAACGCGTAGCCCTCCGGGGCCGCGGGGCGCGTGGCGAGCGGGGCCGTCCCGGTGCGGGACGGCCCCGCTCGGCGTGCCCCCGGGGCGGACCCGCCGGTGCGCACCCCCGAGCGCGCGGCCGGCCGAACACCTCGCGGGCGCCGCGGAGGGGCACACCGGCCCGGAGCCGGCGTCGTCGTGCGGGACGCCCGCACTTGGGACCCGTCCCGGGGGGCGGGACGCGGCGCGGGGCGAGGCGGGCGCGGGGCGCGAGGCGGACACGGGGCGGGTGCGGGACACGGCGCGGGACGGGGCGGGCCCGGGCACGGGGCGGGTGCGGGACACGGCGCGGGACGGGGCGGGCCCGAGCACGGGGCGGGGCGGGCTACGGCGTCTGCTCACCCCTCCATGGCTCGGCGTGCCGGTGGTGCCAGGTGCCGCTCAGTCGGTGCCAGGCGGCCACGAGCGCGGCGAGGCAGTCGGCGAGCGAGTCCCGCACGAGCGTCGGGACCACGACGGTGCAGGCGGTCATGCGTGCGTCTTCCTCCGCCCGGCCGGCGGGTGGGCGCCTTCCCGACCTTCCGGGTGCCGGCCGGTGACCACCTCAAACACATACCGGACATCTGGGCACGTCGAAGCCCATACACCCCGTATATACACACTGTGTATAGTCCCGGCATGCCTTCTCCGACCCGGAAGACGAAGAAAATAGGGACCTCGTTCCGCGCGGCGGCCGCAGGTGTGGTCGCCGCCTGTCTCTCCCCGGCCCTGACCGGCTGTGCCGGTCTCGACACCACCGCGCCCAGCGCCGTCCGCACGCAGCCCGCGGCCACCGCTCAGGCGGCCCGCTTAGGCGCCGTCGACTGCCGCCGCGCCAAGTGCATCGCGCTCACGTTCGACGCGGGCCCCAGCGAGCATTCGGCCCGCCTGCTGGACATACTCCGGGACAAGCAGGTCCCGGCGACGTTCTTCCTGCTCGGCGAGCGGCACATCGAGAAGTACCCGCAGCTCGTCAGGCGCATGGCCGACGAGGGCCACGAGGTCGCCAGCCACACCTGGGACCACAGGATCCTCACGGAGCTCGAGCCCGACGAGATACGCGAGGAACTGCGGCGCACCGATGAGGAGATACAGCGCCTCACCGGCCGCCGGCCCACCCTGATGCGCCCGCCCCAGGGCCGCACCGACGACACCGTGCACGAGATCTGCCGCGAGCTGGGACTCGCGGAGGTGCTGTGGACCGTGACCGCCAAGGACTACACGACGGAGGACCCCGCGCTGATCCGGCGCCGCGTCCTCGACCGGGCCGACCGGGACGGCATCATCCTGCTCCACGACCTCTACGCGGGAACGGTGCCCGCGGTGCCGGGGATCGTCGACGGCCTGAAGGAGCGGGGGTACGTCTTCGTCACGGTGCCGCAACTGCTGGCGCCCGGAACGGCGGAGCCGGGCGAGGTCTACCGCTGACCTCCGGTGGGGCCGACGGTGTGAGCCGCCGGGGAATCCGCCGCCGCGCCGCCCGCAGTCCCTACGATCGCTCCGTGGTCACCTTCCAGTTGGAACGCACGGTCCCGCTCCCCCTCGACGAGGCCTGGCGCCGTCTCACCGCATGGCCCCGGCACGGTGACGTGGTGCCGCTGACCCGCGTCACCGTCCTCACCCCGGAGCCGGCCGGCGAGGGCACCGTGTTCGTGGCGCGCACCGGCATCGGCCCGTTCGCCGTCGACGACCGGATGGAGGTCACCGTCTGGCGCCCGCCGGGCGAGGACGAACCGGGCCTCGCTCGGCTGGAGAAACGCGGCCGGGCGGTCCTGGGCTGGGCCGAGATCGAGGTGCGGCCCGGACCGGGCGGGCGGGCCCGGGTCGTGTGGCGCGAGGAGGTGCGGCTGCGGCTGCTGCCGTCCCTGTTCGACCCGCTGCTGCGGACCACGGCCCGGGCGGTGTTCGGGCGGGCGGCCAACCGTCTGCTGCGCCGCCCGTGACGGCCGGGCCGAGCGCCCCGGAACCGCGTGCCGGCCGGGGCGGGCGTCGTGCGCGGGCCGCCGCGGGCCGGGCGGCCGGGCGAGCCGCACCACCCGGCCGGACCGCCCGGCCGGACCGCCCGTCCGGTCCGCCGGGGCACGCCGCCGTCTCAGGCGACGGAGCCGACCCGTCCCGCCGGCGCCGACGTCACGTCGTGATGGATCGGGGTGTGCGCGCCGGTCAGCGGCACCCCGCTGCCGCCGCGCTTCGCGGCCACGATCTCCGCGGCGATCGACAGCGCGGTCTCCTCGGGCGTGCGGGCGCCCAGGTCGAGGCCGATGGGTGAGCGCAGCCGCGCCAGCTCCAGCTCGGTGACGCCGGCCTCGCGCAGTCGCCGGGTGCGGTCGAGGTGGGTGCGGCGCGAGCCCATGGCGCCGACGTAGGCGACCGGGAGGCGCAGCGCGAGCCGGAGCAGGGGCACGTCGAACTTGGCGTCGTGGGTGAGGACGCACAGGACGGTCCGGGCGTCCACGGGGGTGCGCTCCAGGTACCGGTGGGGCCACTCGACGACGATCTCGTCGGCCTCCGGGAAGCGGGCCCTCGTCGCGAACACCGGACGGGCGTCGCACACCGTCACGCGGTGGCCGAGGAACGTGCCGACCCGCACCAGCGCCGACGCGAAGTCGATCGCGCCGAACACGATCATCCGGGGCGGCGGCACGGAGGACTCGACGAGCACGGTCAGCGGGGCCCCGCAGCGGGAGCCCCGCTCGCCGATCTCCAGGGTGCCGGTGCGGCCGGCGTCCAGGAAGGCGCCGGTTTCGGCGACCACCGTGCGGTCCAGTTCGGGATGGGCGCCGAAGCCGCCCTCGTGGGAGCCGTCGGGGCGGACCAGCAGGGCCCGGCCGACGAGCTCCGCGGGGCCCGAGACGATCCGCGCCGTCGCCGCCGCCTCGCCGCGCGCGGCGGCGGCGAGCGCGGCGGCGACCACCGGGCGGACCGGGTCCGCCGCCCGCACCGGAGCGACGAGGACGTCGATGACGCCGCCGCAGGTCAGGCCGACGGCGAAGGCGTCGTCGTCGCTGTACCCGAAGCGTTCCACGACCGGCTCCCCGTCCCGCAGGGCCTGCCGGCACAGCTCGTACACCGCGCCCTCCACGCAGCCGCCGGAGACCGAGCCGATCGCCGTGCCGTCGGCGTCCACCGCGAGGGCGGCGCCCGGCCGGCGGGGCGCGCTGCCGCCGACGGCCACCACGGTGGCGACGGCGAAGTCACGGCCCTGGGCGACCCAGCGGTTCAGCTCCTCGGCGATGTCCAGCATCTCTCGGTCTCCTTGTCCGCGGTCGTTCGTGCAGGGGTGCCGGTGACGGGGCGGTGGCCGTCCGGCCGGCTCCCGGCGGGTCGAGGGCGAGTACCCGGGGAGGACCACGATCAGCCCTTGCGGGAAGGTGCCGGTCTCCCCCGCCGCGCCCCGGGCGGGATGCGGGAAGGTGCAGGGGCCGCACGGCCCGGGGGACGGCCCCGAGGGCCGGTCACGCGGTGCCCGTGAGGTGCTCCGGACGCACCGGCGTGCGGTTCAGCTCCAGCCCGGTCGCGTCGCGGATCGCCGCGAGGACGGCCGGGGTCGACGACAGGGTCGGGGCCTCGCCGACGCCGCGCAGCCCGTACGGGGCGTGCTCGTCGGCGAGTTCGAGGACGTCGACCGGAATGGCCGGCGTGTCGAGGATGGTGGGGATCAGGTAGTCCGTGAAGGAGGGGTTGCGGACCTTCGCGGTCCGCGGGTCGACGACGATCTCCTCCATGACCGCGATGCCCAGGCCCTGGGCGGTGCCGCCCTGGATCTGACCGACCACGGACAGCGGGTTGAGGGCCTTGCCGACGTCCTGGGCGCAGGCCAGCTCGACGACCTTCACCATGCCGAGTTCGGTGTCGACCTCGACGACGGCCCGGTGGGCGGCGAAGGAGTACTGGACGTGCCCGTCGCCCTGGCCGGTGCGCAGGTCGAAGGGCTCGGTCGGCCGGTGCCGCCACTCCCTCTCGACCTCCACGGCCTCGTCGCCGAGGACGTCGGCCAGGTCGGCGAGGACCTCGCCGGCGCCGGTGACGACCTTGCCGTCCTCCAGCAGCAGCCCGGCGCCGGCCCAGGCGGGGTGGCGGGAGCCGAACCTGCGGCGCCCGAGTTCCAGCACCCGCTCGCGGACGAGTTCGCAGGCGTGCTTCACGGCGCCGCCGGTGACGTACGTCTGCCGCGAGGCCGACGTCGATCCCGCGCTGCCGACCCCGGTGTCCGCGGGGTGGATGGTCACCCGGGTGACGCCCAGCTCGGTGCGGGCGATCTGCGCGTGGACGGTGACACCGCCCTGGCCGACCTCCGCCATCGCCGTGTGCACGGTCGCCACCGGCTCACCGGCGACGACCTCCATGCGCACCCTGGCGGTCGAGTAGTCGTCGAAGCCCTCGGAGAAGCCGACGTTCTTGATGCCGACCGCGTAGCCGACACCGCGGACGACGCCCTCGCCGTGCGTGGTGTTGGACAGGCCGCCGGGCAGCTCCCGTACGTCCGCGCCCTCGCTGGACTCCCACTGGCGCTCCGGCGGCAGCGGCATCGCCTTGACGCGGCGCAGGA
This sequence comes from Streptomyces sp. NPDC017936, assembly GCF_044328485.1. Lineage (NCBI taxonomy): Bacteria > Bacillati > Actinomycetota > Actinomycetes > Kitasatosporales > Streptomycetaceae > Streptomyces > Streptomyces sp. NPDC017936. Next base: position 52,154 of record NZ_JBIRHK010000002.1, on the reverse strand, counting down.
GTTCGGCGACCGGGGCCGGGGAGTCGACGGGCTGGCCCGTCGGCATGACCGTGCCCTGCTCCATGGCGTTGAGCTGCCGGAACTCCACCGGGTCCAGGCCGAGTTCCTTGGCCACCTTGTCCATCTGCGCCTCGTAGGCGAAGCAGGCCTGGACCGCGCCGAAGCCGCGCATCGCGCCGCAGGGCGGGTTGTTGGTGTAGAGGGCGATCGCCTCGATGTCGACGTCGTCGACGGCGTACGGGCCGACGCCGAGCGAGGAGGCGTTGCCGACGACCGCCGGGGAGGCGGAGGCGTACGCGCCGCCGTCCAGGACGATGCGGCACTTCACGTGGGTGAGCCTGCCGTCCCGGGTGGCGCCGTGCTCGTAGCGGAGCTTCGCCGGATGGCGGTGGACGTGGCCGAAGAAGGACTCGAAGCGGTTGTAGACGATCTTGACGGGCTTGCCGGTGCGCAGGGCCAGCAGGCAGGCGTGGATCTGCATGGACAGGTCCTCGCGGCCGCCGAACGCGCCGCCGACGCCGGCCAGCGTCATGCGCACCTTGTCCTCGGGCAGGCCGAGGACGGGCGCGATCTGGCGCAGGTCGGAGTGGAGCCACTGGGTGGCGATGTAGAGGTGGACGCCGCCGTCCTCCTCCGGCACCGCGAGACCGGACTCGGGCCCGAGGAAGGCCTGGTCCTGCATGCCGAAGGTGTACTCGCCCTCGACGATCACGTCCGCCCGCTCCCGGGCCGCCGCCACGTCGCCGCGGACGATCGGCTGGCGGTGGACGATGTTCGGGTGCGGCACGTGGCCGGTGCGGTTCTCGTGGACCAGGACCGCGTCGGGGGCGGTCGCGGAGGCCTCGTCGGTGACGACCGGCAGCTCGCGGTACTCCACCCTGATCTTCGCGGCGGCGCGGCGGGCGGTCTCCGGGTGGTCGGCGGCGACGATCGCGACCGGCTCGCCGTGGTGGCGGACCTTGCCGTGGGCGAGGACCGGGGTGTCCTGGATCTCCAGGCCGTAGTGCCTCACGTCGGCCGGCAGGTCGTCGTACGTCATGACGGCGTACACACCGGGCGTGGCGAGGGCCTCGCCCGTGTCGATGGAGACGATCTCGGCGTGCGCGACGGTGGAGCGCAGGATCTGGCCCCAGAGCATGTCCTCGTGCCACAGGTCGGACGAGTACGCGAACTCGCCGGTGACCTTGAGGCCGGCGTCCGGGCGCAGCGTGGACTCGCCGATGCCGCCCCTGGTCCGCGAACCCTGGGTGATCCTGGTGGGGGCGCCGACGGGGGCGCCCCCCGCTCGGGCGAGGCCGGGAGTGGGCGAGGGCATCGTGATCAGACCGCCTTCTGCTGCCGGGCGGCCGCGAGGCGGACCGCGTCCATGATCTTCTCGTAGCCGGTGCAGCGGCACAGGTTGCCGGAGAGCGCCTCGCGGATGTCCGCGTCGGTGGGGGCCGGGTTGCGTTCCAGCATCTCGTCGGCGGCGACCAGCAGACCGGGCGTGCAGAAGCCGCACTGGACGGCGCCGGCGTCGATGAACGCCTGCTGGACCGGGGAGAGGGGGGCGCCCTCCCCGGTGGGGGAGCCGTGCCCCTCGGCCTCCCGCTGCCGGGCGTCCTGGAGCGACGTACCGCGGGCGCCCGTCGCGCGTCCGCCCTCGGCACGCTGCGCGGCGTGGTCCGCCAGGCCCTCGACGGTGACGACCTCGCGGCCCTCGACCTGGCCGGCGGCCACCAGGCAGGCGCACACCGGCACGCCGTCGAGGCGGACCGTGCAGGAGCCGCACTCGCCCTGCTCGCAGGCGTTCTTGGAACCCGGCAGGCCGAGCCGCTCGCGCAGCACGTACAGCAGGCTCTCGCCCTCCCAGACGTCGTCGGCCTCCTGCGGACGTCCGTTGACGGTGAAGTGGACGCGCATCACGCGGCTCCCTCGGTGTGGCGGGCGCCGCGGTACGACTCCCAGGTCCAGGTCAGGGTGCGGCGGGCCATGACGCCGACCGCGTGACGGCGGTAGGCCGCGGTGCCGCGGACGTCGTCGATCGGGTCGCAGGCGGCGGCGCACAGCTCCGCGAACCGCCGGGCGACCGACGGGGTGACGGTCTTCCCGCTGTCCCAGAAGCCGCCCTCGTCGAGCGCGGCGTCCAGGAACTCCTCCGCCGCCTTCGCCCGGACGGGGGTCGGCGCGGCCGAGCCGATGCCGGTGCGGACGGTACGGGTCTCCGGATGCAGGGCGAGGCCGAACGCGCACACGGCGATGACCATCGCGTTGCGGGTGCCGACCTTGGAGTACTGCTGGGGTCCGTCGGCCTTCTTGACGTGGACGGCGCGGATGAGCTCGTCGGGGGCGAGCGCGTTGCGCTTCACGCCGGTGTAGAAGTCGTCGATCGGGATGCGCCGGGAGCCCCGGACGGACTCGGCCTCGACCTCGGCGCCGGCCGCGAGGAGGGCGGGGTGGGCGTCGCCGGCCGGGGAGGCGGTGCCGAGGTTGCCGCCGACGCCGCCGCGGTTGCGGATCTGCGGGGACGCCACGGTGCGGGAGGCGAGGGCCAGACCGGGCAGTTCGGCGCGCAGGTCCTCGATGATCCTCGTGTAGGGGACGGAGGCGCCGAGCCGCACGCTCTCCTCGCCGGCCTCCCACTCGTGGAGTTCGCCGACGCGGCCCAGGTCGAGGAGGTACTCGGGCCGCCGGTGGTCGAAATTGATCTCGACCATCACGTCGGTGCCACCCGCGATCGGCACAGCGGTGGGGTGCTCGGCCTTCGCGGCGAGCGCCTCCTCCCAGCTGGCGGGGCGAAGGAAGTCCATGACCGGCTCTCTTCTTCGTCTCGGCGGTCGTTCGGATCGGGCCGGATCGGGTGCGGCGGGCCCGGCTCGTTCAGGTGCTGTTCACGTGGATCGCAGCCAGTACACAGCGGTGTGCTCCGACCGGGTCAGTCACCGAAACCATGAAGGAGTTGGCTGGTCGGGGAGGGCATCTTGTAGATTCGTATGAACGGAGGTCATCGGTAACCTCCCCGTTTTCCCGTGGAAACGTGGGAACCGGTCCGGCGGGCGAAGAATGCGGTTGCCGGGGCCCCGACGAGCCCCCCGGCACGGTTTTCACCCCCCGGTGGGTCCTCCTGCTCCATCATGCATTTCGAGACAAGGAACGGCGGCGACGAGAATGCGGCTGCGCGCACTGCTGGACACCGATGCGCTGGGCCTGCGGCTGCTCGGCGGCGAGGACGAGCTGGACCGCACCGTGCGCGGGGTGATGACCACCGACCTGCGGGACCCGAGCCGCTACCTCTCCGGGGGCGAACTGGTGCTGACCGGCCTGGCCTGGCGCCGGGACGCCGCGGACTCCGAGCCGTTCGTGCGGATCCTGGTGCAGGCGGGGGTCGCCGCGCTCGCCGCCGGCGAGGCCGAGCTGGGCGACGTGCCGGACGACCTGGTCGTCGCCTGCGCCCGGCACCGGCTGCCGCTGTTCGCGGTGCACGAGTCGGTCGCCTTCGCGACGATCACCGAACACGTCGTGCGGCAGGTGTCCGGCGAGCGGGCCGGGGACCTCGCGGCCGTCGTCGACCGGCACCGGCGGATGATGACCTCGGGTCCGGCGGGCGGCGGCCCCGACGTGGTGCTGGACCTCCTCGGCTCCGACCTCGACCTGCGCGCCTGGGTCCTCTCCCCCACCGGCCGGCTCGTCGCGGGCCCCAAGGTGGCGGGCCCCGGGCCGGCGCCGGAGGTGTGCGCGGCGCTCGCCGCGGAGCACCTGGCCGCCGCCCGCGCCGGCCGTCGCGGACCGCACCGGATGCTGGTGGGGCAGACGACGTACTCCCTCTTCCCGATCCGCTCCGGCGGCCGCTCCCCGCAGCCGGCGCAGGACGCGCGGGACGTGCGCGAGACGGTGCTGTCGGACTGGCTGCTGGCCGTCGAGGCGGACGCCGGGGACTGGGCGGAGGAACGCCTCGACCTGCTCCAGGGCGTCACCCAGCTCATCGCGGTCGAGCGCGACCGCCGGGACGCGGCGCGCACCGTGCGCCGGCGGCTCGCGCAGGAGGTGCTGGAGCTGGTGCAGACCGGCGCGGCGCCCGCCGAGATCGCCGCCCGGCTGCGGGTGGCGGCGCCGGTGCTGCTGCCGGGCCTGGGGGCCGCTCCGCACTGGCAGGTGGTCGTGGCGCGCGTCGAGTGGGACGGCGGGCGGATCGAGGGCGGCCCGGTCGCCCAGGCGCTCCTGGAGGAGGTCCTGGTCGACCCGCACGTCACCGGTCCCGAGCCGTCCGACCGGATAGCGGTCGCCCACACCGGCGACGAGGCCGTCGCCCTCGTACCGCTCCCGGCGGTCTCCACCGAGCACGACGGCTCGGAGGCCGGCGTCCTCGCCGACGCCCTCCTCGCCGCCGTGCGGGAGCCGCTGTCGGCGGGCCTGGACGGCGACGGACGGCTCACGCTGGGCGTCAGCGCGGCGGTGCACTCGGCGGAGGGGCTGCGGGGCGCCCTGGAGGAGGCCCGGCACGCGCGCCGGGTGGCGGCCGCCCGTCCCGGCCGGGTGTGCGCGGCGGGCCACCAGGAGCTGGCCTCGCACGTCCTGCTGCTGCCGTTCGTCCCGGACGACGTCCGCCGGGCCTTCACCGCCCGCCTCCTGGACCCCCTGCGCGACTACGACCGCCGGCACCGCGCCGAGCTGATCCCGACGCTGGAGGCGTTCCTGGACTGCGACGGCTCGTGGACCCGGTGCGCGTCCCGGCTGCACCTGCACGTCAACACGCTGCGCTACCGGGTGGGCCGCATCGAGCAGTTGACGAGCCGTGACCTGTCGCGGCTGGAGGACAAGCTGGACTTCTTCCTGGCGCTGCGGATGAGCTGAGCCGGCGGGCCGGGCCCGCCGCGCGCCGTTCCCGTCCCGCGCGGTGTCCCACGGCTTCGCCCCCCCCGGCCGCCCCCGGCCGCCTCCGACTGTCCCCGGTCGTCAACGGCCGTGCGCGGCAGGGCGGTTACCGCATCGCCGTGGTTCCCGGCCGTCGGCGGCCGGGCGCCGGCGCCGTGTCGCCCCGGCGGGTGCGGGACCGGTGGTGCGGCCCCGTGGCGGGGGATCCCGGCGGTTCCCGGCCGGCCGGCGCCCGCCGCAACCGGGGCGCGGGGTTGACCGGTTCGCGCCTTGTGGGGCTCGCGACCGGCTCGCGCAAGCCCGGTCCAAGTGAAATCTTTCACACACCCTCTTGGCCGGGCCCGGCGATCCGTGCTGAGATGCCGCCACCAACTCAAAGCTCGACGGCGCGCTCGAGGAGGGCAACGTGGCGCATCCCGCCATGTCTGGTAACGGAACGACCGCTGGTGACGATCCCCTCCAGACCGCGGTGTGGCGGCTGCGCTCCCGGGCCTGTTGGGCCGACGCGGCGGCCCTGCTCCCGCCCGACAGCGCGGCCGGCTCCCTCCAGCGCGCGGCGCTGCTCGTGGAGCGGTGCCTGTACACCGAGCAGGGCTGGCAGGAGGCGGAGGACGCGCTGCGGACGGCGGAGGCCCTCGCCCACACCGACGAGGAACGCGGCGCCGCCGCTTGTGAACGGGGGAACTTGGCCTACGCGGCGACGGTGCACGGGGTGCGCGACCGGATCGACGAGGCGCGGGCCGCGCTCGGGCGGGCGGCCGCGCTGATCCACCCGGAGACGCCGGGCCGGGCGCTGCTCGACTTCCGCCGCGGGCTGCTCGCGGAGAACCTCACCCGCTCCCCGCAGGCCGCCCGCGCCGCCTACCGGCGCGCCCACACGGCCGCCGCGGCCCACTCCGACGCCCTGCTGCTCTCCTTCACCTGGCGTCACCTCGCGGGCCTCGCCCTGCGGGACGGCGAGATCGCCGAGGCGCGGCACGGCTTCGCCGAGTCGCTGCGGATCCGTGAGGAGCTGGGGTACCTCGTGGGGACGGCTCCGGCCCTGGCCTCGCTGGCGGACGCGGAGACCGAGCCGGAGGCGTCGCGGCTGCGGGAGGAGGCCCGGCGGCTGTTCCGGCTGCTCGGCGGCGTACCGACGTGGCTGGCACGGCAGCTGGCGCCGCCGGCGGCTACGGCCTGAGCGGGTGCGCTTCGCGGGAGCGGGGTGGGGCGTCGGCCGAGTGCGGTGCGGCGCGGCGCCGTCGTGGCTTGTCGCGCAGTTCCCCGCGCCCCTTCAGGGCGCTGTCGCACCCGTGGCCGAGCGGTCCCGGACGAAGCGGCACCACCGGCCGTCGGGCGGGTGCGGCACCGTCGTGGCTTGTCGCGCAGTTCCCCGCGCCCCTTCGAGAGGGCGCTGCCGTCCCGCAGCCTGCCTAGTGGCCCCGGACGAAGCGGCACCACCGGTCGCCGGGCGGGTGCGGCGCCGTCGTGGCTCGGCGCGCAGTTCCCCGCGCCCCTTCTAGGGCGCTGCCGCACCCGTGGCCGAGCGGTCCCGGACGAAGCGGCACCACCGGCCGTCGGACGGGGGGTCAGGTGCCCTTGCGCAGGGCCTGGGTCAGGGCTCGGCCCGTGTCGTGGTCCGGTGGGCCCGGGCAGTCGATGCCCAGCTCGGCGGCCAGGGTGCGCAGGTGGAGGTCGACGGTCGACTCGACGAGTTCCGCGAGGACGGCGACCGCGGCGCGGGCCCGGCGCACGCCGAGTGCCAGGGGGACGGCGCCGAGCAGGGCCGCCGGCCACCACAGCACCGCGAGCGCCGCGTACAGCACCCCCCAGGCCTGCAGGCGGTGCGCGGCGGCGAGGGTCTGGCGGGCGGTGTGGAGTTCCAGCCGGGCGCCGTCCGCGACCAGCAGCCACAGCCGGGGCCAGGCCGAGACGAGGTCGAGCCGGTAGGCGTCCCACACCCGTCGCTCCGCCGCGGCCAGCCGGTCCCCGGCCCAGGAAGGACGGGCCGGGGCGGCGAGCGCGACGCGGTTGCGGCCGGCGCCGAGCCGTGCCGCCCGTTCGGCGAGGGAGGCGGCGTCGGGGTCCGCCGCGAGCCGGGCGCGGCCCGCCGCCACCAGGGCCTCGCGGAACGCCTCGTCGGCCGCCTGCCAGCGGCGCAGCCGGCGGGCGGTCAGACGACGCGACAACGGGTCGCGTCCGTCGGCCAGCCACAGGCGCTCCACCCCGGTCCCCAGTGCCCTGACCACGAGGTCCACGCCGTACGCGGCCGCCAGCACGCCCGCCGCCGCCAGCGCGACGGCGCCCGGGGAACCGGCGGCGCGCGCGCCGGCCACGTCGTCGAGCGCGGCGCGCAGCCGGGCGAGGTCGTCCCCGTGCGCGTGGCCGAGGACGGCGGCGCCGGCCAGCACCGCCAGGTAGAGCAGGCCGGGCAGGACCAGCAGGGCGTTCCAGCGGTCGGCGAGCTTGCCGCCCAGCGTGTCGAGGAACGGGCTCACGGTGTCACGTCGAACGGCTTGAGGGGCTCGCCGAACAGCGCGCAGTGCGGCGGCCCGGCCGCGGACGCGCCCGGCGCGGGCGGCGCCTCCACGCGGGTGCAGCGCTCGCGCGGGCAGGTCAGCACCTCCAGCAGCGGGCGGCCGGCGCCCAGCCCCGGCAACGGCTCGAAGGCGGGGTGGGGCTGCGCCGGGACGGTGCGGTAGGCGCCGAGCCCGGCCGTGTGGCCGGCCGCCAGGAGGCCGTCCTCCAGTTCGTCGAGGCAGGCGTCGATCTCGTCCCGGTCCCGCCCCTGCCGCACCCGGGCCACCGCGTCGGCGGCCAGCGCGCGCAGCCCCGCGTCCTCGGCCAGCGGTCCGCCCGGTTCCGCGAGGCGGGCGCAGAGCACGGCCAGGCGGGTGTCGCGTCGTTCTGGCTCGTTCGGTACGGCCAACGGTGACTCCCCGTCAACTACGGTGATCCGTGAGTGTGTTGTCACCGATGATAGGGAAGGGTCCCGGCCGTCGGCTCCGGCCGCGCGGACCGGGGGCGGGGACGGGGGCGGACATGAGCGGAACGGCGGCGCAGCGGGGGTCGCTCCTCCTCGCGGCCCACCTGCGCGGCGGCGAACCCGGCGCGCTCGACCACGCCGTCGAGCAGTTGCGGCAGGGCGTGCGCGAGACGCCGCCGGGCACGCGCGCGTACGTCGCCTGCCTGGGCAACCTCCTGGCCGCGCTCGCCCTCCGCTGCACGGCCGTCGGGGACCCGCGGGACCTCGCCGACCTGGTGGCGTACGGCCGGGTGGCCGCGGCGGGCTCGCCCCGGCAGCAGGACCTCGCGCTGCTCGGCCAGGCACTGGTGTGGAGCCACGAACGGACCGGCGCGCCGGGCGAACTCGACGAGGCCGTCGAGGTGTACGGGCGGGCGGCGGAGGTCTCCGGCACGGCCGACGACCTCCTGCCCGTGCTGATCAACCGCGCGGCGGCCCTCATCGATCGGTACGAGCGCACCGGCCGGCCGCCCGACCTGGCCGCCGCGGAGGCCGATCTGCGGCGCGGCCTGCGCCTGCCGGACGTCGAGCCCGGCACGCGGGCACGGCTGCTGGCCAACCTGGCGTCCGTGCGCAAGCTGCGCCACGAGGCCGACGGCGACCCCGCCGCGCTGGCCGAGACGGTCGCCCTGAGCCGTGAGGCCGCCGCCTGCCTGCCGGCCGGCGCCCCCGAGCAGCCGGTGATGCTGGGCAATCTCGCGCTGGTCCTCATGACGGCCGCCGGCGCGGGCACGCCGGGCGCCGCCGTCGAGGGCGTCCGCGTGTGCCGGGAGGCACTGGCCCTCACCCCGGCCGGCCGGCCCGAGCGCGGCGCGCTGCTGCACCGGCTCGGCGCCCTGCTGCGGCTGGCGGTCGAGGCGGGGGAGCTCGGTGTCACGGCTCTGGACGAGGCCGTGACCGCGGCGCGGCAGGCGGTCCGCGAGACGCCGGCCGGCCATCCGCAGCTGCCGGACCGGTTGCAGGGCCTCGGCAACGTCCTGCACCGCCGCTCCGAGACGGCCGAGGAGCCGGGCGAGTGGCTCGACGAGGCGATCGACTGCCTGCGCCGGGCCGTCGCGGGTTTCACCGAGCACCGGAGGCCGGACGGCGACCGCGACCGGGCCCGGGGCAACCTGGCGGTGGCACTGCGCCGACGCCACCTCGCCACTCTGGACCTCGCCTCCCTCCGCGAGGCCGTCGCCCTCGTGCGCCGGCTGATGGGCTCCGCCACCGCGCCGGCCCGGCACCACCGCACCCTGGCCAACGCGAGCGTCGTCCTGCAGAGCTGGGCGACGGCCACCCGCGACCCGGAGGCCGCCCGCGAGGGCGTCGACGCAGCCCGGGCCGCGCTGTCCGCGACCCCGGACGATCCCGCCGCGGTACGGGCCGACCGGCTCAACACGCTGGCCAACGCCCTCGTCACCCTGTACGAGTGCGCCGGGGCCCCCGCCGGCCCCGGGAGCGCCGGCGACCGGATCCACGTGCTGGACGAGGCGATCGCCCTGCTCGAGCGGGCGGCCGCCCTGCTGCCCCCTGACGCCCCCGACTTCGCCCGCACCCTGAGCAACCTCGGCGGCGCCTGGCGCCGCAAGGCCGAGTCCACGGGGGAGCTCGCGGCGACGGAGCAGGCGGTCGCCGTGCTCGGCCGGGCGGTCGCCGCCGGCGACCGGTGGCCGGACCGGCGTGCCTCGTACGAGGCCAACCACGCCGACGCGCTGCGGCTGCTGTACGAGACGACCGGTGACCCGGGGGTGCTGCGGGCCGCCGCCCGCGGCCGCCGCCGGGCCGCCCTGACCGTCGAGGCCCCGCCCCTGTCCCGCGCCATGGCCGCGCTGGCCTGGGGCGACGACGCCGCCGAGGGCGAGGGGCCGGCCGCGGCGCTGGAGGCCTACCGGCTGGCCGTGCGGCTGCTGCCGCGGGTCGCCCCGCGCCACCTCACCCGCCGCGACCAGCAGGAGAAGCTGGCCCGGCTGGGCGGCCTGGCCGCCCGTGCGGCCGCCTGCGCGCTGGACGTGGGCGACGTGCGGCTGGCGGTGCGGCTCCTGGAGCAGGGCCGTGGCACGCTGCTGGGCCACCTCTTCGAGTCCCGGGGCGAGGTGGCGGAGCTGCGCCGGGCCCACCCGGCGGCCGCCGCCCGTCTCACCGCGCTGCGCGACCGCATGGACCGTCTGAGCCTCGGGGCCGACGACGGCCTCGACGCCGACGAACGGCACGCCCTCGGTGCGCGGTGGGACGCCGAGGTGGCGCGCGTGCGCGAGCTGCCGGGCTTCGCCGGCTTCCTCGCCCTGCCCTCCCTCGACGAGTTGCTGGCCTGCGCCGACGAGGGCCCGGTGGTGCTGCTGTACGGCGGGCCGCGCCGGGGCGACGCGCTGATCCTGCGGGGGTCCCCGGGCGGCGGGCGGGAGCGCGGGGAGGTCCGTCACGTCCCGCTGCCCGGGATGGGCGAGGCGGTCGTGGAGCGGCAGGCCGCCCGGTTCCACGAGGCGCTCGCCGCGTCCCGCTCCCCGGACGGCGAGCGGGACGCGGGCCGTGTCCTGCGGGAGGTGCTCGCCTGGCTGTGGGACGGCGCCGTCGGCCCCGTGCTCGACGCCCTCGGACCGCCGCCGGCCGGTCCCGGCCCGCTGCCGCGGGTGTGGTGGTCGCCGGGCGGTGCGCTCACCGCGCTGCCGCTGCACGCGGCGGGACACCACGGCGACCCGGCGCGCACGGCGCTGGACCGCGTCGTCTCCTCGTACACGCCGACCCTGCGGGCGCTGCGCCACGCCCGCTCGCGCGAGGAGGCGGCGCGCGCGGTGCCCGCGGCCGGCACGGACGTCACGACCGTGCTCGCCGTGGCGTCCGGCGACGCCCCGGGGGTGCCCGCGCTGCCCGGCGCGGAGCGCGAGGTGGACGCCCTGCGCAGGCTGCTGCCCACGCGGGTGCTGTCCGGCCGGGACGCCACGTTCGACGCCGTGTACGGGGCCCTGCCCCGCCATGCCCACGCGCACTTCGCGTGCCACGGCGTCAGCGATCCCGCCGACCCGTCCACCGGCCGGCTGCTCGTGCACGACCACGCCGAACGGCCGCTGACGGTCCGGGACATCTCGCGGCTCGACCTGTCGGGGGCGCGGCTGGCGGTGCTGTCGGCGTGCGAGACCTCGCGCGCGGACGGGCGGCTGGCGGACGAGGCGATCCACATCACCTCGGCGTTCCAGGTCGCCGGGTATCCGCATGTGGTCGGCACGCTGTGGCCGGTGCACGACGCGGTGGCCCGGCGGACGGCGACGGTCTTCTACCGCGAGCTGCTCGGCGGTCCGGGGGCGCCGACCGCGGGGGCGCTGGACGCCGGGCGGGCGGCCGAGGCGCTGCACCGCGCGGTGTGCGCGTGCCGCCGGCGGTATCCGGCGAGCCCGAGCCTGTGGGCGGCGCACGTGCACGCGGGCGCCTGACACGGCTCCGTTGTGCCCGCCGTGCCCGTTGTGTCACGCTGCGTACCAGGGGTCGTCCGAAGGGGGAGCGGAGCGATGGGCCTGAGGGATCTGTTCCGCAGGGGCGGCGGCACGCCGGGTCCGGACGGGGCCCCGGCGCCAGAGGAGCCCTCGGCCGATCCGCGGGGGGCGCCGGGGACCGCCGAGTCGCCGAAGGTCATCGAGATCACCCTGAAGGCCGTGGACGTGCTGCCCGGCCTCCTCGACGAACGCATCCGCAGGCTCGGTCCGACCCACCCCGACACGGTGAGGATGGGCCTGGACCTGGCCCGCGCGTTCGCCCACGCCGGCCGCCGCACCGAGGCGCTCGACCTGTACCAGCAGGTGTGCGGCACCCGCGCCGCGACCCTCGGCGCCACCCACCCCGACACGCTGGACGTCTCCGCGGAGGCCGCGGCGCTGCTGCACGTCGACGGGCAGCCGGTGACCGCGGAGGAGATGTGGCGTTTCGTGTTCGACGCCCGCGCCGAGACGCTGGGACCGGCCGACCCGGGCACCCTGGAGGCCGCCTGCGGGCTGGCGCAGGCGCTCGACGAACTGGGGCGCGCCCCGGAGGCGGCGGCCCTGTGGCAGCACGTCGTCGACCACCGCACGCGGCGCCTGGGGGCGGACCACCCGGACACGCTGACCGCGCTGCACAACCTCGCGGCGTCGCTGCTGCGCACCGAGCGGCCGGCGGAGGCCGAGCGCCTCCTGCGCCGGCTGCTGAGCGTGCGCCGCGCGCGGGGCGACGACGGCTCCTCGCTCCTCGACGTGCGCAACAACCTGGCCGCCGTGCTGTACCGCCGGGGCGCGCTCGCCGAGGCCGAGGCGGAGTTCCGGGTCCTCGTCGCGGACGAGGAGCGCCTGGTGGGCGCCGATCACCCGCACACGGTCACCGCGCGCAACAACCTGGCGGCCGTCCTGCACGACCTCGGCCGGCTGGAGGAGGCGGAGTCGCTGCTGCGGTCGGTCCTGTCGGCCCGGGAGCGGACCCTGGGCGAGAGCCATCTGGAGACGCACGGCGCACGGGACAACCTGGCCTCCGTGCTCGTCGCCCGGGGCGGCGGTCGCGAGCGGGAGGCGGCGCGCCTGCTCGAACGCTGTCTGGGCGGCTACCGGGCCCTGCTGGGCGACGGCCACCCGAAGACGCGCGCCGCGCGCGAGAAGCTGGCCGCGCTCACCGCGCCGGGCGCCTGAGGGGCGCTGTCCGGGCCCGCTCAGCCCGCGCCCGCGAAGTGCTCGCGCACCAGCGCCCGCACCACGTCCAGGTCGCCCGCGCCGAGCGCCTCCAGCAGTGCCGTGTGCTCCGCCGCGTCGGCGACGAGGTCCGCCCGTCCGCGGGTCGCCGGCCCGCCCACGAGCGGCCACTGCGAGCGCCGGTGCAGGTCCTCCGCGATCCCGACCAGCTGCTCGTTGCCGCACAGGGCCAGCATCGCGCGGTGGAAGGCCCGGTCGGACTCCGCGTACGCGGCGCGGCAGCCGGAGGCCGCGGCGCGCACGGTGTCCTCGGCGAGGGGGCGCAGGTCCGCCCACCGTTCGGCGGGGACGGTACGGGCGAGCCGCAGCATCACGGGGACCTCGATCAGCGCGCGCACCTCGGCCAGCTCGGCCAGTTCACGGGCGCCGCGCACGATCACCCGGAAGCCCCGGTTGGGCACGACCTCGACGGCGCCCTCCAGGGCGAGCTGCTGCATCGCCTCGCGGACCGGTGTCGCGGACACGCCGAAGCGGTCGCCGAGGGCCGGCGCCGAGTACACCTCGCCCGGCGTGAGCTCCCCGGCGACGAGGGCGGTGCGCAGGGCGTCGAGGACCTGGCCGCGCACCGACGCCCGCTGCACCACGGGACGGGGCCGGGGCAGGGGCGTCTCGCCGTGCGTGTGCTCCCCGCGGACGGCGCCGGACGCGTGCGCCTCCACGCCGGGGCCGGCCGGGCCCCGCTCACGCCGTGCCGCCCGCGGCTGTGCGGGCACCCCGACGCCGGCGTCGCGCTCCCGGGGGAAGCCCGTACCGGCAAAGCCCTGTGCGCTCCGCTCCACGGGTCCTCCTCCGGACGTTTCGGTACTTGGGGTCATTACGGCTGCTTGTCGCTTGTCCGTCAAGCACCTTAGGCGTACCGGCCGGCGGTTCACATCCGGGTAAGAATGAGTAAGGTAAGGCTTACCTCTCAGTCACTGGACGGATCGGTGGTCCCGGCATGCCCGTACACCCCTCGGCCGCGTCGGCCCTGGCGGACGCGTACGCCCGCCTCACGCGGGTCTGCCCGGGTCTCACCGTCGGGGAACTGGCGGACGGGGAGCCGGCGCCCCGGGGCGGCGGCTGGCTCACGGCGGCCGAGCTGGCGGAGGGCGGCGCGGCCCTGGACGCCTTCCTGGCGTGGGACGACGCCCAAGTGGTCCGGGACTACGGGCAGCGGGCCCGCCCGGACGTCGTGGCGACCTTCGGGCTGCACCGGTACGCCTGGCCCGCCTGTCTGCTGATCACCGTCCCGTGGTTCCTGCACCGCCGGGTGCCCCGCCTCCCCGTGACGCACGTCTCGTACGACCGCACCGGCGGCGGCATGCGGATGGCCGTCCGCGCGCCCGACTCCTTCGCCTGTCTGCCGGGCGATCCCACGGCGGCGCTGCCCGGCGCCCGGGTGGTCCCGGACGAGGAGGCGCTGCGGGCCGAGGTGCGGGCCGCGATCGCCGAGCACCACGAGCCGCTCCTCGCCGGCTTCGGGCCCCGGACGCGGCGGCGCGGCCGGGCCCTGTGGGGCATGGTCACGGACGAGGTCGTGGAGGGGCTCTGGTACGTCGCCCACCTGCTCGGCGAGGGCGAGCAGGAGCGGGCGCGGCACGAGCTGGAACTGCTGCTGCCGGGCGCGACCCGGCCGTACGTCGGCTCGGCGGCCTTCCGCGAGCTGACCGGGCCGGACGGCGAGCCGCTGCCCACCCGGGACCGGGCCAGCTGCTGCATGTTCTACACGGTGCGCCCCGAGGACACCTGCGCCACCTGCCCGCGCACCTGCGACGCGGACCGCGTCGGCAAACTCGCGCTCGCCGCCGCCGGCTGACGCCCGCTCAGTCCGTCGCGCCGGGCCACCCCGCCGGCCGGCGCGCGCACCGCGTCCCGTAGGATCAGCCGCGCGAGACTCCCCCCGGCGGTCACGGTTGATTCACCACTTCCTCACGCGACACGGGAACTTTCCCGGGAACCACCCGTCCGGGTAGTCTTATTCGAACTCAACTCCCGCCCCTCACGCGGCAGTTCGAGCAGAACGTCGCCCTGGGCATCCCCTTGCACCTCCTTGGCGGCCTCTTGCCCCGAAACCCCCTGAGGGCCGGCGGGGTTGGGCCACTATGGCGGGCGTTACGCCCTATCCCAATGCAAGGGACCCCAGATGAGACTGACCGACATATCGCTGAACTGGCTGCTTCCGGGCGCCGTGCTGCTCCTGGGCATGCTGGCGGCGGTGGCGGTGCTCGCGCGCGGCAAGCGCTCCTCCGGGGGGAACGCGAGCGCGGACGACTCGTGGGAGCGCAGCGAGGAGCGCCGCAGGCGCAAGGAGGCCATCTACGGCACCGCCTCCTACGTGCTGCTGTTCTGCTGCGCGGCGGTCGCCGCCGCGCTCTCCTTCCACGGGCTGGTCGGCTTCGGCCAGCAGAACCTGAACCTGTCCGGCGGCTGGGAGTACCTGGTGCCGTTCGGTCTGGACGGGGCCGCGATGTTCTGCTCGGTCCTCGCGGTGCGCGAGGCGAGCCACGGTGACGCGGCGCTCGGCTCCCGGATACTCGTGTGGACGTTCGCGGGCGCCGCGGCCTGGTTCAACTGGGTGCACGCGCCCCGGGGTCTCGGACACGCCGGCGCCCCGCACTTCTTCGCCGGCATGTCGCTCTCGGCGGCCGTGCTCTTCGACCGGGCGCTGAAGCAGACCCGCCGGGCCGCGCTGCGCGAGCAGGGCCTGGTGCCGCGCCCGCTGCCGCAGATCCGCGTCGTGCGCTGGCTGCGGGCCCCCCGCGAGACCTACAAGGCCTGGTCGCTGATGCTCCTGGAGGGCGTGCGCAGCCTGGACGAGGCCGTCGAGGAGGTGCGCGAGGACAAGCGCCAGAAGGAGCAGGAGCGCATGCGCCGCCGCGATCAGCAGCGCGTGGAGCGGGCCCAGCTGAAGGCGATCAGCCGCGGGCACCGCTTCCCGGGCCGCGGCGGCCGTCAGCTGGAGGCGCAGGCCACCCTGGAACGGGCGGACGAGCGGGTCTCCGCGGAGCCTGCCATAGCGAGCACGCCGGAACAGCTGCCCGTGCGCACGCGGCCCTCCCTTCAGCCCGTACGCCAGAGCTCTGACCCGATCACCGTCGACCTCACCGCGGAGGACGACACGATGGCCCTGCCGCGCCTGGACTCCCTGGAGCGCAAGCTCAAGGACCTGGAGCAGCAGTTCGGCTGACCGCTCCGCCACGACGGGAACGGGAAGGGGGCGCGACCCGCGAGGTCGCGCCCCCTTCCCGTTCCCGTCGTCTCACGCGGCCGTCGCCGCCAGTTCGAACCACACCGCCTTCCCGACCCCGTGCGCCCGGACCCCCCACGCGTCCGCGAGCGACTGCACCAGCAGCAGCCCCCGGCCGTGCGTGCCGTCCCCGGCGTTCTGCGGGCGCGGTCGCGGGCGGCGGGAGACGAAGTCCCGCACCTCGACCCGCAGGCCGGACGGTCCCACGGTGGCCGTCAGGACCGCGTCGTGATCGGTGTGGACGAGCGCGTTCGTGACGAGCTCGCTGGTGAGCAGTTCCGCGATGTCCGACCGTCCGGGCTTCCCCCAGTGCCGCAGCATCTCGCGCAGCGCCCGCCGCGTCTCGGGGACGGCCCGCAGGTCCGCCCGGCCGAGTCGGCGCCGTAACTGGGACGCCTGCGTCTGCCCGGCGGCGTCGTCGTCGGCCTTGTCCTCCGCTGTCCGCTTCGCCGAGGTGCTCGCGACCACCGTCGAACCGCTGCCTCGTGCCTGCCTCTTCATGACCCCCGCCCGCGTGCCGATGTCGGTTCCCCTCTGCTCGAACACGTTCAGGGGGATGCTTGCCCCGTGGGGATCGGGCCAGTCATGCCGGATCGCCGACGACCGGGTGTTCGGCCACGGTGCGGCCTTCCCGCACGTCCCGACGGGCGTCGCGCCGCGGGCGTGCCCGAGGGCGCCGCCGTCCCGGCCGCCGCGCGGAGCGCCGGGCCCGGCGGTTCCCTCCTGGTGACGGTGCGCCGGGAGCGCGCGGTGGGGCGGTCGCGCCCGCCGCGCGAGGCGGGGCGGGGGTGCCCCCGGTCCCGGCCGGGGTGGAGCGGGCGCCGGCCGGACCACGTGCCGTCGACCGGTCCCCTCCGGCCGCCCCCGCGCCCTTCGTGCTCGGATCGGGCCGAAGAAGTCCCTGGTCGACGGGTCGGGCACGGAGGGGGCGCCGGGTTCCGGAGGACGGCGACCCGTCCGCGTGCGGAGGCGGTGTCCGGCCCCGGCCGCGGCCGCGGCGGTCGTGTCCCGCGGGCGCGGACACCACCGTACGACGGCGCGGACACCCCCGGGACCGGCGTGCGCCCGCGCGTCCGGCGTCCGGCGGGCGCCGCCCCGCGGACGGAGGCGAGCCGGCGCATCCGTCCGCGACGCGCGCGCCCGCCGACCGGTCCGCACGCCTTCGGGTCCGCCCGGCCGGGGGACGTGCCGGTCACCGGGCCCGGGCGGTTCCGCCGGGGCGCGGCTGTCGGTCCGGCCGTGTCCGGGAAAGGCGTGGGGCGGCTGGTGCCGGAGGGCCGGATGCCCGAAAGGCCACCGCACGTGCCGGGCCCGGGACGGGCCCGTGGCGCGTCGGCCGCCCGGCGGGACCGCGCCCGCGGGCCCTGCGGCGCGGCCTCACCGCCGGGCGGCCCGTGCGGGGGCGACGGTGCGGGAAG
This sequence comes from Streptomyces sp. NPDC017936, assembly GCF_044328485.1. Classification (NCBI taxonomy): domain Bacteria; kingdom Bacillati; phylum Actinomycetota; class Actinomycetes; order Kitasatosporales; family Streptomycetaceae; genus Streptomyces; species Streptomyces sp. NPDC017936. The sequence continues at coordinate 34,970 of NZ_JBIRHK010000002.1, read as the reverse complement.
TTGGCCGGAATCCACCGCTTCCCCGCCCCCGGAAGCGGCCTGAACCGGTCCGGCCGCGCCTCTCGGGGGCGGCCGGACCGGACCGACGGCCACTCCCCCGTGCCCGGGCCGTGCCCGGGCGGGCGCACGCCCCGCCCCCCCGTCCGGCCGCGACGGTCGGCCGCCGTCGCCCGTGCACCGCCCCGGCGCGCCGGCGGCGGCCGTGGGAGCGGGCGCCGCCGGGCTCGCGCCGGATCAGGGACGCGGCACGTTGCGCAGGTTGGAACGTGCCATCTGGAGCATCCGTCCCACGCCGCCGTCCAGCACCATCTTCGACGCGGACAGCGCGAACCCGGTCACCATCTCGGCGCTGATCTTCGGCGGGATGGACAGCGCGTTGGGGTCGGTGACGACGTCGACGAGGGCCGGCCCCTTGTGCCGGAAGGCGGTCTTCAGCGCGCCGGCGAGGTCCTTGGGCTTCTCGACGCGCACTCCGTGGGCGCCGCAGGCGCGGGCGACGGCGGCGAAGTCGGGGTTCCGGTTCGCCGTGCCGTGGGAGGGCAGGCCGGCGACCAGCATCTCCAGTTCCACCATGCTCAGCGAGGAGTTGTTGAAGACGACGACCTTCACCGGCAGGTCGTACTGGACGAGGGTGAGGAAGTCGCCCATGAGCATGGCGAAGCCGCCGTCGCCGGACATCGACACGACCTGCCGCCCCCGGTCGGTGAACTGCGCGCCGATCGCCATGGGCAGCGCGTTCGCCATCGAGCCGTGGGAGAAGGAACCGATGACGCGGCGGCGGCCGTTGGGCGAGATGTAGCGGGCGGCCCAGACGTTGCACATGCCGGTGTCGACGGTGAACACGGCGTCCTGGTCGGCGAGTTCGTCGAGGACGGAGGCGACGTACTCGGGGTGGATCGGGACGTGCTTGTCCACCTTCCGCGTGTACGCCTTGACGACCCCCTCCAGCGCGTCGGCGTGCTTCTTCAGCATCTTGTCGAGGAAGCGCCGGTTCTTCTTCTCCTGCACGCGCGGGATGAGACAGCGCAGGGTCTCCCGCACGTCGCCCCACACGGCCAGGTCCAGCCGGGACCGCCGCCCCAGGTGTTCGGGCCGCACGTCGACCTGGACGATCTGCACGTCGTCGGGCAGGAAGGCGTTGTACGGGAAGTCGGTGCCGAGCAGGATCAGCAGGTCGCACTCGTGGGTGGCCTCGTAGGCGGCGCCGTAGCCGAGGAGGCCGCTCATGCCGACGTCGTACGGGTTGTCGTACTGGATCCACTCCTTGCCGCGCAGGGCGTGCCCGACCGGGGACTTGATCTTCCCGGCGAACTCCATGACCTCGGCGTGCGCGCCGGCCGTGCCGCTGCCGCAGAACAGGGTGACCCTGTCGGCCGCGTCGATCATCCGCACCAGGCGGTCGATCTCGGCGTCGCCGGGGCGGATCGTGGGCCGGCTGGTGACGAGGGCGGTCTCGGCGGCCTTCTCGGGGGCCGGTTCGTCGGCGATGTCGCCGGGGAGGGAGACCACGCTGACGCCGCTGCGGCCGACGGCGTTCTGGATGGCGGTCTGCAGCAGCCGCGGCATCTGCTTCGGGCTGGAGATCAGCTCGCTGTAGTGGCTGCACTCCTGGAAGAGGCGGTCGGGGTGGGTCTCCTGGAAGTAGCCCAGCCCGATCTCGCTGGACGGGATGTGCGAGGCGAGGGCGAGGACGGGCGCCATGGAGCGGTGGGCGTCGTACAGGCCGTTGACGAGGTGCAGGTTGCCGGGGCCGCAGGAGCCCGCGCAGGCGGTGAGCTTGCCGGTGATCTGGGCCTCGGCGCCCGCGGCGAAGGCGGCGGTCTCCTCGTGGCGGACGCTCACCCAGTCGATGGCGGCGTTGCGGCGGACGGCGTCCACGACCGGGTTCAGGCTGTCGCCCACGACGCCGTAGAGACGCTCGACCCCGGCGCGGACGAGGATGTCGACGAACTGTTCGGCGACGTTCTGTTTGGCCATGGTGCTCTCGTGCCCCTTCGGTATCCGTGGATCCCCCCGGACCCTGCGGGTTCCATGAAGTCACACCCGGTGTGGTCATGCCTCCCAGACGGCGGCGGCCGTACGGTCGTCCGCGTACCCCTTGACCCGGACCTGGATGTCGGCGAGGAACGCGGCGAGGCCGGGCGGTGCGGGCTGCGACCACCGTTCCGTCAGGTGGGCGGGCAGGTGGGGCTCGCCGCGCAGGGGCTCGGCGAGGCCCGCGGTGCACATCAGGAGCGTGTCACCCGGGCGGGCTACGGACGCCCGGAAGCGGAAGGGTTCGCGGGGCGGCTCGGGGGCCGGGTCGTAGGGGTTCGGCGGGGTGGGGACGCCCAGGTCCATGGTGAGGCGGTCGCCCTCGGGCGTCTCGGCCGGCGGGGAGCCGAAGCCGACGACCGGCTCGCCGGCGACCTCGCCGGCCCGCGGTTCGATGTCCTGCCACGCGCCGTCCCTGAGCCGGAACAGTCCGCCCGGGCCGACGCCGAAGAAGACACGCGTCCGGCACTCGGGGTCGGCGGGCAGCAGGAGGCAGCGCAGGGTGGCCGCGTACTCGTCGGGTGCCAGGCCCTGTTCGGCGGCGCCGGCGCGGAGGCGGCCGAGGCTGCGGTCGGTGAGGCGGTGCAGGCCCGACTTCAGGTCGCCGCGGCGGGCGGCCCTGATGTCCTGCGCCAGCCGGACGTGACTGCGGCCCACGGCCCTGCCGATCCACCGGCACACCTCGGCGGCCGCCTGGTGCGCCCTCGGCGTGGCGCGGGCGCCGGTCGCCATCGCGACCAGGATCAGCGCCTGTTCGCCGGTGCCGAAGCGGGCGGTGAGGAGGGAGTCGCGGCGCGGCTCGCCCCGGTAGCGCGCCGAGTCCCCGCGCACGGAGGCGGCCCGCAGGGTGCAGGCCCCGTACCGGGCGCCGTCCAGCGCGGTGTCGGCCACCAGGTCCTGCAGTTCGTCCGGGTCGGCGGGCGGCAGGGCGGTGGGTTCGGCGTCGTAGGTGGGCGGCCCGGAACCGACGTAGGGCCTGCCGGTGGGGCGTTCGGTGAACGCCGGCGGCGCGGACGGGGAGGCCGCCGGCCGGTGGAAGGGGAGCGCCGTGCCGGTGGCGGCGGCGGTGGGGGCCTCCGGGGGTGTCGGGGGGCGGCTGCCGGGAGGCGTCCGGGACGCCGGCACGGCGGGGACGGGCGGTGTCTCGGCGGAGGCCGGGGCGGCGGGGGCCGCGGAAGGGGGCTCCCCGGCCCGGTGGGAGCGCTCGTCGAAGCCCGTCGGCAGGGGGCCGGGCGGGAAGGCGGTGGGGCCGGGCGGTGTGACCGGCGGCGGTTCCCAGGGGGCGCGCCGGGGCCCGGCGGGCGGGGCGCCGGCGGGGCCCGGCCGCTCGGCTGGAGCGGGGCCCGGCCTTTCGGCGGGGTCCGCATCGGATGGGTCGCGGAAGCCGTCGGCGGGCCCGGCGGCGGAGCCGCCGCGTGGGGGCGGGACCACGGGCCCCGGAGGCGGAGCGGCCGGCGGCGGGGGCGGAGCAGTGGCCGGCCGGGGCGGCAAGGCGGTCGGCGGGGGCGGAACAGTACCTGGCTGCGGCGGTGCGGCGGTCCGCGGGGGCGGCGGGTCCGCGTCCTCCCGCGCCCACCGGTCCACCGGTTCCCGACGCCCGGGAGGCGCCTCCCGCCCGGAAGGTTCCGGGCGCCGCGGCCGGCCGGGGCGTTCGACGTGCTCGGGGCTGTCGGTGCGGCCGGGGTCGTCGGGGCGCCCGAGGCGTCCGGAGCGCGCCCCCGGCGCCGCCCCGGGGTCGCCCTCCCCCTCCTCGTCCGCCCCGCCCGCCGAGTCCGCCGTGCCGCCGGGCCCCACCGTCCCGGCCGCCGAGGCGAACCGGTCGTCCAACGAGTCGGCGGCGGCCGTCGGTCCGGTGTCCTCGGTGGAGTCCTCGTACAACTGCCTCCACCAGTCGTCCTCGTGACCGGTGGGCCTTCCCCCCTGCTGGTTCATGTCCCCGATTGTCCACCGCACGGCCCGTTCGGGAACGGGGCATCGGGAAAATGCGGCCCGGCGTCCCGTGCCGAGTGGCACACCGAACAGCCTTCCGGGTGACTCGTCGAACGGGGGTGCGGACAGGCGGTTCGTGGAAATCGCCGGGCGGTCCCACCCCCCACGGGAGGACCGCCCGGCGACTCCGGGTGACCCGGACCCAGTTCCCCTGCGCCCCTGCGCGTCATGAGTCCGCATCACGCCACGGGTGCCCACCGGAGCCGGACCGATGCCGCCGGAGGCCAGGAATGTGTCCCCGCGCCCCCGGCGGTCCGCTGTGCCGGACGCCCTCGGCCGCGGCCGCGGGCGAGCACCGGCGACCGCCGTGGCGGTTCCCCGCCGCGCGGACCGGGCGGCTCCGACACGGCCCTCGCCTCCCCGCGCGACGGTGCGCGCGGGCGGCGCCGGCGTCCTCGTGGGACCGTTCGCCCGCCTGCCGGTCAGGGCAGCGTGGCCGGGAGCGGTGCTGCGGGACCGGCCGGCCGGGCCGCCCCGCCCGGGACGCCCGCCGCCCCTCCCCGCACGCCTTCCAGCGTGAGCAGCCGTACCTTGCGCTCGAGGCCGCCGGCGTATCCGGTCAGGGAGCCGTCGGCGCCGATGACGCGGTGGCAGGGGCGGACGATCAGGAGCGGGTTGGCGCCGATCGCGCCGCCGACGGCCCGTACGGCGGCCCGGGAGGCGCCGGCACGGGCGGCGATCTCGCCGTACGTCGTGGTGGTCCCGTAGGGGACGGCGTCGAGGGCGGCCCACACGCGTTCGCGGAAGGCGGTGCCCTCGGCGCGCAGGTCGAGGCGGAACTCCTCCAGGTCGCCGGCGAAGTAGGCGGCGAGCTGCTCCCGGGCCGCGCGGAAGGGGCCGGGGTCGTGCCGCCATTCGGGCCGCACGGTCCGGCCGCCCTTCTGTCCCGGCACGGACAGCGAGGTCAGGGCGCCGTCGGGGCCGGCGGTGAGGAGCAGGGGGCCGAGCGGGCTGTCGACGCTAGTCCAGTACATGGGGTTCCTCCGCTGCGCGCAGGTGGTGAAGGGCGTAGGTGCGCCAGGGGCGCCAGGTGTCGGGGACGTCCGCGCCGGGCGGCGCGACGTCCGGGTCGCCGAGGGCGCGGGCCCGGATCGCCGCCACGGTACGGCCGTCCAGGCCGGGCAGGGCGAGCAGGGCCTCCTGGGCGTCGTCGCGGTCGGCGCCCGGGTCGAGGCGCACGGCGCCGTCGGCGAGGGCGGCGGCGAGGGCGCCCAGGGGTCCCGGGGCGTCGGCCAGGGCGGCCGGTTCGGGAAAGAGGTGGGTGAGGCTTCCGCAGGGCGCGTCCAGGGCCTTGCCGTGGGCGCGGACCAGGTGTCCGGCCTCGGTCCGGCCCACCAGCGCGCGGATCGCGTACTCCTCGGGGTCGGCGGCGCCCGGCGCGCGCAGTCCGGGCCGGGCGGCGACCAGCGGGGCGAGCCGCGGGTCGGCGCCGAGCCGCTCGTCGACGGCGTACGGGTCGGCGTCGAGGTCGAACAGCCGCCGCAGCCGCTGGACGGCGGTGGTGAGGTCGCGCGGGTCGGTGAGGTGCAGACGGGCGTCGAGCCAGCCGCCGGGGTGGACGGCGGAGGCGGCCGCGGCGCCCGCCCGCTCCTCGACGGCGACGATGCCGGTGCCGTAGGGGAGGCGGAGCGTGCGGCGGTAGGTGCGGCCGCCCGGGGGACCCGCCACCTCCTCGATGCCGGCCACGGCCTGCCGTCGCAGCAGGTCGAAGACGGCGGCCGTGTGGTACGGGCCCCGGTGGGCGAGCCGCAGCGGGATGCCGGCGCCCGGCGCGGCCGTGCGGCCCTGCCGTGGGGCGGCGGCCCGCAGCGCGGTCGGCGTCAGCGCGTACACGGCGCGGACGGTGTCGTTGAACTGGCGCACGCTGGCGAACCCGGACGCGAAGGCGATCTCGGTGACCGGCAGGCCGGTCGTCTGCAGCAGCACCCGCGCGGTGTGCGCGCGCTGGGCCCGCGCGAGGGCGACGGGTCCGGCGCCGAGCTCGGCGGTGAGCTGACGCTGCACCTGGCGGGCGCTGTAGCCGAGGCGTACGGCGAGCCCGGCGACGCCCTCCCGGTCGACGACGCCGTCGCCGATCAGCCGCATGGCGCGGCCCACGACGTCGGCGCGGACGTTCCAGTCCGCCGAGCCCGGCACGGCGTCCGGCCGGCACCGCCGGCAGGCCCGGAAGCCCGAGCCCTGCGCGGCGGCGGCCGTCGTGTAGAACCGCACGTTGCGCCGTTTCGGCGTCACGGCGGGGCAGCTGGGCCGGCAGTAGATGCCGGTCGTCTCCACGGCGAAGAAGAACGCGCCGTCGAACCGGGCGTCCCTGCTGCGGACCGCTTCGTACCTGCTCTCCTCGTCCATCACGGGTTCCAGTCTTCGCCCGGCGCGAGGAACGTGCTGGCGGAAATCGGACATGACGGTGGGGGTGAGCGGTGGGAGTGGGGGGGGAGCGGGTGGCCGTCAGGGCCGGTCGCCCCGCTTGGCCCGCCAGGCCGCCCGTCCCTCGGCCCGCCTGCGCTTCCAGTCCTGCCGCAGGCCCGCCCGCACCCGGGCGTCGGACTTGGCGACGATCCGGCGGTTCTCCCGGACGAGCTTGCGGTAGCTGTCCAGCCGGCGCGGCGGCAGCTCGCCGCCGTCCACGGCGGCCAGCACCGCGCAGCCCGGTTCGTCGGCGTGGGCGCAGTCGTGGAACCGGCAGCCCCGGGCGATCTCCTCGATCTCCGAGAAGACCCGGCCGACGCCGGTGCTGGCGTCCCACAGCCCGACGCCGCGCAGTCCGGGCGTGTCGATGAGGACACCGCCGCCGGGCAGGGTCAGCAGATTGCGGGTGGTCGTGGTGTGCCGTCCCTTGCCGTCCATGTCGCGCGTGGCCCGCACGTCCATGACGTCCTCGCCGACGAGCGCGTTGGCGAGCGTCGACTTGCCCGCGCCGGAGGCCCCGAGCAGCACGGCGGTGCCCCGGCCGAGGAGACCCGCCAGTTCCTCGACGCCCTCCCCCGCGTGTGCGCTGACCGTGAGCACGGGCACGCCGGGGGCGCTGCGCCCGACGTCCTCGGCGAGGTACGCCAGGACGGCCGGGTCGGGCACGAGGTCGGCCTTGGTGAGGACGACGACGGGCCGGGCGCCGGACTCCCAGGCCAGCGCCAGGAACCGTTCCACCCGGCCGAGGTCGAGCTCGACGGCCAGGGACAGGGCGACCACGGCGTGGTCGGCGTTGGCCGCGAGGATCTGCCCCTCGGACCGCTTGGAGGAGGTGGAGCGCACGAAGGCGGTGCGGCGCGGCAGGCACGCCCGCACGTAGCGCGGACTGCCGTGGGCGTCGACGGCGACCCAGTCGCCGGTGCAGACGACGCGCAGCGGGTCGTGCGGGGTGACGAAGGCGGTGTCGGCCCGTACGACGCCGTCGCCGGTGACGACGTCGCACTGCCCGCGGTCGACCCGGACGACCCGGCCGGGCACGCGACCGCGTTCGGCGTGGTCGGCGAACCCGGCCTCCCACCCCTCGTCCCAGCCGTACGGGGCGAGCGGGTGCGGGGAGGGAGGGGCCACCGGGGGGATCGGGGAGACCGAAGGGACCGAGGGGGAGGAGGAGGTCGCGGAGGGGGCGGAAGCCGAGGACTCCGGGAAGGAGGGGAGGTTCAAGGAAGACCCTTCACAGGGCGGTCCCGGCGGCGCGCCCGCGGGCGCGCGGAAGGTGAGAGGTGGTCAGCCGGTGACCGCGGAGGTGGAGTGGACGGACGTGTGGTGGCTGCGGACAGCACCGGTCGTGGCGACAGTCATCGGTCACACCTCCTGTTCTTCCTCGTACGGCTGACGGCGGCGGCCGACCGCCACCGCGTGGAGCGGGCCCCATCGTAGGAGGATCCCGCACGCGGCGCGATCGAATATCCCGCGGTCCGGCCGCCGTCGCCCCGGTGTCCTCGGCGCACCGCCCCGGGCCCGCGTCCCCCGGAGGGTCCGCGCCGTCCCGAGCCCGGGGCGCACGATAGGCTCGTGGCCCGGAACGGCCGTTTCCCGTCGTGCGGCGCCAAGGGGCGAACCGGCGGCCGGCACTGCTGAGGAGACCGGGTGTGGAACCGCAGGGCATGGGGGAACCCTCCTTGCTGCATGGTGGGGCCGTGCTGGAGGTGAGTCCGTTGTCCGGTCGTCCCGGGATACGCGTCAGCGGCGAGATCGGCGTCGTCACCCGGCTGTCCTGGGAGGCGGCCCTGGCCGAGCTGGCCCGGCGGCATACGGACGTGTCCTACGTGGAGCTGTCGCGTGTCGGGTTCGTCGACGTGGCGGGTGTGTCGGCGCTCGCCGTCACGGCCATGAACCTGCCCGGCGGCCGGGTCGTGGTGGAGCATCCGCCGCCCCAGCTGCCCCGCGTGCTGGACATGTTCTGGCCGACTCTGCGCGCGATCGAGGTGGCGCCCCGATGAGCTCCCCGGCCCTTGACGAAACGTTCGCCCATCCGGCGTTGTTCTACCGCACCGCGCGCGAGTACACCGAGCTGACGGTGTCGTTCGTGCGGGAAGGCCTGGCCGCCGGCGAGCCCGTGGCGGTCGCGGTGCCCGGCCCGAACCTGGAACTGATCAGGTCCGGGCTGGGGGCCGACGCCCGGGACGTCCTCCTCCTGGACATGACCGAGGCCGGCCGCAACCCGGGACGCATCATCCCCCGCGTGCTGCGCGCCTTCGCCGACGCCCACCCGCAGGAGCGCGTGCGCATCGTCGGCGAGCCGGTCTGGGCCGGGCGCAGCCCGCTGGAGTACCCGGCGTGCGCACAGCACGAGGCGCTGATCAACCTCGCCTTCGAGGGCCGTGCGGCGACGATCCTGTGCCCGTACGACGAGTCCCGGCTGGACCCGGTCGTCCTGGCCGACGCCCGGACCACGCATCCCACCGTCATCGCCGAGGGCCGCGAGCGGGCCAGTGACGCCTACGACTGGCCGGCCGTCGTCGACCGGTACAACGAGGAGCTGGAGCCCGCCCCGGACGCCGTCGTCCGCTCGTTCGAGGCCGAGGAGCTTCCCGGGGTCCGCCACTTCGCCGTGGACCTGGCCGCGCGGATGGGCCTGACCGGGCAGCGCCTGCAGGACGTCGAGCTGGCGGTGGCCGAACTGACCACCAACAGCGTGGTCCACGGCGGCGGGCGGGGCACCCTGTTCCTCTGGGCCGAGGCGGACCGGGTGGTGTGCGAGGTCCGCGACCGGGGGCGGCTGACCGATCCGCTCGCGGGGCGCAGGCCGCCGCAGCGGGGGCAGATCGGCGGCCGGGGGCTGATGCTGGTCCACTACCTGGCGGATCTGGTGCGCGTGCACACCTCGGACGAGGGCACCGCCGTCCGCTTCTACCTCGGCCGCTGACCCGGACCGTCCCGCCCGCCGCACCCCCGCCGGACCGCCGCGGGGCGGCGGCCCGTGACCGCGGCGGCGAGCACCGCCCCGAAGCACCGCCTCCCCCCCACCACCACCACGGCGGCCTCCCCCACCACGGCGGCCTCCCCGCACGCGCGCCGAGCCCGCCGGGCGCGGAACCACGCCGCCGCGTGCCGGACCCGGCCGCCGGGTGCCGGTTCTCGCCGCCGCGCGCCGGGTGCCGGGTCACGTCACGGGCGAGGAGCCACGTCACGGGCGACCGGCGCGCGCCGCCGGCGCCCGCCCGCCCCGTGCGACGAGCGCCGCAGGTACCCGCCCGTCACGCGCGATGAAGTACCGCCGGACGCCGCGCGCCGCCGGCGACTCGGGCGGGCCGCCTGCCGGAATTACGGAGTTCGTCTGCTTAGCATCTTGATGCCTGCCGCCCGCAGGCTCCGGCCCCGTGGGCCGCAGACGCATCCGAGCCCCGGGAGCCCCGGCCCATGCGCCCGACAGGCCGTCAAAGACCCCCGCACCACCGGCCCCCGGCCCCCCACGGCGAGGAACTGCGCGCCGCCGCCCGCCACTTCGCCCGTCGCCGCTTCCTGACCCGCACCGCGGCCGCCGCGGCGCTGGCCTTCGCCACCCACCTGCCCGCGGCGGGCGCGGCGGCCGCCCGTGAGCTCGACGCGGCACGCATCACCGGCGACCCGTTCACCCTGGGCGTCGCCTCCGGGGACCCGCTGCCGCACTCCGTGGTCCTGTGGACGCGGGTGGCGCCCGCACCGTACGAGCCGGGCGGGGGCCTGGCCGGACGGTCCGTCGGCGTCGCGTGGGAGGTGGCGCGGGACGAGCGCTTCACGTCGGTCGTCCGCAGCGGTACCGCCCTGGCGTCGCCCGAGTACAACCACACCGTCCACGTCGACGTGGACGGGCTGGAGCCCGGCCGCCCGTACCACTACCGGTTCCGGACGGGCTCCTGGACCAGCGAGACCGGCCGCACCCGTACCGCGCCCGCGCCCGCCGCCGCGGCCCCGGCCCTGTCCTTCGCCGCCGTGTCCTGCCAGGCGTACTTCGACGGGTACTACACGGCGCACCGGCATCTCGCCCAGGACGACGTGGACCTGGTCCTCCACCTGGGGGACTACCTGTACGAGTACGCCGTGGACTCCGCCGGGGGCGCCCGCAACTACACCGACCGGGTCCTGCCCGAGGTGTTCGACCGCGAGACGGTGACCCTGGAGGAGTACCGGTTGCGGTACGCCCTCTACAAGAGCGACCCCGACCTGCGCGCCGTCCACGCGGCGCACCCGTTCGTCGTCGCCTGGGACGACCACGAGACCGAGAACAACTACGCCGGCGGCGTCCCCGAGGACTCCGTCCTGACGGAGGAGTTCCTGCTGCGCCGGGCCGCCGCCTACCGCGCGTACTGGGAGCACCAGCCGCTGCGCCCCGTGCAGCGGCCCGTCGGCCCGGACATGCCGCTGTACCGGCGGCTGCACTGGGGCACCCTCGCCCAGTTCGACGTCCTGGACACCCGCCAGTACCGCTCCGACCAGGCCTACGGCGACGGCCGGCACGTCCCCGGCCCCGAGTCGGACGACCCGGCGCGCACCATGACGGGGGCCGTCCAGGAGCGGTGGCTGCTCGACGGCTGGCGGGCGTCGGACGCGCTGTGGAACGTGATGCCGCAACAGGTCTGCTTCTCCCAGCGCAAGCTGGACCTGGGCGAGCGGGCGCCGATGTCGATGGACGCCTGGGACGGCTACCGCGCCTCCCGCGACCGGATCCTCGCCGGGGCGAAGTCGGCCGGGGTGGAGAACCTGATGGTCCTGACGGGTGACGTCCACGTGGGGTACGCCTTCGACATCAAGGACGACTTCGACGACCCCGCGTCCAGGACCCTGGGCACCGAGATCGTCGCCACGTCGGTCGCCAGCGGCAGGGACGGCGTCGAGCGCCCCGCGAACTGGCGGACGTACCTGACGGCCAATCCGCACCTCAGGTTCTACGACGGCCGCCGCGGCTACGTCCGGGTCCGCCTGGACCGGTCGCAGGCGCGCGCCGACTTCAGGACCGTCTCCGCGGTGACGACCCCCGGCGCCCCCGTCTCCACGGCGGCGTCCTTCGTGACGGAGGCGGGCCGTCCGGGTCTCGTGCCGGTGTGACGGACGGGGTCCGGCCGGGCCGGGCGCCGCGGGGTCCGGGTCACCCGGTGCAGGCCGCGCCGTTGAGGGTGAAGGCGTGCGGGGCCGTGTTCCTGTCCTGCCAGGAGGCGAGGAAGCCGAAGGACAGGGTGCCGCCGGCCGGGACGGTCCTGTTGTAGTCGGCGGCGGTGGCGGTGACGCGGGAGCCGTCCTGGGAGAAGCCCGCGTCCCACATCTGGTCGACCTCCTGGCCGTCGCGGAAGGACCAGGCGACGCTCCAGGAGGCGAGGGCCTCCTCGGTGGTGACGGTGACCGTGGCCTGGAAGCCGTCCGGCCACTGGTTGACCAGGTCGTAGGCGACCGCGCAGGTGGCCGGCTGCCCGGTCTCGCCGGTGGACGAGCTGGTGCCCTGGGGTTCCGGGTCGGGCTTCTGGGGCGTGGTGGGCGTGCCGCCGGTGGTGGGCTCCGGGGAGCCGGAGCCGGTCGAGGAGCCGGTCGGGCCGGAGGACTGCGCCGGTCCGGGGACGACGGACGGCAGGGACGGGTTGCCGGGGCCGGCCACCGGGGTGCTGCCGGTGGGCGCACCGCCCTGCGCGGCGCTGTCGCCGTCGCCGAACGGCATCAGCGACACGGCGAGGGCCAGCACGGAGACCAGGCCGGCGGCGGCCAGGAGCCCGCCCCGCAGCAGGCGGGCCCGGCCGGCGTCCGCGCCGCCCGGGTCGAGGTCCGGGTCCGGGGTGTCGGGGCGGCCGGCGCTCATCCGGACCTCGGCGGCGCGGCGGCGGCGCTCCAGGTAGGCGAGTCCGCCCCAGCCGATCACCCCGCCGGCCAGGGCCGCGGGCAGCCCGCCGCCGTGCAGGCGCAGACAGGCCGCGGCCTCCGCGCACTCCACGCAGGTGGCGAGGTGCCGGGAGAGGTCCTCGGGCGTGTCGGCGACCGGCGAGCGGGTGACGGCGTCGAGCAGCCGGACGTAGCTGCGGCACTCGGCGTCCATCGGCGTGTCGAGGTGGTTGCGGTGGCAGCGGTCCCGGAACAGGCCGCGGACCTGGTTCAGTTCCTCCATCGCGGCGGCCGGGTCCAGCCCCTGCCGGCGGGCGACCGCGCGCAGCGGCAGCGCCTCCACCTCCGCCAGCCACAGCAGCGCGGCGTCCGGCTCCTGCATGTCGCGCAGGCCGCGCAGGGCGACGGGGCGGCGCAGGGGCGGGCCCGTGTAGCGGGCGGCCTTGTCCGAGTTCAGCCACAGACGCAGGTCGGGGTCGAGCTTGTGGCCCTGGCCCCGGGCCTCCCAGGCGGCCGCCGTGGTGCGTACGGCGGTCAGCAGCAGCGGGATCCGGGGCAGCCGGGACGGGCGGCGGCCGGCGCCGCGCCGGACACCGTCCTCGGCGGCACGGGCCTCGCGTATGCCGAGCGCGAACGCCTCCCGGGCGAGTTGGTTGGCCGCGGTCGAGCCGGACGTGCACAGGTCGGCGTACGACAGGACGGCGTCCCAGCACTCCGAGAACAGCGCGGCCTCGGCCGGGTCCTTCGGGGTCGGCAGGTCGGGCATGGGTCTCCTGCATCCACAAGCGGGGTCAACTCGCCATGTAGGCGATGGAGTTGGGGGGAACCTCGCGGCAGTGCCAGAGCTTTTCACGTATCCCGCACAACTGACAAGCGCCCTGTTCGGATGTCAGGACAGGGCGGGCGCACCCCCCGCGACCACGGTTTCCCACCGCTGTCGTACGGGTGCCGCCCGCCCTGCGACTCAACGACGTACCGTTCCGGTGAACGTCGTCACCGAAGCGTTATCGAACGGGTGCGGTCTCCTCCGCCGGCAGGCTGTCCATGAAGGAGCTGACCGAGAACACCGCCCGGCCGGGTCCGGGCGGGCCGTAGCCGGGGGGCGAGGAGAGGCCGAAGTCCTCCATGGTCTGCCGGTACGCCTGGAGCAGCCGGATGTGGTACTCCAGCGGGGCGCCCTGCGGGTTGGCCTTGCCGAGCGGGGTGGTCGGCTCCGGGCACCAGGTGGTGAAGCGGGGCGTGATGCCCTTCGACATGAAGAAGCGCAGGCCCTCGGTGGTGGAGGCGATGGCCTCGTCGACCGTCTTGAAGCCGAAGGGCTCGGCCATCTCGACGCCGGCGACGAAGTTGGGGATGACGTTGCGGGCGCCGAAGACCTCGGCGGAGTCGAGGATGCGCCGGTGCCACTCGTCGCGGCCGACGTACCGCTCCTTGCCGGGGCAGTACATCTTGAACAGGTACTCGTCCCACACCTCGTAGTTGGGGTGGTAGATCTGCACCCCGTAGTCCTTGAAGCGCTGCACGTCGTCCCTGGGCAGCGCCTGGGCGACGACCTTGCCGATCCACCGGCCCGGGAAGCGCTCCTCGATGGCCTTGGCGTAGTGGCCGTAGAAGTCGGCCTCGTCACGGCCGGAGACCGTCTTGGTGATGGCGCCGCCGGTGAGGGTGTAGGCGGTGGACGCCTTGGCGGTGTCGTACCGGTCGATGATCTCGAGGGCCTCCAGGACCTCCTCCACGTCCTTGACCCCGGTGTAGGGCCGGCCGGCGGCCTTGTGCTGGCGCCAGTTGTGGTTGATGTCGCAGTACTGGCACTCCTCCTTGGCGCCGAAGTACTGGCAGACCCGGAAGACGGTCAGGTAGATGAGGTAGCCCCACTGGATGGTCGGGGCGACCTCCATCACCGACTTCCCGTTGGACAGGGTGTGCCGGTAGTACTCGGGCATGGGCGGCACGCCGACGTCGGCGATGCGCTTCCCGTCGAGGTAGAGCCCGAGGAGTCCCTCGCCGTCGGCGGCGACCCGGTAGGGGGACGACGGGTTCACCCGCACGGACACCACGGTCCGCCGCAGGTCGTACGGGCCTCCGGTGAGGATGATCTCCTCCGGCGGGCGGCGCAGCGCGGCCTCGCCCAGCTCGGGGAGGGTGCCGTGGTCGAAGGAGAAGATGAAGTACGACTTCGGTTTGACCTCGCCCGACTCGTTGTCGCTCAGGGCGGAGGCGTCGAAGGCCACTCCCCCGCGCAGCAGGTCCTCCTTGAAGACGGCCTCTCGCGGAACGTGCGGAAACCGCTCCATCAGATCCTCGACCAGCGCGGTACGGCTGCCCATCCGTCTCTCCTCCCGGCTCAGGCGTACGACTCCTCACGGTATGCCCCTGCCCGGGCGGGGGTGGGGGCGGGGGTCTCGTCGTGGCGGGCGAGGTAGGTTTCACCTGGGAATTCCGGGTTCTTGCTTTCCCCGAGGGAGGGGCGACCATATGGCCGAGACGGTGACGAACTGGGCGGGCAACATCACCTTCGCCACGAAGGAGCTGCACCGCCCCCGCACGCTCGACGCGCTGCGCTCGCTCGTGGCGGGGAGCGAACGGGTGCGGGTGCTGGGCAGCGGGCACTCGTTCAACCGGATCGCCGAGCCGGCGGCCGGCGGGGTGCTGCTGTCGCTGGACGCGCTGCCCGTCGAGGTGGACGTGGACACGGCGGCGCGGACCGTGCGGGTCGGCGGCGGGGTGCGGTACGCCGAGCTGGCCCGCCGGGTGCACGCGCACGGGCTGGCGCTGGCCAACATGGCCTCCCTGCCGCACATCTCGGTGGCCGGGTCGGTGGCGACCGGCACGCACGGGTCGGGGGTGCGCAACAGGTCGCTCGCCGCCGCCGTCCGGGAGGTGGAGGTCGTCACCGCGGCCGGGGACCTCGGCACCATGGGGCGGGACGACGAGCGGTTCGGCGGCGCCGTGACCTCGCTGGGGGCCCTCGGCGTCGTCACCGCCCTCACCCTCGACCTGGAACCCGCGTTCGAGGTCGAGCAGCACCTGTTCACCGAACTCCCCCTCGACGGGCTGGACTTCGAGACGGTGGCGGGAGCCGCGTACAGCGTCAGCCTGTTCACCGACTGGCGTGCGCCCGGCTTCCGGCAGGTGTGGCTGAAGCGACGCACCGACCAGCCCCTGGCCGGCTTCCCGTGGGCGAGGCCGGCCACGGAGGCGCTGCACCCGGTGCCGGGCATGCCGGCGGTCAACTGCACCGAGCAGTTCGGGGTGCCGGGGCCGTGGCACGAGCGGCTGCCGCACTTCCGGGCGGAGTTCACGCCGAGCAGCGGGAACGAGCTGCAGAGCGAGTACCTGCTGCCGCGGGAGCACGCCGTCGACGCGCTGTATGCGATCGACGGGATCCGGGAGACGGTCGCCGGTGTCCTGCAGACCTGCGAGGTGCGGACCGTCGCCGCCGACGAGCAGTGGCTCAGCCCCGCGTACGGGCGCGACTCGGTCGCCCTGCACTTCACGTGGGTGGCGGACACGGAGGCGGTGCTGCCCGTCGTACGGGAGCTGGAGGCCGTCCTGGAGCCGTTCGCGCCGCGGCCGCACTGGGGCAAGGTCTTCACCGTGCCGGCCGAGACGGTGCGCGGGCGGTATCCGCGGATGGACGACTTCCGGGCGCTGGTGCGGCACCTGGACCCCTCGGGGACGTTCGCCAACGCGTTCCTGGCGGACGTGCTCGACCGGTGAGGCGCGGCCCTTCGCAGCCTTCCGCCCGACTTCGTCAACCCCCTTTCCTAACCCCTTGTCGAACGTCCCCGCACGCCATAGCCTGACGCCGCGCCGGCACCGCCCCCGCTCCGGCGCGCCCGGCACGGAAGGGAGAGGGGCTCTCCGGTGAAGCGCACCTCACGCGACATCCGCACCGCGAACCGTTACGAGGTGCTGCGCCAGATCATCGCCCGTTCGCCCACCTCCCGGCAGGAGCTGGCCGCCGCCACGGGCCTGAGCCTCGCCACCGTCGCCACCCTCGTGGGCGAGCTGCTCGACCTGCGCATGATCACGGAGGTCGGGTTCGAGGACTCGGCGGGCGGCCGCCCCCGGGGCCTCGTCGCCGTCAACGCGCCGGGGGGCGCGCTGGTCGGCGTGGACATCGCGGAGACGTACGTCCACGTCGAGCTGTTCGACCTCGCGCTGAACGTGCTGGCCCGCGCCGAGGAGGACATGCGTCCCGGGGAGAGCCGGCCGGAGCAGGTGGTCGGCCACGTCGCCGCCGCGGCCGGCTCGGTGGTCGCGCAGGCGGGCGTCGAGGCGGCGCGGGTGCTGGGCGTCGGCGTGAGCGTGCCGGGCCAGGTGGACCGGGCCACCGGCGTCTGCGAGTACGCGCCCAACTGGGACTGGCACGACGTGCCGCTGCTCGACCTGCTCTCCGAGCACATCGCGCATCCCCTGTACCTGGACAATCCGCTGCGCGCCTGCGCGGTGGCCGAGCTGTGGTTCGGGGCCGCCCGGGGACGCGGGGACGCCGTGGTCGTCAACCTCGGCACCGGGGTCGGCGCCGGCCTGGTCCTGGGCGGCGGGCTGCACCGGGGGGTCAGCAACAGCGCCGGCGAGTGGGGGCACACCACGCTCGTGCTCGACGGGCGGCTGTGCCACTGCGGCAACCACGGCTGCGTGGAGACGTACGTCGGCGCGCCGGGCATCATGCAGAACCTGCGGGAACTCAGCCCGCGCAGCCCCCTGTTGCACCCCGAGGACCAGACCGCCACCGTCGACGCGCTGGCCCGCGCGGTCGCCGCGCGGGACCCGGTGGCCGTCAAGGTGGTCCGGGACACCGCCCGCTATCTCGCGGCGGGCATCGCCGACCTGGTCAACCTGCTCAACCCCGAGGTCGTCGTGCTGAGCAGCTGGGTCGCGGCCCGGCTCGGCGAGCCCCTGCTCACCGAGGTCCGTGCGGCCGTCGCCCGGCACGCGCTGCGCAGACCGCTCGCCTCGACCGAGATCGTCCTCTCCCCGATCCCCACCGACCCGGTCTGCCTGGGCGCGGCGACCTTCGCGCTCGAAGGGGCGCTGCAGGCCGTCGGACAGCGCAGGCGTCCCGCCGCCAGGACGGACGCCGACGCGGGCTGATCCCCACGCCCCTCCCGATCCGCCGCCGCACGCTCCCCCGGCCCCCGTCCGGCTCCTTCCCACCCCGCACCCCGCCCCGCTCACGTCCGGTATCCCGAACGTCACACAACGCTTCGAACCCGCTTCGTCCAACCCCTTGCCGAAGCCTTAGCCGAAGGTTAACGTCCCGCACCGCGAAGCCGTCCGACCCACCTGGCGCTGAAGCCGCACCGAGCCGCAGCCGTACTCGAGACAAGGACGTCAGCATGTCGGCAATGAGCAGCAGCAACTGGTCCCGCCGTTCACTCCTCCGGGCCGCCGCGGGTCTGGCCGCCGCCGGCGCACTGGCCGCCTGCGGCGGCAACAACGGGCGCGGCGGCGGGAGTTCGGGCAACGGGCTGGTGCAGTACTTCCACGCGTACGGCGAGGCGGGGACCGAGCAGGCCATCAAGAAGTACGCGGCCGCGTACGACGGGGCCGACGTGTCGACGCAGTGGATCACCGGCTCGAACTTCGAGAGCAAGCTCTTCGCGAGCCTGCTCACCCGGAACGCGCCCGACCTCTTCGAGTTCCACCCGCAGATCCAGCTCGTCAGAAGCGGTCAGGTGGCCGACCTCACCGACATCGTCGAGCCGGTGAAGGACGACTTCAACCAGGCCGACATCCAGTCGCACACGGTGGACGGCAAGGTGTACGGCGTCCGGATGATCGACGACCCGCAGTTCTTCTTCTACCGCCCCTCGCTGCTGGAGAAGGCCGGCGTCGAGGTGCCGCAGACGCTCGAGGAGCTGCTGGAGGCCGCCGGCAGGCTCACCACCGACAAGGTCAAGGGCGTCTACCTCGGCAACACGCTCCAGGCGGTCATCCGCCCGATGATCTGGGCGGCCGGCGCCGACACCCTCGACGAGGACAACAAGCCCGCCTACCACACGGACGGCGTGGTCGAGGGCCTCAGGCAGATGCGCAAGCTGTTCACCAGCGGCGACCTCCTGCTGGACGCCCCGGCCGACTACTGGGATCCGTCCGCGCTCGTCCAGGGCCTCACCGCGATCCAGTTCTGCGGCATGTGGGCCATGCCGGCGATGCAGCAGGCGCTCGGCGACGACCTCGGCGTCTTCCCCTTCCCGAAGGTCGGCGCGGCCGGCAGGCCCGCGGTCTACAACGGCGGCTGGTCGATGTTCGTCAACGCCAGGAGCGACCGGGCCGACGAGGCCAAGGAGTACGTGAAGTGGCTGTGGATCGACCGGAAGGAGTACCAGGAGGACTGGGCGCTCTCGTACGGCTTCCACATCCCGCCCCGCACCTCCATCGCCGCGTCCGCCGGGAAACTCAAGTCCGGACTGCCGGCCGAGGGGGTCGAACTCTTCACCGAGCACGGGCACTTCGACAACATCGGCTGGACCCAGGCCATGATCAAGGCGACGGAGGACGTCTTCGCCGACTCCGTCCGCAAGAACGGCGACCCCGAGGCCGCGCTCGACAAGTGCGACAAGGCCGTCGGGGCCGAGCTCGACAAGCTCTTCGGATAGAGCGGCGGACGGACCCCGACATGTCGACGACCGCCAAGCCCGGCCTCGCGCCCCCCGCCCCGGCGAAGCCCTCGCCGGGCCGTCCGCGGCGAGGGCTGCGGGGCAGCCCCACCCTCGCCTTCTGGCTCTTCACCGGGCCGTTCCTCATCGGCCTGCTCGTCTTCGTCTACGTCCCGATCGGCTGGAGCGTCTGGCTCAGCTTCTTCGAGGCCCGCTTCACCGTCACCCCCAGCACGTTCGTCGGGTTCGACAACTACCGGTCCATGCTGGAGAACGACAACTTCACCGGTGCGCTCGTCACGTTCACCGTCTTCGCCGCGATCATCGTGCCCACCACCTGGGCGCTCTCCCTCGGCCTGGCGCTGCTGGTGAACCGGCTGCGGTTCCTGCGGGCGTTCTTCCGCTCGGTCTTCTTCCTGCCGACGGCGTGCAGTTATGTGGCCGCTTCCCTCATCTGGAAGATGTCCGTCTTCAACGGCGTCCGCTTCGGTCTGGCGAACACCGTGCTCGGCTGGTTCGGCGTCGAGAACATCGCCTGGCTGGCCGACCCCGATCCGCCCTGGTACTGGCTGGTCATCGTCACCGCGAGGCTGTGGCTGCAGTCCGGTTTCTACATGATCCTCTTCCTGGCCGCGCTGCAGAACATCCCGGACGAGCTGTACGAGGCGGCCGCGATCGACGGCGCCGAGCCGGGCCGGCAGACCTTCTGGCACATCACGCTGCCGCAGCTGCGGGCGACCTCGACGGCCGTCGTCCTGCTGCTGCTGATCGCCGCCTACCAGGCCTTCGACGAGTTCTTCAACCTGCTGTCGAAGACGACCTGGGGCCGGCCACCGCTCGTCGAGCTCTACCACACCGCCCTCGGCGACAACCAGGACTACGGCGCGGGCAGCGCGGGCGCGGTGATCCTCACCCTGCTGATCGTCGTCGTGACCCTGTTCCAGGGCAGGATCATGGGTTTCGGGAGGGGTGACGCGTCCACGTGACCACGATCGCGCCCGAGGCCGGCGGGGCCGCCTCCACCGGCGGGCCCCGCCGCACCACCCGCCGCGGCCGCGGCGTGATGAGCTCCGCCGGCCTGTGTCTCGCCGTCGGCGTCGCCGCCGTCCTCTTCCTCGTCCCGTTCTACGTCCTGGTCCGCAACGCCCTGTCGACGGACGCCGAGATCACCGGCGAGGACTGGACGCTCTTCCCCACGGACGTCCGGTGGGGCAACGTCACCGAGCCGTTCGACGACCCGACCGTCGACTTCGCCCAGGCCCTGGAGAACTCCCTGGTCGTCGGTGTCCTGCACACGGTCGGCACCCTGCTGGTGTGCTCGCCGGCCGGCTACGGCCTGGCCCGCATCCCCTACCGGCACGCCGACAAGGTGTTCTACGCCGTCCTGTTCACCCTGATGGTCCCGACCGCCGTCACCTTCGTGCCCGGCTTCGTGCTGGTGTCGTCCCTCGGCTGGATCGACTCCTACCGCGGTCTGATCGTTCCGGGCCTCTTCAGCGGTTTCACCTGCTTCCTCTTCCGGCAGTACTTCCTGGGGTTCCCCAAGGAGCTGGAGGAGGCGGCGCGCGTGGACGGGCTCGGCCACTGGGGCGCGTACTGGCGCGTCGTCGTGCCGAACTCGCTGAACTTCTTCGCGGCGATCGCGACGATCACCTTCGTCAACGGCTGGAACTCCTTCCTGTGGCCGCTGGTCGTCGGCCAGGACCCCAGCGCCTGGACGGTGCAGGTGGCGCTGTCGTCGTACATGACCAACCAGACCGTCAACTACCACCTGATCTTCATGGCCACGGCCATCTCCCTGCTGCCCCTGCTGCTCGTGTTCCTCTTCCTCCAGCGCTGGCTGGTGCAGGGGATCGCGCAGACCGGAATCAAGGGCTGACGCCCACCGACACGATCTGGAGACCGATGACTTTCCGCACCACCTCCGCGTCCGTCGACTACGTCGAGGACGTCTCACCGGGCAGCGGCGCCCTCCCGCCCCGCGCCTGGTACGCCTCCTCGGACGCCGAGTCGGTGTCGCTGAACGGCAGTTGGCGCTTCCGTCTGTCGGCGACCGCCGACGCCGAGGACGACTCCTTCGCCGCGGAGGGCTACGACGCCGGGGACTGGGCCGAGGTCACGGTCCCCGGGCACTGGGTCCTGCAGGGACACGGCTCCCCCGTCTACACCAACCACCTCTACCCGTTCCCGGTCGACCCGCCGCGGGTGCCGACCGAGAACCCGACCGGCGACCACCTGCGCGTCTTCGACCTGCCCGGCGACTGGCCGGCCGACGGCGGCGCGGTGCTGCGCTTCGACGGCGTGGAGTCCTGCGCCCGCGTCTGGCTGAACGGCACGGACCTCGGCGAGTTCAAGGGCTCCCGGCTGCCGCACGAGTTCGCCGTCGGCCACCTGCTGAGGCCGGCCGGCAACGTCCTCGCCGTGCGCGTCCACCAGTGGTCGGCGGGCTCGTACCTGGAGGACCAGGACCAGTGGTGGCTGCCGGGCATCTTCCGCGACGTGACGCTGCTGCACCGCCCGGCGGGCAGCGCGCTGGACTTCTTCGTGCACGCCTCCTACGACCACACCACGGGCGAGGGCACCCTGCGCGTCGACTCCGACGTCGACGGGCGGGTGACCGTGCCCGAGCTGGACGTCGACGTCGCGACGGGCGAGCCGGTGACGCTCCCCGTCGAACCGTGGAGCGCCGAGACGCCCCGCCTGTACGACGGCGCGCTGGTGACGGAGGGCGAGCGCGTCCCGCTGCGCATCGGCTTCCGCACGGTCGCCCTGGAGGACGGCCTGATCAAGGTCAACGGCCACGCGGTGCTGTTCAAGGGCGTCAACCGGCACGAGTGGCACCCGGTGAAGGGCCGCGCGCTCGACCCGGAGACCATGCGCGAGGACGTGCTGCTGATGAAGCGGCACAACGTCAACGCCGTCCGCACCTCCCACTACCCGCCCCACCCGGCCTTCCTCGACCTGTGCGACGAGTACGGGCTGTGGGTGATCGACGAGTGCGACCTGGAGACGCACGGCTTCGTCGAGCAGGACTGGCGGGACAACCCCGTCGACGACGACCGCTGGACCCCGGCCCTGCTGGACCGCGCCGCCCGGATGGTCGAGCGGGACAAGAACCACCCGTCGGTGGTGATCTGGTCGCTGGGCAACGAGGCCGGCACCGGACGCGGCCTGACCGCGATGGCCGAGTGGATCCACGGCCGGGACACCTCCCGGCTCGTGCACTACGAGGGCGACGCCGACTGCCGTGACACGGACGTCTACTCCCGTATGTACACCGCCCACGAGGAGGTCGAGCGCATCGGCCGCGGCGTGGACGGCGGCACCCTCAAGCGGCGGCGGCTGCCCTTCATCCTGTGCGAGTACGGCCACGCCATGGGCAACGGGCCCGGCGGGATCGCCGACTACCAGCGGCTGTTCGAGGCGCACGAGCGACTCCAGGGCGGCTTCGTCTGGGAGTGGATCGACCACGGCATCGAGGACGACCGCCACGGCTACGCGTACGGGGGCGACTTCGGCGAGGAACTGCACGACGGCAACTTCGTCTGCGACGGCCTGCTCTTCCCGGACCGCGCCCCCTCCCCCGGGCTGGTCGAGTTCAAGAAGGTGATCGAACCGGTCGCCATCAGCGGCGACGGGGCGGACGGCACCGTGCGGATCGCCAACAGGCACGACTTCGCGGACCTGTCGGCGCTGGAGTTCACGTGGGCCTTCCAGGTGGACGGCGAGACGGCCGCCTCGGGCACCCTGCCGGTGCCGGCGCTCGCGGCGGGCGAGTCGGCCGAGGTGAAGCTGCCGCGGCCGCCGGAGGGCGACCGGGGCGGCGCGGAGACGCGGTGGACGGTGCGGGCCGTGCTGGCCGAGGACACCGCGTGGGCGCCGAAGGGGCACGTGGTGGCGTGGGGCCAGGTGCCCGTCGCGGCACGGACGGTGCCGTCGGTCGCCGCGACCGACGGGCCGGTGGCCGGCGAGGGCCTGATCACCCTGGGCCCGGCCTCCTTCGACGCCCGCACGGGCGCGCTGCGGACCATCGGCCCGGTGGAGGTGACCGCGCTGCGGCTGGACGTGTGGCGGGCGCCCACCGACAACGACGAGGGCGCGGCCTGGCAGTCGGACGTCCGGCACGGCGAGCTGTGGCGCAAGCTGGGCCTGCACCGCATGCGGCACCGCCTGGACGCGGTGGAGCCCGGCGACGACGCGCTGACCGTGCGGACCCGGGTGGCGCCCGCCGGCTGGGAGGTGGGCCTGTCGACGGTGTACCGGTGGACGTCGGACGGCGACCGGCTGCGGCTGACGGTGTCCGTGACACCGGAGGGCGACTGGCGGGTGCCGCTGCCGCGGCTCGGGATCCGCTTCGGGCTGTCCGAGGCCGACGCGGTGACCTGGTACGGCGGCGGCCCCGGCGAGGCGTATCCGGACACCCGTGCGGCGTCGCAGATCGGCCGCTGGCGGTCGACCGTCGACGGTATGCAGACGCCCTACGTCCGTCCGCAGGAGAACGGCGCCCGCGCCGACGTCCGCTGGGCCGAGATCGGCGGACTGCGCGTGGACGGCGACCCGGAGTTCTGGTTCAGCGCCCGCCGCTGGACGAGCGAGCAGCTGGACGCGGCGCGGCACCGCACCGACCTGGTGCCGGGCGGGACGGTGTGGGTCAACCTCGACCACGGCCAGCACGGCATCGGCTCGCAGTCCTGCGGTCCGGGCCCGCTGCCGCAGTACTTCCTGGACGCCGCGCCCGCCGAGTTCTCCTTCGTGTTCTCCGCGACCGGCTGACCCGGGGGCTCACCGGGGCCGGCCGGGCCCGCACACCGCCCCGGCCGGCCCTGGCCGCGTCCGTTCCCGTGGGCGGCGCCGGCGGCCGTGCCGTCCTGCCCGGGGGCACGGCCGCCGGGGCGGCGCGGTCTCGCCCGTCGCGCCGGGTCCGACGGGTGACGGCTCGCCGGGCTCCGCTCAGCTGCCCCGTATCGGTGTCGCCAGCGCCAGCCCGGCGATCGCCACGCAGCAGCCCCCGGCCAGCAGCGCGACCGGTGCGGTGCCGTGCCGTTCCGCCGTCCAGGTCAGGACGGCCGCGCCCGCCGGGGCCGCCGCGTACTGCAGGGTCCAGAAGGCGGAGGTGACCCGGCCCAGGAGCGGTTCCGGGGTGACCTCCTGGCGCAGGGACAGGGAGCAGGTGCCCGCGACGGCCACCCCGGCCAGGAAGAGCGCGGCGAGGACGCCGACGAGGGCGACGTCCCGGGCCCACCCCAGTCCGGCGACGGCGACGCCGCTCACCGCGACCGCCGTCGTCCAGGTGGGGCCGAAGCCCAGCCGGCGGCGCAGCCGGGCCACGAGCAGGGAGCCGACGACGGTGCCGGCCGCGCCGGCCGCCAGCACCGTGCCGACCGAGCCGTCGTCGTGGCCGAGGTCGTGCTTGAGGTGGTAGATGACCAGGTCGTTCAGGCCGAGCGTGAGGAAGCTGAACAGGAACAGCAGGACGGTCAGGGCGCGCAGGACGGGGTGGCCGTACAGGAACGTCACGCCGGTGCGCAGGTCCCGCCACAGCCCGGCCCGTCGCCCCGGCCGGTCGTCGGCGGGCCGCTCCCGCACCCGTACGACGGCGAGGCAGGCGGCCGACACGCCGAAGCTGGCCGCGTCGACGCCGACCGCGGCGGCCGGGCCCGTCCAGGCCGCGAGGAGTCCGGCGCCCAGCGGCCCGAGGACGCCGGCCGCGGCGGCGGTCGCGCCCAGCCGCCCGTTGGCCTCGGTGAGCCGGGCCGTGTCGACGAGACCCCGGACGACGGTGACGTATCCGACGGCGAACAGCATGCCGACGGCCTCGCACACGGGGAGCACCGCGTACAGCAGCCAGATCCGCGGCCCGAACAGCCACACGAGGGGGATCACCCCGTACAGCACCATGCGGACGAGGTCGCAGGCGATGAGCAGCCGGCGCCGGTCGACCCGGTCGACCACCGCTCCGGCGAACACCGCCGCCACGACCGAGGCGGCCGCGCCGACCGCCGTGAGCAGGCCCATGCGGGCGAGGGAGCCGGTGGCCTCCAGGACCAGCAGGGGCAGCGCGATCAGGGCGAAGGAGTCGCCGAGGAAGGAGAGGGTCTGCGCGGCCCAGAAGACCCCGAAGTCCCGCTGCCGCCACAGGGGCCGGGCGTCCTGCGGGGCGACGTCCCGCTGCCGGCTGCCGTGCGCCTCGTGCGTCACCCGGCCCCCTCGTGCGTCATGCGCTCCCCCTCGTTCACGCGTCAAGTCCCAGGCCACCCTACGTCGTTGGGCGGCGGCCGGCCGTGTGGTCCAGCGGCGTCCCCGATCTTGGGGGAGCCTTGACGCACCGGACACCGCCGGCGGTACGCCGCCCCCCGTCGCCTCTCCGGCCCCGCCCCGCTCACCGCCCCGGGCCCCGTGTCCCCGCCCCGGCGTCCTTCCCGGCTGACGGTGGTGGACGATGGCCTCCATGTCCGATCTCTTCGACGCACCGCGCCCCCGCGAGGTCCAGCCCGGCGAGTATCCGGTGTGGGACGAGGCCCTGGCCCTCGTCAACCGCGACCTGGCCGCGCTGCTGCCCGACCGCGGCCCCCTGCGTCTGCTGGCCCTGCCGCCCTGGGACCCCCGGGACGAGTGCGGGGACGAGCAGGTGTACGTGGCCCTGCCCGACGGCCGGTGGCACGGCAACGACCTCCGGCAGGACTCCGGGACCGCTCTCGCCGCCGCCCTCGCGGCCGTCGCCGAGGCCGCGCAGGACACGGTCATGGAGTGTCTGTGGCAGGTCTGGCCGGTCTGCGCCGAGCACCGCGTCGGCATGCACGTGCGAAGCGGGGAAGGGGAGCAGGGGGAGGACGGCCACCCGGTGTGGTGGTGCGCGGGCGGCCGCGGGACGGACGACCCGGCCCACGCGCGGGCCCCGGTCGGCGGGCTGGACGCGCTGCACCGCCCGCGCCGGGGCCGCCGGGAACGGCGGTGAGGTCAGTGGTCCGCGCAGCAGGGCGTCGGATCGGGCACCTCGAAGGGGACGAGGGTGCCGCCGACGGCGGGCATGGCGGTGAGGACGAGCTGTCCGTCCTGCCACTGGGGCCGGACGTGCTCCCGCGTCGTCAGCCGTGCCTCCGGGGCCGGTCGCCCGGCGGCGCCCAGCACGGTCACCCGGTCGATCGCGGAGGCGGACAGCACCTCCGCGATCGTCATCGTGCCGCGCAGGACGTCGGCCCCGGGGTAGAGGACGGCCCGGCCGACGGGGTCCGGAACCCCGTCGGCCACCTCGTGCCCCTGGGCCGCGAGCCGCTCACGCACGTCCGCCGCCACCGTCTCCTCCTCCACCGCGAGGGAGACGACGACCCGCGGCCGTTCGCCCCGCACGAGGTGGGTGCAGCCGAACACGCCCTGCGGCAGAGCGAGTTCGGCGGCGAGCGTGCGGAGCAGGTGATCGGCCGCGCGCAGGTCGCGCAGACCGGCGTCCACGGTGACGGCGTAGCGCGTCACGACGGCAGGACCCACACCGGGTTGGAGTAGAACCACAGGTCGAGCCACGGGTCGGCGTCGCCCACGACGTCGATCGCCGGACCCGCCGGGTCGACGGCCGCGCCCATGGCGCCGACGGCGGACCGGTTGCCGTCGGTGCCGCGCAGGCGGACGTACGACGGCCGGTCCACGCGCCCGAGCCGGTAGGTGAGCCGGACGGTGCCGGTGGACCGGTTCACCTCGTACGACTTGACGACCCTCGCCGTCGGCGCGGTGAACGTGTCCTTGTCGGCGACCGGTCCGGTGACGTCCCCCTGGATGACGTCGACCCGGGCCAGCTCGGGCACGAAGCCGGCCCAGTTGGGGCCGCCGGCCAGGGCGACGTCGACCGTCAGCGTCACGTCCGTGCCCTTCTTGACGTGCAGGGCGCCGCCGAGCGTGGCCCAACGGCCGCCGCCGCTCACGCGCACGTCGAGGCCGCTGACGAGCTGACCGTGGTCGACCCAGATGCGGCCGGCGCGGATGCCGTCCATGACGGCGGCGTAGGAGAAGCCGTCGGCGCCGACGTGGGTGCGACTGTACTGGCCGGGCCAGTAGTCGCCCTGGGTGATGTCGATCCCGCCGCCGTACACCGGGTCGTCGTAGCGGCCGTTCGCGGTGAAGTCGCCGCCGCCGCGCACGGCGGTGTCGGCGTAGACCTGGTGGGAGTCGGAATTGGCGGTGATCCACCAGGGCTTGCCCTCGGCGATGAGGCTGTCCCACAGGCCGCCGACGGTGGCGGTCATCCAGTCGAAGCCACCCCAGGTGCGGTAGCTCTCCAGCGGGTAGCCGGCGAAGGAGTTGGCGCTGGGGTTGTTGTCGTAGATGCCGCGGGCGCGGGCCGGGCCGAGGGGGGCCGGGAGGCCGGCGGCCTGGTGGCCGGGGGCGCCCTCGAAGCCGACGGCGATCTGGTGGCCCGCGTCGGTCGCGTCGCGCCAGGCGCGGATCTCGTGCGGGGAGTCGACACCGCGCCGCGCCGGGTGGTTGGCGAGCATCAGCGCGTCCCTGACCTTGCGGCGGCGGACCTGCTCGCCGAGGAAGGCCAGGCCGGCGACGGCGAGGGCCTCGTTGGCGGGCGTGGAGTCGGAGGCGTTCTTCACGCTGCCGTCGTAGTCGGTCTCGAACTGCTTGAGGACGGAGACCTCGTTCCTGCCGGGGTGCACGAAGACGGTGCCGTGCTCGGCGCCCGGGATGTTCCACTCCAGGCCCTGGAAGACCAGGGTGTCCTCGTGGGCGGAACGGGCCTGCTGGATGTCCGGGTTGACCTTCTCGACGCCGATCCTGGCGTGCGTGGCGCTGCCGTGGTCGGTGATGACCAGCCAGTCCATGCCGTGCCTGGCGCCCTGACGGACCTGGTCGACGACGCGGTACTTGCCGTCGCTGCTGTACTGGGTGTGGATGTGGTGGTCACCGGCCAGCCAGAGGAAGCCCTTGCCGCGGCGGCTGTCGGTGGTGGCGTACGCGGGCGCCGCCGCGGTCCGGCCGAGCACGCCGGCGGCGGTCAGGCCGGCGCCGAGGAGTCCGGCGCGGCGCAGCAGGGAACGGCGCGACCGCTGCTCGGGGTCGAGGGCCTCGTCGGGCACGGAGGTGTCGAAGGCGGCGGGCAGCGCCGGGGCGCCCTCGGAGCCGTGTTCGTGGTCGTGTCCGTGGTGATGGTGGTGCCCGTGGCCGTGTCCCATGCTGCCCTCCCGGTCGCCGCCGACTGTCGCGGCTGTCTTCCCGGCGCGAGTGCGCCGCCTGGGGAGGATCGACGCGAAAGATGAACGTCGAACGACCGAGGGGTGATCGGCGGCCGACCCGCGCGCGTCCGGCTCGCCTCGCCCCTCGCTGTTTCCCCGACTGCCCTTGCTGGCCACACTGTTGTTGCCGGAACGTGAGCAGCGTCCAGGTTCCTTTCCGTCCCCCACTCCGACCGGAGACACCCCCACCATGAGAAGACTCCTCGGCACCCTCGCGGCCGCCGCCCTGGCCCTCACCGGCCTCGCCGGCACCGGCGTCACCCCCGCCGCTGCCGCCGACACCGCCGCCACCGGCACGTTCGACGTGCTGACGTACAACGTGGCGGGCCTCCCGGAGGGCCTGAGCTCGGGCAGCCCGGCGACGAACACCCCGCTCATCTCCCCGCGCCTCGGGGCGTACGACATCGTGAACGTCCAGGAGGACTTCAACTACCACGCGGCGCTGTACGCGGGCGACGACCACCCGTACCGCACCGCGACCAGCGGCGGCGTGCCCTTCGGCGACGGCCTCAACACCCTCTCCGGCGTCCCCTTCGAGGACTTCCAGCGGGTGAGGTGGAACGACTGCACCGGCACCAACTGCCTCACCCCCAAGGGGTTCTCCCTGGCCCGCGTCCGCCTGGCCGAGGGCGTCTTCCTCGACCTGTACAACGTCCACACCAACGCCGACGCGACGGACGACGCCCTCGCCGCGCGCCGCGCCAACATCGCGCAGCTGTCGGCCTTCATCCGGGCGAACTCCTCGGGCAACGCCGTGATCGTGATGGGCGACACGAACACCCGCTACACCCGCGCCGGCGACACCATCCGCACCCTCGTCGACGAGAACGGCCTGACGGACGCGTGGGTGGAGCTGGTGAAGGGCGGCACGCCGCCGGCCCAGGGCGCGGACGCGCTGCTCTGCCCGGCGTCGGCGCCGCCGAACGACTGCGAGGTCGTGGACAAGGTCCTCTACCGGGGCAGCAGGCTGCTGTCCCTGACGGCGACCCGCTACCGGAACGAGTGGGCGTCGTTCCTGGACTCCGCGGGCGGCAACCTCTCGGACCACTTCCCGCACACGGTCGGCTTCTCCTACGCCCTCGCCCCGTCCCTGCGGGCGAGCGACTTCTTCGGCGGCCCGCACGGCACGGCCTTCAACGACGCGGACGACCTGCCCGCCGCCGCGGCCCCCCGCACGCTGACCCTCAGGGGCGGCTCCCGCCTGGACGCGGTGTCCCTGACGCACGACGGCGGCACGACCCTGACCCACGGCGGCACCGGCGGCACGGCCGCCTCCCTGACCCTGGCGGACGGCGAGCACCTCACCTCGGTCAAGCTGACGCAGGGCCAGAAGGACGGTCGCACCCGCGTCTTCTCGGCGGCCTTCACCACCGACCGGGGCCGCACCCTCGCGTCCGGCACGGCGACCTCCGACACGAGGACCTTCACGGCGCCGGCCGGCTGGCAGATCGTCGGGTTCACGGGGCGCTCGGCCGACGAGGTGGACAAGCTGGGGCTGCTCTACGCGCCGATCGGCTGAGGCGGCCCGCGGGGGAAGCGGGGCCGGGGGAAGCGGGGCCCGACGGCCGGGTCCGGGCACCCCCTAGGATGCTCCCCGACCGACCACGGCCCCGTGCCCCTACCAGCGAGGCGTCCCATGCCCCGAGCCGGCCTCACCGCCGACCGCCTGGTCGCGGCCGCCGCCGACCTCGCCGACGAGGTCGGGTTCGAGAACGTCACCCTCTCCGCGCTGGCCCGCCGTTTCGGCGTCAAGGACGCGAGTCTGTACTCGCACGTCAAGAACCTCCAGGACCTGCGGACCCGCCTCGCCGTGCTGGCCGGGGGCGAGATGATCGACCACATCGCCCCGGCCGTCGCCGGACGGGCCGGCAGGGAGGCGCTCGCCGGATTCGCGGACGCCTACCGGGAGTACGCGCTGCGGCACCCGGGACGGTACGCCGCCACCCAGATCCCCGTCGACCAGGCCCTGGCCGCCGGCACACCCGCCTTCCGCCGCACCGCCGAGATCACCTACGGCATGCTCCGCGCCTACGGCCTCGAGGAACCCGACCTCACCGACGCCGTCCGCCTGCTGCGCAGCACCTTCCACGGCTACTGCGCCCTGGAGGCCGGCGGCGGCTTCGGGGCGTCCCGGGACGTGCAGCGGTCCTGGGAGAAGGCGGTCCACGCCCTGCACACGGCCCTCACCCACTGGCCCCGCGAGACGTAGCCCGCCCGAGCGGCGGACACCCTTCTCCCCACCTCTCGACCCTTCCGCCTGTCCCGCGGCCCGGCCGGCGGTAGGGTCCGGATGTGCGTTGATCTCCCGGGCGGCGGCCCCGTGCAGCCGCAGACGGTGCGGGGCGCCTCTCGGACAAGGGGCCGCCCCGGCAGGCATGCCCGTCACCACCTCAGCGGAGATCCCCCCATGACCGCGCAGCAGCCCCTCACCTACGACGCGCTCGTCGAACTCGCCACCACTGATCCAGCCGTCGTCGGCCTCGTCCTCAAGGGTTCCCGGGCCCACGACGGCATGATCACCGAGCACTCCGACCACGATCTGTACGTGGTCCTCGCCGATGACGCCACGACCGGTCTCACCCGGTTCGCGGGCCACCGCACCGCCGAGCTGGACCTCGTCATCGTCTCCCTCACCGAGTTCCGCGCAGCCGGAATGCCCGGTCTCGAACGCTACGCCCTCGCCCGGGCCCGGGTCGTGCTCGACCGGCTCGACGGAGACATCGCCCGGATCCTCGCCGACAAGGCCCGCCTGGGTGCCGACGAGGCGTTCCACCACGCCGGCGGCCTGCTCGACGCCTACGCCAACTCGCTCTACCGGTCCGTCAAGAACCACCGGGACGGCCAGGACCTCGCCGCTCGCCTCGACGCCGCCGACAGCATGCGGTTCCTGCTCGAGCTGCTCTTCGCCCTCGACCGCCGTCCCCGCCCCTACAACAAGTACCTGCAGTGGGAGCTCGCCCGGCATCCGCTGCCGGGCTGGGACACCGAGGTGTTGCTCGGTGCCGTGGACCGCGTCTCGGCAACAGGCGACGCCTCCCTGCAGCGGCACCTGTTCGCCCTCGTCGAGGCGGCGGCCCGAGAGGCCGGACACGGCGAGGTACTGGACGCGTGGGGCGAGGACCTGGACCTCATGAGACCGCACCGGGGACGGCCGGTCACGGCGACGGCCGGACCGGTCCTCCCGGCCTGAGCGATCGGACGTCGACAGCGCTCGCGCCCAGGGCAGCGACCTGGACCTTTTTGCTGTGCGCGGTGGTCAGTCGTTGGTTGCCGGAAGCGTGCCGGGGGCGCACCGCTTCGCTCGGCGGGTGACGGCGTCATGGCCTCCGGCCGAGTCGCGGCTCCAGAAGGTCCAGGGCCTCCTCCCACCGGAAGCGGTCCGCCCCACCGCCGGCCTTGGGCCTGTGGGGCTCGTAGGTGCCGATCAGGACGTCCATCTCACGCAGCCCTTGCAGGCTCCGCCGGCAGGCGGGGTGGGCCGCCTGGGCGGCGTTCAGGTACGGGAGGACGGCGGTGGGGATGCCCATGCCGTACGCCTCGCACAGGATGCCCAGGGCGAGGGTGTCGGCGATGCCTGCCGCCCATTTGTTGATCGTGTTGAAGGTGGCCGGAGCAACGGCGACGGCGTCGGCGGGAGGCAGGGGGCGTGCTTCACCGGGTGCGCGCCAGGCGGAGCGGATCGGGTAGCCGGTCTGCTCCTGGACGGCTTGGACGTCGAGGAGGGTCACCCCTTGCGGAGTGGCGACGACCCCGACGTTCCCGTTCCGCCCCCGTGCGGCTGCGATCAGCTTGCCGACGTCGGCGGCGATGCCGCATCCGCAGACGACGACGTAGAGGAAGGGCTTCTCGCCCGTGGCTGTCGGCTCGGTCACGCGGGGACTCCCAGTCGGCGGCTGGACTGGTGCAGTTCCGGCAGGCCACGACGGTGGCCGTGTGCTGCCATGTCGGCGACCAGAGCGCGGACGGAGGGACGGCGGACGTCCTGTGCGGCGCACGTCTCGGCGATACGCAGGGCCCGGTGGCCGTCGGCAAGGCGTCCCTGCTGGCTGTAGGCGCGGGCGGTCTCCACCCACAGGGCGGCCCGGCGCTCCGGAACGGGGACACGGCGGCGCGTGAGCGGGCGGGCGGCTTGGAGAGCGAAGCCGGCGTCGCCCAGGGCCACCAGTGCGCTCACTCCACGAAGGTCCACGTGGGTGGCGTCGAAGTCGGCCCAGGCACCGGGCCGGTCGAGTGAAGCGGCCGTGCCCGCCGAAACCGGCTCCGGCAGGAGGGCTCGAACGAGTTTCTCGTGGACAGCGGCCGAGCCGGCGGAGGACACGAAAGCCGCGACGCCGACGTTCGAGCCCTGCCGGGGCGCCAGACAAGAGGCCCCGGACCGATCATGGTCCGGGGCCACGTCCGACCAGCGCAAGCCGGCATCAGTGAGACATGGTGCCGCAGTTGACGGGAGAGTCCCTCACGGCGTGAGGACGACCTTCTCGCAGTGGTCCTTCTTGTTCTTGAACAGGTCGTAGCCGGTCGGCGCCTCGGTCAGGGGCAGCCGGTGGGTGATGACCCGGGTGGGGTCGATCTTGCCCTGCTCGATCAGACTCAGCAGCGGCTTCATGTACTTGTGCACGTGGCACTGCCCGGTGCGCAGGGTCAGGGACCTGTTCATCCAGGCGCCCGCCGGGAACTTGTCGATCAGTCCGCCGTAGACGCCGATGACCGACACCACGCCGCCGCTGCGGCAGGACAGGATGGCCTGGCGCAGGGCGTGGGGCCGGTCGGTCTCGGAGCGGACGGCCTGCTTGGCGCGGTCGTAGAGGTGGACGTGGGAGGCACCGTGTGTGGCCTCCAGGCCGACCGCGTCGATGCACTTGTCGGGGCCCCGGCCGCCGGTGAGTTCGAGCAGTGCCGAGCGTACGTCGGTGTCCTCGAAGTTGATGGTGGTGTAGCCCTGGGCGGCGGCCATGTCGAGCCGGTAGGTCTCCTTGTCGATCGCGATGACCTTCTCCGCGCCCAGGACCCGGGCGCTGTCCATGGCGAACTGGCCGACCGGGCCGGCGCCCCAGACGGCGACGACGTCACCTTTTTGGATGTCGCACATCTCGGCGCCCATGTACCCGGTCGGCAGGATGTCGGACAGGAACAGCACCTGCTCGTCGGTGAGCTCCGGCCCGATCTTCAGGACGTTGGCGTCGGCGAGCACCACGCGGGCGTACTCGGCCTGGCCGCCGGCGAAGCCGCCGGTGAGGTGGGAGTAGCCGTAGATGCCGGCGGTGGGGTGGCCGAAGAGCTTCTCCGAGATGCCGGCGTTGGGGTTGGTGTTCTCGCAGCACGAGTACAGCTCCGCGCGGCAGGACGCGCAGGCGCCGCACGCGATGGGGAAGGGCACGACGACCCGGTCGCCGACGCGGAGTTTGTCGCTGACGCCGGGGCCGACCTCGACGATCTCTCCCATGAACTCGTGGCCCATGATGTCGCCCTTTTCCATGGTGGGGACGTAGCCGTCGAGCAGATGGAGGTCGGAGCCGCAGATCGCCGTCGAGGTGATCTTCACGATGGCGTCGCGGCTGTTCAGGATCGACGGTTCGGGGACGTCCTGCACCTCGACCGAGTTGCGTCCCGTCCAGCAGTTCGCCTTCATGCCAGGGCCTCCTTCAGTTCGTCCTCGGTCAGCGGTCGGGCCGGGTGCTGCGGGAACTCGCCGCGGGCCTGCTTGCCGCCGGGCGCCCCCTCGGAGCGGACGACCTCGCCGATCTCCACGATCTGCTTGAAGCGGCGCAGGTCGTCGTCCAGCTGCTGGTGCGGTTCCTCGCCGAAGTAGCGCGCCGCGGCCTTGCCCACCGCTCCGCCGGGCAGGTCGTAGCGCAAGGTCACCCGGATCTCCGTGCCCCGGCCGCCGGGGGCGGGCACGAACCGGACCTCGCCGGAGTTGTCGATGTCGGCGCCGTCCACCGACCGCCAGGCGATCAGCCGGCCGGGCTCGTCCTGCGTGGTCTCGGCGTCCCATTCGACCGTCTTGCCGAACGGCGCGCTGGCCCGCCAGTGACTGGTGCGCGGACCGGTGACGCGCACCTCGTCCAGGTGCGCCATGAAGTCCGGCAGTCGCTTCAGGTCCTTCCAGAGGGCGTAGACCTCGTCCGGGGACTGGGTGACGGTGGTGGCCGCGGTCAGTTCCATGGGGGTGCTCCTACGGGTGCGGGTCACGGCCGCGTAGACGTCCGTGGCTGTGAGGGCGGTGACCGCGGCGGTCGCGGCAACGGTGCGGCCCAGGCCGCGACCGTTGTGGTTCCTCAGGGCCCGGGTCAGCATCGTCAGATCCATGAGATCGCCGCCGACGCGGCCCCAGAGCCAGGCGGGATGCGGCCGCCCCAGCAGCCCGGTCGCCGCCGCCAGCTCGCGCACACCGACTGCGGTCGTGGCCGAGCGGTGCCGGAAGGCGTCGTCCACGCCCAGGGCCCGGGTGAAACCCGCCGGGGCGACGACCTGAGGCACGCCCAGGAGCGCACTGGCCCAGCCCAGGCCCCGGACGAGCGGATCGTGCTGGAGGCGGGAGGTGGAACGGGTGTCTGTCTTCATGAGTGCTCCCCACGTGCGGTGAGGTGAACGGAAGGCGGGCCACTTGGGTGAGAAGGCGAAGAGCGCATCGCGGACAACGGCGGAGTTTCCGCGTGGCCCGCATCCAATCCTCAACCGGCGTCATCGGGATCCGCTGTCCGGCCTGCCGGGCCGGGCACGGTTGATCGCCGCTGCTCAGCCATGTCAGGAGCGCACGATTGCCCGTCCGGCCCCGGCCGGGGCCGGGGCCGGGGCCGGACGTCGCTCCTCGGTCGGCCCCGTCCTGTGGGGAGCAGGCGGGCGGCGGCCCTGTGGCTCC
>NZ_JBIRHK010000001.1:506604-889695 GCF_044328485.1 Streptomyces sp. NPDC017936 | reverse complement strand
GCCACCACCGAACAGCTCACCGGCCTGCCCCCGGCCCTGGTCGTCACCGCCGAGGCCGACGTCCTGCGCGACGAGGGCGAGGCCTACGCGGGCAAACTCCGCGAGGCCGGCGTTCCCGTCACCGCCGTGCGCTACCAGGGCGTCATCCACGACTTCGTCATGCTCGACGCCCTGCGCGAGACGCACGCCGCCGAGGCCGCCATCCACCAGGCCGTCGGCGTGCTGCGCACCGCGCTGCACACCCGCTGACGCGGCGTCCCGTCCCCTTCGTTCCGAGGAGAACCGACATGGTCGCCACCCCGACCGTCCTGCTCGTCCACGGCGCCTTCGCGGACGCCGGCAGCTGGTCCGGTGTCATAGCGGAGCTGCAGAACCACGGCATCCCCGTGGTGGCGCCGCCGAACCCGCTGCGCGGCCTGGCGTCCGACGCCGCCTACATCGCCTCGCGGGCCTCCCAGATCGACGGTCCGGTCGTCCTGGTCGGCCACTCCTACGGCGGCGCGGTCATCTCCGTGGCGGGTGCCGCGGAGAACGTCGTGGGCCTGGTCTACATCGCGGCCTACGTCCCCGAAGAGGGCGAGAGCCTCGGTGAGCTGCAGGGACGTTTCCCGCTCTCGCCCCTGGTGAGCAACCTCGAGGAGGCGACGTACCCGGTCGACGGCGGCGAGCCCGCGGTCGAGGTCACGATCAACGCCGACGCGTTCCCGGCCGTCTTCGCCGCCGACGTTCCGGCCGCCGTCACCAAGGTCCTGGCGGCGGCGCAACGTCCTTTGGCCACCTCGGTGTTCACGGAGACGGCGTCGGCCGCGGCGTGGAGGACCAAGCCTTCCTGGGCACTCGTGGCCGGCGCGGACGAGGCGATCAACCCGGAGGTGGAGCGCTTCGGCGCGAAGCGGGCCGGAGCGACGGTCGTCGAGATCGACGGCGCCTCCCACGCCGTCGCCGTCTCCCGGCCCGGGGCGGTCGCCGAACTGATCCGGGAAGCGGTCCGCGCGACCACCTGACGCGTCCGTGCCGGGTGCCCGGCGGCCGTGTCCCGCCGGGGCCCCTCGACGGTCGGCCCGCGGGCACCGTACGGTCGGCGGTGATCACACCGGACCGGCCGGGCGCGCGACCCGGGCCGCGGGGAGGAAGGGCGGGAGCGCCGATGGAGGACAAGGACCCCTGGATCAGACCACTGCGCCGTGCCGCACCACCTCGCGCGCGCGTGCTCTTCTTCCCGCACGCCGGCGGCGCCGCCCCGTTCTACGCGCCGTTCGCGCGGCGGTTCCCCGAGGGGTACGACGTCGCGGCCGTTCAGTACCCGGGGCGGCAGGAACGCATGGGTGAACCGTTCGTGACGACCGTCGAAGGACTCGCCGACCGTCTGGTGCCGTCCCTGCGGCGATGGGCGGCGGAGCCCGTGCCGCTCGTGCTCGTCGGCCACAGCATGGGGGCGTCCGTCGCCTTCGAGACGGTGCTCCGGCTCGGGCGCGACCGGTCGACGGCGCACTGCCGTCTCGTCGTGTCCGGCCGGACCGCCCCCTCGGCGATGCGCGAGAACCGCGCCTTCGGCTCCGACCAGGAGATCATCGACCACCTCGCCGGTCTCGGCGGCACCGATCCGGCGGTCTTCCGCGACCCGGAGCTCATGGACCTGTTCCTGCCCGTCCTGCGCAACGACTACCGGGCGGTCACCCGGTACCGGCCGGTCCCCGACACCGTGGTGGACACGCCCGTCCTCTGCCTGACCGGGGACCGGGACCCACAGGTCGCACCGGAGGAGGCCGCCGCCTGGAAGAGGCACACCACGGCCGGTTTCCGGCTGGAGGTCCTCTCCGGGGAGCACTTCTACCTGACGGACCATCCGGACACCGTCGTGCGGCTCGTCGCCGAGTGCGCGGGCGTCGACGGACGATGACGGGCGGCGCCCCCGCGGTTCGCGGGGGCGCACAGCACGAAGCCCGGGGACGTACAGCATGGGACCCGGGGGCGCACAGCACGAAGCCCGGGGGCGTACAGCGCGAAGCTTGGGGGCGTACGCCCGCGCACGCGTGATGCCGGTGTGCGCCGGTGACTTCCTCCGCACACCAAGACGTTCCTCCGGGACCGGGCGCCCGCCGGGGGCCCGTGCCGCGCGGCGTTCGGGCGTGTCGCCGTCCGGCCCGGCCGAAGCCCACGGGGTGCGCGTCCCCGGGTCCGGGACGGACGGCGCAGGTGGCGGCGGTCATGGCCCGGTGGGCGAGAGGGAAAGTCAACTTTTCACCCAGGCGGCGAGTTTGAGGGTGGAGCGACGGGATACACGCATGTGGCGGTGGGCTGCTGACAGGCCGTCTCCCCTTCGATTCCGGGGGGTTGCCAACGTGTGACCCAACGTGAAAACTGTGAGCGCATTCGGCCCGGACAGATCGTGCCGAAGCGCGTTTTTGGCGTGCAAAGCACTACATCATGGGACAGGGGAGTCCTGCGCGGGCCGCTGCGCGGGAGGAGTCGCTGGGGGAATGAGTGATGTCTGCTTGGTGCCCGAGGCGCGTGTCGCCGGGCCGCGGGCGTGGGGGCCGGCCGGCCGCGCGGCGGACGCCCGGACCGCTCGGAACCACCGCCCCGCCGTACGGCACCCGCCCCCAGGTCTGTTGACGCCCCGGGAGGTCACCGGCATTCCGTGAGAAGAGGACGGGCGGATCGCTTCCGAGCGGCGACCGGCCCGGCCACGGATCGGCCACCCGGCGCGGGGCGAGGGCTGCCGCGCGGTGCCGCGCCCGTCGACCACGCCCGTGACAGCCACGGCTTCCCGCCCGGCGAACCCGCAGCCCCGTCGTGCCCGCGTGTCCTCACCCAAGGAGAAACGGTGACCAGCACCCAACCGACCGCGACCGGATCGCCCCTGGAGGCGTTACCCGACCAGTGGCGGTCCTTACGCGAGGCGGGTCCCGTGACCTGTGACGAAGGGCAGGGGCAGTGGCGTGTCGTGGACCACCGGACGGTCTCCGCCGTTCTCGCCGACCCGGCGACGTACTCCTCCGACCTCACGTCGATGACCCCCACCCAGGAGGACTTCGAGACCTTCCGGCAGGGCAACTTCGTCGGCATGGACCCGCCGGAACACCGCAAACTCCGCACCCTGGTGAGCCAGGCCTTCACCCCGAGAGTGGTCCAGGGGCTCGCACCCCGCATCGAGGCCGTGTGCGCGCGCCTGCTCGACGGGGTCGCCGACCGTGACCGGTTCGACCTGGTCGACACCCTCGCCTACCCCCTGCCGATCATCGTGATCGCCGAACTCCTCGGCGTCCCCGCCGACGACCACAGGCTGTTCCAGGAGTGGGCCGGCACCCTCTTCGGCGGCGACCAGCTCGGCGACAGCCTCGACATGGCCGACCTGGAACGGGCGCTGGAGGCCATCGCCCCGACCGTGCGCGAGATGAACGGCTACGTGCTGGACCACATCCGGCGCCGCCGCGCCGACCCCGGGGACGACCTCACCAGCAGACTCCTCACCGCCGAGGTGGACGGGGCGCGCCTGGCGGACGAGGAGATCGTCGGATTCGTCGCCCTGCTGCTGGTCGCCGGGCACATCACC
This sequence comes from Streptomyces sp. NPDC017936, assembly GCF_044328485.1. Lineage (NCBI taxonomy): Bacteria > Bacillati > Actinomycetota > Actinomycetes > Kitasatosporales > Streptomycetaceae > Streptomyces > Streptomyces sp. NPDC017936. The sequence continues at coordinate 886,139 of NZ_JBIRHK010000001.1, read as the reverse complement.
ACCACCGCGCTGCTCGGCAACGCCGTGGTCACCTTCGACCGGCACCCCGGCACCCTCGCCGCCCTGCGGGAGGACCCCGGCCGGTTGCCGGACGCCGTGGAGGAGGTGCTGCGCTGGCTGCCGCCCTTCCCCGAACTGGGGCGGCGCACCACCCGTCCGGTGCTGCTCGGCGGCCACGAGATCCCGGCCGACACCCTGCTGATGGCGCACCTGGGCGCCGCCAACCGCGACCCCTCCCGCTTCGCCGCTCCGGACGTCTTCGACGTGACCCGCAGCCCGAATCCCCACCTGACCTTCGGTCACGGCATCCACTTCTGCTTCGGCGCACCGCTGGCCCGGCTGGAGGCACGGATCGCGCTGCATATGCTGATGGAACGTTTCCCCACCCTCGCGGTCCCCTCCTACGACGACGTCGCGTACCAGAACCCGGCCGTCATCGTCGGCGTACGTCACCTGCCGATCGCCGTCACCAGGCCGTGACGCGCGTCGACGCGCCCAGGTCCCGCACCGCTCACCCGCGGACCGGTCACGTTCTCCCCGCACCCGCTCTCACCAGGAGTTCCTTTCCCATGCCGTACCCCACCGCCGCTCCGGCCACCGACCGGCCGCCGTCCCCGCCGCACCAGGAACTGCAGAGCCGGCTCGACCTCCTCGCGCGCGCCCACCGCGTCCCCGGCGCCCAACTGGCCGTCCACACCGGCACGCACACCCTCAGCGTGCACACCGGCACGGCCGACGCCCTGACGGGAACCCCGTTCACCGCGGACACGGCCGTACCCCTGGGCTCCATAACCAAGCTCGGCACGGCCGCCGCCGTGCTGCTCCTCGCCGACGACGGAGACCTCGACCTCGAAGAGCCCGCCGCCGAACTGCTGCCCGAACTGAGGTCGTTACCCGAGGTGACCGTGCGTCACCTGCTCAGTCACACCGCCGGCCTGCCCACCGGGCCCGACTCCGACAGCGCCGCCGGCGCCACCGCCACGCGCTACCTCTCGGCCGTCTGCACCGCGCAGCACACCCTGTTCCCGCCGGGAACCGGCTTCTCCTACTCCAACGCCGGCTACGTCGCCGCCGGCCGGCTCGTGTCCGAAGTGACCGGCATGACCTGGCAGGAAGCGGTGCGGGCGCTCCTCCTCGAACCGCTGGACATCGTCCCCGCCTTCCTCGGCGACGCCGCCCCCGCGCGGCCGACCGCCGCCGGCCACGCCCTCAACACGGCCACGGGCCTGGTGCGCCCGGCCCACCAGAACCTCGCCCCGGTGGAGGCTCCGGCCGGAGCCCTGCTGGCGAGCGCCGAGGACCTGATGGCCCTGGGAAGGGCCGTCATCGGCCGGTCCCCCGTCCTGCCCGCGTCCGCCGCCGCCCTGATGCGCCACCCCGAACCGGCCGCCGACCCCGGCGCCCTGGCGGACTCCTGGGGCCTGGGCCTGGCCCTCTTCGAGCAGGACGGCCGCATGTGGTGCGGCCACGACGGGAACGCCCAGGGCACCTCCTGCCATCTGCGGGCGGAGCCGGACAGCGGCGTGGTCGTCGCCTTCACCGGCAACTCCGGCGGCGCCACCGCCCTGTGGCGGGACCTCGCCGTCGACCTCGTCCGGCTCACCGGCATCAGCGTGCCGACCGCCCCGGCCACCGCCCGCCGCGGCCTCGCCGTACCGCTGCCGGAGTGCGCCGGCACCTACCGCAACGGGGGCACCGAGTACACGGTCAAACTCGACGGGGACGGCATGCCGACGCTGTCCGTCGACGGCGACTGCCCCATCCCGCTGGTGTGCTACCCGGACCTGTCCTGCGACCTGGTCGACCCGGCGACGGGCCGGCACGAGCCCGGCGGCCGGTTCCACCGCGACCCCGCCACCGGGGCCGTCGACCGCCTGCAGATATCCGGGCGCACCGCGCGCCGCACCGGCACCGTCTGACCGAGCCCACGTCCGCGTCACGCACCCGCCCCGTACGCACGGACCCGCCGCACCGCTCCGGTGTGCCCGCAGACCGCCCGAGACCGGTGCGGCGGGTCCGCGCGCCGCCCCACGCCCGAAGGACTTCACCCCGATGACGGACCTGCACGCCCAGCGCCCCGCCGCGCCCGCCCCCGCACCGGTCGGCACCCCCTCGCCGGCCCGCACGGACCACGCCACCCGGCACGTCCCGCTCGGTGAGCTGTTCACCGGGTGGGTGACGCGCGACCCGCACGCCCCCGCGGTGACCGACGGCCGGCGCACCTGGTCGTACGGGGAACTCGCGCGACGGGCCGGCCGCCTCGCCGCCCACCTCGTCGCCGGCGGCGCCGGACCGGAGCGGACGGTGGCGCTGGTCCTGCCGCGCTCGATGGAGCTGATCGCCGCCGAGCTGGCCGTGGCCCTGGCCGGCGCCGCCTTCCTGCCCGTGGACCCCGCCTACCCGGCCGAACGGCGCGCCCTGATGCTCGCCGACGCCGCACCGGCCGTCGTCCTGGACGACCCGGACCGGGTCCGCGCGCTGATGGAAGCCGAGGACGCCGAGGACGGGGGCACGAACCCGCCCGGGAGCCGAGCGCTCCCCGACCACGCCGCGTACGTCATCTTCACCTCCGGCTCCACCGGCACCCCCAAGGGCGTCACCGTCACCCACCGCGGCATCGGCGGCTTCGCCGCGGCCGCCGCAGAACGGTACGCCGTCGGCCCGGGCGACCGCGTGCTGCAGTTCTCCTCGCCCAGCTTCGACGCCTCCGTCCTGGAGCTGTGCACATCCGTCCTGTCCGGCGCCCTGCTGGTCGTGCCGCCGGACGGGCCCTGGCTGGGCGACGAGCTGGCCGCCGTGCTGGACGAGCACCGCATCACCCACGCCCTCATACCCCCCGCCGCCCTCTCCACCCTGCCCGACCCGGCGGACACCGGCGGCGCGCCCCACCTGCGCACCCTGATCGTCGGCGCCGAGGCGTGCCCGGCCGCGCTCGTCGACCGGTGGGCCCCCGGCCGCCGCATGATCAACTCCTACGGGCCGACCGAGGCCACCGTCGTCGCCACCTGGACCGGCCCGCTGGCCCCCGGCACCGGCACGCCGGCCATCGGCAGCCCGCTGCCCGGCACCGAGGCCCACGTCCTGGACGCGGCGCTGCGCCCGGTGGAGCCCGGCGCCGAGGGCGAACTGTACGTGGGCGGCGACGGACTGGCCCGCGGCTACCTCGGCCGCCCCGGCCTGACCGCGACCCGGTTCGTCGCCCACCCCTCCGGACCGCCCGGCGCCCGCCTCTACCGCACCGGCGACCGGGTGCGCCGCAGGGCGGACGGCGAGCTGGAGTTCCTCGGCCGGGTCGACCGGCAGGTCAAGGTGCGCGGCTTCCGCATCGAGCCCGGCGAGATCGAGGCCGCCCTGACCCGCGAACCCGGCGTCCGCGAGGCCGTCGTCGTGGTCCGCGACGAGGAACCCGCCCGCGGCCGGCTCGTCGGCTACGTCACCCCCGCCGACCCGGCCCGCGGACCCGAGCCCGCCCGGCTGCGCGCCGCCCTCGCCGCCGCCCTGCCGGCCCACATGGTGCCCTCCGCCGTGGTCGTCCTGGACGCGCTGCCGCTCACCCCGCAGCACAAGATCGACCTGCGGGCCCTGCCCGCCCCCGGCGGCACGCGCACCGAGGAGCGCGTCGAGCCGCGCACCGACGACGAGCGGGCCCTGGCCGCGATCTGGGCCGACGTCCTCGGCGTCGACTCCGTCGGGGTCACCGACGACTTCTTCGACCTGGGCGGCGACTCGGTCCTCGCCGCCCGCACCCTGACGCGGATCCGGGAAGCCCTCGGCGCCCGGCTCTCCCTGCGCGACGTGTTCACCGCGCGGACCGTGGCCGCGCTCGCCCCGCTGGCCGCGCAGCCGTCCGCCGCCGCGCCGCCGGACCCGATCCCCTCCGCCCCGCGCGGGGAGCCCGTCCCGCTCTCCGGCGCCCAGCGGCGCCTGTGGTTCCTCGACGACCTCACCGACGGCGCGGCCGAGTACAACACCGGCGTGGCGCTGCGGCTGCGCGGCCCGCTCGACACGCCGGCCCTGCGCCGCGCCCTGGACCGGCTCGCCGCCCGCCACGACTCCCTGCGCACCACCTTCGCCACCGTCGACGGCCAGGGCGTCCAGCTGGTCGCCCCCGAGGCGGCGCTGCCCCTGCGCACCGATGACGTCGCGCACCTGCCCGCCGACCGCCGGGACGACGCCGTCGAGCGCCTGCTGACCGAGGAACTGCGCCGCCCCCACGACCTGACGACCGGGCCCCTGACCCGGGCGCTGCTCGTCCGCCGCGCACCCGAGGACCACGTCCTGCTGCTGGCCCAGCACCACATCGTCACCGACGGCTGGTCGGTCGGCGTCCTGACCCGGGACCTGGCGGCGCTCTACCGCGCGGAGGCCCGCGACGAACCGGACGGCCTCCCCCTGCCGGGCGTGCAGTACCCGGACTTCGCGCTGTGGGAGCACGAGCGGCGCACCGGCGACGCGGACGCCGACGACCTCCGCTACTGGAAGCGCCACCTGGCCGGCCTGCAGCAGCTCGACCTGCCCACCGACCGGCCCCGGCCGGCGGTGCGCACCACCGCGGGCGCGGCCCACCGCCACACCCTCCCCGAGCACCTGGTGGACCGGCTGCGGCAGCTGGCCCAGGGCCGCGGCACGACCGTCTTCACGCTGTTCGCCGGGGCGGCGGCCGTGCTGTTCTCCCGCTACTCCGGACAGCGGGACGTGGCGTTCGGGACCGTCACCAACGGGCGGGACCGCCGCGAACTGGAGGACGTGACGGGCTTCTTCGCCAACACCGTCGTGCTGCGCGGCGAGGTGGACGACGCCGTCACGGTCGACCGGTTCGTGGAGTCCGTGCGCGCGACCGTGCTGGACGCCTTCGCGCACGACGGCGTGCCGTTCGACCGGGTGGTCGAGGAACTGGCCCCGCCGCGGGACCCCAGCCGCACCCCGCTGGTGCAGGCGCTGGTGGTGCAGCAGACGGCGCCCGCCCGGCCCCCGCTGGCGGCCGGGGTGCGGATCGAGGAGCACCCGCTGCCCCGCCCGGCCGCCCGCTTCGACCTCGTGCTGGAGTTCGCCCCGCGCGGCGACGGCGACTGCGAGCTGACGGTCGAGTACAACACCGACCTGTTCGAGGCCGCGACCGCGGCCCGGATGAGCCGCCAGCTGCACCGCCTGCTGGAGGGCATGGCGGACGGCCCGCACCGGACGCTGGCCGAGCTGCCGCTGCTGTCGGACGACGAGCGGCGCACGCTCCTCGACTCCTGGAACCCGCCCGCGCCGGCCGGCGACCGCGCCGACGGGGCCACGCTCCCGGCGCTGTTCGAGGCGCAGGTGGCCCGCACCCCCGACCGGACCGCCGTGACCTGCGGCGGGGTCCGGCTGGACTACGCCGGGCTGAACCGGCGCGCCAACCGGCTCGCCCGGCTGCTGACGGCGCGCGGCGCGGGCCCGGAGACCCTGGTGGCGCTGTGCCTGCCGCGCTCCGCCGACCTGCTGCCGGCGCTGTGGGCCGTCCTGAAGTCGGGCGCCGGGTACCTGCCCGTCGATCCCGGCTACCCGGCCGAGCGGATCCGCTTCATGCTCGCCGACGCGGCCCCCGCCCTCGTCGTCGCCACCCGTGAGACCGCCCACGCGCTCCCCGACGCCTGCGAGCCGCTGCTCCTCGAGGACGCCGAGGACGCCGGGCCGTCCGGCGCCGCCGCCCCGGGCCCGTCCGACGCCGATCTGACCGACGCCGACCGGATCCGGCCGCTCGACCCGTCCCACCCCGCCTACGTCATCTACACCTCCGGATCCACCGGCCGGCCCAAGGGCGTGGTCGTCGCCCACCGCAGCGTGGCCGCGCTGGCCGCCTGGGCCGGGGAGACGTTCGGCCCGCGCGGGCTGGCCCACGTGGTCGCGTCCACCTCCCTCAACTTCGACGTGTCCGTCTTCGAGCTGCTGTGCCCCCTGCTGGCCGGCGGCGGCGTCGAGGTGGTCGCCGACCTCCCGACCCTCGCCGACGGCTCCGGCCCGCGCCGGGCCGGACTCCTCAGCGGCGTCCCGTCCGTGCTCTCCCGCGTGCTCGGCGGCGACGGCGCCGTCGAGGCGGACACCGTCGTCCTGGCCGGTGAGGCCCTGCCCGCCCGGACCGTGCGGGACATCCGGGACGCCATGCCCTCGGCCCAGGTGGCCAACCTCTACGGCCCGACCGAGGCCACCGTCTACGCCACCGCCTGGTTCGCCGACGGCACCGTCCCCGACCAGGCCCCGCCCATCGGCCGTCCCGTCGCCCGCACCCGCGCCTACGTGCTGGACCGCCTGCTGCGCCCCCAGCCCCCGGGCGTCATCGGCGAGCTGTACCTCGGTGGCGGCGGACTGGCCCGCGGCTACCTGAACCGGCCCGGCCTGACCGCCGCGCGCTTCGTCGCCGACCCGTTCGGCGCCCCCGGCGACCGCATGTACCGCACGGGCGACCTGGTGCGCTGGAGCGCCGACGGCCGGCTCGAGTACCTCGGCCGCGTCGACCAGCAGGTCAAGGTGCGCGGCTTCCGCATCGAACTGGGCGAGGTCGAGGAGGCACTGCGCCGCTGCGCGGGCGTCGCCGAGGCCGCCGCGACCGTCCGCGACGGCGACGGCCACCGCCGCCTGGCCGGATACGTCGTCCCCGCCCCCGGCGCCCGCGTGGAACCGGAGGCGGTGCGCCGCGAACTCGGGCGGACCCTGCCCGACTACATGGTCCCCGCGGCCGTCGTGGTGCTGCCGACCCTGCCGCTCAACCCCAACGGCAAACTGGACCGCGGCCGGCTCCCCGACCCCGCGCCCGCGCAGACCGCCGCACGCCACGTCGCGCCCCGCACGCCCACCGAACGGACCCTCGCCGCCGTCTGGGCCGAGGTCCTGCACGTGGAGCGGGTCGGCGCGGACGACAACTTCTTCGCGCTGGGCGGCGACTCCATCCTCAGCATCCAGGTCGTCGCCCGGGCCCGGCAGGCGGGCCTCACCCTCACCTCGCGCGACGTCTACCGGCACCAGACGATCGCCGCCCTGGCCCGCCGCGCCGACGAGGCGGGGAGCCGGCGGCCCGTCGCCGCGCCGGCGCCCGTCGAGGCGACCGGCCCCGCGCCGCTGACCCCCATCCAGCACTGGCTCTTCGACAGCGCCGCCGAGCGGGCCGGGCACTTCGGCCAGACGCTCTCGGTGGAACTGCACGCCGGCGTCGACGCGACCGCCCTCGAGGACGCCCTCAACGACGTGATCGCCCACCACGACGCCCTGCGCTCCCGCTTCCTCGCCGACGAGGAGGGCGTGCGGTGGCTGATCGACGGCCCGGCCGCCCGCTGCCGCCTCGCGCGCCACACCGGTCCGGACACCGACACCCCGCACCTCGGCCCCCACGACCTGCGCCACGGCCCGCTGCTGCGCGCCGTGCTGCACGACCGGGGCCCCGGACGGCCGCACCTACTGCACCTCGCCGTCCACCACCTCGTCGTCGACGGCGTCTCCTGGCGCCTGCTCCTGGAGGACCTCGACCGGGCCTACCGGGCCCGCCGCGCCGGCCGGGACGGAGCGGCGGCGCTGCCCCCGAAGTCGTCCCCGCTGCGGCACTGGGCCGAGCGCCTCGCCGCGCACACCGCCGCCGGCGGATTCGACGACGAGAAGGCGTACTGGGCGCGGGCGACCGAGGGCGCCCGCGCCGCCCTGCCGACGGACCGGACGGGCGCCGACACCTACGCCTCCCAGCGCTCGGTCACGGTGCGCCTCGGCCCCGAGGACACCGAGGCGCTGCTGCGCACCCTGCCCGAGACCTACCGCACCCGGGCCAACGACGTCCTGCTCGCCGCCCTCGGCCGGGTGCTGTGCGGCTGGACCGGCCACGACCGGGTGCTGGTGGACGTCGAGGGCCACGGCCGGGAGGAACTGTTCGACGACGTCGACACCAGCCGCACCGTCGGCTGGTTCACCACCCGCCACCCCGTCGCCCTCGCCGTCCCGCCCGGGGCGCACTGGGACGCCGTGCTCAAGCAGGTCAAGGAGCAGCTGCGCGCGGTGCCCCGGCACGGCCTCGGCCACGGCGCCCTGACCCTGCCGGGCCGGGACGCCGCACCGCTCCCGGCGACCACCGCGCAGATCAGCTTCAACTACCTGGGCCGCTTCGGGCTCTCCGGGGCCTCCGAAGGACTGTACGGCGGGCCGTTCCGCCCGCTGGAACTGGACGCCGACCCCTCGGCGCCGCGCCCGCACGCCCTGGAGGTCGTGGGACTGCTGGACGGCGACGGCCTGGAGTTCACCTGGTTCTACTCCGACGGACTGCACCGGCGGGAGACCGTCGAGGACCTCGCCGGACGGTTCGCCGACGCGCTGGCCGACCTCGCCCGCCACGCGGCCCGGCCCGGCGCCGCCGGCCGCACCCCCTCGGACTTCCCGCTGGCCCGGCTCGACCAGACGCAGGTCGACCGGATCGCGGGCGGGGACCCCGCCGGCCTGGAGGACGTCCACCCCCTCACGCCCACCCAGGCCGGCATGCTCTTCCACCGGCTCTCGCAGGACGACCGCGGCGTGTACTTCCAGCAGCTGACGTTCGTCCTGGACGGCGTGGCGGACCCGGCCGTGCTGGCGGACGCCTGGCAGCGGGTCACGGACCGCACGCCGGTGCTGCGCGCCCGCGTGGTGTGGCAGGACGTGCCCGAGCCGCTCCTCGTGGTGCAGCGCCGGGCGGCCGTGCCGGTCGAGCACCTGGACTGGCGCGGCCTGTCCGACGCCGGGCGGGAACAGCGGCTGCGCGACCTGCTCGAGGACGACCGCGCCCGCGGCGTCGACCTGACGCGCGCTCCGCTCCAGCGCCTGGTGCTGGCCCGCGTCGGTGACCGCGCGGTCCGCGTGGTGTGGTCCTTCGACCACCTGATCCTGGACGGCTGGAGCCTGTTCCAGGTCCTCTCCGACGTCTTCGCGTGCCACGCCGGCCTGACGGGCGCCGCGGACGTCCCGCTGCCCGACCGCCGCCCCTTCCGCGACTACGTCGCCTGGCTGCAGGGCCGCACCGACCGGGACGAGGCCGAACGGCACTGGCGGACCCGCCTGGACGGCCTGGACGAGACCACCGCGCTGCCCTTCGACCGCGAACCGCGCGAGAGCCACCGCGCGGAGTCGACGCGGGCCGTGCGCGTCACGGTGCCCGAGGCCACCACCCGGGCCCTGGAGGGCCTGGCCAGGACGGCGGGCCTGACCGTGAACACCCTCGTGCAGGGCGCCTGGGCGCTGCTGCTGAGCCGCCAGGCGGCCCGCGACGAGGTGGTCTTCGGCACCACCGTCTCCGGACGGCCGCCCGAGCTGCCCGGCGCCGACGCCATGACCGGCCTGTTCATCGCGACCCTGCCCACCCGCGTGAGGGTGCCACGGGACGGGACGCTGCTCGCCTGGCTGGCCCGGCTCCAGCAGGAGCAGAGCGAGGACCGCCGCCACGACCACGTGCCGCTGCACCGGATGAAGGCGTTCACCGCGCTGCCCGAACGCGCCGCCCTGTTCGACAGCATCGTGGTGTTCGAGAACTACCCGGTCGACGACGACCTCGCCGCCGCGCACGGACTGCGGATCGGCGGCCTGGACGGCATCGAGACCACCAACTACCCGCTCAGCCTGGTCGCCTACCCCGGCACGGAACTCGCCCTGCGCCTCGGCTACGACCCGGACCTCTTCGACGCCGCCACCGTCGGGCGGATGGCCGAGTACCTCACCGTGCTGCTGGAGGGCTTCGCCGCCGCACCGCACAGCGCGCCCGCCCGCCTGCCCCTGCTGACGGCCGCCCGGCGCGAGCAGGTCCTCCACGCGTGGAACGACACCGCCACCCGTGCCGCCGCGGCGACCACCGCGGACCTGTTCGCCGCGCAGGTGCGGCGCACCCCCGACGCCGTCGCGCTGCTGGCCGGCGACGAACGGCTCACCTACCGCGCACTCGACGACCGGGCCGGGGCGCTGGCCGGCCGGCTGGCCGCGCTCGGGGTCCGCCCGGAGGTCCCCGTCGGCGTCCTGATGGACCGCTCGGCCGGGCTCGTCGTCACCCAGGTCGCCCTCGCCCGCCTCGGCGGCGTGTACGTCCCGCTCGACGGCAGGGCGCCGCGCGAACGGCTGCGCACGATGCTCGAAGAAGCCGGCGCCGGTCTGCTGCTCACGGACGGCGCCCGGGAGGAGACCGCCGCCGCCCTGCTGCCGGACGGCGTGGTGCTGCGGCCGGACGGCGACACCGCCGGCGCACCCGCGTCCGACGCGACGCCCGCGGTGGACCCGGACCACGTCCAGTACCTGATGTTCACGTCCGGCTCCACCGGCGCCCCCAAGGGCGTGGCGGTGCGGCAGCGGGACGTCGCGGCGCTCGCCCTCGACCGCGCCTTCGCCGCCCACGACCGGGTCCTCGTGCACTCCCCGCACGCCTTCGACGCCTCCACCTACGAGCTGTGGGTGCCGCTGCTGCGCGGCGGCACGGCCGTGCTCGCCCCGCCGGGGGACCTCGAGGCCGCCGCCGTGCGCCGCGCGATCACCGAACAGGGGGTGAGCTGCCTGTTCCTGACGGTGGGCCTGTTCCGCCTCCTCGCCCAGGAGGACCCCGCCTGCCTGCGCGGCGCGCGGGAGGTGTGGACCGGCGGCGAGGCCGTGCCCGGCTCCGCCGTGCGGCGCGTGCTGGACGCCTGCCCGGACCTCACCGTCGTCGACGTGTACGGCCCGACCGAGACCACCACCTTCGCCACCCGGCGGGTCTTCCGCGCCGGTGACGCGCTGCCCGCGGCCCTGCCCATCGGCCGTCCCCTGGACGACACCCGCGTGTACGTCCTGGACGGCGCGCTCCAGCCGCAACCCCCGGGCATACCCGGTGAGTTGTACGTAGCCGGCGCCGGACTGGCCCGCGGTTACACCGGACGGCCCGGCGCGACGGCGGCCCGCTACCTGGCCGACCCGTTCGGCCCGCCCGGCGGACGGATGTACCGCACCGGCGACATCGTGCGCTGGAGCGACGACGGCGAACTGCACTTCGTGGGGCGCGCCGACGACCAGATCAAGATCCGCGGCTTCCGCGTCGAGCCCGCCGAGATCGAGGCCCGGCTCACCGCGCACCCGGCGGTCGCCGAGGCGGTGGTGTCGGTGTCGCGGCACGCCGGACGGGGGCGCCTGGTCGCCCATCTGGTGCCCGCCCCCGGCGCGGCGGTGCCGCCGGCGGCCGAGCTGCGCGAGAGCCTGTCCGGCGGACTGCCCGACTACATGGTCCCGGCCGCGTTCGTCACCGTGCCGGAGCTGCCCCTGACCGCGAACGGCAAGGTCGACCGGCGGCGCCTGCCCGACCCCGACCCGTCGGCGGCGACGGGCGCCGCCTACCGCGCGCCGCGCACCGACGCCGAGCGGACGCTCGCCGGCATCTGGGCCGAGCTCCTCGGCGTGGAACGGGTCGGCACGGACGACAACTTCTTCATGCTGGGCGGCGACTCGATCGTCAGCATCCAGGTCGTCTCCCGCGCCCGCGCCGCGGGGCTCGCCCTGACCCCGAGGGACCTGTTCCGCCACCCCGTGCTCGCCGGCCTGGCCACCGCCGCGACCGGCGCCGCCCGTACGGTCGCGGACACCGGTCCGGTGACCGGCGAGGTCGGGCTCACCCCGATCCAGCGCTGGTTCCTCGACGCCGAGCCGCCGCGCCCGGAGTACTTCAACCAGTCCGTGGTCGTCGAGACGGACCAGGACGTCGACGCCGGCGCGCTGGACGCCGCCCTGACCGCGCTGTGGGCCCACCACGACGCCCTGCGCGCCCGCTTCACCCGCGCCGCGGACGGGACCTGGCGCCAGGAGTACGCCGCGCCGGACACGCGGGCCCCCCGGCTGCTGCGGACGCACGACCTGGGCGGCCTCGACGCGCGGGCCGCCGAGGAGGCCGAGGCCCGCCTCTCGCAGGAGGCGCACACCGGGTTCCGGCTGGACACCGGCCCGCTGATCGCCGCCCGGCTGTTCACCGGCGGGGACCGGGCCGCGCGCCTGCTGCTGACCGCCCACCACCTGATCGTCGACGGCGTCTCCTGGCGCGTCCTGCTGGAGGACCTGGAGACCGCCTACCGTCAGGCCCGGGCCGGCGAGCCGGTACGGCTGCCGCAGCGCACGACGTCCGTGCGGGAATGGGTGCGGCGGCTCGCCCGGCGCGCCGGCGAGGGGGACCTCGCCGCGCAGCGCGCCCACTGGGAGGCCGTGGCACGGCACTGCGCCGACCCGCTGCCGGTGGACCTCGACGGCGGCAACACCGTCGCCGACCTGCGCGCGGTGACCGTGCGCCTCGACCGCCGGCGGACCGACGACCTCCTGCGCCGGGTCCCCGGCGTCTACCGCACCCGCGTCGACGACGTCCTGCTGACCGCCCTCGGCCGCGTGCTGGCCGACTGGACCGGCCGTCGCGCCGTCGCCGTGGGACTGGAGGGGCACGGCCGCGAGGACCACCTCTTCGACGACCTCGACCTGTCCCGCACGGTCGGCTGGTTCACCAGCCTCTTCCCCGTGGCCCTCGAACTGCCCGAGGGGGACTGGGGCGCCGCCCTGAAGTCGGTGAAGGAACAGCTGCGGGCCGTACCCGACCGGGGCGTCGGCCACGGCGTCCTGCGCCACCTGGCGGGCGACGAGCGGCTCGCCGCCGCGCCGCTGCCCGGCATCAGCTTCAACTACCTGGGCCGGTTCGACTGGTCGGCCGCCGACGGCGCGCTGGTCCGGGCGGTCCCCGGCGGCCTGGACGGCGCCGAGGACCCCGGGGCGCCGCGCCCGCACCTGCTGGACGTGGTGGCCCGCGTCGAGGACGACGAGCTGGAGATCACCTGGCACTACAGCGGCGGACGCCACCGCGAGGAGACGGTCGCCTCCCTCGCCCGGGGCATGCTGCGGTCGCTGGAGGAGATCGTCGCGCACTGCGCCGCCCCGGACGCCGGCGGCCGCACGCCCTCGGACTTCCCGCTGGCCCGCCTCGACCAGCCGGCCGTCGACCGGGTCGTGGGGGACGGGCGCGCCGTCGAGGACGTGTACCCGCTGACGCCGATGCAGGCGGGCATGCTGTTCCACAGCCTCATGGACCCCCGGGCCCGCACCTACGTGAACCAGGTGCAGGTGGTGCTGCACGGCGTCACCGACCCGCACGCGCTCGCCGAGGCCTGGCAGCGCACGGCGGACGCGAACCCGATCCTGCGCACCCGCCTGGTGTGGCAGGAGACCGCCGAACCCCTCCAGGTGGTCCAGCGGCGGGCCGTCGTGCCCGTCGCCCACCACGACTGGTCCGGACGGCCCGCCGAGGAGTGCGCGCGGGACATGGAGGCGCTGCTGGAGGCGGACCGGCGGGCCGGGATCGACCTCGGAGCGGCCCCGCTCATGCGGCTCGCGCTGATCCGGCTCGCGCCGGACCGGGTGCGCATGGTGTGGACGTTCCACCACGTCCTGCTCGACGGCTGGAGCGCCGCCCAGGTGTTCGACGAGGTGTGCGAGCGGTACGCGGCCCTGACCGCCGGACGCCGTCCGCAGGTGCCCGACCGGGCGCCCTTCGCCGACTACCTGCGGTGGCTGGCCGCCCGGGACACCGGCCGGGCGGAGCGCCACTGGCGCGAGACCCTCGCCGGGTTCGCCGTCCCCACCGAACTGCCGCGCGACCGGCGCCCCGCCGACGCCCACCGCACGTCCTCGTCGGGGACGGTCCGGGTGGCCCTCGGGCGGGAGGTGTCGGCGCGGCTGAAGGAGACCGCGCAGCGGGCCGGGCTGACCGTCAACACGGTCCTCCAGGGCGCCTGGGGGCTGCTGCTGCACCACTACGGCGGCGGGGACGACGTCGTCTTCGGCACGACCGTGTCCGGCCGCCCGGCCGAACTGCCCGGCGTGACCTCCATGGTGGGCCTGTTCATCAACACCCTGCCCACCCGGCTGCGGATCGACGGCGAGAGCCGGCTGCTGGAGTGGCTGCGCGAGGTGCAGGCCGCCCAGTCGGAGGCCCGGCGCCACGACTTCGTCTCCCTCGCCCAGTTGCAGACCTGGAGCGAGGTGCCCGGCGGCACCGGCCTGTTCGACAGCATCGTCGTCTTCGAGAACTACCCGTTCGACGAGGGCGCCCTGGCCCGGCACGGGATCACCGTCGAGCAGGAACGCGACCTGGAGCCGACCAACTACCCGCTCAGCGTGGTCGTCGCCCCCGGCGACGACGTGACGGTGTCCCTGGACTACGACCCGGCGGCCTTCGACGCCGCCACCGTCGAAGGGCTCGGCGCGGGCCTGCGCACCCTGCTGACGCGGATCGCGGCCGACCCCGACCGCCGCCTGGCCGACCTGCCGGCGCTCGACCCGGCCGACGGCCGCCGCCTGCTGGACCGGCTCGCGGGACCGGTGGTGAGCCTGCCGCGCCGCACCCTCCCGGACGCCTTCGCGGCCCAGGCCGCCCGCACCCCCGACGCCCCCGCCGTGACCGCCGGCGCCGAGCGCCTCACGTACCGGCAGCTCGACGAGCGCGCCGACCGGCTGGCCCGCCTCCTGATCGAGGCCGGCGCCGGACCGGAGCGGTTCGTCGCGCTGGCCCTGCCCCGCACCGCCGACCTGATCGTGGCGCTCCTCGCGGTCCTCAAGAGCGGCGCCGGCTACCTCCCGGTCGACCCCGGCCACCCGGCGGAGCGCATCGCGTTCCTCTTCGAGGACGTCCGCCCCGACGCGGTGATCACCTGTGCGGAGACCTCCGGGCGGCTGCCGGACGGCCCGTACGCGCGGATCGAGCTGGACGACCCGGCCTGCGCCGAACGCCTGGCCGCCGCGTCCGCCGCCCCCGTGAGCGACGGCGAGCGGCGGGGCACGCTGCTGCCGGAGCACCCCGCCTACGTCATCCACACCTCCGGCTCCACCGGCCGGCCCAAGGGCGTCGTCGTCCCGCACGCCTCGGTGGTGGCGCTGGCCGACTGGGCCGCCGCCGAGTTCACCGGCCGCGACCTCGCCCACGTGGTGGCCTCCACCTCGCTCAACTTCGACGTGTCGGTGTTCGAGATCCTCACGCCGCTGCTGGCGGGCGGCCACGTCGAGGTCGTCCGCGACCTGCTGGCCCTCGCCGAACGGCCCGGACCGTGGCGGGCGGGACTGCTCAGCGCCGTCCCCTCCGCCCTGGGCCGCCTGCTGGCCGAGGACACCGTGCGCGTCACCGCCGACACCGTCGTCCTGGCCGGCGAGGCGCTGCCCGCCCGCGCCGTCCGCCAGGTGCGCGAGACGGTCCCCGGCTGCCGGGTCATGAACATCTACGGACCCACCGAGGCCACCGTCTACGCCACCGCCTTCACCTGCGACCCGGCGGACCCCGACCGCGTCCCGCCCATCGGCCGGCCCGTCGGCGGCGCCCGCGCCTACGTCCTCGACGCACGGCTGCGCCCCGTGCCCGTCGGCGCGCCCGGCGAGCTGTACCTCGCCGGGACCGGCGTGGCCCGCGGCTACCTGAACCGGCCCGGCCTGACCGCGTCCCGCTTCCTCGCCGACCCCTACGGTCCGCCCGGCGGCCGCATGTACCGCACCGGCGACCTGGTCCGCTGGACGGCCGACGGCGACCTGCTGTACCTCGGCCGGACCGACGACCAGGTGAAGGTGCGCGGCTTCCGCATCGAACTCGGCGAGGTGGAGGCCGCGCTGGCCCGCCACCCGCGGGTGGCCGCGGCCGCCGCCCGGGTCGTGGAACACGACGGCCACAAGCGCCTCGTGGGCTACGCCGTGCCCCGCGCCGGCGACGCCCCGGCCCCGGCCGACCTGCGCGCCTTCCTCGCCCGGACGCTGCCCGACCACCTGGTCCCGGCGGTCGTGGTGGAGCTGGAGCGGCTGCCGCTGGGCACCACCGGCAAGCTGGACCGGCGGGCCCTGCCCGAACCGGTGTGGTCCGCGGCCACCACCACCGAGGACACCCGCGCGCCGCGCACCGCCGCCGAGCGGACGCTCGCCGCGATCTGGTCCGAGGTGCTGGGCGTGCCCGGCGTGGGCGCCACGGACAACTACTTCGCCCTCGGCGGCGACTCCATCCTCGGCATCCGGATCGTCTCCGCCGCCCGCCGGGCCGGACTCGCGCTGACGCCCCGGCACCTGTTCCGGCACCAGACGGTCGCCGAACTGGCCGCGGCGGTCGAGGAGTCCCCGGCCGAGCCGACGGCCGCCGCCGAACAGGGCCCGGTGGTCGGAGACGTCCCGCTGACCCCCGTGCAGCACTGGCTGTTCGACACCCTCACCGGCGACCCGGCCCGCCTCACCCAGACGGTCTCCTTCGAGCTGGCGTCCGACACCGACGAGACGCTGCTGCGCGCCGCCCTCGCGGCGGTGCTGGAGCAGCACGACGCGCTGCGCATGCGCTGCGAACCGGCCGGCGACGGACGGTGGCGCCAGTACGCCGCCCCGCCCGGCGCCGCGCCGCACCTCGAGGTGCACGACGCGTCCGCGGCGCCGGACGCCGTGGCCGCCGGCCTGTGCGCCGGGTTCGACCTGGCCGAGGGCCCGCTGCTCAAGGCCGCCCTGTGCCGCCCCGGCGGCGACCGGCCGCCCGTCCTGTTGCTGGCCGCCCACCACCTGGTCGTCGACGCGGTGTCCTGGCGGGTGGTCCTGGAGGACCTCGACGCGGCCTACCGGGCCCTGCGCGCCGGCGCCGCCCCGGACCTGGGCCCGAAGACGACCTCCTTCCGGGAATGGGCCCGGCGCCTGGCCGCGCACACCGCGGCGGGCGGCTTCGACGACGAGATCGCCCACTGGAGCGGCCTGCGCCCCACCGCCCTGCCGACCGACCTCGCCGGCCCGAACACCGCCGCCGACGAGGAGACGGTGACGGTGAGCCTGGACGGCGAGGACACCCGACGGCTGCTCCAGGACGTCCCCGACGCCTACCGCACCCGCGTCAACGACGTCCTGCTGTGCGCCCTCGGCCGGGTCCTGGCCCGCTGGACGGGGCAGGACCGGGTGGTGGTCGCGCTGGAGGGCCACGGCCGCGAGGACCTCTTCGACGACGTCGACCTCGCCCGCACCGTCGGCTGGTTCACCGCCATGTTCCCCGTGGGCCTCGACGTGCCCCGCGACGCCGGCCTCGACACCGCGCTGAAGACGGTCAAGGAGAACCTCCGGGCCGTGCCGCGCGGGGGAGTGGGCTACGGCGCGCTGCGCCACCTGCACCCCGCGGCGGGACGCGGACTGCCCGGCCTGCCGCAGGTGGGCTTCAACTACCTGGGGCAGCAGGACTGGGACGCGTCCGAGGGCGGTCTGCTGCGCGCGCCCCACGACGGGCTGGGCGGCGGCATGGACCGCGCGGCCGACCGGCCGCACCTCATCGACGTCCTCGGCCGGGTCACCGACAAGCGGCTGGAGTTCACCTGGTCGTACTCCCGGCGGGTGCACCGGCACGAGACCGTCGCACGCCTGGCGCAGGAGACGGCGGAGGAACTGCGCCGGATCGTCCGGCACTGCGCCGAGCCGGGCGCGGGCGGCCGCACCCCGTCGGACTTCCCGCTGGCCGCCCTGGACCAGGCGGCCGTCGACCGGCTCGTCGGCGACGGGCGCGACGTGACGGACGTCTACCCCCTCACCCCCACGCAGACCGGCATGGTCGTGCACGGCATGGACGAGCCCGGCGAGGGCCTGTACACCGAGCAGATCACGTTCGTGGCGGACGGCGTGCGCGAGCCCCGGCTGCTGGCGGCCGCCTGGCAGCACGTCGTGGACCGCACGCCCGTACTGCGGACCGCCGTGGCGCTGAGCGGGGTGCCGGTCCCCCTCCAGACCGTGCACCGCCACGCCACCCTGCCCGTCACCGCACTCGACTGGAGCGGCCTGGACCCGGAGCGGCGGGAGACCGAGCTGCGGCGGCTGCTCGACGAGGACCGCGCCCGCGGCATCGGCCTGGACCGTCCCCCGCTGCTGCGCGTCACCCTGATCCGGCTCGGCCCGGACGAGGTGCGCGTGGTGTGGACCTTCCACCACGTCCTGCTGGACGGGTGGAGCGTCTTCCACGTGCTGGGCGACGTGATGGCCGCGCACGCCGCGCTCGCCGCCGGCGGCGAGCCGCGGCTGCCGCGGCGGCGCCCCTTCGCGGACTACGCCGCCTGGCTGGCCGGTCGGGACACCGCCGCCGCCGAGGAGCACTGGAAGGCCGCCCTCGCCGGCCACTCCGCGCCCACCCCGCTGCCGTACGACCGCAGGCCCGCCCCGGGCGCCGCCGCCCGGTCGGGGACCTGGCTGTCCCGGCGGCTCGGCGCCGACGCCACGGCCCGGCTGACGGACTTCGCCCGCCGCCACCGGCTCACCCTCAACACGCTGGTGCAGGGCGCCTGGGCGCTGCTGCTGGCGCGCTCCGGCGGCGAGCGGGAGGTGTGCTTCGGCACCACCGTCTCCGGACGGCCCGCCGACCTGCCGGGCGCGGACACGATCACCGGCCTGTTCATCACGACCCTGCCCGCGCGGGTCACCGTGGACGAGTCCGCGCCGTGCGCCGCGTGGCTGCGGGAACTCCAGGCCGCCCGCGCGGAGGACCGGCGCTTCGACCACGTGCCGCTGACGGACCTGCACCGGTGGAGCGAACTGCCCGCCGGCACTTCCCTGTTCGACAGCCTGCTGGTCTTCGAGAACTATCCCGTGGGCGACGCCACCGCCGGCGCGCACGGCGTGCGCATCCGGGACCTCGACGCCCGCGAGGCGACCAACTACCCGCTGACCGTGGTGATCTCGCCCGGCGACGAGCTGAGCGTGGAACTCGGTTACGACCCCCGGTACTTCGAGGAGACCACGGCCGACGCCCTGGCCGACCGGCTGACGCACACCCTGTCCGTCCTCGCCGGATCCGCCGACCGGGCGCCGCTGCACGCGGTCGACGTGCTGCCGCCCGGCGAACGGCACCGGCTGCTGCACGGCCCCGCGCGCCCGCAGCTGCCGCCGCCGGCCCCGGCGGCACTGCCCGCGCTGATCGAGGCCGCGGCCGACCGCTGGCCCGAGCGGACGGCCCTCGACGCGGGGGAGCGGACGCTGACCTTCGCCGCGGCGGAGGCGCGCGCCAACCGGCTGGCGCACCGGCTCGTCGCGCGCGGGGCGGGCCCTGGCGACATCGTCGCCCTGGTCCTGCCGCGCTCGGCGGAGATGGTCCTCGCCCAGCTCGCCGTGACCAAGGCGGGCGCCGCCTTCCTGCCGGTGGACCCCGGCTACCCGGCCGAGCGGGTCGCGCTGATGCTGCGCGACGCGGACCCCGCCGTCACCCTCACCGCCGAGGAGGTCGCCGACCTGCTCGCGGCCCCGCCGGACGACGTCCCGGACCACCGGCCCACCGACGCCGACCGCGTCCGCCCGCTGGACCTCGACGACCCGGCGTACGTCATCTACACCTCCGGCTCCACCGGCACCCCCAAGGGCGTCGTCGTCACCCACCGCGCACTGGCCGGCTTCGCCGCCGCCGAGGCCGCGCACTACCAGGTCCGCGCCGGGGACCGGGTGCTGGCCTTCGCCACGCCCAGCTTCGACGCCTCCGTGCTGGAGCTGTGCATGTCCCTGCCGAACGGCGCGGCCCTCGTCGTGCCGCCGCCCGGCCCGCTGCTCGGCGCCGAACTGGCGGACACCCTGCGCACCGCGCGCATCACCCACACCCTGCTGCCGCCCGCCGCGCTCGCCACCCTCCCGCCGGACACCCCCGGCACCCTGCCCGACCTGCGCACCCTGATCGTCGGCGCGGACGCCTGCCGGGCCGAACTGGTCGCCCGCTGGGCGCCGCACCACCGCATGGTCAACTCCTACGGGCCCACCGAGGCGACCGTCGTCGCCACCTGGTCCGACCCGCTGGAACCGGACGGCTCCGCGCCGCCCATCGGCCGCACCCTGCCCGCCACCGGCGCCTACGTCCTCGACGCGCGCCTGCGCCCCGTCCCCGACGGCGTGCCCGGCGAACTGTGGCTCGCCGGACCGGCCCTGGCCCGCGGCTACCTGGGCCGCCCCGGCCTGACCGCGACCCGCTTCACCGCCGACCCGTTCGGGCCGCCCGGCACCCGCATGTACCGCACCGGCGACCTGGTCCGCCGCGACGCCCGCGGCGAACTGCACCACCTGGGCCGCACCGACCACCAGCTCAAGCTGCGCGGCCACCGCATCGAGGCCGGCGAGGTCGAGGCGACCCTGGTGCGCCACCCGGCGGTGCTGGACGCCGTGGTGAGCGTGCGCGAGGACGAGCCCGGGCTGCCGCGCCTGGTGGCCCACCTGCTCGTCGCGCCCGGCGCCGAACCGCCCGCCGGCGCGGAACTGCGGGCCTTCGCCGCCCGCACCCTGCCCGGCCCCATGGTGCCCTCGGCGTTCGTGACGCTGGACCGGTTCCCGCTCACGGAGAACGGCAAGACCGACCGGGCCGCGCTGCCCGCGCCCGCCCCCGACACGGGGGAGCGGACGGCCGGGCACGTACCGCCCCGCACCCCCACCGAGGAGGCCGTCGCCGCCCTGTGGGAGGAGGCGTTGGAGACCACCGTGGGCGTCGAGGACGACTTCTACGCCCTGGGCGGCGACTCCCTGCGCGCCCTGCGGATCGCCTCCCGCGCCAACGACACCTTCGGCGTGACCCTCACGCCCCGCGACGTCCTGGTCAACCGCACCGTGGCCGCCCTGGCGGACCTGGTGGAGGAACAGGTGCTGAGCGAACTCGAAGACGCCGCACGCGGCGACAGCGACCACGAAGAACGGTGAGGACCGGACAACCATGACGTCTTCGAAGCGAAACCGTGCCGAGGCCCTGCCGCAGGACCTCCAGGAAGTGCTCCGCCGCCGGCTCGCCGGACGGGCCGCCGGCGCCACTGCCCGGCAGGCCGTCCCGCGCGCCGACCGCACCCGGCCGCTGCCGCTGTCCTTCGCCCAGCAGCGCCTGTGGTTCCTGGACCGGCTGCGCCCCGGCGACCCGCGCTACAACAGCGCGGTCGCGCTCCGGCTCACCGGCCCCCTCGACCGCACCGCGCTCCGCGACGCGCTGGAGCACGTGGTGGCGCGGCACGAGGCGCTGCGCACCACGTTCGACGAAACCGACGGCAGCCCCGCGCAGACCGTGCACCCCGCCGGCCCGCTCCCGCTGCCGGTCCGGGACCTCACGGCCTCCGGGGACGGGAACGGGGACGCCCTGGAGACGGCCCTGCTGGCCGAGTACGAGCGCCCCTTCGACCTGCGCACCGGACCGCTGCTGCGCGCCCTGCTGCTGCGCGCGTCGGACGACGCGCACGTGCTGCTGCTGACGGCCCACCACATCGTCACCGACGGCTGGTCGATGGGCGTGCTCCTCCAGGAGCTGTGCACCGCCTACGACGCCCTCGCGCGGGGCGCGCAGCCCGCGCTGCCGCCGGTGGCGACGCAGTACCCGGACTTCGCCGTCTGGCAGCGCGAACAGCTCTCCGGCCCCCGGCTGGAGCGCGAACTGGCGCACTGGAAGGAGCGGCTGGCGGGCGCGGTGGCGCCCGAGCTGCCGCTGGACCGGCCGCGCCGCGGCGAGGAGTCCGGCGCGGGCGCGGTGCACGCCTTCACCGTCCCCGCGGCCACCACCGCCCGGCTCAGACAGCTCGCGGCCGAGCGGCACACCACCCTGTTCACCGCCCTGACCGCCGCCTGCCAGGCCCTGCTGGCCCGCTGGTCCGGGCAGGACGACATCACCGTCGGCTCGCTCACCCCCGGACGCGGGCGCACCGATCTGGAACGGGCCGTCGGCTTCTTCGTCAACACCGTCGTGCTGCGCACCCGCGTCGAGACCGGCGGCTCCTTCCGCGACCTGCTGACCGCCGCCGCGGACACCGTCAACGACGCCTTCGCGCACGGCGACACGCCGTTCGAGCGGCTGGTGGAGACCGTCGGCGCGGCCCGGGAGGCGGGCCGCAACCCCCTGTTCGACGTGATGGTCCTGCTGCACCCCGCGCCGCCCGCCGCCCCCGACCCGCACGGCCTGGCCGCCGCCCCGGTCGCCGTGCCCCGGCGGGCCGCCACCTTCGACCTGAGCGTGGAGTTCGTCCCCGACGGGGACGGTCTCACCGGCCTGCTGGAGTACCGCACCGACCTGTTCGACGCGGCCACCGCCGAGCGCATGGCCGACCAGCTGCTGCGCCTGCTGGACGCCGCCGCCGCGGATCCGGACCGGCCGCTGGGCGTCCTGCCCCTGCTCTCGCCGCGGCAGCTGGAGCAGATCACCCGGGACTGGAACGCGACCGCCCGGCCCGTTCCCGAGGACACCCTGCCCGAGCTGTTCGCGCGGCAGGCCGCCCGCACCCCGCACGCCACCGCCCTGGTCGCCGGGGACGTGACCCTGGACTACGCCACGCTCGACGCCCGCGCCGACCGCCTCGCCCGCCATCTGGTCGCGCGCGGCGCCGGACCCGAGCGGCTGGTCGCCCTCGAGCTGCCGCGCACCGCCGACATGATCACGGCGATCCTCGCCGTCTGGAAGGCCGGCGCCGGCTACCTGCCCCTGGACCCCGCGCTGCCCGAGGACAGGGTGCGGTTCCTGCTCGACGACGCCCGGCCGGCCCTCGTCCTGGACGAAGCGGCGCTGCGGGAGGTCCCCGACACGGCCGGCGGTCCGCTCGCCCCACCGCATCCCGACACCACCGCCTACGTCATCTACACCTCCGGCTCCACCGGCCGCCCCAAGGGCGTCGCCGTGACCCACCGGTCCGCCGCGAACCTCCTCGCGGGCCACCGCGGGGGCTTCGTCGCCGAGGCGGGCGGCGGGCCGCTGCGGGTGGCGCTGACGGCGTCGTTCTCCTTCGACACCTCCCTGGAGGGCGTGCTGCTGATGGCCGACGGCCACCCGCTGCACCTGGTCGACGAGACGACCCGGCTGGACGCCGCCGCCCTCGTCGAGTACGTCGTCGAGCACCGCATCGACTTCCTCGACCTCACCCCCACCTACCTGCGCCAGCTGCTGCCCGCCGGACTGCTCACCGACCCGCGCCACCGCCCCCGGGTGCTGATGCTCGGCGGCGAGGCCGTCGGCCCCGCGCTGTGGCGGGAGCTGGCTCAGCGGCGGGACGTGGCCGCCTACAACTTCTACGGCCCCACCGAGTGCACGGTCGACGCCCTGGCCTGCCGCATCGAGGGCGACGGCCGCCCGACGGTCGGCCGGCCGCTCGCCAACGTGCGCGCCTACGTCCTCGACGACCGGCTGCGGCCCGTGCCGCCCGGGGTCGGCGGCGAGCTGTACCTGGCCGGCGTGCAACTGGCCCGCGGCTACACCGGCCGGCCGGGGCTCACCGCCGCGCGGTTCCTGCCCGACCCGTTCGGCCCGCCCGGCACCCGCATGTACCGCACCGGCGACCTGGCCCGCTGGACGGCCGACGGACGCCTGGACTACCTGGGGCGCGCCGACGACCAGGTCAAGGTGCGCGGCCACCGCATCGAGCCCGGCGAGGTCGAGGCGGCCCTGACGGACCTGCCCGGCGTCGCCGCCGCCGCGGTCGTCGCGGTCGACGACCCGCACGGCCACACCCGGCTCGCCGCCTACCTCGTCCCCGCCGGCCGCGACGCGCGGCCCGCCGCGGGCGAGGTGCGGGCGGCCCTGCGGCGGGTGCTGCCCGACCACATGGTGCCGTCCTCCTTCACCGTGCTCGACGCCCTGCCGACGACCGTCAGCGGCAAGGTCGACCGGCGCGCCCTGCCCGCCCCCGACCTCGACGGCGGCGAGCGCGACGGGGAGTTCGTCGCCCCGCGCACCCCCGAGGAGGAGACCCTCGCCCGCGTCTGGGCCGAGGTGCTGGGCGCGCGCCGGGTCGGCGTGACCGACAACTTCTTCGAGCTGGGCGGCGACTCCATCCTCAGCATCCAGGCCGTCTCCCGCGCCCGCGCGGCCGGCCTGCACCTGACCTCGCGGGACGTCTTCCGCCACCAGACCGTCGCCGACCTCGCCGCCGCCGCGTCCGCGCGCACCGCCGCCGTGCCCGCGCCCCGCCGGCCGCGCGAGGAGGGCCCGGCGCCGCTGACGCCGATCCAGGAGTGGTTCTTCGCCGCGCACGGCCCGCTGCGGCACTTCAGCATGTCGATGCTGCTGGACCTGCCCCGCGACCTGGACGAGCCGGCCCTGGAGCGCGCCCTGGAGGCGCTGGCCGCCCACCACCCCGCGCTGCGCACCCGCTTCGCCCGCTCCGGCGACACCTGGCGCCAGCACCCCGGCGAGGGCCCGGCCACCGGCCTGCTCACCCGCCACGACCTCTCCCGCGCCGCCGACCCGGCGGCCGCCCGCGAGGAGGCCGCCGACGCGGCCCGCGCCGCCCTCGACCCGGCCACCGGCGCCCTGCTGCGCGCCGCCCTGCTGTCCCGCCCCGGCGAGCGCCCCCGGCTCTTCCTCACCGCCCACCACCTGGCGGTGGACAGCGTCTCCTGGCGCGTCCTGCTCGCCGACCTCGCCCGGGCCTACGAGCAGGCGGCCCGGGGCGACGCGATCGAGCTGGAGCCCGTCCCCACGCCGTTCGCCGACTGGGCCGCGCACCTGTCCCGCCGGGTGCGCGCCGGCGACCTCGACGCCGACCTGCCGCACTGGACCGCCGAGGCCGCCGCACCCCGCACCCCGCTGCCGGTCGACCGCCCCGGCACCCCGCTCGCCGGCTCGGTCCGCACCCTGAGCACCCGCGTCGACCGCGCCACCACCGGGGCCCTGCTGCGCCAGGTGCCCGCCGTCTACCGCACGCAGGTCAACGACGTGCTGCTCAGCGCGCTGAGCCGGGTCCTCGCCGACTGGACGGGCACCGAACGGGTGACCGTCGCCCTGGAGGGCCACGGCCGCGAGGACGACACGCTGGACCTGTCCCGCACGGTGGGCTGGTTCACCACCCAGTACCCCGTCACCCTCACCCCCGCCGGGCCGTCCGGCGCACCCGACTGGGGCGCCACCCTCAAGGCGGTGAAGGAACGCCTGCGGGCCGTCCCCCGGCACGGCCTGGGCTACGAGGCCCTGGCCCGCCTCGGCTCGCCCGACCCGGCCGCCCGCGCCCTGCGGGACCTGCCGCTGCCGCAGGTCTGCTTCAACTACCACGGCCAGTGGGAGGCCGGCGACGGGCGGGACTTCGCCCCGGCGGGCGAGGCGCCCGGCCGCGACGTCGCCGCCGACGAGCCGCCGGCCCACCTGCTGGACATATCCGCCGTGGTCGCCGACGGCGAACTGGAGATCACCTGGCACTACAGCGACCAGGTGCACGACGAGGACACCGTCCGCGCCCTCGCCGACGGCATGACCCGCGCGCTGGCCGCGATCGCCGAGCACTGCGCCCGCCCCGGCGCGGGCGGCCGCACCCCGTCCGACTTCCCGCTGGCCCGCCTCGACCAGGACCGCCTGGACCGGCTGGTCGGCGACGGGCGGGACGTGGAGGACGTCCTGCCGCTGACCCCGCTCCAGGAGGGCATGCTCTTCCACCGGCTGGTCGGCGGCCCCGACGACGTCTACGTCGACCAGGCCGGGCTCCTGCTGGACGGCGTCGCCGACCCGCACGCCCTCGCCGCGGCCTGGCAGCGCGTCACCGACCGCACGCCCGCCCTGCGCACCCGCGTCGTCTGGGAGGACGTCCCCGTGCCCCTCCAGGTCGTGCACCGGGACGTGCGGGTGCCGGTGACCCACCTCGACTGGCGCGGCCTGGACGAGCCGGAGCGCGCCGAGTGCCTCGCCCGGCTGCGCGCCGACGACCTGGCCCGCGGCATCGACCTCGCCGCCGCGCCGCTGATGCGGCTGACCCTGGTCCGGCTGCCCGACGCCCGGCTGCACCTGCTGTGGACCTCCCACCACCTGATCCTGGACGGCTGGAGCCTGGCCCAGGTGCTGACCGACGTGTTCGAGGAGTACGCGGCCCTCACCGCGGGCGCCGAACCCCGGCCGCCGGTGCGGCGCCCCTTCGGCGACTACGTGCGCTGGCTCGCCGAGCAGGACCCGGGCGCCGCCCGCGCCCACTGGCAGGACGTCCTCGCCGGCTTCGCCACCCCCACCCCGCTGCCCGCCGACCGCCCCCTGCGCGAGGCCCACCTGGCCCGCTCCGCGGACGTGCACACGGCCGGCCTGGACGACGGGGCGTCGGCCCGGCTGGCGCGCACCGCGCGCGAGGCCGGACTCACCCTCAACACGGTCGTGCAGGGCGCCTGGGCGCTGCTGCTGGCCCGGTACGCCGCCGAGGACGACGTGGTGTTCGGCACCACCGTCTCCGGCCGGCCCGACGACCTGCCCGGCGTCGAGTCCATGGTGGGCATGTTCATCAACACCGTCCCCACCCGGGTGCGCGTCGACGCCGGGCGCACGGTGGGCGCGTGGCTGCGGGACCTGCAGGACGCCCAGGCCGAGTCGAGGCGGTACGCGGCCGTGTCGCTGGCCGAGCTGACCCAGCTGAGCGACGTGCCGTCCGGCAGCCCGCTCTTCCACAGCATGGTCGCCTTCGAGAACTACCCCTTCGACGAGGCCCGCACGGCCGGCTCCGGGGTGCGCCTGGCCGGGGTGACCTCCCGCGACGCCACCAACTACCCGCTCGTGCTGCGGGCTCACCACGGCGAGCGCCTCGGCTTCGACCTCGCCTACGACCCCGCCCTGTTCGACGCGGCGACCGTCCGCGCGCTCGCCGACCGGCTGTGCCTGCTGCTCACGGAGATGGCCGACGGCCCCGGCCGGCCGCTGCGCGCCCTGGCCTGGACGACGGACGGGGAGCGGCGGACGCTCACCGGCTGGGACGGCACCGAACGGGGCCGCCCCGACGAGACGCTGGTGGACCTGTTCGAGGCGCAGGCCGCCCGCACGCCCGACGCCGTCGCCGTCACCTGCGGGACCGAGCGCCTGGACTACGCCACGCTCGACGCCCGCGCCGGCCGGCTCGCCCACCGGCTCGCCGGACTCGGCGCCGCCCCCGAGCGGTTCGTCGCCCTCGCCCTGCCCCGCTCCTGCGACCAGGTCGTCGCGGTCCTCGCCGTGCTGAAGACCGGCGCGGCCTACCTGCCGATCGACCCGGCCTCGCCCGCCGAACGCATCGGCGGCCTCCTCGCCGACGCCGCCCCGGTGACGCTGGTGACCACGACCGGAACGGCGGCCCGCGTCGACGGCACCGACGTCCCCCTGCTGCTCCTGGACGATCCGAGGGTCGAGGCCGACCTCGCCGGGCGCCCGGCCGGCGGACCGGTCCCGGCCCGCCGGCCGCTGCCGGAGAGCCCCGCCTACGCCATCTACACCTCCGGCTCCACCGGCCGCCCCAAGGGCGTGGTGATCCCGCACGCCAACGTGGTGCGGCTGTTCACCCGCACCCGCCACTGGTTCGGCTTCGGCCCCGACGACGTGTGGACGATGTTCCACTCCTACGCGTTCGACTTCTCCGTGTGGGAGCTGTGGGGCCCGCTGCTGCACGGCGGCCGGCTCGTCGTGGTGCCCGACGAGACCGCCCGCTCCCCGGAGGACTTCCTGCGCCTGCTGGCGGACGAGCGGGTCACCGTCCTCAACCAGACGCCGTCCGCGTTCTACCCGCTGATCCGCGCCGACGCCGAACATCCGGAGACCGGCGCCCGCCTCGCGCTGCGCACGGTGGTCTTCGGCGGCGAGGCCCTGGACACCGGCCGGCTCGCCGCCTGGTGGGCACGCCACCCGGCCGACGCCCCGCGCCTGGTCAACATGTACGGCATCACCGAGACCACCGTGCACGTCACCCACGCCCCGCTCGACCCCGCCGGCGCCGCCGACGGCCCCGCCGGCCCGATCGGCACGGCCATCCCCGACCTGCGGGTGTACGTGCTCGACGCCGGCCTGGCGCCCGTGCCGCCCGGCGCCACCGGCGAGATGTACGTGGCGGGCGAGGGCCTGGCCCGCGGCTACCTCGGCCGCCCCGGCCTCACCGCCGGCCGCTTCCTCGCCGACCCGTTCGGGCCGGCCGGCGGCCGCATGTACCGCACGGGCGACCGGGCGAGGTGGCGGGCCGACGGCACCCTGGAGTACCTGGGCCGCGCGGACGCCCAGGTGAAGATCCGCGGCTACCGCATCGAGCCCGGCGAGATCGAGGCGGCCCTGCACGCCCACCCCGGCGTCGCCGAGGCCGCGGTCGGCGTGTTCGAGGACGCGTCCGGGACCCGCCGGCTCGTGGCGCACGTCGTCGGCTCCGGCGGCGCCGCCCCCGAGGCGGCCGGACTGCGTACCCACCTGGAGCGTCTGCTGCCCGCCCACATGGTGCCCGCCGCCTACGTGCCGATGGACGCGCTGCCGCTCACCGTCAACGGCAAGCTCGACCGGCGCGCCCTGCCCGCGCCGGGACCCGACGGCTACGCCGCCGGCACCGACCGCACACCGCCGCGCACCCGGGCCGAACGGCTGGTCGCCGCCGCCTGGGCGGACGTGCTGGGCGTCGGCGAGGTGCACGCCGGCGACGACTTCTTCGCGCTCGGCGGCGACTCCATCCTCGCCGTCCGCGTCACCGCCCGGCTGCGCGCCGCGTTCGGCCCCGACGTCTCCCCGAGGCTGCTGTTCACCCGCCCCACGGTGGCCGCCCTGGCCGCCGAGCTCGGCGACCCGGCCGGCGACCCGGCCGGCGACCCGTCCGCGCCGCGGGACGACGCGATACCGGCGACCGCCCCGCAAACCCCGGCGCCGCTGTCGTACGCCCAGCAACGCCTGTGGTTCCTCGACCGGTTCGAGCCCGGCAGCACCGAGTACACGACGCTGTCCGCGCTGCGCCTGCGCGGCCCGCTCGACGAGGACGCCCTGCGCACCGCCCTGGACGGCCTGGTCGCCCGGCACGAGGCGCTGCGCACCACCTTCGCCGAACAGGACGGGCAGGCGCGGCAGCTGGTGCGCCCGCCGCACCGGGTCGACCTGCCCGTGGACGACCTCACCGCCGCCCCGGACGCGCGGGCGGCGCTGGACGCGCTGCTGGAGCGCGCGGCCGCCACGCCCTTCGACCTGGCGGCCGGGCCGCTGCTGCGCGCCCGGCTGGCCCGCCTGGCCGACGGCGAGCACGGCGAGCACGTCCTCGTCCTCGCCGTCCACCACATCGTCACCGACGGCTGGTCGCTCGGCGTCCTCGGCCGGGACCTGGGCGAGCTGTACGCCGCGGCGCACGAGGGCCGCCGCCCCGAACTGCCGGAGCTGCCCGTCCGGTACGCCGACCACGCCGCCTGGCAGCGCGCCCGCACCGACGACGTCGAGCGGCAACTCGCCCACTGGCGTGAGCGACTGGACGGAGTGCCCCCGCTCCAGCCGCCGACCGACCGGCCGCGTCCCGCCGTACGGGGCCGGGACGGCGCGCTGGTGACCTTCACCCTGCCCGCCGGGCTGACCGGCCGGCTGCGCGAGCTGGGCCGGGAGACCGACGCCACCCTGTACATGACGCTGCTGACCGCCTGCACGGCCCTGCTGTCCCGCTGGGCCGACCAGGACGACTTCGCCGTCGGCACCGTCACCGCGGGCCGCGAGCGCCCCGAACTGCACGACGTGGTCGGCATGTTCGTGAACACGCTGGTGCTGCGCAACCGGGTGCGCCCCGGCACGTCGTTCCGCGCGCTGCTGGAACAGGTGTGCGAAACCGTCCTGGACGCGTTCGCCCACCAGGACGTGCCCTTCGAGCGGCTGGTGGACGCCCTCCAGCCCGAGCGGGACACCAGCCGCACCCCCCTGTTCCAGGTCATGGTCGCCCTGCACAACCTGGGCGCCGGGGCCCCCGCGCTCCCGGACCTGGAGGTCGAGCCGGTCACCCCGCCGGTCCGGCACGCCACGTTCGACCTGGCCTTCGACTTCGTGGAGGGCGACGGCGGCGTCACCGGCCACCTGGAGTACGACACCGCCCTGTTCGACGAGGACACCGTCCGGAGCCTGGCCGGCCGGCTGCGGCTGCTGCTGGAGGCCGCGGCGCAGGACCCGGACCGGGACGTGCGGGCGCTGGAGCTGATGACCGCCGACGAGCGGCGCCGGGTGCTCCACGACTGGCAGGGTCCGCGGCTCGCGGTCCCCGCCACCACCTTCCCCGCCCTGTTCGAGGCGCAGGCCGCCCGCACCCCGCACGCCACCGCCCTGGTGGCCCGGGACGCCACGCTGGACTTCGCCGCCCTCAACGAGCGCGCCAACCGGCTCGCCCACCACCTCCTCGCCCGGGGCGTCGCCCCCGAGCGGACGGTCGCGGTACGGCTGCCGCGCACCTCCGACCTGATGGCGGCGGTGCTCGCCGTCGCCAAGGCGGGCGGCACCTTCCTCTTCCTCGACCCCGACCTGCCCGAGGAGCGCGTCGCCCACCTCCTCGCCGACGCGGCCCCGCACACCGTGCTGAGCGAGGACGCCCTGCGCGAGGTGGAGTGGGACCGGCTGCCCGCCCACGACCCCACCGACCGCGACCGTCCGGCGCCGCTGCGCCCGGACCACGCCGCCTACATCGTCTACACCTCCGGCTCCACCGGCCGCCCCAAGGGCGTCGTCGTCGAACACCGCCACCTGGTCAACCTCTGCCACGACCACCGCGAGGGGCTCGTCGCGCCGCACACCGCGGACGGGCGGCGGCTGCGCGCCGCGCTCAGCGCCTCGTTCTCCTTCGACACCTCCTGGGAGGGGCCGCTGCTGCTCGCCCTCGGGCAGGAGGTCCACCTCGTCGACGAGGACGTGCGCCTGGACCCGGACGCGTTCTGCGCCCAGGTCGCCGAACGCGGCCTGGACCTGGTGAACGTCACCCCGTCCTTCCTGCGCGAGCTCACCGCCGCCGGACTCCTCGCACCCGGCCGCCACCGCCCGCGCGTCCTCCTCGTCGGCGGCGAGGCGACGGGCCCCGACACCTGGCGGGAGCTGTGCGCCGCCGACGGCCTCGGCGTCACCGCGTACAACGTGTACGGGCCCACCGAGTGCACCGTCGACGCCACGTACGGGCGCGTCGCCGACCACCCGGACCGGCCGGTCGTCGGGCGCCCCGGCCGCAACCTGCGCGCCTACGTCCTCGACGCCCGGCTGCGCCCGGTGCCGCCCGGCGTGCCCGGCGAGCTGTACCTCGCCGGCGCCCAGGTGGCCCGCGGCTACCTGAACCGGCCCGGCCTGACCGCGTCGCGCTTCGTCGCCGACCCGTTCGGCGCGCCGGGCGGGCCCCTCCTGCCCGAGGGCGGGCAAGGAGGGAGGATGTACCGCACCGGCGACCGCGCCCGCTGGAACGAGCGGGGGCTGCTGGAGTTCCTGGGCCGCGCCGACGAGCAGATCAAGATCCGCGGCTTCCGCGTCGAGCCCGGCGAGGTCGAGGCCGCGCTGCTCGCCCACCCGGACGTGGCCGAGGCCGTCGTGACGGCACGCGAACACGCGGGCCGGCTCATGCTCGTGGCGTACCTGGTGCCCGCCGGGGACTCCGTCCCGGCCGCCGACGCCCTGCGCCTCGCGCTCCGGCGCACCCTGCCGGACCACATGGTGCCGGCGGCGTTCGTCCCGCTGGCCCGGATCCCGCGCACCAGCAGCGGCAAGACCGACCGGCGCGCCCTGCCCGCCCCGCCCGCGCAACCGGACCCCGCCACGGCGTACGTGGCGCCGCGCCCCGGCACCGAGGAGACGCTGGCCGCGATCTGGGCGGACGTCCTGCGGGCCGACCGGGTGGGCGCGCGGGACAACTTCTTCGCGCTCGGCGGCGACTCCATCCTCAGCATCCAGATCGTCTCCCGGGCCCGCCGGGCCGGACTGGCGCTGACCACCAAGGACGTCTTCCGCCACCAGACCGTCGCCGAACTCGCCCTGCGCGTCACCGAGTCGGCCCCCGTCGTGACGGAGGAGGAGACCGCGCCCGCCGAGGCGCCGCTCACCCCCATCCAGCGCTGGTACCTCGACGGCCGCCGCCCCGGCGACCCGCTGCGCTTCACCATGTCGCAGCGGATCGAGCTGGCCCCCGGAACCGACCTGTCCGCCCTGCGCACCGCCGTGGACGCCGTCGTACGCCACCACCCGGCCCTGCGCACCCGCTTCCGCCGCACCGACGACGGATGGCGCCAGGAAGTCCTGCCCGACGCCCCGGACGCCATCGTCACCCGTCACGACGTGACCGGCCTCGACGACCCCGCCCTGGAAGCCGAGGCGGCCCGCCTCGCGGACGCGGCCCGTGACGGGCTCGACCCGGCCGAGGGCCGGGTGGCACGCGTCCTGCTCCTCGACCGCGGCCCGGACCGGCCCGCACAACTGCTCCTCACCGTGCACCACTTGGTCGTCGACGGCGTCTCCTGGCGCATCCTGCTGGCCGATGTGGAGACCGCGCACCGGCAGGCCGCGGCCGGACAACCCGTCGACCTGCCCCCGGCCACCACCGCGTACGGCCACTGGGCGGCCCGGCTGGAGAAGCACACCCGCTCCGGCGCCCTGGACGGCGACCTCGCCCACTGGGAACGCACCGCGGCGGCCCCCGCCGGCCTGCCCGCGGGCCGGCCCGGCCCCGACACCCACGGCGCCGCCGCCACGGTCACCGTGGAACTGGAGCCGGAGACCACCGAGGCCCTGCTGCGCCGGGTCCCGGAGGTCTACCGCACCCAGGTCAACGACGTCCTGCTCGGCGCCCTCGGCCGCACCCTGGCCCGCTGGTGCGGACGCGACACCGTGCTGGTCGGCGTGGAGGGCCACGGCCGCGAGGACCTCTTCGACGACGTGGACCTCTCCCGGACGGTCGGCTGGTTCACCGCCGAGTTCCCCCTCGCGCTGAGCGTCGACCCCGACGCCGGCTGGCACGACACCCTGCGCTCGGTCAAGGAACAGCTGCGCGCGGTGCCCCTGCACGGCCTGAGCCACGGCGCGCTGCGCCACCTGCTGCCCGACAGCCCGCTGGCCGGCGCCCCCGCGCCCCAGGTCGGCTTCAACTACCACGGCCGGTGGGACACCGGCGGGAGCCGGGACGGCCTCTACGGCGCCGCCCTGCCCCCGGCCGGCTCCGACACCGACCCCGACGCCCCCCGCCCCTACCCGCTGGACGTCACCGGCGTGGTCCAGGACGGCCGCCTCGAACTCGGCTGGACCTACCCGCCGGCCGTCTACGACGAGTCCACCGTCCGCGCCCTCGCCGACGGGATGTGCGCGGCGCTGCGCGAGATCGCGGCCCACTGCGCCCGCCCGGACGCGGGCGGCCGCACCCCGTCGGACTTCCCCCTCGCCGGGCTCGGCCAGAGCGAGCTGGACCGCCTCGTGGGCGACGGCCGGCACGTGGCGGACGTCCTGCCGCTGACGCCCCTGCAGGCCGGGATGCTCTTCCACGGCCTGGTGGACACGGCGGGCGCCTACTTCGACCGGACGGCCGTACGGCTGTCCGGGGTGAGCGACCCGCGGGCCTTCGCCGCGGCCTGGCAGCAGGTCGCCGACCGTACCGAGGCCCTGCGCACCAGCGTCCACTGGCAGGGCCTGCCGCGCCCGGTCCAGGTCGTCCACCACCGGGTGGAGCTGCCCGTCACCCACCTGGACTGGCGGGGCCTGACGCCCGGGGAACGCGAGCGGGAGACCGGGGAGCTGCTGGCCGCCGACCGCGCGGCGGGCATGGACCTCACCACCGCCCCCCTCACCCGCGTCACCCTGGCCGCGCTGCCCGGCGACGAGGTCTGGCTGCTGTGGTCCTCCCACCACCTGATCCTGGACGGCTGGAGCACCGGGCAGCTGCTCACCGAGGTGTGCGAGCGCTACGCCGCGCTCACCGGCGGACGCGAGGCCCCCGCGCCGGTGAGGCGCCCGTTCTCCGACTTCCTGCACTGGCTGGACGAGCAGGACGAGCGGGCGGCCGAGGCGTACTGGGCCGACGCCCTCGCCGGCTTCCCGGCCCGCACCCCGCTGCCGTACGACCGCACCCCGGCCGAGGCGCACCGCGCCCGCGCCGCCGCCACGGCGCACCGGCAGCTGGACGAGCGGGTCTCGGCGCGGCTGCGGGAGACGGCGGCCCGGGCCGGGCTGACGGTGAACACCGTGGTCGAGGGCGCCTGGGCACTGCTGCTGGCCCGCCACGGCGGACGCGACGACGTCGTGTTCGGCACGACCGTCTCCGGGCGCCCGGCCGAACTGCCGGGCGTGGAGTCGATGATCGGCATGTTCATCAACACCGTGCCCACCCGGATCCGCGTCACGGGCGGGGGAGCGGCGTCCTGGCTGCGGGACGTGCAGGAGCGGCAGAGCGACGCCCGGCGCTTCGACTTCCTCGCCCTGCCCCGCATCCAGGCGCTGAGCGAGCTCCCGGCGGGCGAGGCGCTGTTCGACAGCATGGTGGTGTTCGAGAACTATCCCGTCGACGAGTCCGCCACGGCCCGCACGGGCGTGCGCGTCGAGGAGGTGCGGGCCGACGACGCGCCGACCTTCCCGCTGTGCCTGCGCGCCCACCTCGGCGACCGGCTCGGCCTCGACCTCGCCTACGACGCCGACCTGTTCGACGCGGACACGGCCGAACGCCTCGCCGCCCGGCTCGCGGCCCTCCTGACCGCCCTCGCCGACGGCATCGGGGTCGACGCGGACGTGACCGGCCTCGAGCCGCTGACCGAGGACGACCGCGCCCTGCTCCGGCGGTGGAACGCCCCCGCCCGGAAGGCGGCGCCGCGCAGCCCCGTCGAGCTGTTCGCCGAGCAGGCCCGCCGCACCCCCGACGCACCCGCCCTGCGCGACGGCGACACGGAACTGACCTACCGTCACCTCGACGACTGGTCCGACGCCGTGGCCTCCCGGCTGCTCGCCGGCGGCCTGCGCGCGGAGGACCGGGTGGCGCTGTCGATGGACCGCTGCGCCGAACTGGTCGTCGCCCAGCTCGCCGTCCTCAAGGCGGGCGGCGCCTACGTGCCGGTGGACGCCCGCGCCCCCGAGGAGCGGCGCCGGGCGCTGACCGAGCGGGCGGGCGCGACGGCCGGACTGACCGCCGCGGACGTCGCCGCCGCCCGCACCCCCGTGCCGGGCGCACCCGCCGCCGCGCCCGCGGACGCCGACCGGCTGGCGTACGTGATGTTCACCTCCGGATCGACCGGCGAGCCCAAGGCGGTCGCGGTGCGCCACCGCGACGTGGCCGCCCTCGCCGGCGACGGCCGCTTCACCGCGGGGGTGTGCGACCGGGTGCTGCTGCACTCCCCGGTGGCCTTCGACGCCGCCACCTTCGAGGTGTGGGCGCCCCTGCTGAACGGCGGCTGCGTGGTCGTGGCGCCGCCCGGGCCGGTGGACGCGGCACTGCTGCGGCGCCTGGCCGGCGACGGCGGCCTGAGCGCGCTGTGGCTGACCGCCGGCCTCTTCCGGCTGCTGGCGCAGGACGCCCCGGACTGCTTCGCCGGCCTGCGCCAGGTGTGGACCGGCGGCGACGTGGTGCCCGCCGCGGCCGTGCGCCGCGTGCTGTCCGCCTGCCCCGGCCTGACCGTCGTGGACGGCTACGGCCCCACCGAGACGACGACGTTCGCGACGTCCTTCGCGCTCACCGACGCGAGCGCCGTCCCGGACACCGTGCCCATCGGCCACCCGCTCGACGAGATGCGGGTCCACGTCCTCGACGGCCGCCTGCGGCCCGTGCCGCCGGGCTCGGCCGGCGAGGTGTACCTCGCCGGCGAGGGCGTGGCCCGCGGCTACCTGGGCCGTCCCGGCGACACCGCCGCCCGCTTCCTCGCCGACCCCGCCGGCCCGCCCGGCACGCGCATGTACCGCACCGGCGACCTGGCCCGCCGCCGCCCCGACGGCACGGTCGAGTTCCTGGGCCGCGCCGACGACCAGGTGAAGATCCGCGGCTTCCGCGTCGAACCCGGCGAGGTGGAGGCGGCCCTCGCGGCGCACCCGGACGTCGTGGACGTGGCGGTGCTGGCCCGCGAGGACCGGCCCGGCAGCCGGCGCCTGGTGGCCTACGTGGTCGGCACCGAGGACCTCGGGGACGTACGGGAGTCCGCCCGGCGCTCACTGCCCGACTACCTCGTCCCCTCGGCGTTCGTCGCCCTGCCCGCGCTGCCGCTCAGCGCCAACGGCAAGGTCGACCGGGCCGCCCTCCCCGCGCCGGAGCCCACGGGCGGTGACCGGCGGGGCGCGCCGACCGCGCCGCGCACCGACGCCGAGCGGCGCACCGCCGACGTCTTCGCGGAGGTCCTCTCCGTGCAGCGGCCCGGCGTGGAGGACGACTTCTTCCAGCTGGGCGGCGACTCCATCCTCAGCATCCGGCTGGCCGCCCGCCTGGCCGAGGAGTTCGGCGCCGACCTGTCACCGCGCGAGGTGTTCACCCACCCCACCCCCGCCGCCCTCGCCGCCCTGCTCACCGCGGAGCCGTCCGGCGACGCCACGACCGCCGAGATCGTCCCGGTCCCCCGCGACACCCCCGCCCCGATGTCGTACGCCCAGCAACGCCTGTGGTTCCTGGAGGAGTTCGCCCCGGGCAGCGGCGAGTACGTCACCGCGCTGGCCCTGCGCCTGCGCGGCCGGCTTGACGTGCCCGCCCTCACCGCGGCCCTGCGCGCCCTGGTCGAGCGGCACGAGGCGCTGCGCACCACCTTCGACACGGTGGACGGTCACGGCGTGCAGACCGTCCACCCGGCGCAGGACGTGCCGCTGACGCTGCACGACCTGTCGACGACGGCGGAGACCGACCGCGCGGCCCGGCTGGAGGAACTGCTGGAGGCCGAACGCGCCCGCACGTTCGACCTGCGCCGCGGCCCGCTGCTGCACGCGGGGCTGATCCGCCTCGCCGGCGACGAGCACGTCCTGACCCTGACCCTGCACCACATCGTCACCGACGGCTGGTCCACCGGGGTGCTCACCGGCGACCTCGCCCACTTCTACCGCGCCGAACTGGGCGCGGACACGGGCGCGTTGCCGCCGCTGCCGGTGCAGTACCCCGACTACGCCCACTGGCAGCGCGGCCGCGGCACCGACGAGCACCTCGCCTACTGGAAGGAGCACCTGACCGGTCTGGAGACGCCGGACCTGCCCGCCGACCGGCCGCGTCCGGCGGTGCGCACCCACGACGGCGCCACCGTGCGCCTCGTCCTGCCGCGGGAGACGACCCGCCGCCTCGTCCGGGTGGGCCGTCAGAGGCAGGCCACCCTGTTCACCACGCTGGTCGCCGCCGCGCAGGCCTACCTGGCCCGCCTGACCGGCGGCCGGGACGTCACCGTCGGCACGGTCACCTCCGGCCGCGACCGCGCCGAGACCCAGAACCTCGTCGGGTTCTTCGTCAACACCCTCGTCCTGCGCTCCCGCGTCGAACCCGACCGCCCCTTCCCCGAGTTCCTCACCGAGGTGCGTGGGACCGTCCTGGACGCCTTCGCCCACCAGGAGGCGCCGTTCGAGCGGGTGGTGGACGAGGTGCAGCCGGTCCGCGACACCAGCCGCACCCCCCTGTTCCAGGTCATGGTGGTGCTGCAGAACGCCCCGGCGGCCCACCTCGACCTGCCCGGCGTCGAGGTCACCGACGTCGACACGGACCTGCGGCACGCGGCGTTCGACCTCACCCTGGAGTTCGCCGAGACCGAAGCCGGGGAACTGCACGGCCTGCTCACCTACAACACCGGCCTGTTCGACGCGGCCACCGCCGAACGGATGGCCGACCAGCTCGGCACGCTCCTGACCGCCGTCGCCGACGACCCCGACCGGCCCCTGGGCGCCCTGCCCCTGGCCACCGACGAGACGCTCAAGACCGTCCTCGACCAGGGACGCGGCACCGCCCGCCCGGTACCGGCGGCGACGCTGCCGGAGCTGTTCGAACGACAGGCCGCCCGCACGCCCGACGCCGTGGCCCTGGCCGACGCCGACGGCCGCGAGCTGACGTACGCCGAGGTCGAGCGCGCCGCCAACCGGCTGGCGCACCGGCTCATCGCCCGGGGCGTGGGGCCCGAGCGGATCGTGGCGCTGGCCCTGCCCCGCGGCGCGGAGGCGGTGGTGGCCCAGCTCGCCGTGGCCAAGGCCGGCGGCGCCTTCCTGCCCGTCGACCCGGACTACCCCGAGCAGCGGCGGGAGTTCATGCTGCGCGACGCGGGCGCCCTGCTCGTCCTGGACGACCCCGCCGCCGTACGGGACGCGGACGGGCCGGACACCGCGCCCACGGACGCCGACCGCACGGCCCCGCTGACCACCGCCCACCCGGCGTACGTGATCTACACGTCGGGTTCCACCGGCACGCCCAAGGGGGTCACGGTGACGCACAGCGGCCTGGCGGCCTTCGCCGCGGCCGCCGCCGACCGCTACGACGCGGGCCCCGGCGACCGGGTCCTGCAGTTCGCCTCGCCCAGCTTCGACGCCTCCGTGCTGGAGCTGTGCACGTCCCTGCTCAGCGGAGCCACCCTGGTCACCGGGGAGGAGGGACCCCTCGTCGGCGAGCGGCTCGCCCAGGTCCTCGCCGAGCGGCGGATCAGCCACACGCTGATCCCGCCCGCGGCCCTGGCCACGGTCGCCCCCGAGACCGCCGGCGCCCTGCCGCACCTGCGCACCCTCATCGTCGGCGCCGAGGCGTGCCCGGCCCACCTCGTCGAGCGGTGGGCGCCGGGCCGACGCATGATCAACTCCTACGGTCCGACCGAGGCCACCGTCGTCGCCACCTGGACCGGCCCCCTCGCCCCGGGCACCGGCGCCCCGCCGATCGGCCGCCCGGCCGGCGCCACCCGCGTCCACGTCCTCGACGCCGCCCTGCGCCCCGTCCCGCCCGGCGTCACCGGCGACCTGTACGTGGCCGGACCCGGACTGGCCCGCGGCTACCTGAACCGGCCCGGCCTGACCGCCTCCCGCTTCGTCGCCGACCCGTTCGGAACGCCGGGGGAGAGGATGTACCGCACCGGAGACCTGGCCCGCTGGGACTCCTCAGGCGAACTGCGCTTCGCCGGACGCGCCGACGAGCAGGTGAAGCTGCGCGGCTTCCGCATCGAACCCGGGGAGATCGAGGGCGCGCTGCGCCGCAGCCCGCGGGTGCGCGACGCGGTGGTCACCGTGCGCCGCGGCGGGAGCGACCCGGACGGCCGCTCCGGCGGCCGGCTCGTGGCCTACGTCGTGCCCGACGGGGGCACCGCCGAGGAGCTGCCGGTGGCGGAACTGCGGGACCACCTGGCCGGGCTGCTCCCGGCGCACATGGTCCCGTCGGCGTTCGTGCCGCTGGAGCGCCTGCCGCTCACCCCGAACGGCAAGACCGACCGCGCGGCCCTGCCCGAACCCGGCCCCGCGCACACCGCCGCCGGGCCGCGCACGGCGCCGCGCACCGACACCGAACGCCGCATCGCCCGCATCTGGGCCGACGTCCTCGGCGTGGCGGACGTCGGTGCGCACGACAACTTCTTCCACCTCGGCGGCGACTCCATCCTCAGCATGCAGGTCGTCTCCCGGCTGCGGCGGGACGGACTGCACCTGGCCACCCGCGACCTGTTCACCCACCAGACGGTCGCCGAGCTGGCCGGCGTCGTCACCGACGCGCCCCGGCACTCCGGGGACGGCCCGGTGAGCGGGGACGTGCCGCTCACCCCCATCCAGGAGTGGTTCCTGACCAGCCCGCGCGCCGGACACCACCACTTCAACCAGTCGCTGCTGCTGGAACTCGGCGCCCCCCTGGACGAGGCCGCCCTGGAGACGGCCCTGAACGCCCTGCTCGACCACCACGACGCCCTGCGCATGCGCTTCACCCGGGAAGCCGGGGACGAAGGCGGCTGGCGCCAGTTCAACCCGCCGCCGTCCGACACCGACCGCGACGGGCTCCTGCACCGCCACGACCTGAGCGGGCTGACCCCCGCCGAGGCCGACGCGGCGATGGAGAAGGCCGCCGACGACCTGCACACCGGCTTCGACCTGGCGCGCGGCCCGCTGCTGCGGGCGGCCCTGTTCACCGGGGACGCCGACCGGCCCGCCTTCCTCCTCCTGGTCGCGCACCACCTCGTCGTGGACGCCGTGTCCTGGCGCATCCTGCGCGACGACCTGGAGGCCGCCTACCGGCAGGCCGTCCGGGGCGAGCCCGTCGCGCCGGGCGAACGCACCACCTCCTTCCGCGACTGGGCCCGGGGCCTCGCCGCGCACGTCGAGGCCGGCGCCCTCGACGACGAACTCCCCTACTGGGAGCGGGCGGTGGACGCGGAGCCGCTGCCGGCCGGGACACCGGCCGGACCGGAGGCGG
This sequence comes from Streptomyces sp. NPDC017936, assembly GCF_044328485.1. Lineage (NCBI taxonomy): Bacteria > Bacillati > Actinomycetota > Actinomycetes > Kitasatosporales > Streptomycetaceae > Streptomyces > Streptomyces sp. NPDC017936. The sequence goes on along the minus strand of NZ_JBIRHK010000001.1, from coordinate 846,198 downwards.
GCCGCGCCGACACGCTCACCGTGGAACTGGACGAGGCGGACACCGAGGCCCTGCTGCGCGCCGCGCCGACCGCCTACCGCACCCGCGTCAACGACGTGCTGCTCGCCGCCCTGGCCCTGGCCCTGGCCCGCTGGACCGGCCGCGAGGAGGTCCGCCTGGACCTGGAGGGACACGGCCGCGAGGACGTCCTCGACGACGTGGACCTCTCCCGCACGGTCGGCTGGTTCACCACCGTCCACCCCGTCGCCCTCCGGGTGCCCGACCCCGAGGGCCCCGGGCCCGCCCGGGACTGGCGGGCCCTGGTGAAGTCGGTGCGCCGCCAGCTGCGCGCCGTCCCCGGCAACGGCCTCGGCTTCGGCGCGCTGCGCACCTTCGGACCGCCCGGGGTGCGCGAGCGGCTCGGCCGGGCCGCGCACGGGCAGGTCGTCTTCAACTACCTCGGCCAGTGGGACGCCCGCCCGGAGAGCCCCGGCGACGGCCTGATACGCGCCGAGCACGGGTCGTTCGGACGGGACCACGACCCGCGCGACAGCGGCTCCCACCCGCTGGAGGTCGTCGGCGCGGTGCAGGGCGGCCGGCTGTCCTTCACCTGGCACCACCGGCCCGCCCTGCACGCCACGGACACCGTGCGACGCGTCGCGGACGACTTCGCCGAGGCCCTGCGCCACATCGCCCGCCACGCCCGGGACAACCGGTGACGCCCCGCCCCGCGGCCCGCGCCCCACCGCCGGACGCCCCACCACCGGCCCGTTGTCCGATCCCCGTCAGATCCGATCAGATCCCAGAGAGCGAGACCGACAGACATGGACGAGAACACCCGCTACCAGGTGCTGCGCAACGACGAGGAGCAGTACTCGCTGTGGCCCGTCGGCGTCGAGGTGCCGGCCGGCTGGCAGCCCGTCGGCAAGGAGGGCACGGAGGCGGAGTGCTCCGCCTACGTCGACGAGGTCTGGACCGACATGCGCCCGCGCAGCCTGCGGGAGCGCATGGAGAACGCCGAGGCCTGACGCGCCCCGCGCCGCAGTGGAGGAAGGCCGGGGTGCGGCCCGCGACCGCACCCCGGCCTCCGCCCCGTCGCCCCACCCGTACGCCGGCCCGTCGCCCCACCGTCCTGTCGGCCCACCTGCCCGCCGCCCCACCGGCACGGTGCTCCACCGATCCACCTGCTCGCCCGCCCGTTCCGAGGAGCCGTCATGACACCGGTCCTGCACACCGAACGACTCACGTTCCGGCCCTACCGCCCCGAGGACGAGGACGTCTTCGTGACCCTGCTGCGCGACGAGGAGGTCTGCCGCTGGATGGGCCAGGAACGCGTGCCCGAGGCCGACATCCGCACGCTGTTCCGCGCCATCCTCACCGACGTCTACCCCCGGCGCAGGTTCGACGTGTGGGGGCTGTGGCGCGAGGAGGTCTACGTCGGCCACGCGGAGGTGAAGAGGACCGGCAACGTCGACGGCCACGAACTGATCACCGCCCTCGCCCCCGCGTACTGGGGCGAGGGCCTGGGCACCGAAGCGGTCCGCGGCCTGCTCCGCCACGCCGCCGACGACCTGGGCCTGAAGGAGGCCTACGGCATGGTCGGCGCCGGCAACACCGCCAGCCTGGCACTCTGCCGCCGGCTCGGCTTCCGCCACGTGCGCGACGTGACCGGCGACGACGGCACCGTGACCAGGATGATGGTGATCTCCACGACGGACCCGGCCTGACCCCGGGAGCGGCTCCGGCGACGTCACGGCGCCCTCCCCGGCCGTGGCCGGACCGGGGAGGCGTCCGGGGGCCGGCCGCGTGACCGGCCGGCCCCCGTCCACCCGGTCACGTGACCGGCCGGCCCCGTGGAGCGGCAGTGGAGGCCGGGCGTCCGGTCAGTCCGCGTCCGTGGCCACGACTCCCGCACCGGGTGGTGCCCCGACACGTCGGAGCCGCGCACCGGCCACGCCTTGTACGGGACGCGCCAGCCGGTGGACGGGTGGGTGAACGGACCCTCGACCTCATATAGCGTTGATAATGCCCGTTCAGGCTCCCTGGGTAATTCCATGTATCATCGCTATATGGCGAAGGAGGCTTCAGCGACCCGGCGAACCCGCGCGCTGATCATCGACGCAGCTGCCGATCTCCTGGCGGCATCGGCCGGCGGAGAGTTCTCGACCCGCGAAGTGTGCGACGCGGCCGGCGTCGCGGCGCCGACCCTGTACCACCACTTCGGCGACAAGGACGGACTGCTGCGGGAGGTGGCGGCGGACAGGTTCAGCCGCTACCTGGCCCGCAAGCAGGCCCTGGAGACGACCGGGGATCCGGTCGAGGACTTTCTTCGCGGCTGGGACATGCACGTGGAGTTCGGGGTGACCAACCCCGCGCTCTACACCATCATGTACGGCCGCCCGATGGACGGCCGTACGGTCCCGGCGGATCACGCCCACGCCGTTCTCGTGACGATGATGCGCGACCTGGAGAGAGCCGGACGACTGCGCATGCCGGCCGGGACGGCCGCGGACGTGGTGGCATCGGCCGCGGTGGGGGTCACCCTGCATCTGATCCGGACCCGCGCGGCGGCCGACGACCCCCTGTCGGCCCTCGTGCGTGACGCCGTCACCGCGGCCGTCATCGGCCCGCCGGCCGTCCCCGGAGCGCCTCCGGTGACGCGGCGGCTTGCGCAAGCCGCCGCGCAACTGGAAGCGGAGATGCCCCACGGCCCCGTCGGCACGCTACGTGCCTCGGAGACCGCCCTGCTGCGCGAATGGCTGCTCCAACTGTCCGTGCCCGGCCGCGCGGCAGGTGGCGACCCGTCCTGAGGGAGCTCTCCGGAGCGACCGGCCGCACCACCGGCCAGTCCCCTCGACCCGCAGGTTCGACATGTTCGACTTGAAGGAGGAGCACGTGAGCACCGTCCCTCAGGAACAGACCCCCGGCGAAGAGGAGATCCAGGGCATCCTGGACGGCATCGCGCAGGGCTTCGGCCGCCCCATGCGCTCGCCGATCCTCAAGACCCCGGGCGACTACGGCCTGGCCTACCAGGAGGTGTCCTTTCCCTCCATGGACGGTGTGCCGCTGGAAGCCTGGTACATCCCCCGCGACGGATCGGACAAGCTGATCATCGCCAACCATCCCCTGTGGTTCAACCGCTACGGCCTCCCCGCCCACCTGGAGCCCTGGAAGTCGATCGGGGCGAGCACCGGCAACGACTTCGAGGTCGACTTCGTGCCCGACTACCGCATCCTGCACGAGGCCGGCTACCACGTCCTCACCTACGACATGCGCAACCTCGGCCACAGCGGAACCGGCAACGGCGGCATCGGCAGCGGTGGCCGCTTCGAAGCCCGCGACGTCGTCGGCTCCCTGCAGTACGTACGCGCCCGCGACGACCTCAAGGACATGACCATCGGCCTGTTCAGCCGCTGCCAGGGCGCGAACGCGACCATGTTCGCCCTGCAGATGTACCCCGAGCACTTCGACGGCGTGCGCTGCGTCGTTTCCCCGCAGCCACTGTCGGTCGGCGTCACCATGCAGCGCGCTCTGGAGAGGCTGGGGCTGCCCGAGCGCGTCGCCGAGCTGGAGGAGAAGGTCCGCCTGATCGTCAGCTTCCCCTTCTCCGAGATGTCGCCGGTCGAGGCCGCCAGGAGCGTCACCGTCCCCACCTTCCTCTACCAGGTCCACGACGACCTGATGACGCGCCCCGACGACGTCCAGGCGATGTTCGACAACATCCCGATCGAGGACAAGAAACTCGTCTGGATCCACGGAACCACCGCCCGCTGGGACGGCTACCTGCACTTCCAGCGCGAGCCCGAGGAAATGCTGGACTGGTTCGCCACCCACATGAAGTAACCCCGGCCCGCGACGGCCGCACCACGGAGGGGGCGGGGGTGAAGCCGTGCGCGCCAGGCTTCGACCGGTGTCGTCAGCACCGTCCGGACGGTCTTGCCGCTGGGCGGGTAGGGGACGCAGTCCCCGTGGTCGGCGAGGGCGGTGACGAGGGCCAGGCCGCGTCCGCCGGTGGGGAGCGGGTCGGGCGCGGTGTCCGTGGGGCGGGGGTGCGGGCGGAGGACGTGAGGCGATCGGCGAGCGCGACGACGAGGTCGCGGAGTTCATCGGGGCGCTCGATGACGAACGGCCGGTCGAGTGAGGCGAGTACCGGCGGCAACCAGTCGAGCCGCTCCGCCCGCAGCTCGACGCGCCGCCAGTGCCCGGCCGCCGGGTCCTGGCCGGCCGCGGGCTCGTGCTCCTCCAGGCTCGCGACGCCGGCGGGCAGGTGCGCGCGGATCTGCTCGACCGTCCCGTGGATCCGCAAGGTCACCTCATGCCGGTACTCGGCCGTGGCGAATCCCGACAGCACGCGCTGTGCCGGGCCGGGACCCGCGGGCGCTTCGAACGAGCCGGCCAGGGTCCGCGCGTCCGCGATGCGGTCGAGCCGGAAGGTCCGGTCCTCGCCGATCCGGGCGTCCTTGCCCGTGACATACCACCGGCCCGCGTGGGCGACGATCCCGTAGGCGTGGAATGTGCGTTCGCTGCGCCGTCCGTCGCGGTCGGTGTAGCGGATCGAGACCGGTCGGCGGTGGCGCACCGCGTCGGCGAGGGTGAGCAGGAGCCCGGCGTCCGGGTGGTCCAACTCGCCGGGCTGATCGGTGAAGGCGAGAGCTTCCAGGAGCGTGTCGAGCCGGCGGGCGATGTGCCTGGGCAGCACCCGCCGGATCTTCGCCGACGCCGTCTCGTTCGCCGTGCGCTCCGTCGTCGTCAGCCCTGCCCGGCGGCCGGCGACCAGGCCGAGCAGCACGGCCAGCGCCTCGTCGTCGCTGAGCATGAGCGGAGGCAGGCGGTACCCGGGAGCGAGCCGGTACCCGCCGTAGCGGCCGCGCACCGATTCCACGGGCACGTCCAGGTCGATCAGCTGGTCCACGTACCGCCGCACGGTGCGCCCTTCGACGCCGAGCCGGTCGGCGAGTTCGGCCACCGTCCGGGTGCCGCCCGACTGCAGCAGCTCCAGGAGGGTCAGCACGCGGCCGGTGGGTCGAGACATATGCGCAGCCTAACGCGCATACAGGACCGATTCTGTCCACTATTTCTCCTAGCCTGCGACGTGCACGCTTCCAGCACAGCCAAGGGGAATTCCATGGACTTCGTCTCGATCCGCATCATCACCGGCGACGTGGCGCGTCTCGTCGAGTTCTACGAGCGGGCCACAGGGGCGCGGGCGACGTGGGCCACCGAGGACTTCGCCGAACTCAGGACCGCGGGCGCCACCCTCGCGATCGCCGGCACCCGCACGGTCCCGCTGTTCGCCCCGGGCTCCGCCCGCCCGGCGGACAACCACAGCGTGATCACAGAGTTCCTCGTCGACGACGTGGACCGCGTTCACCGGAACCTGACCGGCTTCGTCACCGACTTCGTCAACGGGCCCACCACGATGCCCTGGGGCAACCGGTCGCTGCTGTTCCGCGACCCTGACGGCAACCTCGTCAACTTCTTCACCCCCGTCACCCCGGCGGCCGTCGAGAAGTTCGCACGCTGACGCCACGCACAGCCGCTCACGGGGGAGCCCCGAGATCCCAGGGCTCCCCCGAGCACCCGCACACCGACCTGCGCGCGGTCCACCCGCGCATCGACCTCCTGATCAACAACGCAGGGGTGATGCACACCCCGCGGCAGACCACCGCCGACGGCTTCGACCTGCAGTTCGACACCGACCACCTCGGCCACTTCGCCCTGTCCGGCCTGCTGCTGCCCGTCCCCGGCTCCCGCGTCGTGGCGGCCAGCAGCACCGGTCACCGCATCCGGGCCGCCATCCACTTCGACGACCTCCAGTGGGAGCGTTCCTACGGCCGCGTCGCCGCCTACGGCCAGGCCAGACTCGCCAATCTGATGTTCACGTACGAACTGCAGCGCCGGCTCGCGGCGCACGGCACCACGATCGCGGTGGCCGCCCATCCCGGCGTCTCCAACACCGAGCTCGCCCGCAACATGCCCGCCCCGCTCCGCGCACCCGTCACCTTGCTCGCGCCGCTGCTCACCCAGAAGCCCGAGATGGGCACCTGCCCACGCTGCGTGCCGCCACCGATCCCGCGGTCGTCGGCGGGCAGTACTACGGCCCCGGCAACCGGAGCGAGACCCGGGGCTGCCCGAAGCTGGTCACTTCCGGCCCCGAGTCCCATGACCAGGCCGTTCAGCAGTGCCTGTGGACCGTCTCCGAGGAGCTCACCGGGGTGACGTTCCCCGTGCGGTGAAGCGATGGCCCCACGGCGGAGGGATTCCTGGGGCCGCAACCGGACGCGAACCGGTGTGCACCGCTTTGCGGGCGGTTCCCTGACTGCTCGGCCGGCGGGCGGCGTGCTTCCGGAACGGGGATTCCCAAGGGGCTGGGGAACAGGGCCGTGGACCGAACGGGCCGCACCCCGGAGTGGAGTGCGGCCGGGTGCGCGCCCTTGGTGTCAGTCGGCCGAGGACCCGGGGTCCGTCGGTCCTTGGCCGGGGACCGCGGTGTGCTCCGGGCTCTGGGCGGGGGCGGGGACGCGCTTCGTGGAGGAGGGGGCGGCGAAGATCTCGTCGAGGGTGGTGGCGTCGATGGCGCGGTCGAACCAGAGATCCAGGAGCGGCACGTCCGTGCAGGTGGTGACGCGCTGTCGGGTCTCATCCGTCAGAGGGAAGCCGCGGCGCTCCATCAGGCGCAGCAGTCGCTCGGCCTTTTCTTTCACGCGTCCTTCCTCGCGGCCTTCTTCCCGTCCTGCGAGGCGGGCGTCGCCCACGATGGTGCCTCGCCTGGGGGTGAAGCGGGTTTCCATCAGGTTCCTCCAGATTTTCCGGGCGTGTTCGCTGCCCAAGCCGTCCTCGACCAGCCCCGCCAGGTCGTCCCGCGCTTCGCGGTCGGCCGGAGGCGGGGAGGGCGGGGCGAGAGCGAGTGCCGGGTCTGCTCTACGCGCACGGGCAGGGGAGTTCGGGGGCCGCGCGGTTGGGGGAGCACGTGACCACGGCGAGGGAGAGGTACGCGGGGCGTTCGAGGTAGCAGCCGTACGAGACGTCGGCGCCCGCGCGCAGGTGTTCGGCGGCGGCGTCCACCAGGCGGGCCAGGCGTACGGTGTCCCGGTCGGCCTCCGCCGCGAACCGCGGGGCGTACTCGGCCAGTCGCTCGCCGAGCCAGGCCGCCGCCTCCTTCGCCTCGCCCCACGTGCCCCGGACCAGGGAGCGGGGCTTGACGAGCCAGTACGCCGTCTCCAGGGGCGGGAGGTCCGACGTGCGGAACTCCGCGGCGACCTGGCGGTAGCGCTCGATCAGTTCCGGCCTGCTCCCGGCCGGGGGCGGGTCGGGGTGCGGGGGCCGCCGCAGCGCCTCGTCGTCGAAGCGTTCCTTCGGGCCGGTCCAGAGGTAGGCGTGGTGGTGCACGTGCTGCTCCCGCTTCGAGGAGTGCCGGCCGGACGCGGGAGGGCCCGGTCCGGCCGGCGGTGGGGAAGGGAGGGGGAGGGGAGGGTCAGGCGCCGAGGCCGAAGCGCGCCGGGTCGATGCCGGCCGCGTCGAGCTCCTCGGTGGTGAACCGCAGCGGCTGCGCGTCCGGCCGCTTGCTGTCCCCGAGGGCCCAGGCGTCCTCGCCGATCCGGGCCAGGGTCACGCACCCCTCGGTGCAGGGGCCGCCGCACGCCTTGGTGAACGAGGCCCCGCTGATGTCGAGTGCGTAGAGGTGGGTTCCGTTCTGCATGACTGCACCTTCCGGTTCGTCCGATGCGGCCGGGTCCGGCCGCCGCCGCCCGTGGTGGGCGGGAGTGCACGGGAGGGGAGACGGCCGCCCGGGTGTTTCCGCAGGTGAGCGGTGGACGGGGGGCGGTTTCTCCTGGCTCTCCGTGACCTCAGGGTGGCGGTCGGACGGGGGCGGGGACGAGTGTGGCACCCCGTACGCTGAGTCAGCGTACGGACACGAAGAGTGGACGGTGCGTCCGATTCTCCGTCACGCTGAGCGGTGAACGCGGAGCGGCGTGAGGAGCCGTCGCCGGGGGGTCCGGAGGAGAGGAAAGGGGCGGCGGATGGACGTGGTCGGGGTCGAGGGGGAGGCGGCCGGGAGCGCCGGCGCGCGGGCGGTTCCGGCGGGGGAGTGGGAGCGGGAGCCGCATCCGTCGGACAGCCTGCGGACGTTCGGGGCCGTCGTCCAGGCACTGCGCGAGCACGCGGGGCTCAGCCGGGTCGACCTGGGGGCCCGGGTCCAGTACTCCAAGCACACGGTGGAGTCGGTGGAGTTGGGTCGGCGGATGCCGGACGAGGCGTTCGTGGAGCGGGCGGAGGAGGCGCTGGGCAACACGGGTGCGCTGCGGAAGGCCGCGCGGCATCTGACGCGGGGGGAGGCGGGGCTGGCGGCGTGGTTCCGGCGGTGGGCCCGGCTGGAGCGGGAGGCGGTGAGCCTGTGCACGTACGAGTGCCGGTTGGTTCCGGGGCTGTTGCAGTCGGATGGCTATGCGCGGGCGGTGTTCGAGGGCACGATCCCGCTGCGGACCGATGACGAGCTGGAGGTGCAGCTCGCGGCGCGGATGGAACGGCAGGTGATGATGCGGGAGCGGCCGACGGTGCCGTTCAGCTTCATCGTCGAGGAGCACGTGTTCCGGCGGCAGTTCGGGGACGCGGAGGAGATGCGCGGGCTGGTGGACCATGTCCTTGAGCTCACCGCCCCGCGTAACGTGACGCTTCAGGTGGTGCCGGTGGAGGCTCGGTTGCACGCGTGCCTGGATGGGCCCCTCCAGATCCTGGAGACCTCGGAGGGGCGGCGGCTCGGGTACTCCGAGGGACAGAAGAACGGGCGGCTGATCTCCGACGCGAAAGAGGTAACTGTGCTCTGCCAGCGCTATGACACACTGCGCTCGCAGGCCCTGAACCCGACAGAATCCCGGGACCTGCTGGAGCGACTGCGAGGAGAGCTATGAGCAGCGGTACGTCGGAACTCGCCTGGTTCAAGTCCAGCTACAGCGGCAGCGAGGGCGACAGCTGCGTGGAGGTCGCGATCGCCGAACAGGCCGTCCACGTGCGGGACTCCAAGGACGTGACCCGCCCGGCCTTCGCCGTCGGCCGCGAAGGCTGGGGGCAGTTCGTACGGTTCGCGTCGGAGCGCTGAGCGACTTGAGGGCGTGCCGTCCGCTGGAGTGGTGGATGGCACGCCTTCACTGCGTTCTGGAGTCCTTGATCTAGTCCGTGGGGCCGTAGCCGAGAGCGGCGCGGTTGATGAAACGGTCACCGAGGTCGCGCACAGGCGCGGGCTTCGGCTTCTGCGCGGCGCTCTTCGCCGTGGACTTCTTCGGGGCAGGCTTCTTGCCGTCCGCACGCTTGGCCGGTGCCGTCTTCGCCTGCTTGGCGTTCTTCGCGGCCGGCGTGTTGCGCGCCGCGTACTTCTTGCGGAGCGCTGAGAGCTGCTCGCGTTCTTGCAAAGCCACGTTGAGGGGGAGGGCGTTGGCGAGGGCCCGAGCACGGCTGAGTGCGTAACGCGCCTCGTTCCAGTGCTTCGTGCTGATTGCTGCGCGGGCCACCTTGATGGTCTGCTGCAAAGCCTTGATCTTTGCGGGCTGCCGCTTGGGTATGGGGGACTCGGCCCCGCTGCTCCGCCGCTGCCCGGCGGCACGGGTGCCCCAGTCCGTACCCGAGGTCAGGACGACGACCGAACGAGGATTGCTGCTCTGGCTTCGACGTACCACGTGCGTTGTTCCTTGGCTGAACGGTGGGGCATGCCCTGAGGCGGCCACCAGGTGGGACCACCCTACGGGCAGATCAGTCGTGTCGGGGACCCTGACCGGGGGCGGGGTGAGGGTGGGGCGGCAGGGACCGGACTCGCCCTCGGTGAGCGGGTTCTCCAGGGTCAGACCGGCGGAGGCCGTACGGTCGTACTCGGCGAGGATCAGATTCTTGGAGTGGTACTCGCTGTGAGCCTTCATATCGTTGTCGCGGGTGACGATGAAGGTGTCCAGGATGTAGGCGGCATCGTCGCGATCGATCCCGTAGAGGTGGAAGAAGAGGGTGTCCAGTTCGGCGCGGATGACGGTGCGGCGGGTTTCGTCCCAGCGGAACGGGGGGCCGAGGTCGCGGGCGAAGGGAGACATGTCGTGTGCGGTTGGTCCGCGCGAAGTGCCTCGCCGCTTCGTCCGCCCCACCGTTCGCGGACGTCACCGTGAAGCCGGACGTCACCGTGAAGCCGGACGTCAGCAGTGCAACGGCGGTGAGGGCCACCGTCCGGCGCCCCGCGATGACCGGGGAAGAGGGATGCGCGTGCGCATCCCCGAGGTCCGGGCGCAAGGTATCGCGGAAGGGATCGGGGAACGCTCCCGATCCCCGGGACGGGGCTCCGGGCGCGCCGGAGCCCCGCAGGGGTCAGCCGGTGGGGAAGCTGTCGGCGGTGCTGATCCGGCTCTTGACCAGCGCCCCGGACTCGGTCAGCACACCGCTGCTGCGGTAGTCGCCGCCGTTGCAGGTCCCGGGCTTGAACGCCGCGCTGCCCTCGTCGGCGTCGGAGTAGGTCCAGTTGGCATAACTGATCTTCAGCCGGTCGAGCAGGTCCAGCCAGGCGATGCTGCTCGTCCGGTCCACCGCTCCGCCACCGGTGGCGCTCACCGTGCCGAACTCGGACACGAAGAGCGGAAGCTGCGAGGCCGCCCGACTCACCGCGGTGCGGTAGGTGTCCTTGTGGCTCGCGGCGTAGAAGTGGAACGCGTACATGATGTTGGTCGCGTTCACGGGGTTGTTGACGATCTCGCTCTCGTTGGAGCCGTCCGAGACGCCGAGCGAGGACCAGCCGCGGGTGCCGACGATGACGACGGCGTCCGGGTCGGCGGCCCGGATCACCGGGATGACCTGCTCGGCGTAGTTCTTGACGGCCGACCAGCTCACGCCGTTGGGCTCGTTGGCGATCTCGTAGATGACGTTCTTCTTGGCCGCGTTGCGGGCGGCGACGGACGCGAAGAAGGTCTTGGCGCGGGCGAGGTTGTAGTTCGGGTCGCCCGGCGTCAGCGTGTGGAAGTCGATCACCGCGTACATGCCGCGTGCCTCGGCCATGTCGACCAGGCTGTTCACCCGATCGGTGAAGCCGGCCGGGTCGGTCTCGTAGCCCTGCTCCTGCACGTACATGGCGACCCGGAGCAGGTCCGACTTCCAGTCCTCGGCCAGCGCGTCCAGGGACGCGCTGTTGTAGCACTTGCTGAACCACTGGATGCCGTGCGTGCTCATGCCCCGCAGCTGGATGGGGCGGTTGTACTGGTTGCACAGGTTCACGCCGCAGACGTGCAGTTGTCCGTTGACGCTCACGGGGGTGCCGGTGCCCGGGTCGGGCGGCGGCTCCTCCCCGCCGACGGAGCCCGTGCAGGCGACGCCGTTGAGCGCGAACGCCGTGGGCTTCGGGTTGGCGCCCGTGAAGGAGCCCACGAACCCCACGTCGGTGGACGCGCCGGTGGCCAGCGTGCGGTTCCAGTCGACGCCGACGGCGGTGACCGTGGGACCGGAGGACGACCACGTGGCGTTCCAGCCCTGGACGACCTTCTGTCCCGCGTCCGGCAGGGTGAACCCGAGCGTCCATCCGGTGAGGGGGTCGCCCAGGTTGGTGATCTTCACTGCGGCCTGGAAGCCGCCCTGCCACTGGCTGGTGACCGTGTAGTCGACCCTGCAGCCGGTGGCGGCCACCGCCTGGGGGCTGACCAGCGCCGTGAGACCCAGCACCGTCGCGCAAGTCGCCAGTAAGGCCAAAAAGCGTTTCAAGTGTTCCTCCTCGTGCGAACTCGTGCGAAGCGGGAACAGTGCGATGGGAGCGCTCCCAAGGCCCATCGGCCCGAGACCGTACACCGGGGTACCGATGCGCGTACAGGCATCCGACGGCCGGACGATGCGGCGGTACGGCCGACCGTGGCCCGGGCGGACGCCGTCGGGGCCCGCCGGAAGAGAACCGAGCGGCGAACCGGGCCGACCGCCTCGAGCGCCGTCGCCGCGGGAGCGCCGACGTCGTCGCCCGGACCGGCGGGCTCGGCCTTCCGCCGAGCCCGCCCGGGCCGGCACCCTGCCGGGGCCGGACCCGTGTCAGGCCGTCAGCGCTGCAGGGTCAGCAGACCCGGACGGTAGGGCAGGAGGCCGTAGTCGCCGCCCGAGCTGGGGCTGCGCCCCTGGTAGAGCAACTGCAGGTTGCAGGGGTCGACGGTCATGGTCTGATCGGCGCTGGTGCGGATCAGTTCGCCGTGGCTGATGTCGTTGGTCCAGGTGGCGCCGCTGTTGGCCTTGCCGGCGAAGGGATTGCTCTCGGTGGCGGCCTGGGGCGTCCACGAGCCGTTCAGGCTGGTGGCCGTGAACGAGCGGAAGTAGCGGCCCTGCGAGCCGATCGCCTCGACGATCATGAGGTAGCGGTTCTGGCCCTGCAGCTTGTAGACCTGCGGGGCTTCGAACAGGTTGTTCGTCGTGTCGCTCATGACCACGGTCGAGGTCGAGCCGAAGCTGCCCGGGAAGTTCCCGATCGGCATGCTGGCCCGGTAGATCTTGCCGTTGTCGCCGGCGAAGAACAGGTACATGTTCGTGCCGTCACCGATGAGCGTCTGGTCGATGGGCCCCGTTCCGGAGCCGGAGATGCTTCCGGAGAAGAGCACCTGTGGGGACGACCAGCCGTTCGGGTTGGTGGGGTCGCTCGACGTCCGGTAGGAGAAGGCGGTCCCGCCCCACTGGTAGGCGAGCACCCAGATGTTCTTCGGCGCGAAGTAGAAGAGCGTGGGCGCGACGGTGGAGGCCGACATCGTGTTCTGACTGGCCGAGGCCATCTCCGACCAGTTGCCGAACAGGCCGAAGTTCATCGAACCCCAGCTCGTCCCCGTGTCGTGCGTCGTCGCGTAGACGAGCTGCTTGCCGTTGTAGGGGGCGACGGTGAAGTCCTTGAGCGAGACCCACCCCGACTTGGGCTGCGCCAGCGCGCCCGTCGACGTCCAGCGGTAGGCCGACGGAAGGTCGCACGCGCCGGGGGTGTCGGCGCCGACCTTCACGAGCTGCCACTGCTGGTTGGTGCCGCCCCAGTCGTCGTACTGGACGACGTTCGCGTTGTCGGCGGTGGAGGCGCCCTGTACCTCGAGGGCCTTGTTGCTGTGGCGCGAGACGAGCCTCACGTAGCCGTCCGAGCTGTCGGCCAGCCGCCACTGCTGGTTGGTGGCGTTCAGGTCGGTCCACTGGACGATCGAGCCGCCGTTCGCGGTGGACCAGTTGTAGACGTCCAGCACCTTGCCCGAGTGGCGGGACTTGATGCGGTAGTAGCCGCCCCCGGCATCGACGAACTGCCACTGCTGCTGGTTCTGGTCGTTCCTGGTCCACTGGGTGATGCGGGCGCCGTCGCCGGTCGCCATGTTGTAGACGTCCAGGGCTTTGCCGCTGTTGCGGTTGACCAGCACATAGGAGGCGCTGGGGTCCACGGTCGCCGCGGCGGCGGGCTGTGCGCCGAGGAAGGAAGTCACGAGCAACAGGGGCGCGAGGGCGGCGAGCAAGCGTTTCAGACGGACCGGGGACGGGTGGCGAAGCCACATCAGAGGGCCTCCTTGGGGGGCGGGGGTGGGGGACGCCGATGAACCGCGGAGCGGTCGCGCCGGAGGACAGGGGCAATCTCGAAACATTCGAGGTTTTCCCGGAATCTTCGACGCCACAAGCTAGGAATGCGGGGCCCTCCGGTCAAGGTCTGTCGCCGATCTGTCCACAAACAGTTCCTCCCCTTCGGGCTTGACGAGCTGTCACGCCGACCGGGAAGACTCCGGAAAGTCGCGATACGGCTCACCGGCCCAAGAGTTCGTGCGGGAGAGGGAAGCCGGGTGAGCAGCGCCTGCGCACTCCTCCTGCTCCCCGAACCGGGCCCTGCGGCATTTGCCGGTGACGGCGCCGAGAGGCCGACGCCCGGCTCGACGGAATCTCGAAAGTTTCGAGCAAAGAGCAGAAACTTTTCCTGTGAGTAGTGTTGACGATCCACCGTCAATCCCTCAATCATCCCTGTCTGAGGAGCCAACCATGGGCCGAGATTTCGAACCATGCCAGTCCTGAGCACATGACCGCGGTATCCGGTGATGCCGTGCTGCCCGGGTTCCGGCCCGCCCCGTCCGTCTGCCGAGGAGGAGCGGACGACGCTTCTCCTCGCGCTCCGGTCATTCCGTGACGTCTACCTTGGAGGCACAGTCATGGGCTTGTACGCCCTTCCCGGACCCGTTACCCGCGGGAGGATCCGCGGTCTGCTGTTGACGCTGCTCGTCGGCGTCCTCGGCGTGGTCACCGCACTGGTCACGCCGCCGGCCGCACACGCCGCCGAGAGCACGCTCGGCGCCGCGGCGGCGCAGAGCGGCCGCTACTTCGGCACCGCCATCGCCTCGGGCAAGCTGGGCGACTCGGCGTACACGACGATCGCGGGCCGTGAGTTCAGCATGGTGACGGCCGAGAACGAGATGAAGATCGACGCCACCGAACCGCAGCGGGGCCAGTTCACCTTCACCGCCGGCGACCGCGTCTACAACTGGGCGGTGCAGAACGGCAAGAAGGTGCGCGGTCACACCCTGGCCTGGCACTCCCAGCAGCCCGGCTGGATGCAGAACCTCAGCGGCAGCGCACTGCGCCAGGCGATGATCGACCACATCAACGGCGTGATGGCCCACTACAAGGGCAAGATCGCCCAGTGGGACGTCGTGAACGAGGCCTTCGCCGACGGCAGTTCGGGAGCCCGGCGCGACTCCAACCTGCAGCGCACCGGCAACGACTGGATCGAGGTCGCCTTCCGCACCGCGCGCGCCGCGGACCCGGCCGCCAAGCTCTGCTACAACGACTACAACGTCGAGAACTGGACCTGGGCCAAGACCCAGGCCATGTACAACATGGTCCGCGACTTCAAGCAGCGCGGCGTGCCGATCGACTGCGTCGGCTTCCAGGCGCACTTCAACAGCGGCAGCCCCTACAACAGCAACTTCCGCACCACCCTGCAGAGCTTCGCCGCCCTCGGCGTCGACGTGGCCGTCACCGAACTCGACATCCAGGGCGCCTCGTCCTCGACCTACGCCGCCGTGACCAACGACTGCCTGGCCGTCGCGCGCTGCCTCGGCATCACCGTCTGGGGCGTGCGCGACAGCGACTCCTGGCGATCGCAGGACACGCCGCTGCTGTTCAACAACGACGGCAGCAAGAAGTCCGCCTACACCGCCGTCCTCAACGCGCTCAACGGCGGCTCCACCACGCCCACGCCCCCCACGGGCGGCCAGATCAAGGGCGTCGGTTCGGGCCGCTGCCTGGACGTGCCCAGCTCCAGCACCACCGACGGCACCCAGCTCCAGCTGTGGGACTGCAACAACGGCACCAACCAGCAGTGGACGTACACCGACGCCGGCGAACTCAGGGTCTACGGCAACAAGTGCCTGGACGCCGCCGGCACCGGCAACGGCACCAAGGTCCAGATCTACAGCTGCTGGGGCGGCGACAACCAGAAGTGGCGCCTCAACTCCGACGGTTCCGTCGTCGGTGTCCAGTCCGGCCTCTGCCTCGACGCCGTCGGGGCCGGCACCGCCAACGGCACCCTGATCCAGCTCTACTCCTGCTCGAACGGCAGCAACCAGCGCTGGACCCGCACCTGATGAGGCCCGCCACGGACGAAAGGGCGCATCGATGACGGCCCACGGCGCGGATTCCCCCGTCCCTCCACGAGGACATCGCTGATGGTCCCGGGTCGCCGCCGTGATGGCGGCGACCCTTGCGACCGGCGTGCTCGCCGAGGTGCCTACCGGCGCCCGCCGATGTGTCCACCGGCGCCCGCCGATGTGTCCACCGGCGCCCGCCGATGTGTCCACCGGCGCCCGCCGAGGTGTCCACCGGCGCCCGCCGAGGTGTCCACCGGCGCCCGCCGAGGCGGCGACGGTGGACACCCGTGCCTGGTACGTCCTGGTCGACCGCGACAGCGGCAAGGCGCCGGACGCCTCCGGCGCGTCCACCGCCGACGGCTTCCACCTCCTCAGGGCCCGGCACTCGGGCAAGGTTCTCGACGTGGCCGGTGCCTCGACCGCAGGTGGCGCCTCGACCGCAGGCGGTGCCGCGATCCACCAGCGGACCGACCACCACGGGGCCGACCAGCAGTTCCGCCCGGCCGGCGGCTTCGCAGCAGCTCGATGCGCGCGGAACGCGCAGGCGAGGAGCCCGCTCGGGACGGCGCACGACGTTCTCGGAGGCCTTCGGGCCGAATGCGTGCCGGTGTACGGGGAAGACCGCCCTTGACCTGCGCAAAGCTGGCAGGGAGCCGTCTTCCGGGAGTCCGGGGGCCTGGGCGCAGGTGTCCGGCTCCCGCTCGGAAGCTCGCTTCGTGGCTCGACGGCTTGCCCGTGGCGCGGGGTCGATCCTCAAGCGGAGTGATCCCCGGCAGAACCCGTCTTCCCCCGCGGACCCGTCATCGCGGGGAGGCACGTGATCACGTGCCGCTCGTCGGTTCCCGGCGTCCTGGGTCTGCGAGGATGGGTCGCATGGACGTGCGAAGCAGCAGCCAGGTGCGGATGTCCGGGCCGCCGGACGGACCTGTGGTGGTGCCGGCGCACGGGTGCGGATTCCGCGTCACCGGCCCGGACACCGCCCGGGTCCTCTCCCGTGTGACGTTCCTGTCCGACGACCGCACCGACCCGGCGCGGGTGGCGGTACCCACCCTGGTCGCCCGGCGCTCCAGCGACGCCAACGCCCCACCGCAGGGCGGCGCCCTCGCCCGGGCCCGGAGCAAGGGCAGTCGGCTCGTCCCCCTCGACACCACCGGGCACCGCCCCCGGCTCGGCTCCCCCGAGGAGACCACCCGGGCGATCGCCGCGTTCGCAAGGACACTGCGATGACGCGCCGGACCGACGGTGACCAGGACGTCCACCCGGACCCCGAAGAGCGCCCGGACGGCGACCGGACTTTCTCCGCCCTGCTGGAAGACAGCACCGAAGACCTGTACGAGAACGCCCCGTGCGGATACCTCTCCACTCTGCTGGACGGACAGATCGCCAAGGTCAACACCACCCTGCTGAACTGGCTGGGCTACCAGCGCACGGACCTGGTCGGTCGCAGGAACTTCTCCGACCTCCTCACCGTCGGCGGGCGGCTGTACCACGAGACGCACTTCGCGCCGCTGCTGCGCATGCAGGGCGAGATCAGGGGCGTAGCACTGGAGCTGAAAGCGGCCGACGGCAGCCGCCTGCCGGTCCTGGTGACCTCCACCGTGAAGACCGGCGACGACGGACAGCCACTGCTGATCCGCACCACCGTCCTCGACGCCCATGACCGCCGCGCCTACGAGCAGGAGCTGCTGCGCACCCGCCGGGAGGCCGAACGCGAACGCGAACGCCTCCGGCAGCTCACCACCACCCTGCAGAAAACGCTGCTGCCCCCGGCACTGGAGAACGTGCCCGGTCTGGATGTGGCCGCGTACTACCACATCGCCTCCGTCGACGAGGTCGGCGGGGACTTCTACGACCTCTTCCCCCTCACCGCCGGAACCTGGGGACTCTTCCTCGGAGACGTGTGCGGCAAGGGCGCCGAGGCGGCGGCCGTCACCTCCCTGGCCCGCTACACCCTGCGCGCCGCCGCCGTCTACGACCCCGACCCGGCCGCGGTCCTCGGCAACCTCAACACCGTCCTCCACCACGAATACAACGGCACCGACCCACGGTTCTGCACGGTCATCTTCGGCCTGCTCACCCCCGACGACGAGCAGGGCGGCTTCCGCATCACCCTCGCCGGCGGCGGCCACCCTCCGGCCCTGCTGCTCCGCGCGGACGGCACCGCCGACTACCTTCCCACCCCCGGCGGCCAGCTCATCGGTGTCCTGCCCGACGCCCACATCGCCACCACCACCTTCCGCCTCGACCCCGGCGACACCCTCCTCCTGCACACCGACGGCCTCACCGAGGCCCACACCGCCGTCCGCGGCGACCGCTACGGCGATGAAGCCCTCCTCGACCTCGGCCGCGCCCTGGCCCCCGCCACCGCCCAGCGCACCGTCACCGCCATCCGCGACCTCCTCGACACCCTCGGCGCCGGGGTGGACGACGACACCGCCGTCATGGCCGTCCACGTGCCCCGCGCCGGCCGCCGGTCACCGAGCAGCCGATCCTGAACGACGGAGGACCCCGGCGGGTGCCGGGGGCCCGGACCAGGTGTGCCGGAAGGGCTGTCGTGCCGCGTCGGGTCGTCGGCGCGGGAGGGGCGACCGGTATCACGGCGCGGATGTCATGCCTCGTGTTAGCCTCATGCGTTTGCGTGGTCGTCGCGGCGGGCGATCTGCCCGTTCGGTTCCGCTCGTGCGCGGGCCGTTCCCTCCTGCCGGGCCTTCCTCGGTACGTTCCCCTGCGGAAGGCTGTTCATGAAGCATCCCGAAGACTCCGGCATCGCCCACGGCGGTCCCGCCCGGCCCGGGACCACGACCCCGGCCCTGGCCCCGGCCGTCTCCTTCGCCGGCCTGCGACTGCCGGCGGAGGTGCTGCGGACACTGAGCGGACTCGGGGTGCGCGAACCCTTTCCCATCCAGGCCGCCACACTGCCCGACGCCCTGGAGGGGCGCGACGTCCTGGGACGCGGGCGCACCGGATCGGGCAAGACGCTCGCCTTCGGCCTGCCGCTGCTGACCCGCACGGCCGGGCGGCGCGCCGAACCGAAGCAGCCCCTCGCCCTGATCCTCGTTCCCACCCGGGAGCTGGCCCAACAGGTCACCCAGGCGCTGGCGCCGTACGCCGAGGCACTGCGGCTGCGGACGGCCACGGTCGTCGGCGGCATGTCGATCGGCCGGCAGGTCGCCGCGCTGCGCCAGGGAGCCGAGGTGGTCGTCGCCACCCCCGGACGCCTGCACGACCTGATCGAGCGCAACGCCTGCCGCCTGGGACGGGTGAGGATCACCGTGCTGGACGAGGCCGACCAGATGTGCGACCTGGGATTCCTGCCGCAGGTCGTCGACGTCCTCGACCAGGTGCACCCCGACGGCCAGCGGATGCTGTTCTCGGCCACTCTGGACCGCGACGTCGATCAGCTGGTCCGCCGGTACCTCCACGACCCCGTCGTCCACGCGGTCGACCCGCCCGCGGGCACGGTCACGACGATGGAGCACCACGTCCTGGTCGTCCACGGCCCCGACCGCTACGCCGTCACCACGGAGATCGCCGCCCGCGACGGCCGCGTGCTGCTGTTCCTCGACACCAAGCACGCCGTCGACCAGCTCACCCGGCATCTGCGGGCCAGCGGGGTGCACGCCGGGGCCCTGCACAGCGGCAAGTCCCAGCCACAGCGCGCACGGACCCTGGCGCAGTTCAAGAACGGCGAGATCACCGCTTTGGTGGCGACCGATGTCGCGGCCCGTGGCCTGCACGTCGACGACCTCGATCTCGTGGTCAACGTCGACCCGCCCACCGACCCCAAGGACTATGTGCACCGGGCGGGCCGCACCGCCCGCGCCGGTGAATCCGGCAGCGTGGTCACGCTCGTGCTGGCGGGCCAGCGCCGCGAGACGAGCCGGATGATGTCCGAGGCCGGCATCGGGGCAACCGTCACCAAGGTGCGCTCGGGCGAGGCGGAGCTGAGCCGGATCACCGGTGCCAAGGCTCCCTCCGGGACCCCGCTCGACGGCGGGCCCGCCGTCCCCCGGCCCAAGAACACCAACGCTCCCTTCCGCGGCCTCGGCACCAGCAAGGACACCTCCCGCGGCGCCGGCGGCAAGTCCCGGAAGGCGGGCGAGGCCCGCAAGCTCGCCGAGGCCCGCAAGGCCGCCCTCGTGCGTCGCAACGGCTGAGAGGCGCTGCCCCGGCGGTGAACGTCCCGGCCACGGGAACCCGCGGCCGGGACCGAGACCGCCCCGTGCGCCTCGTCTGCGGAGCGAACGCCCTCGGCCGCGAGAGGAATACCCGCCGAAGTGGAGCAGGACGATGGTGCCGGCCCCCCGCACCGCGCCCGGCATGACAAGCTGTGGTGGCCCACCCCCGAACCCAGGAGGTCACCATGACCGCAGAGCCCGTACCCACGGAAGGTTCGGAGCCCGCTGCCCCCGGGACCTCCCCTCTGACGCCGGACGGCGACGGCAACCACGACCTCAAGCGCAAGTTCCGCGAAGCCCTGGCGCGCAAGCGCGGTGCGCAGGCGGACGCCGCCGACGTCGCCGCCAGCCCCGACGCGTCGAAAGTGCGCGCGGCGCACGGCCCGGCCGCGAGCCAGCGGTCGTTCCGGCGCAAGAGCGGCGGCTGAGCCGGTCGGCCCCGCGACGGACGGCGGATGAGCACGCCGCCCGGCGGCACCGGGCGTCGTGGCCGGCGACCGGGGCGGCTGTCGTCCGACCGGCCTGCGAGTCCCTCCTGGCGCCGGGGGAGCCGGCCTCGGTGGCCCGGGAGCCGGGCCGGTACGAGTCCGTCGACGGCTTCACCGCCGCCACCCGGCCACCGGTCGTGTTCTGCGCGTACGCCGCCGGGACCGGAACCCCGATCGTCGTCGAGGCGACGTCGGTGAGCAGCCCCGACCCGGACGCGAAGGGAGAGCGGGGGGGGAGAGAGGGACGGCCCCCTCCTCGACGGCTGGTCCCGGTTCGCCGTACGCCGCCTCCTCGACGAGACCGACGCCCCGCGGCGCGGATCCCGGAACCGGCACCTCGAACCGCGGTCGTACGACATGCCCTGGCCGGCCCGCTTCCTCCACGACCGGCACCGGCGCACGGCCGGGAAGAGGACCTGGAACGCGCCTCCCGCATCGCCGACCCCCTCGCCGACGACCAGGACCGGCACCTGGTCCTTCGGCTGCGCCACCACGAGGACTGCGCCACCACGAGGACTGCGCCACCACGAGGACTGCGCCACCACGGGGACTGCGCGACGGGCGCGGGACAAGCCGCTCGTGGCCCCGGCAACGGGCGGGACCCGTGCCTCCGGAGCGGAACTCCGCTTCTGATCGACGCCACGCGGTCCCCGGGACGGGTCCACGGCTCCCAGCGTGGGGATCGACCCGTCCCGCGCGCTAAGGCGAGGTGGGCGGGTGCGGGCTGCGGAGCACGAGCAGGGTGATCTCGCTGGGGGCGAAGACGCGGAACGGGGGGCCCCAGAAACCGGTGCCGCGGCTGGTGTAGAGGAGGGTGCGGGTGCCGTGGCGGCTGAGGCCGGCGAGGGCGGGCTGGTCGAGGCGGACCAGGTGGTGGAAGGGCCAGATCTGGCCGCCGTGGGTGTGGCCGGAGAGCTGGAGGTCGATGCCGGCGGCGGCCGCCCGGTCGACGAACTTGGGCTGGTGTGCCAGGAGCAGGACGGGCAGGTCGGGGTCGGCGCCGTCCAGGGCTCCGGCGAGATGGGCGCGGTGGCCTGCCAGGCCGGAGGACGCGGCGGTGACGTCGTCCACGCCGGCGACCACGAGGGTGTCGCCTCCGCGTTCGAGCAGCAGGTGGCGGTTGCGGAGCGGCTCCCAGCCCAGCTCGTCCATCAGGTCGACCCAGCCCTGGGCCTCACTGTAGTACTCGTGGTTGCCGGTGACGTAGACACGGGCATGGGTGGCCCGCACGGTACCGAGTGGGGCGGCCTGGGCGCGGCGGCGTTCGGCCGTGCCGTCCGCGATGTCGCCGGTGTGGCAGACCAGGTCGGCTTCCAGGGCGTTCACCGTCTCGCACACCCGTGCCGACCAGCGGGCGCGATCGAGCGGGCCGTAGTGGGTGTCGGTGATGAGGACGACACGCAGCCCGTCCAGCCCGGCACCCAGGCGCGGGAGCTGCACGTCGAGCCGGCGCACGCGTGGCACGCGGCGGGCCTCGGCGTATCCCCGGGCGAGCAGTACGGCGGTGACGCCGAGGACGGCCCACGTGACGATGCGGGCCCGGTCCTGCCCCTCGCCGACGCCGGCCACGGCCAGGGCGAGCCGCCCCAGGACACCGAGCAGAACGGACCAGGTGAACAGGACCCAGCCGGTGCCCAGCAGGGTGTCACCGACGATCGCCGCCCGGTCCTGCTGGCGCCGTCCGTGGCCGCGCACCATCGCGAGCGGCATGGTCACGAGGCCGAGGGCGAACAGGGCGGTGCCGACCAGCGTGACGGGCAGCGGCCAGTGCTGGCCGGTGTACAGGAGCACCCAGCAGGGCACGGCCCACAGCAGGACGGGGGCGATCAGGGGGACGAAGCGCATCAGACGGTGCAGCAGCCGGCTCGGCCGCGGAGTTCGCGCCTCGCTCCCGGCGGACCGGGTGTCGCTGGTGTCGGTCACGCGTCCCCTTCCTGGCCGGGCTGCCGTACCGCGTACTGTATCCGGTCGCCCTCGGGCCGGCCGGACCGGTGCTCCTGGGCGCGGCCCCTGCGGGCGAAGGGGTCTCCGCGGGATGGCAGTGCCCCTTTCACGTCCCTGACGTCTCGTCGGTCGAGTCGGCTCGTCGGTCAAGCCGGCGTTTCGTCGGCATCAGTCCTGCGCATTCCGCGAAGAGTGCCCGAGCAGGTGCGCGGCCGGCGGTTCCACAACCGACCTGGTTCGTGCGAAGGCCCAGCCAGGGAGCCTGCTCGCCGGAGTGGAGCGATGTCCCTCACCATCGTCGACTCCGACGCGTGCCGGTGTACGGTGACGAACGCCCTCGACCCGCGGAAAGCCGGCGGGGAGCCGTCTTCCAGGAGTCCGACATGCTGCGCGCCGTGTTCAGGTCCAAGATCTAGAATTTGGACGTTTGTTCAGGTCAGAGGCATGAATGCGGCTTCCTGGTCAGCAAGTGGTCAGCACCGCACCGGACGGTGTCCGGAATGCCGGCCGCGGCCGGCATCGAGCCGACCGTCACCAAGGTGCGCTCGGGCGAGGCGGAGTCGAGCCGGATCGCCGGCGCCCAGGCCCCTCCCGCACCCCGCTCGACGGCGGGCCCGCCGTCCCCGGCCCGAGAACACCAACGCTCCCTTCCGCGGCCTCGGCACCACCGAGGGCTCCTCCCGCGGCGGGGGACGAGGCGAGATCGGACATCGCTCCAGAGAGCTCCGCGGCGGCCGCAGACCCAAGAGCTCCGACGCGGCTGCAGTAGGGGGCCACTGACCGGACCGCTCCGACCGATCGCGCCAAGCTCGGTGTCGCAGGTCCACCTGTTCACCGACCGGAACGTGCTGCTGCTGTCCCTGGACGGTCTCTGGACGTCTCCCGGCGCAACCGCGCGCCGACAAGGGCTACGAGTACGACCGCCCGCGCGTCGACGGTCCCTCGTGCGCCCGGCCCACTCGCCGGTGGGGATGCCCAGCCGACGCGTTCCAGCGTGACCTCGGCGACGGGCGTGTCGGCGCCGACGCCCGCGACCGGCCTGGTCCCGCCGAGACCGTTCTGCGCCGCCTCACCTACGGCCCGGAAACCCGGCAGCGCACCCGACGGGCACCGCATGGCCGAAATCCGATCGGGATCCGCTTCCTCCTGAGACGCGACGTCGAGAAATCGCGGACGCGACGTCAATCCGGCGCCGAGCCGACGCGGCATGATCGAAAGGCACCCGCCCCGGCGCGCGGCCCGCCGCACAGCCCGCTGCGAGCGACACACCACACCGGACCGGCAGCCCGGCGGCCGCCCCCGGACAGCGGCCCGGGCCACGGCCCCGGCCCCCATGGCCGTGTCCGCGCGCAGCCGTACCCCTACCCGTAGCAAGGACGCTCATCATGGACCGACTGGACGTCATCGACATCTGCAACCGCATGGCCTGGTACGCGGACCAGCGTGCCTGGGACACGCTGGCCGGGGTGTTCGCCGACAAGGTGACGCTCGACTACACCAGCCTCAACGGCGGCGAACCCGTCACCCTCACCCCCGCGCAGATCGTCGGCGGCTGGCGGACCGGCCTCGGCGTGTACACCGCCACCCACCACCTCCTCGGCAACCACCTGGTCGCCGTCGACGGCGACCACGCGGTGTGCACCGCCACCTTCCAGGCCACCCACCGCAAGGCGGACGACTCCCTGTGGACGCTGGGTGGCACCTACCGGTTCGACCTGGCCCGCACCCGCGACGGATGGCGCATCACCGGCGTCGTGATGACCGCGATCTGGAACGACGGGGAGCGATGAGCGCCCGGAGGGGCGCCGGCGCCGTTCGCCCCGATGCACCGACCACCCACGCACACAGGAGCACGCATGACACGCAGGACCGACGTCGTCTTCGCCGGCGAGGGCGCCACCCTGACCGGCACCCTCTTCCTTCCCGAGCACACGGACATTCCCGGACCGCTGCCCGGGATCGTGGTCGCCGGCACCTGGACCAGCGTCAAGGAGCAGATGGCCGACCGGTACGCGGAACGGCTCGCCGAGCGCGGATACGCCGCGCTGTCCTTCGACTTCACCGGCTTCGGCCGGTCGGAAGGCGCGCCGCGTGACGTCGAGGACCCGGCCCGCAAGGTCCGCGACATCCACCACGCGCTCAGCTTCCTGGCCGCCCACGAGGCGGTCGACGGCGACCGGATCGGCGCACTCGGCATCTGCGCGGCCGCGATGTACATGTCGGACAGCGCCGCCGGCGACGCCCGGGTCCGCTCCCTGGCCCTCGTCGCCCCCTGGCTGCACGACGCCGCCGTCTGCGAGGACGCCTACGGCGGCGCGGAAGCCGTCGCCGAACGGATCAAGGCCGGCCGGGAGGCCCGCGCCCGCTACCAGGAGACCGGCGAGGTCGCGTACGTCCCGGTGGTCTCCGCGACCGACGAACGCGCAGCGATGCCGTACGCCATCGACTTCTACCTCAACCCCGCGCGCGGCGGCATCCCCGCCTGGCCGAACCGCTTCGCCGTGATGGCGTGGGCGGACTGGCTCACGTACGACGCCATCGCCCTCGCTCCCCGCATCGAGCAGCCCACCCTGCTGGTGCACAGCGAGGACGCCGCGATCCCCGACGGCGCCCGCCGCTTCCACGCGGGGCTTGCCGGTCCCAAGGACATCCTGTGGACGCAGGGCACCCAGTTCGACTTCTACGACTCCGAACCCCAGGTCACCGTCGCCGTCGACACCGTGGCCGCGCACTTCGCCCGGACGCTGCGATGATCCTCGTGACGGGAGCCACCGGAAACGTCGGCGGCGAGGTCGTCCAGGCGCTCGCCCGCGCCGGAGAGCCCGTACGCGCCCTGGTCCGCAAGCCCGCAGACGTGCCCGCGGACCAGGTGGTCGGAGACCTGAACGAGCCTGACTCGCTCGGTCCCGCCCTCGACGGTGTGCGGGGCGTGTTCCTGCTTCCCGGCTACCGCGACATGCGGGGGCTGCTCGCCCGGATGCGCGGTGCCGGGGTGGAACGCGTCGTCCTGCTCTCCAGCTTCGCGGCCGTCGCCACCGACACCGACAACGTCCTGTCCGAGTTCATGATCGACTCGGAGACCGCAGTCAGGGAATCGGGCCTCGCCTGGACGGTCCTGCGGCCGAACGCCTTCATGTCGAACGCGCTGCGCTGGCTGCCGCAGCTCCGGGCGGGCGATGTCGTCAGGGACGCGTTCGGCGCGGTGCCGGTCGCGTCGGTCGACCCGTACGACATCGCCGCCGTCGCCGTCCGCGCCCTGCTCGACCCCGGCCACGAGGAGCGGATCCACCCGCTCAGCGGCCCCCGACCGCTGCTGCCGGCCGAGCGGTTGGCCGTCCTGGCCGAGGTCCTCGGGCGCGACCTGCGCTTCCACGCGCTGTCGGACGAGGAGGGCCGGGCCGACATGGCCGCGGCGGGCGTGCCGGAGCCGTACATCCGGGCGTTCTTCGGTTTCTACGGCGACGGCACCCTCGACGAATCGCGGGTCTACCCGACCGTCGAGCGGCTGACCGGCAGCCCGCCCCGCACCTTCCACCAGTGGGCGACCGCACACCGCTCGAAGTTCACGGCTGTCCGGGAGCCGTGAAGCCCTCGGGAGCCCGGTCGAGGAAGACGGCGACGGAGCTGATCCGGCCGTCCTCGTCGAGGTGCAGGATGTCCGTGCCGGTGGCGAAGCACGTGTCGTCGCCGGTGCGGATCTCCCAGGCGAGGCGCGCGCGGGCGTGGTGGCACTGGGCGCGCTCGCGCAGGCGGAACTCGGCGGTGCCGGTGTGGCCGACGAACTGGTCGCGGAAGCCCTTCAGGGCCTGCGTACCACTGAGGACTCCGACCGGGGCACGGTACTCGACCTCGTCGGTGAAGGCCGCCACGGCGGCGCGGTGCCGCTCGTGCTCGGTGCCGGCGTTCCAGAACCGCACGTACGCGTCGGCGAGTCGGGCGAGGTCGAAGGGCTGGAGGGTGGGCGTCTCGGTCATGGCCGCTGTCCTTTCGACCGTGGGTCTTCCGGTGGGTCACCGGCGAGGGAGCGTGTCGTGCTCCCGGTTCGTCACCGTGCGGGGTGCCCGTGCGGCGCGTCGATGACCTCCGAGGTCATTGCCGTCGCGCGGGAGGGAGGAGAGCCTGAGGGGCATGACGACCACCACCGAACCCGTCGGAGCGCTGCTGCGGCGCTGGCGTGAGCGGCGCCGTCGTTCCCAGCTCGACGTGTCGCTCGCCGCGGAGCTGTCCGCCCGGCACCTGAGCTGCGTCGAGACGGGACGCGCGCATCCGAGCCGGGACATGATCCGGCGGCTGTGCGACGAGCTGGAGGTGCCGCTGCGGGAACGCAACGCGCCCTACCTCGCCGGGGGTTACGCACCGGTGCACGCCGAGCGTCCCCTGGCCGATCTGGGCGCGGCGCGCGAGGCGGTGGAGGCCGTCCTGACGGGGCACGAGCCCCATCCGGCACTCGCGGTGAACGTGCACTGGGAGTTGGTGGCCGCGAACCGTGCCGCGCGGCTGTTCCTGAGCGGCGTGGGCGACGGCCTGGAAGAGGGCGTAAGGGGAGGGGGCAGCCGTTCAACGTGCTGAAGGTGACGCTGAGACCCGACGGGCTGGCGGGGCGCATCCGGAACCTCGCGCAGTGGCGGGCCCATGTGCTGCGCCGGGTCCGGCGCCGGTGGGAACGGACGGCGGCCGACGGACTCGCCGAGCTCCTCGCCGAGTTGGAGAGCTGTCCCGCCCCGGTGGCCGGGGCGGCCGTGGCCGGTCCGGAGGACGGGCTGGTGGTTCCACTGCGGCTGGCGAGCGAGTACGGCGAACTCGTACTGCTCCACACGACGACGGTGTTCGGCTCGCCGGGGGACGTGACGCTCGACGAGATCGCCATCGAGACGTTCTTCCCGGCCGATCCGCGCTCCGCGGAGTTGACGCGGGCGGCGACCGCCTGGTGTCCCGGTCGTCGTGGCCTGGCACGCGTTGCGCGTGGAGCCCCTCGCTTCGGGCGAAGGGCTCCGTCGTGGGTGCGGGTGCCTTCAGCAGGCGACCGGACGGTCAGCAGCAGGCGGGGTCCGCGAGGACCGACTGCTGCGCCTGCGTATCGGCGGTCGCGGTCGCCACGGTGATGCCGAGGACGCTCAGGGCGAGGGCCGAGGCGACGAGGATCTTCTTCATCGGTGTCTTCTCCATCTCCGGGAGGGACCGGCGTGCGGACGGTGCCTTCGAGAATGCCGACGGCCGGTGCGTTCGACCGCTGTGTACGGCCGGGGTCCTCAGACGTCGAAGTCGGTGCTGCGGCTGACCGACTCCCAGGCCCGGGCCTCTTCTCGGGCTGCCTCCGTGTGGGCAGTGATCGCGTCGAACGCGTCGTTGCCCAGGGCGAGCCGGAGCGGGGTGTGCTCGCTGCCGAGCGCCTTCAGGACGGCGGCGGCCGCCTTCGCCGGGTCGCCTGCCTGCTTGCCGTCGCTGTCCGTCAGGCCCCTGCGGACGGCACCGACGGTCTCGGCGTACTCCGGCATCTCGGCCGTCTGCTGCAGCGTGCCGCCGTCGGCGAACGAGGTGCGGAACGAGCCGGGCTCGACGATGAGCGCCTTGATGCCGAACGGGGCGACCTCGGCGGCGAGCGCCTCCGTCAGCCCTTCCAGGGCGAACTTGGTCGCCGAGTAGGCGCCGACACCGGGGAAGGACAGCCGCCCTCCCATGCTGCTCATCTGGACCACGGCACCGGACTTCTGGCCGCGCATGTACGGCAGGACGGCGCGGGTGAGGCGGGCGGGGCCGAAGAAGTGCAGCTCCATCAGGTCCCGGAGCTCCTGGTCGCTGGTCTCCTCCACGGCGCCCACCAGTCCGCGCCCCGCGTTGTTCACCAGGACGTCGATCCGGCCGAATCGCGCGACCACGTCGGCGACGGTCGCGTCGATGCCGGTGGCGTCCGTGACGTCCAGAGCCACCTGGATCAGCCGGTCGGGGTACGTCGTGGCGAGGTCCTCCAGGACCGCCGGTCGGCGGGCCGCCGCGACGACCGTGTCACCGGCGGCGAGCGCGGCCTCGGCGATGCTGCGGCCGAACCCGGAGGTGGCCCCGGTGACGAGCCACACCCTCGTGGACGCGGCCGTGGCCGACGTCGGATCCTGCGTGTTCAATCCCCCTCCTCCACTTTCGCGCCCTGCCCTCGAAACGGCGCACCGCGACACTGCCCGATCTTCGTCGGGCCGTGTTGCCGTTCCGTCCACACCGTCTTCTCACTTCGTGTCGGGCCCCCTCCTCGCCTGCTCGCTCCGGCAGGCCGTCCCGCGGTAGTCGCGCGGGGAGAGCCCGTACGCGGCGCGGAAGGCCCGGGTGAAGTGGGAGGCACGGGGCATGCCCCACCGGGTGGCGAGCGCGTGGATGGGCAGGTCGCGCAGCGCGGGGTCCGCGAGGTCGGCGCGGATCCTCTCCAGCCGCTGGGTGCGGATCCAGGCGGCGACCGTCTCGCCCGGGGCCTGTTCGCCGAAGACGCGGTGCAGGTGGCTGAGGGAGATGTGGTGCGCGGCGGCGACCGTGCCCGGGGTCAGCTCCGGGTCGGGCAGGTGCTGCTCGATGAAGGCCCGGATGCGCCGGCCGAGGACCTCGTACCGGGTTTCCGCAGGCAGGACAGCCTCGGTGTCCAGGGCGTGGGCGAAGAAGGCCGAGACGAGGTCCAGCGTTACGGTGCCCAGACGGGGCCCGTCGACCGGCCGCAGAGCTTCGGCCTGCCGGTCCATTCCGGTGAGGAAGTCGGCCAGGAGCGCCCCCGGGCCGGTCCGCGCCGACAGCCCGTGCCCGAGCAGCCGTTCCACCTGCCGCGGCGGCAGCGGCAGCAGATCCTTGGGAAGGTCCACGCCCACACCGGCCACCACACCAGGCCGACCCTCTGCCGTGGCGGCCGAGGCTGCGGAGGCGTACGCATGCGATGTGCACGCCTGCCGACTGGCGTCCACGAGAACGCCACCGGCGCCTATCGTGGCCGTCCCCCCGCGCTCATGGAGCAGCGTCAGTCTGCCGTCGGTCAGCAGGGACAGATGGTAGAGCTCGGCGTCGTTCCGCCGGATCCGCCGCCGGGTTCGCCGAAACGTCGCGGGCGAGAACGCCGTCCGCCACACTGTCACCGGCCCCAGTTCCATCACCCGCAACTCGGCCCGGAAGTCGGCGGCATGGGGACTGCTGGCATCGTTGGCCCGGCTCTGGTCGATCAACTCCCTCCAACGGTCGAACCGCTCGCCGACGGGTACGTCCTCGCTGCGGAATACGGTACCGATCACTGCTGCGCTCTCCGTCCTCCCCGATGGGCTCGCGTCATGGGGGTGTCGATCGCCATGACGGACTCCAGGATGAGGCCGTGCCGGACGAGGAGGTCCTCCCACCGGTGTGGCGTCCATACCCACGTGTGCACCAGGCGCTCCTCCCCGAGCCTCTGCGCCCCAAGGCGGCCAGTCTCCTCGGGCAGGGCCGGCGCCTGGCGCAGGAACGGGTCGGACACCGCCACCTCAGCAGGACAGACGACCGGCACAGCGATGTCACCTGACGGCGCAGCTGCTCTGCGGGCAACAGCCCCACTGCCGTGCACCGGCCGGGCGCGAAGGTCCATGGCGCTTCGCACAGGGAACCTCCCGCCTTCCGGGAGCCGATCCGGGGACGGGCCGCGCACAGCCGGCCCCGGTCCCGTCTCCGCCGCGACAGGGCGTGCTCGCTCAGCCGATCGGCTCGACGCATACCACCTGGCAAGGACTGATGCCCCACGAGCGGCTGCCGAGCGTCAAGAAGCTCACAGCGGAGATCCGTCACGTCCGGACGCAGGGCGGGAACACCGTCCGCGAGTCCGCCGCGTTCCTTCACGGCAACGCCGAACAGCTCGCGCGGTACGGCTCCGTGGAGGACCTCGCGACAGCAGTGCGCGACGAGGACGTCCTCGCTGGGCCGCCGGGCGCGTTGAACTCCTTCAAGGTCGACACGGAGAGGGGCTCCATGCTCGACGAAGCGCGTACCTGGCACGTCGTCAGGTAAGTCGGCATGTGGTCAGCATAGGTTCCCGAACATCCTGAAGGGTTGTCCGACCAGGTACCTGGTCGGTGGCGCCACCACTGCCTGGTCGGCGCGGAAGTCCCGGCAGGGAGCCCTGTCCCCGATGAGAAGCGATGTTCCTCACGACCATCGACTCCGAGGCGTGCCGGTGTACAGTGAAGGCCGCCCTTGACCTGCGCAAAGCAGGCAGGGAGCAGACAAATCGGGAGTTTCCTCGTGCTTCGTACCATGTTCAAGTCCAAGATCCACCGCGCCACCGTCACCCAGGCCGACCTGCACTACGTGGGATCGGTGACCATCGACGCCGACCTGCTGGACGCGGCCGACCTGCTGCCCGGTGAGCTCGTGCACATCGTCGACATCACCAACGGCGCGCGACTGGAGACGTACGTCATCGAGGGCGAGCGCGGATCGGGGGTCGTCGGGATCAACGGAGCCGCCGCGCACCTCGTGCACCCCGGAGACCTGGTGATCATCATCAGTTACGCTCAGGTCACCGACGCCGAGGCCCGGTCCCTGGTGCCGCGGGTGGTGCACGTGGACGGCGACAACCGCGTCGTGGCCCTGGGCGCCGACCCGTCGGAGCCGGTGCCGGGCTCGGACCAGGAGCGCAGCCCGCAGGCCGTGTCCGCCTGACCGTCCCGGCCGGGGCGCCCGCGGCGGCCACCGCGTGCCGACCGCACTCACCGCACCCGTCACACCAGGAGCATGCCCATGAGCGACATCCGGATCCGCGACGACCGGGCGGCCGGCCGCCTCGAAGCCCTCGGCGAGGACGGCGAAGTCGTCGGCCGCATCGAGTACTTCGTGCTGGAGTCGCCCGGGCGCGCCCTGGTGCCGGTGCACACCGTCGTCGAACCGGCCCACGAGGGCCGGGGCATCGCGGGCTCCCTCGCCCGTGAGCTGTACGCCGTCGCCGCGCGCGAGGAGACCCCCGTCGCGCCGCTGTGCCCGTACGTCGTGAAGTGGGCCGAGCGGCACCCCGAGGAGGCGCCGGCCGCCGATCCCGGGCTGCTCGCCGCCGCCAAGGACTGGCTGCGCGCCCACCCCGGCCGGTTCTGATCCCGGCGGGACCACGAGCGTTCCGCCCCGTGCCCGGCCGGGCACGGGGCGGTCGCTCCGCGACCGGAGGGGCCCGGGCGGGCGCACCGGCTGCCACCACCGGGTGACTGTCCGCGCCGCCGCCGGGTACGCGGGGGAGTAGTCCAGAGCCACGCTCGACCACTGGCCGGAGGACACGATGACGAACCCCTATCCCGACCCCGTCCAGCCGCCGCCGACGCCGGGACCGGAGCCGTACCCCACCCCGGTGCCGCCCCCCGAACCGCCGCCCGGCCCGGACCCCGCGCCGCCCCCGGCTCCGCCGCCCCCCGAACCGCCGCCCGGCCCGGATCCCGTACCGCCTCCCGCTCCACCGCCCCCGGACCCCTCCCCGTCGCCGGTCCCACCGGGACCGGAGCCCGTCCCGAACCCCGAGCCGGGCCCTCCGCTCACCTGACCCACGACGGCGGGCGCGGCGCCGCGGACCGTGCGCCCGCCTCGCCCGGCGGGCGTGATGCGCGCGCCCCCTCACCCGGCGGGCGCCACGATCCCCGCGTCCGCGTCGCCGGGCGGGGTGCTGCGAAGCCCCACCCGCCCGGCGGTGCCACGACACCCGCCGCGCAGTGCCGCGACGCCGGCCGGGCGGGCCGGGCACCATGACGCCGACTCCGCCCAGCGGGCGCTACGACGCCGGCCCGCCCGGCGGGCGCCACGACGCCGACCCCGCCCGGCAGGAGCCGCGCCACCCGCCCCGTCCGGCAGGCGTCACGCCTCCACCTCCGACCGGTCCCCGCCCCACAGCGTGTGGAACGCGCCGTCCCGGTCCACCCTCCGGTACGTGTGCGCGCCGAAGAAGTCCCGCTGGCCCTGCGTGAGCGCCGCGGGCAGCCGCTCGGCGCGCAGGGCGTCGTAGTACGCGAGCGCCGCCGCGAAGCCCGGCGTGGGCACGCCCTGGAGCGTCGCGGACACCAGCACCTCGCGCCACGCGTCCTGCGCGGCGGCGATCTCGGAGGCGAACGTCTCGTCGGACAGCAGGCTCGGCAGGTCCGGCCGCGCGTCGTACGCGGCGCGGATCCGGTCGAGGAAGGCGGCCCGGATGATGCAGCCGCCGCGCCAGATGGCGGAGACGGCGCCGAGGTCGATGTCCCAGCCGTACTCCTCGCTGCCCGCGGCGATCTCGTGGAAGCCCTGCGTGTACGACACGATCTTGGAGGCGTACAGCGCCTGTTCGACCCGGTCCGCGAACGCCTGTGCCTCCGCCCGGTCCAGCGCGGCCGGCCGCGGCCCCGCCAGCTGCCGCGACGCCTCCCGCAGCCCCGCGTGGCCCGACAGCGAGCGCGCGAAGACGGCCTCCGCGATGCCCGACACCGGAACGCCCAGGTCCAGCGCGATCTGCACGGTCCAGCGGCCGGTGCCCTTCTGCTCCGCCTGGTCCACCACGACGTCCACGAACGGCTCGCCCGTGGCCGCGTCCACGTGCGACAGCACCTCCGCCGTGATCTCGATCAGGTACGAGTCCAGCCGGCCGGTGTTCCAGGTGCGGAAGACGTCCGCGATCTCGGCGGGGGAGTACCCGCCGACGTCCCGCAGCAACTGGTAGGCCTCGCCGATCAGCTGCATGTCCGCGTACTCGATGCCGTTGTGGACCATCTTCACGAAGTGCCCGGCGCCGTCGGGGCCGACGTGCGTCACGCACGGCGCCCCGTCCGCCGCCTTCGCGGAGATCTTCTCCAGCATGGGGCCGAGCGACTCGTACGACTCCGTGGAACCGCCCGGCATGATGCTCGGCCCGTGCAGCGCGCCCTCCTCGCCGCCGGAGATGCCCGTGCCGACGAAGTGGATGCCCTGCTCGCGCAGTTCGCGCTCCCGGCGCCGGGTGTCGGCGAAGTGCGCGTTGCCGCCGTCGATGATCATGTCGCCGGGTTCCAGGAGCGGGGCGAACTCCTGGATCACCGCGTCCGTCGGCTCCCCGGCCTTCACCATGATCACCAGTCGGCGGGGGCGCTCCAGCGCCGCCACGAACTCCTTGGCGGTCTCGGCCGCGACGAAGTCGCCCTCCTGCCCGAACTCCTCCAGCAGGGCGTGCGTCCGCGCCGCCGTCCGGTTGTGCACCGCGACCGTGTAGCCGTTGCGCGCGAAATTGCGGGCGAGGTTGCGGCCCATGACCGCGAGTCCCGTGACGCCGATCTGGGCTGACGTGCTCATACCGTTGGCTCCTCAGGGGTCCTGTGCTGGTCCTGTACTCGATGGTGCCGGTCGTTCCCGCCAGTCTCACCCCGTCGGCCCCGCGGACCGCCCTGGCGCGCCGGTGGGCCCGGCCCGCGGCGTCCGTGTCCCGGCCCGCGGCGTCCGCGCCCCGGTACGCCCGGCCCGCGCCCCGGTGCACCGCGGCTGCCCGCCCCGCGAAGCCTCCCCCCTCCCGGCGCCGCGCAACAGGCGTCGCCTCCCGGTCGAGTTGAGACAGGGCGGCCGATTGTCGTCTTGTCCCGGCCGGTCGGCGGCCCTTACTTTTGCCCCTCCTGACGCATGTCGAGGGGGATCTCCATGGCCGTACGCGGCCGGCACCGCCGGTATCAGCCGAACAGGATCAACCGGGCCTCGCTCACCGTCACGGCGGGCGGCGCCGGCATGGCCCTCCCGCTCATCGGCACCGGCGCCGCCCAGGCGGCCGACGTGGACACCTGGGACAAGGTCGCCGCGTGCGAGTCGAGCAACGACTGGGACATCAACACCGGGAACGGCTACTACGGCGGCCTGCAGTTCACCCAGTCCACCTGGGAGGCGTTCGGCGGCACGCGGTACGCGCCGCGCGCCGACCTCGCCACCAAGGACCAGCAGATCGCCGTCGCGGAGAAGGTGCTGGAGGGCCAGGGGCCCGGCGCCTGGCCGGCCTGCTCGGTGCGCGCCGGACTCACCCGGGGCGGCGACACCCCCGACATCCACCCGAGCGGCACGTCGAGCGGCACGTCCGCCAAGCAGGCCAAGAGCTCGCTGAAGGACGTGCAGCCGCAGACCACGCCGCAGTCACGCGCGGGCACCGCCGAGATGTACACGGTGGTGCGCGGCGACACCCTCTCCGGCATCGCCGACGAGCAGGACGTCCGCGGCGGCTGGCAGCGGCTGTACGCCGCCAACCGGGCCACCGTCGGCGCGGACCCCGACCTGATCGTGCCCGGCCAGCGGCTGAGACTGCGCGGGCAGGCCGGCGCGACGACGGCCCCGGGCGGCGCCTCCGGCTCCCGCACGGAGAAGACCTCCTCGGACAAGGACGAGAAGGCCGACGACGAGAAGTCCACCGGCAGGAAGTCGTCGAACGGCCGCTCGCTCGTCGCGCCCGTCGCCGCCGGCACGGGCACGCCCTACCACGCGACGGGCTCCTCCTGGTCGAAGGGCTACCACACCGGCGTCGACTTCCCCGTGCCCACCGGCACGTCCGTGCAGGCCGTCGCGGCGGGCCGGGTGGTGACCGCGGGCTGGGGCGGCTCCTTCGGCTACCAGGTGGTCATCCGGCACGCCGACGGCCGCTACTCGCAGTACGCGCACCTCTCGGCCATCTCCGTGAAGGACGGGCAGTCGGTGGGCGCCGGGCAGCGTATCGGCCGGTCCGGCTCCACGGGCAACAGCACGGGCCCGCATCTGCACTTCGAGGTGCGGACGGGGCCCGGTTTCGGTTCGGATGTCGATCCGGTGGCCTATCTGAGAGCCGGCGGCGTCAGGATCTGACCCACTCGTGGCGCCGGTCCGCGACGGGCGCCACCGTGACGTACGGGCCGTCGTGGAACGGCCCGTACGGGAGCAGGGGGCCGACGGCGGCGGACGCGGGCGACGCGGCCGCCACCGGCTCCGGCCGCTGCGGGGACCGGGCCGCCACGAGGATGTCCATGACGCGTTCGCGCAGGGCGTCCCGGACGTCGTCGTGGAGGTGGTCCTCCCGGGCGCCCGCCCGGACGGCCTCCCCGGCGTCCTCCCGCCGCGCCGCGACCCGCTGCCGCGGGAACGCGCCGGACGGTTCGGCGACGAACACCGTCTTCGGCGCGAACGCCGTGCCGGGCGCGAACGCCGTGTCCGGGGCGGACGCCGGCTCCGGCACGGACGCCGGCTCCGGCTGCGAGCCCGTCAGCCGCTCGGTGGTCAGCAGGATCAGGCCACCGGCCGCCACCACACCACAGCTCAGCGCGAGCGCGGTGCCCGTGCTGCCGTAGCGGAAGGTCTCGCCGAACATCGTGATGCCGACCGCGGCCGCCACCACCGGGTTCACCACGGTCAACGTCGCCAGCGGGGCCGTCAGGCCGCCGCCCCGGTAGGAAGCCTGCGACAGCAGCATGCCCGCCGTGGCGAGCACGCCGATCACGGCGAGCGAGGGCAGGCCGGCGGCCGAGACGCCGCCGGTCCAGTCGACCGCGACGGTCTTGGTGAACACCGACGACATGCCGAAGGCCACGCCGGACGCGGTCGCCAGCAGCATGCTGCGCACCGCCGGGTGCCGGTGCGCGGCCCGCCCGGCGATCATCAGGGCCACCACCGCGCCGCCGGTGACGAGCGCCGCCGCCACCCGCTGCGGGGTGCTGAGCGACTGCGCCTCGGCCGCGCCGACCAGCGACAGCAGACCGGCCAGGCCGACGGTCGCCATGACGGCGCCGCGCCAGGCCGTCGCCCCGGCCCTGCGGCCGACGAACAGCGCGGCCATCGGCAGCGCCACCACGATGGTCAGGGCGCCCAGCGGCTGGACGAGGCTGAGGGGACCGTACGCGAGCGCCACCACGTGCAGCAGGCCGCCGAGACCGTTCAGCGCGACCGCCGCCCACCAGCCGGGCCGGCGCAGCGGCGCGTACTGCTCGCCGGAGGACACCGCGACCTGCTCCTGCACGATCGCCCCGCCCGCGTAGGCGACGGCGGAGACGAGCGACAGGAGCACGGACAACGCGAGGGCGCTCATCGGCTGCTCCTCTGCGGGAGGCGGGGGCCGGGGGCCCGGCGCGGCGAACGGTCGGCTCTCATGCATAACACGATGCCGTGCCGAACTGTTCCCGTCGTCGTCCCTGAGCACTCAATGCGTCCTACTGCCGATGGAGTACGACGCGCCCGGACTCCTCCCCAAGGGGGGTGCCGCCCGACGGACACCGGCGGTCCCGCCTCCCGCCGGCCCTGGTACTACTGCCCTTCGTGGACCTCGACCCCGATCTCGCCGCCCTCCGCCCGCTCGGTGGCTTCTTCGCCCTGCGCACCGCGTCACCCGCGGCGGGAGAGCCGCCCGTCGCGCTGCCGACCCTCGCCCGGACATACGCGCACGAGCCCTCGAGCGTTCACGGGGATCCCCTGGGGTCCCGGATCCGCAAGGTCGCCGGCGCCCTGCGCGCCCCCGAGGCGCGGATCGCCGCCTCCGTCGCCCACCAGGGCCTGGCCGCCCGCCTGTGGTCGGTGGCGCTCGGCTGCGCCGCCCTGTACGGCGCGCTGCCCGACCTGGACCCGCGGCTGCTGCGCTGGGACCCGGACGGCAGCGCCCCGGACGACCTGTGGCTGACGGAGGTCCGGGCCCGGCCCGGGGACGCGGCGGCCCTGGCCGAGGCCGTGCTCCACGGTCACCTCGAACCCCTGGCCGGCGCCCTGCGCGGCCGCCGTCCGCTCGCCCCGGGCCTGCTGCGCGGCAACGCCGCGTCGGCGCTGGCCGGCGCGGCCCGGCAGCTGGACCGGTGGGCGCGGGAACACGGCCGTGCGGACGTCCGCGCCCGCTCGCACGCCCTCACCGCGGAACTGTTCACCCACCCCCTGCTGGCCGGCGCCGGCACGTTCGCCGGCACCGCCTTCCGCCGCCGCAGCTGCTGCCTGTACTACCGGGTGCCGGGCGGGGGCGTCTGCGGCGACTGCTGCTTCGTACGGCCCCCGCGCTCTTCCCCACGCGCCCCGTCTGGGTGACCATGAGGGAACCGGCCACGGCGAATGGGGGATTCCGGGTGCGAGTGGGACTGCTGAGCCGGGAGTATCCCCCGGACGTGTACGGCGGCGCGGGCGTCCACGTCGAGTTCCTCGCCCGCGA
The DNA here is from genome assembly GCF_044328485.1 of Streptomyces sp. NPDC017936. Classification (NCBI taxonomy): domain Bacteria; kingdom Bacillati; phylum Actinomycetota; class Actinomycetes; order Kitasatosporales; family Streptomycetaceae; genus Streptomyces; species Streptomyces sp. NPDC017936. Next base: position 808,934 of record NZ_JBIRHK010000001.1, on the reverse strand, counting down.
GTTGCGGGGGCTCGTCGACCTGGAGGTGCACTGCTGGGGCGAGGTCTCCTCGGCGGAGAGGGCGGCCGGCGTCCTGCGCCACCGCCCCTGGTCCGCCCTGGACGGCGCCAACGACGCGCTGCGCACCTTCTCCGTCGACCTCGCCATGGCCGCCGCCCTGGAGGGCCGGGAACTGGTCCACTCCCACACCTGGTACGCCAACCTCGCCGGCCACCTCGCCAAGGAGCTGTACGGCGTCCCGCACGTGCTGACCGCCCACTCGCTGGAGCCGCTGCGCCCCTGGAAGGCCGAGCAGCTCGGCGGCGGGTACGCGCTGTCCGGCTGGGCCGAGCGGACCGCCGTCGAGGCCGCCGACGCGGTGATCGCGGTCTCCGGCGCGATGCGCGAGGACGTCCTCGCCTGCTATCCGGCGCTGGACCCGGACCGGGTGCACGTCGTGCACAACGGCATCGACACCGCCCTGTACCGGCCCGACCACGGCACCGACGCCCTCGCCCGGACCGGCCTCGACCCGTCCCGCCCGTACGTGCTGTTCGTCGGCCGGATCACCCGCCAGAAGGGCGTCCCCCATCTGCTGCGCGCCGTGCGGGACATCGACCCCGCGGCGCAGGTCGTGCTGTGCGCCGGCGCGCCCGACACCCCGGAGATCGACCGGGAGTTCCGCGAGCTGTTCGAGCAGGTGAGCCGCGTCCGGGACGGCGTGCACTGGATCCCGCGCATGCTGCCGCGTGCCGAGGTGATCCAACTCCTGACGCACGCGGCCGTGTTCGTCTGCCCGTCGGTGTACGAACCCCTCGGCATCGTCAACCTGGAGGCGATGGCCTGCGGCACGCCCGTCGTGGCCTCCCGGGTCGGCGGCATCCCCGAGGTCGTCGAGGACGGGACGACCGGTCTGCTGGTCCCGCCGGGCGAAGAGGGCGAGGAGTTCGAGGCGGGCCTCGCGCGGGCGCTGGACTCCGTCCTCGGGGACCCGGAGGCCGCCCGCCGCATGGGCGAGGCCGGACGGGCCCGCGCGGTCGGCGAGTTCGGCTGGGACGCGGTGGCCCGGCGCACGGTCCGGCTGTACGAGGAGATCCTCAAACAGGCGTAGGACGCCCCGCGCGGGGCAGTGTTGGGTCAACCAGGGTGAGGGGAGCGGCCGTGCGTGGTGGGGGACCTTCGGTGCTCGGGATCGTGCTGGCGGGCGGGGAGGGCAAACGCCTGATGCCCCTCACGGCGGACCGCGCGAAACCCGCGGTCACCTTCGGCGGCACCTACCGCCTCGTCGACTTCGTCCTGTCCAACCTGGTCAACGCCGACATCCTGCGCATCTGCGTCCTGACGCAGTACAAGTCGCACTCGCTGGACCGGCACATCACCACCACCTGGCGGATGTCCAGCCTGCTCGGCAACTACGTCACCCCGGTCCCGGCCCAGCAGCGGCTCGGCCCGCGCTGGTACCTCGGCAGCGCCGACGCCATCCTCCAGTCGCTGAACCTGGTCTACGACGAGCGGCCCGAGTACGTCGCCGTGTTCGGCGCCGACCACGTCTACCGCATGGACCCGCGCCAGATGCTCGCCCAGCACATCGACAGCGGGGCGGGCGTGACGGTGGCCGGCATCCGGGTGCCGCGCACCGAGTCGTCGTCCTTCGGCGTGATCACGCCGGGCTCGGACGGGCGGACCGTCGAGCGCTTCCTGGAGAAGCCCGCCGACCCGCCGGGCCTCGCGGACGACCCGGAGTGCGTGTTCGCCTCGATGGGCAACTACCTCTTCACCACCAAGGCCCTCATCGAGGCGCTCGAGCGCGACGCCGAGGACGAGGAGTCCGTGCACGACATGGGCGGCTCGATCCTGCCCCAGCTCACCCGGCGCGGCGAGGCCGCGCTGTACGACTTCGGCGACAACCACGTGCCCGGCGAGACCACCCGCGACCAGGGCTACTGGCGGGACGTCGGCACGCTGGACGCGTACTACGACGCCCACATGGACCTGATCGCCGAGCGCCCGGCCTTCAACCTGTACAACCGCAGCTGGCCGATCTACACGCACTCCAACCAGCTCTCCCCGGCGCGACTGGGCGCCGGCGGCATGGCCAGCGAGTCGATCGTCAGCGCGGGGTGCCTGATCCGCGGGCAGGTCACCCGGTCCGTGCTGTCGCCGGGCGTGCGGGTCGACCCGGGCGCGGTGGTGCAGGGCTCGATCCTGCACGACAACGTCCACATCGGCCGGGGCGCGGTGGTGCGCGGGGCGGTCCTGGACAAGAACGTCGAGGTCCCGCCCGGTGCCACCATCGGGGTGAACCCGGAGCGCGACGCGGACCTGTACACGGTGTCCAAGAACGGGGTGATCGCCCTCGGCAAGGGCCGGCAGGTGACGTGACCGGGCCGTCCGGCGACCCGGGACGGCCGAGTCGCGTCGATCCGGGACGGCGGGTCACGACGACCCGGGACGGGCGAGTCGTGATCGATACCGCTTGCCCGACTCGATGGTGCGTTCGACACGCTTGATCGACAGTTAACTGTACGTAGCCCGACCGTGCTTGACCGTAATCGCCCGGAGGCGATTGACTGCTGCCTCACCCCGTCGACGACGCGAGGCAAGCCCGTGACTGCTGATGATCTGCTGGCCCCTCTCGACCTGGCGTTCTGGAACATCGAGTCCCCCGAGCACCCGATGCACCTCGGCGCGCTCGGTGTCTTCTCGGCGCAGTCGCCCAGTGCCGCCGCGCACGCTGCCGACCTGCTCGCCGCCCGTGCGGCCGCCGTCCCCGGCCTGCGCATGCGGATCCGGGACGTGTGGCAGCCACCCGCCTTCGGCGGCGCCGTACGCGAGCCCGACCCCCGCTTCGACCCCCTGAACCACGTACGGCTGCACGTGCCCGCCGCCGACTTCCAGGCCGAGGCCGGCCGGCTCATGGAACGGCCGCTGCGGCGCGGCCGGCCGCCGTGGGAGGCGCACGTCCTGCCGGGGCCGGAGGCCGACCGGTTCGCCGTGCTGTTCAAGTTCCACCACGCCCTCGCCGACGGCCTGCGCGCGCTCGCGCTCGCCGCGGCCGTCCTGGACCCCATGGACCTGCCCGCGCCCCGGCCCCGGCCGGCCGAGCCGGCCCGTCCCTCCCTGCCCGACGTGCGCCGGCTGCCCGGCCTGCTGCGCGGTGCGCTGTCCGACGTGGGCCGCGCCCTCGACATCGGCGCCTCCGTCGCCGTCCACACCCTGGCCCGGCAGTCGACCGCCGCGCTCACCGCCGGCCCCACCGGCACCCGGCGCACCGCCGGCGTGATGATCGACCTCGACGACGTGCACCGCGTCCGCAAGGTCGTCGGCGGCACCGTCAACGACGTCCTGATCGCGGTGGTGGCCGGCGCCCTGCGCCGCTGGCTCGACGAGCGCGGCGACGGCAGCGAGGGCGTCGCGCCGCGCGCGCTCATCCCCGTCTCCCAGCGCCGCCCGCGCACCGCCCACCCGCAGGGCAACCGGCTCTCCGGCTACCTGATGCGGCTTCCCGTCGACGACCCGGACCCGCTCGGCCGCCTCGCCGCGGTCCGGGCCGCCATGGACCGCAACAAGGACGCCGGGCCCGGCCGGGGCGCCGGCGCCGTCGCGCTGCTCGCCGACCACGTCCCGGCCCTCGGCCACCGCCTCGGCGGACCGCTGGTCGGCCAGGCGGCCCGGCTCTGGTTCGACATCCTGGTCACCAGCGTGCCGCTGCCCGGCCTCGGCCTGAAGCTCGGCGGGAACCCGGTCACGGAGGTGTACCCGTACGCCCCGCTCGCCCGCGGCCAGTCGCTGGCGGTCGCGGTCTCCACGTACCGCGGCCGCGTCCACTACGGGCTGGTCGCCGACGCCGAGGCGGTCCCCGACCTCGACCGGTTCGCGCGGGCGCTGTCCGAGGAGGTGGAGACGCTCATCACGGCCTGCGGCCCTTGACCCCCGCGCGTTTGGAGGTGTGCCCCGGCGCTCCGTAGACTTCCGCGTTCGAAAGCGGGCGCGGTCGGAGCGCCGCACGGTGAGCAGGGAAACGGCAGCGCGATGACGGTGACAGAGGACGGCTCGGCGATCACGGGCGAGACCGTGGACGAGATCGTGTACGGACCGGGCATCGACCCCGAGCGGCTGGCCGTCTGCCTCAGCGTGCTCGAGGAGCTCGACAGGCTGGAGGTCGACCACCCGGACGCGATCGCCGTGCGCCGCGCCACCGCCGGCGTCTACCGCACGGTCAAGCAGCGCCGCCGCCAGGAGCGCCGGGCCGCCAAGACCGCGCACGACAAGGCGGTCACCGAGGCCACCGCGACCGGCTCGGCCCAGCGCATCGACGACGAGACGGAGGGCATCCTGCCGTCGTCGGTCACCGAGGCGGGCAAGATCGCGGGCATCCTCCAGCGCCCCCGGTCCTGCTACACCTGCAAGACCCGGTACGTGGAGGTCGACTACTTCTACCACCAGCTCTGTCCGGACTGCGCGGCCCTGAACCGCGCCAAGCGCGACGTCCGCGCCGACCTCGGCGGCAAGCGCGCGCTGCTCACCGGCGGCCGCGCCAAGATCGGCATGTACATAGCGCTCAGGCTGCTGCGCGACGGGGCGCACACCACGATCACCACGCGCTTCCCGAAGGACGCCATACGCCGCTTCAAGGCCATGGACGACTCGGCCGACTGGCTGCACCGCCTGGAGGTCGTCGGCATCGACCTGCGCGACCCGGCGCAGGCCGTGGCCCTCGCCGAGCAGGTCGCCGAGGCGGGCCCGCTCGACATCCTCATCAACAACGCGACGCAGACCGTGCGCCGGCTGCCCTCCGCCTACGCCGCCCTCGTCGACGGCGAGAGCGCCCCGCTGCCCGCCGGCGAGCTGCCCGCCCACCACGTCATCGGCGCCTTCAACTCCGGCGCCGTCGACGGGCTGGCCGCGCTCCCCGTGGGCACCGGCGGCCTGGACGCGCAGAAGGTCGCCGACCTCGCCCTGGTCGCGGGCAACGCCAGCGTGGCCCGGCACCTCGACGGCACCGCCATCGACGCGGGCGGCCTGGTCCCGGACGTCGTCGACACCAACACCTGGGTGCAGACCATCGAGCAGATCTCCCCGGTGGAACTGCTCGAGACCCAGCTGTGCAACTACACGGCGCCGTTCATCCTGATCAGCAAGCTCCGCCCGGCCATGGCCGAGGCGGCGAGGAGGGCGGCGAGCGGACGCGCCCACGTCGTGAACGTCTCCGCGATGGAGGGCGTCTTCGGCCGCGGCTACAAGGGCGCGGGCCACCCGAACACGAACGCCGCCAAGGCCGCGATGAACATGGTCACCCGGACCAGCGCCCAGGAGATGTTCCAGACCGACGGCATCCTCATGACCTCCGTCGACACCGGCTGGATCACCGACGAGCGCCCGCACTTCGACAAGCTGCGCCTCGCCGAGGCCGGCTTCCACGCCCCGCTCGACCTGGTCGACGGCGCGGCCCGCGTGTACGACCCGATCGTGCGCGGCGAGGCCGGCGAGGACCTGTACGGCGTCTTCCTCAAGGACTACGCACCCGGCAAGTGGTAGGCGCCGGGCGGGCGTCGGCCCGCGTCCGCCGGGCGGCCGGGGGTCCCCGCAGGCCGCCGGCGCCGTCGCGGCGGATGCCGGGAGGGTCCCGCCGACGGCCCGCCGCCCACCGGCGGCTCAGTCGACGGCGCCGAGGCGCGCGTTGCGCGCCGACACCAGCTCCAGCACCGTCCGCCAGTCCTCCAGCACCCCCGCGTCGACCCCGGCGACCCGTCCGTCCGCGTCGGCCTGGCGCAGACCGAGCAGGTCGTCGTCGGCCGTCGGCCCGTGCCAGGGGTGCCGGCGCAGCAGCCGCGCCACCCGCTCACCGAGCAGCGGCCGTACGGCGTCGGCGGCGCACCGCGCCCGGCCCGCGACGTCGGCGGGCCGCAGCAGCCGGCCTATGGGATGGACGAGGCCCGTGACCTGCAGTTCCTTGTCGGCGGGGCGGCTCCGGCGCAGCAGGGCGGCGGTCTGCAGCGCGTGCTCGTGCAGGTCGACCCCGTGCGCGCACTGCTCCGGGACGTCCCACACGCCCCGCCCCGCGTACAGCAGGTCCATCAGCTCCTCGACGCTGCGCAGCTCCATGCGTCAGTCCTCCCGCGAGACAGCCGTAGTGGTCCCTCAGCAGACCATGGCGACCTTGCGACCGGACCAACGGCACCTGAACTGCGCGGCGACGGGGCGGCGGCGGGCGCCGCCGTGTCCGGCCGTAGGCCGTCCGGGTGAAGTCCGCCGGGCGCGCGCACCGGCGGAAGGGTTCACTTCACGTGCGGGGACATGTACGCGAAGTGCCATTGTTACCCCAAATTTTCGAGCCCTATCGAGCGACCCCTTGCTCATTTGGTTAATCTGTAGCGGACGGACAGCAGTACGGAGTGCCACCCACACCCACGGTCCGTCATGGGAAAGCCGGTTCACCACGGCCTGCTCTCCTCGGAGTTACCGGCGCCACCGCGTCCGAACAGCTTTCGCAGACAGACCCGAGGACGCGTCGAGCGACGGGACCGCAGACCGGCCGGCACGCCCGAGGGTGACCGACACATAAGGAGTGCGCGGTGACACCGGAGAAGACGAATCGCGAACAGCGCCCCAAGGAACGCACGGAGCGCGCGGGCCGAAGGCCCGGGGAACTCGGCAGTCTCGACGTGTGGGCCCGCTCGGCCCCCATCCGTCTGGCCGGCTACGAGGACGACCTCGCCGAGCCCCACATCCTGCCCAGCGTGGACTGACACCCCGGGCGTGACCCGGCGCGATCGCCTGCCGCACGGGCGTGCGTGTGACACGCCCGTGTGAAGCCCTACCCCGCGGTCTCAGGTCAGCGGCGCCGTCCGCCGCCACGGCCGCAGCTCCTCCAACTGCTCCGCCAGCCGCAGCAGTTGCGCCTCCGATCCGGGCGGCCCCACCAACTGGACGGCGGTGGGCGCGCCCGACGGCAGCGTCCCGACCGGGACCACCGCCGCCGGCCAGCCGGTCAGGTTCCACGGCGGTGTCAGCGGCGAGCAGGCGGTGTTCGCCAGGACGTTGCGCAGCCAGCCCCGCTCGTGCCACGGCGCCGATGTCGGCGAGCGCCGCGCGAGCGCCGGCGTGAGGAGCACGTCGTGCTCCGCGAAGAACGGCTCCAGCCGGCGGCGCAGCGCGTCGCGCGCGGTGCCCGTGCGGACCGACGGCAGGAAGCGCCGGCCGAGGGCGGCGTGCACCCGGGTGCGCCGGGCCAGCAGCCGCGCGTCCAGGCCCCGGGCGTCCACGGCCGTGCCCGCCGTCCAGTGCGCGAGCGAGGTGACGCCGATCGACAGCGGATACGGCGGATCGGCCCGCCGCACCCGGTGCCCGGCCCGCGCCAGCGCCCCGGCGGCCTCGCGCGCCGCGCCGACGTACGGCTCGCTCACCGTCACCCCGGCCAGCGGGCTGCGCACGGAGACGGCGATCCGGTGGACGGCGGGCTCCTCGGGCCGTACGACCTCGGTGCCGGCCAGGACCGACAGCATCAGGCGGGCGTCCTGGACCGTCGTCGCCAGGGGACCGTTCTCGGACATGCCGAACCAGTCGCCCTCGCCGATCCCCGCGGGCACCACCCCGGACCCCGGCTTGAGGGTGACCAGGCCGCAGGTGGCCGCCGGTATGCGCAGGGAGCCCATGCCGTCGTTGCCGAGGGCGATCGGCACCAGCCCGGCGGCGACCGCGGCGGCGCTGCCGCCGGACGAGCCGCCCGCCGTGCGCGAGGTGTCCCACGGGTTGCGGGCGGTGCCGTGCACGCCCTCGGTGGTCCCGAAGACGCACAGCTCCGGCACGTTGGTCAGTCCCACGACCACGGCGCCGGCCGCCCGCAGCCGGGCCACCGTGACGTGGTCGGCCCCCGCGGGCGTGTCCGGGGTCGCGGCCGAGCCGATCCGGGTGCACTCGCCCCGCACGGCGAGGTTGTCCTTGACGGCCACCGGCACGCCGGCCAGGGGCAGCCCGGCCAGGTCCGCGCGGGCCCCCACCTCGTCCGCCTCGGCGAGCGCCGCCCGGGCCCGCACCGCACGGAACGCCCCCACCCGGCCGTCCAGCCGCTCGATCCGCGCGAGGTGCCCGGCCACCACCTCCCGGGGGGAGACCCGCTTCTCGCGTACGGCGGCGGCGATCTCGACGGCGGTCCGGCCGACCCACTCGGTCACGGGGGCTCCTCGCTGCAGTGGTCCTCCTGGTGAGTACGCAGGGAGAACTGTGCCCTCGCGGAGCGCTCCGCGTCGAGGGGCGGGACGGACCGGGGCACGTTCACGCGCCGGGCCGCGCGCCCAGCCACTCCTCCACCGCGCCCACGTGCGCGGCCGCCGCCGCCCTGGCCGCCTCCGGATCCCGGGCGGCCAGGGCGCGGTGGATCGCGGCGTGCTCGCGGCGGGTGCGCTCGAAGGCGCCCTCCTCGCGGTGGCCGCGCCGGACGCGGGCCCGGAAGGTCCGCGAGGACAGGCCCTCCAGGATCGCCGCCATCGTCCCGTTCCCGGCGGCCGCGGCGATCTGCCGGTGGAAGGCCAGGTCGTGGGCGAGGATCTCCTCCGGGTCGTCGGTGGCGTTCATCGCCGCCAAGTGGCCCTCGACGACCGTGAGTTCCTCCGGGGTGATGCGGGCGGCGGCCAGCGCCGCCGCCGTCGACTCCAGGATCCGCCGCACCTCCAGGAGCTCCCTCAGGCGCGACCCGCGGGAGAGGTCGGCCACCACCCCGAACGTCTCCAGGAGGTCACCGGCCTCGAGCCGCGTCACGTAGATGCCGGAACCGTGCCGGGCCTCCAGGACGCCCAGCACGGTGAGCGCCCGGATCGCCTCGCGCATCGAACTGCGGGAGATGCCCAGCAGCGCCGCGAGATCACGCTCGGCCGGCAGCCGCTGGCCCGGCTCCAGCCGGCCCTCGGCGATCATCGCCTTGATCCGCTCGATGGCGCGCTGCGTCACCGTGCCCCTCGGGGCGGCGGGCCCGCCCGGCGGGATCTCGTCGGCCTTCCCCACGTCACCTCTCCCGTCACCGGTGCGCCGCCCGCGACCAGGTGCGACCGGGGTGTCCGCGTCACCGGTGCGCCGCAGTCTAGCCACCCCGGTGGTCGGACCACTTCGGTCGCATCACGGCGATCCGGCGTCCGAGGGGTGTCCTGGGCCGGAAGTGGTCTGATAAATAAGCGGCATGGCGCCCCCGTCCCCCGCCCGCGTCATCGCGGTCGACACCCATGACATCCGCTTCCCCACCTCGCGCGAGCTCGACGGCTCCGACGCGATGAACCCGGACCCCGACTACTCGGCGGCCTACGTCGTCCTGCGCACCGACGCGCCCGACGGCCACGAGGGCCACGGGTTCACCTTCACCATCGGCCGGGGCAACGAGGTGCAGGTCGCCGCGATCGGGGCGCTGCGCGAGCACGTCGTCGGCCGCTCCGTCGACGAGCTCTGCGCCGACCCCGGCACCCTGAGCCGCGACCTCGTCGGGGACAGCCAACTGCGCTGGCTGGGGCCCGAGAAGGGGGTGATGCACATGGCGATCGGCGCGGTCGTCAACGCCGCCTGGGACCTCGCCGCCAAACGCGCCGGCAAGCCCCTGTGGCGGCTGCTCGCCGACGCCGACCCCGCATGGCTGGTCCGCCAGATCGACTTCCGCTACCTCACCGACGCCCTCACCCCCGACGAGGCCCTCGCCCTGCTGCGCCGCGGCAAGGAGGGCGCGGCGCGGCGCGCCGAGGACCTGCTGTCCCGGGGCTACCCCGCCTACACCACCTCCCCCGGCTGGCTCGGCTACGACGACGAGAAGCTGACCCGCCTCGCGGCCGGGGCCGTCGCCGACGGCTTCCGGCAGATCAAGCTCAAGGTCGGCGCGGACCTCGACGACGACGTGCGCCGCTGCCGGACCGCCCGTGCGGCGGTCGGCCCGGACGTCCGGATGGCGATCGACGCCAACCAGCGCTGGGACGTCGGGGAGGCGATCCGCTGGACCCGCGCCCTCGCGGAGTTCGACCCCTACTGGATCGAGGAACCCACCAGCCCCGACGACATCCTCGGCCACGCGGCCGTCCGCGAGGCGGTCGCCCCCGTCAAGGTGGCCACCGGCGAGCACGTCCAGAACCGCGTCGTCTTCAAACAGCTCCTCCAGGCCGGCGCACTCGACGTCCTCCAGCTCGACGCGGCCCGCGTCGGCGGGGTCAACGAGAACCTCGCCGTCCTGCTGCTGGCGGCCAAGTTCGGCGTCCCGGTGTGCCCGCACGCGGGCGGGGTCGGCCTGTGCGAACTCGTCCAGCACCTGGCGATGTTCGACTACGTCGCCCTCTCCGGCACCACCGAGGACCGCGTCATCGAGTACGTCGGCCATCTGCACGACCACTTCCTCGACCCGGTGGTGATCCGCGACGGCCACTACACGGCGCCCACCGCGCCGGGCTTCTCGGCCGCGATGCGGCCCGAGTCGATCGCGCGGTACACCTACCCCGGCGGCGCCTTCTGGGCCGCCGACCCCGCGACGAACCCGCAGACGGACCCGCAGACGAACCGGAAGGAACGGACCGCGTGAGCGACTTCGAGGGACTGAGGGCCCTGGTGACGGGCGGCGCCTCCGGCATCGGCCGGGCCACCGCCGAGCTGCTGGCCGAGCGCGGCGCCCGGGTGGCCGTCCTCGACCTGGACCCGTCGGGCGTCCGCGCGCCCCTGCTCGCCCACCGCGCCGACGTCAGCGACGACGCGTCCGTCCGCGCGGCCGTGGCGGCGGCCGTGGCCGGCCTCGGCGGCCTGGACGTGCTCGTCAACAACGCGGGCATCGGCGCGCAGGGCACCGTCGAGGACAACGACGACGCCGAGTGGCACCGCGTCTGGGACGTCAACGTCGTCGGCATGGTCCGCACCACCCGCGCCGCCCTCCCGCACCTGCGCCGCTCCCCGCACGCGGCGATCGTCAACACCTGCTCCGTCGCCGCCACCGCGGGCCTGCCGCAGCGCGCGCTCTACAGCGCCACCAAGGGCGCCGTGCACTCCCTCACCCTCGCCATGGCCGCCGACCACGTCCGTGAGGGCATCCGCGTCAACTGCGTCAACCCGGGCACCGCCGACACCCCATGGATCGGCCGCCTCCTCGACGCCGCCGACGACCCCGCCGCCGAACGCGCCGCCCTCCAGGCCCGCCAGCCCACCGGCCGGCTGGTCACCGCCGCCGAGGTCGCGGGCGCCGTCGCCTACCTGGCGAGCCCCCTGTCCGGCGCCACCACCGGCACCTCCCTCGCCGTCGACGGCGGCATGCAGGGGCTGCGGCCGCGTCCGGCGGCGGACCGGTGAACCGGCTCGGCCGCAGCGGCGTCGAGGTCACCGCCCTCGGTCTCGGCGCCGCCGGCATCGCCGGCCTGTACACCGAGGTCGACGACGAACAGGCGCACGCCGCCGTGTCCGCCGCCTGGCGCCGGGGCGTCCGCTACTTCGACACCGCGCCGCACTACGGCCTCGGCCTGTCCGAACGGCGCCTCGGCGCGGCCCTGCGCGCGCACCCGCGCGCCGCGTACACGGTGTCGACCAAGGTGGGCCGCCGCCTCGAGCCGGCCGACGGCGCCGGCGACGACCTCGCCCACGGCTTCGCCGTCCCCGCCACCCACCGCCGCGTCTGGGACTTCACCGCCGACGGCGTCCGCCGCACCCTGGAGGCCAGCCTGGAACGCCTCGGCCTGGACCGCGTCGACGTCGTCTACCTCCACGATCCCGACGACCACGCCGAGGAGGCCTTCCGGGAGGGCTACCCCGCCCTGGAGCAGCTCCGCTCGGAGGGCGTGGTGGGCGCGATCGGCGCCGGCATGAACCAGACGGCGATGCTCACCCGCTTCGTCCGCGACACCGACGTCGACGTGGTGCTGTGCGCCGGCCGCTACACGCTCCTCGACCAGGGGGCGCTCACCGACCTCCTCCCGGCCGCCGGGGAACGCGGGGTCTCGGTGGTGATCGGGGGCGCCTTCAACTCCGGCCTGCTGGCGGACCCGGGGCCGACGGCGACGTACGACTACGCCCGGGCGCCCGCGGAGCTGGTCGAGCGCGCCCTGCGGCTCGCGGCCGTCGCCGCACGGCACGGCACCACCCTGCGCGCCGCCGCCCTGGCCTTCTGCGCCGCCCATCCGGCGGTCGCCAGCGTCCTGGCCGGGGCCCGCTCGGCGGCCGAGGCCGAGGACTGCGCCGAGCAGTTCGCGGCCCCCGTCCCCGCCGCCTTCTGGCGGGAACTGCGGGAGAGCGGCCTCCTGCCGCCCGAGGCGCCCGTCCCGGCCGGGGAACTGCCGTGACCGTGGACGCGCACCACCACGTGTGGGACCTCTCGGTCCGCGACCAGGACTGGCTGACCGGCCCGGAACTGCGGCCGCTGCGCCGGGACTTCACCCTGGCCGACCTCCTGCCCGAGGCCCGCGCCGCCGGCGTCGACCGCACGGTCCTGGTGCAGACGGTCACCGTCGCCGAGGAGACGCCCGAGCTCCTCGCCCTCGCAGCCTCCCACGACCTGGTCGCGGGCGTCGTCGGCTGGACCGACCTCACCCGCCCGGACGTCGCCGACGAACTGGCCCGGCTGCGCGCACTCCCCGGCGGCCGGTACCTGAAGGGCGTCCGCCACCAGGTCCAGGGCGAACCCGACCCCGACTGGCTGCTGCGCGCCGACGTCCGCCGGGGACTGTCCGCCGTCGCCGACGCCGGCCTGGTCTACGACCTCGTCGTCCTCCCGCACCAGCTGCCGGCCTGCGTGCGGGCCGCGGCCGGGCTGCCCGGCCTCACCTTCGTCCTGGACCACCTGGGCAAGCCGCCGGTCGCCTCCGGCGCGCTGGAACCCTGGGCCTCGGACGTCGAGGCGCTGGCCGGGCTGCCCAACACGGTGGGCAAGGTGTCGGGCCTGGTGACCGAGACGGACCGGACGCTGTGGGGAGGGGGCACCCGGCTCCTCGCGCCGCTGCGCCCGTACTGGGACACCGTGCTGCGCGCGTTCGGCCCCGGCCGGCTGATGTTCGGCTCGGACTGGCCGGTCTGCACCCTGGCGGCGTCGTACGCCCAGGTCCGCTCCCTCACGGCCGGCCTGGCGGGCGGACTGAGCCGGGACGAGCGCGACCAGCTCCTCGACGGCACCGCCACCCGCGTCTACGACCTCTGAACGACGGTCGTCAGCCGCGTCGGCGGCAGGTACTCGCGCACGTACGTCCGCTCCCAGCACGCGCCCGTCTCCCGCAGCTCCCGCCAGGTCGTGTACCGGTAGCGGAAGAGGCGGGCGCGCACGTAGCGCGGCGGCCGGCCGGGCGGGAAGGGGGAACGGCGCAGCAGCCTCAGGGTGGCGCGGTCCTCCTCCAGGAGCCGTTCGACCAGGGCGCCGAACCAGGCGCCGGCGTACGCGGGGGAGAGGGCGGCGAACCACATCATCCAGTCCAGCCGCAGGTGGTAGGGGGCGAACTGGCGCGGCCAGCGGCGCGGGTCGCCCGGTTTGCCCCGGAACTCGTACTCACGCCAGTCGGAGTCCTCCCGGGCCACCTCGTCGAGGGTGCCCTCGACCACCACCTCGTGGCGGACCCGGCTCACGCTGCCGAACGCGCCGTAGGTGTTGACCAGGTGCAGCGGGTCGAAGGAGCGGTTCATGACCTGGCCGCGGGAGAGCATGTTGAGCACCGGCCGGTGGCTGAGGAACAGCAGGAACGCGGCCACCGCGAGGACCACCACCACGTACCACAGCGGCGCGTCCGGCACGGACGGCGGGCCGGCGGGCAGGGCGAGCGCGGGCACCGCCAGCACGATGGTGATCCAGTTCAGCCAGGCGAAGTTGCCCGACAGCACCAGCCACAGCTGGGTCAGGATCATCAGGGAGGCGGCGGCCGTCGCGACGGGCTGCGGGGCGAACAGCAGGAACGGCACCACCAGCTGGGTGACGTGGTTGGCGGCCACCTCCACCCGGTGCAGCGGCTTCGGCAGGTGATGGAAGAACCAGCTCAGCGGGCCCGGCATCGGCTGCGTCTCGTGGTGGTGGTCCAGGCAGGTCAGGTTCCGCCAGCAGGGGTCTCCGCGCATCTTGATCAGACCCGCGCCGAACTCGACCCGGAACAGGATCCAGCGCAGCAGGAACAGCACGACGACCGGCGGGGCCACCTCGTCGTTGCCGAGGAACACCGCGAGGAAGCCGGTCTCCAGCAGCAGGGACTCCCAGCCGAAGCCGTACCAGGTCTGGCCCACGTTGACGATCGACAGGTACAGCGCCCACGGCACCAGCCACAGCAGCATCGCCCCCCACAGCGGCAGCAGGCCGTCCAGCCCCGCCAGCAGCGCCGCCGACACCGCGCAGCCCGTCCAGGCGCAGCCCGCGAAGAAGCGGTCGGAGTAGTGCCAGTGGAACAGGCTCGGCGCCCGCCGGAACGGCACCCGCGCGGTGAAACGCGGCACCGGCAGCATCCCCCGCTCACCCATCAGCGCGCGGAACTGCAGGGCCGCCGCCAGGAACGAGACCAGGTACACACCGGCCAGCGCCCGCTGGAAGACCAGCCGGCTCGTCCAGTACTCGGGTGCGGTGAACCAGTCCACGGCGTGCGCTCCTCAGTCCATTCTGGCGCGGTCACGGTGCGTGTTCCTCGTTGCGGCCCGGACAACCCGGCCGGCCGGAGCAGTCCGTGCGGGGAGGACCACCGGTCGAAGAATCGGACGAATGCTGGCAAGGTGGCTCCATGGCTGATCGGGGCGCGAGCGCGCTGTCCCTCCCGGCCGACTGGCCCGCCCATCCGGATCCGATCCTGGCGCTCAACGGCATGGGCAGTTTCGACTGGGACCTCGACGCCGGGCTGTTCCACATGGACGCCCGCGCCCACGAGATCTTCGACCTGCGCCCCGAGGAGTACGACGGCCGCCCCGAGAGCCTGTCCCCGCGCGTCCCGAAGGCGGAGGCCGTCCGGCTGGACGCCCTGGTCGCCCGGGCCATCAAGGACGGCAGCGAGAACTACGGCGCCTACTTCCGCGTCCGCCGCCGCGACGGCGCCCTGTGCTGGACCCACACCCAGGGCTACATCCGGCGCGACGGGACCGGACGTCCCCGCCGGATCATCGGCATCGTCCGCGACGCCACCGACGAGCTCAGGGACCTCGCCGCCCGCCGCGAGGCGTCCGCCGTCGACGACGCGCGCCGCCGGCAGACCAACGTCGTCCAGCTCACCACCGCGGCCCTGGCGCACGCCCGGACCGTGCAGGACGTCATCGACGTCCTCAAGGACACCCACGGCCTCACCCACCTGGGCGCGACCAGCCTGGTCATGGGCCTGGTCGAGGCCGGCCGCATCCGGCTGATCGCCGAGGGGCCCGCGGGCAGCTTCGTACCGGGCACCCTGGTCACCCGGATCGACGAGCCGTACCCGATGAGCGAGGTCGTGCGCACCCTCACCCCCCGCTTCATCGAGTCCCCGGACGAGTTCGCCGCCGGCTACCCCGTGCTGTGGCCGCACCTCACCGATCTGAAGATCACCTCGGCGGCCTATCTGCCGCTCATCGTCCAGGCCCGCCCGATCGGCGCCATGGGCCTGCTCTACAGCGACCGGCGCGGCTTCACCCCCGAGGAACGCAACATCCTCGTCGCCCTCGGCAGCAGCATCGCCCAGTGCCTGCAGCGGGCCATGTTCTACGAGCAGGAGAAGGACATCGCCCAGGGCCTCCAGCAGGCCATGCTGCCGCGCGCCATCCCCGGCGTCGCCGGCGCCGACGTCGCCGTCCGCTACCGCGCCGCCGCCACCGGCGGCTCCCTCGGCCGGGACATCGGCGGCGACTGGTACGACCTGATACCGCTGCCCGGGGGCGACCCCTCCGGGGGAGGGCGTGTCGGCGCCGTCATCGGCGACGTCCAGGGCCACGACACGCACGCCGCCGCCGTCATGGGCCAGCTGCGCATCGTCCTGAAGGCCTACGCCGCCGAGGGCCACACCCCGGCCACCGTGATGGCCCGCGCCTCCGTCTTCCTGCACGAACTCGACACCGACCGCTTCGCCACCTGTCTCTACGCCGAGGCCGACCTGTCCACCGGCGTGGTCCAGGTGGTCCGGGCCGGCCACATCGACCCGCTGCTGCGCGGCCCCGACGGCACCTGCCGGCGCGTCACCGTCCCCGGCGGGCTGCCGCTCGGCCTGTCCGCCGAGTTCGGCACCCTCGAGTACCCGGTCACCACCCTCGAGCTCGATCCCGGCCACACCCTGCTGCTGTGCACCGACGGACTGGTCGAGCAGCCCGGCACCGACCTCGACGACGGCATGCGGGCCCTCGCCGACCTCGTCGCCGCCGGCCCCGACGACGTCCGCGCACTCGCCGACCGGCTGATCGACGTGGCCGAGGAGCGCGGCGGCGACGACGACGTCGCCCTGCTCCTGCTGCGCCGCCGCGGCCTCGGCACCCCGCGGACCGTGGGCCGGCTCCAGCAGCACGTCGCCCCCGGCGACCCCGAGGCCCTCACCGGCGCCCGGCACATGATCCGCGCCACCGTCCGCTCCTGGGGCGCCCGCGACCGCGCCGACGAGATCGAACTGGTCGCCGACGAACTCGTCACCAACGCCCTCCTGCACACCGAGGGGGCCGCGATCGTCACCGTGCGGGCCCTGGAGGGCTCGCAGCGCCGTCTGCGCGTCGAGGTCGAGGACTCCTCCAGCGCCCTGCCGCGCCGCCGCGAGGCGGGGGAGTCGGGCGTGTCGGGGCGGGGCCTGCTCCTGGTCGACCTGCTCACCGACGTGTGGGGCGTGGAGGCGCGCGGCGGCGGCAAGTGCGTGTGGTGCGAGTTCGAGGTGCCCGGCCGGACCTGACCACCGCGTCCCCCGACGGCACGTCGGACGCGGGCCGGAACCGCCCGGGCCCGGAGCGCTCGGGGACTTCCCGGCCGGGCGCCCGGCGGGCCGCGGGACCGTGCGCGTCCCGCCCGCCGCCGTCGGCGTCCCGAAGACCCGCGCCCGGCCCCCGACGGTCCCCGGGGGCCGGGGGGCCACCGCGGCGCGCCGGTGCGGCGGGTTCCCCGGCCCGGGGGTCACCGGGGCCACCCCCTCGTCAGCACCCGGCCCGGGCGGGCCGGCCGCACCGGAGGACCGCCTCCCCGACGGGGTGATCCGGGCCGGTCACCACACCTCGCGCGCCACCAGGTAGGCGACCACCGTCAGCACGCCGAGGACCAGGGCCGGGACCGCCAGGCCCTTCGTCACCGTCGTCATGGTCTCCGTGGCGCTCGCCGCGGCCGGCGGGCAGCGGTGCCGCCGGGCCGTCAGTTCGTGCCGCGCCACCGCGCCGAGCGTCAGCGCCACCCCCGCGGTGACCAGGGACACGATCAGCGGCGGGAAGAGTCCCGCCTCCTGGACGTAGTACGGGAGCCGGCCTCCCGTTCCCGCGGCGCGCCGGCCGGCGACGGCGTCCACGGCCCGCTGGACGGCGATCACGACGGTGACGAGCGCGGTGACGGCGAGGGCGAGGGCGGCGCCCGCGAGGACGGGGGCGCGCCGCGACCGGGACGGACCCGGTCCGCCCGGTGCCGGCCCGGTCGGTGTCCCTTCGGCCGGGATGCCCTCGGTCGGTGTCCCCACGACCGGCGTCCCCTCGAGCGGCGTCCCCTCGAGCGGTGTTCCCCCGGCGGGTGTTCCTCCGGCCGGTGTCCGCCGGGATCCGGCCCGCCCGGCCGGTTCCGGCCGGGACCGAGCCGGCTCGGCCGGCGCCGGCCGGGCGGCTGCCGGCTCGGTGGGTGTCCGCCGGGGCGCGGTCCCGGTGCCGGGCGGTTCCTGGGTGATGCCGGGCGGCTCCCGGGGAGGGGCGCTCGGGGGTCCCGGGTGGACGACCACGGTGTCCGGTCCGGCGCTCGGTGGAGGCCGGGACGGCGGTTCCGGGGCGGCGGGAGGCCCCGAGACCTCACGGGGCCTCTCCTGGTTCCGGGGAGCCTGCGAGGTCCCGGGCGTCCCGGGGGCCCTGTCGGGCGGCGGCTGCTCCGTCTCCTGGTCCGGCTCGCGTGCCGGAGCCACCACCGCCTCCACGTGGACCACCGCGTCGTCGGCGACCCCCTTCAGCAGGATGTCGCCGGACAGATGACCCTCGGCGGGCGTCTCCACGCGCACGTGCACCCCGTCCTCGCAGGGTTCGACGCGCAGCCAGGACCGGGTGGACTGGGCCACGCAGTGCCGTGCCAGGGGAGGGCCGCCCAGGGTCACCGACTGCTGCTGGGGCGTCGCCCCCTGCGGCACCAGGCCGAAGTCCAGGTGGTCGGGGGAGGGCACCGGCCGGATCTCGCGCAGGGCACGGCACGCCTGGTCGGCGATCTGCCGGATGTCGTTGCGCGCGATCTCCTCCAGTCCCTGCCGCGCCCCTTCGGCGATGCCCAGGTCCCCGTCGTGCAGCCGCGCGCGCAGCTCGACGACGGCCCCCTGCCGGGTGAAGGCGTTCTCGCTGCGCATGGCGGCCAGCAGGGAGGGCGGCGAGGGGACCACGGGGATGTTGATCCGGCCCCGCCGGCTGTGCGCCAGGTACAGGTCGCCCTGCATCTCCACGGTCCGGCTCGGCGTCTGGTTCGGGTTCTGCTCCCGTACGTGGTCGAAGACGTAGTCGTACAGGTCGTCGAGCGAGACCTCGCCGTCCGCGTCGAGATCGGCCTCGCCGGTCTGCAGGCCCTGCACCACCGCGTGCGTGAACACCGAGGGCTGCGGGGCGGAGCGGTCGGCGAGTTCGGGGCCCTCGAAGGCGTACTCCATGGAGTTGGACGCCGTGATGACGGCCCAGCCGCGTCCGCCGGGCGGCTTGTCGCCCGTGAAGGACTCCAGGGCGTTCACGTCCCCGGTGGCGCGCACGGAGGACGAACCCCGGGAGAAGGCGCCGCCGTAGCAGCAGTCGAGGAACAGGACGGTGCTGCCCGCCCGCGTGCGGCGCATGCACCGGTGCACGAACTGGGCGGGGATCGCGGTGGCGTCCAGCAGCCGCGGGTCGGTGTCGGTGGCGGCGAAGTACAGCTCCCCGGACTCGCTCTTGAGCCCGTGACACGAGAAGTGGAGGACGAGGGTGTCGGCGCGCCGGCGGTCGTGGAAGAAGCCCTGGATGCGGCGGCTGATGACGCTGACCGGTTCGTTGCGCACGACCTCGACCTCGAAGTCGCCGATCTTGGGATCGTGCAGCACCTCGGCGAGGGCCGAGGCGTCCTGCACCGGTGCCCTGAGCTTCTTGAGCCCCCGGTCCTCGTAGCGGTCGTTGGCGATGATCAGCGCATGCCGGGAGTCCGTCATGGTTCAGGTCCCCGCCGGCGCGTGGCGGCTCACGAAGAGGTCGAACGCCTCCGTGACCTGTTCGTCGCTCGCCTCGGAGATCTCCAGGACGTCGTCGTCCAGCGTCAGGCGCAGCGACGGGCGCTCGTCGCGGCACCGGCCCAGCCAGCCCCGCAGCACGGTCACCACCTGGTTCAGCGCGGTGGCCGAACCGCCCAGGGCCACCAGCAGGGAACCGATCTGGGTGACGTCCACGGCCCGCGTTCCGGGCGGCGCCTGGCCGCCGGGGACGGCCCGGACGTCGTCGACGTCGAGATCGAGCAGTTCCTCGCGGAGATAACCGGTCAGCTGCGCCACGCGTTCGGCTTCCGCCCCCTCCTCGGAGAGGAGGATCAGCAATTGGTTCTCCACCGGCTCAGCCCCTTCGTGCGTGCTCCCAGGGGCGGCGCGGAGCGGGCCCGTCACCAGGCTCCACGTCGGTGATATCAGTCTCCGTCCGCGGCCGGGCGAGGGCAAGTCAGGGCCGTGTCACGGCACATCGGCCCGCCGGGACGCCCGGTCAGCGCGGCTCCAGCGTCACCAGCACCTCCCCGGACCCGGTGCGCACCTCGTACCGTGCGATCTCGTCCGGGTGCAGGGCCGCGCCGCCCGTCATCGTGTTGGGGCGCGCGTCGTGGTGGGCGACGTTCCAGTTGGTGACCGTCAGTTCCGAGCCGTCGCGGCCGACGGCGATCAGACGGCAGGCGCGGGGGCCCGCCGCGTCCTTGACCTCCAGCTCGACCTGGCTGCCCCAGATCTCGTCCTCCGTCGTCACCTGCGCCCAGACGCCCGACCTCTCGTCCGTCGCGGTGACGCGCACGGCCTGTTCGCCGGTGTCGGCGTCCGCCGTCATCACGAGTGCCGGCCCGGCCAGGGCGATCACCACGGAGGCGGCCACGGCGTACAGCAACCGGCGCCTGACGGCCCGCCGCCGCGTCGCGACCTCGGCCAGCAGCCGGTCCAGCAGCCGCGGTCCGGGGCCGGCGAACGGGTGCACCGTACGCGGCGTCGCCCGCCGGTAGAGCGTCAACTGCCGGGTGGTGGGACCGAACTCGGTGACCTGCGCCGTGCACCGAGGACACTCCATGAGGTGGTCCTCGAAACGGAAGGCCTCCGCCTCGTCCAGCACGCCGAGCGCGTACGCGCCGGCGTCGCGATGCCTTTCCAGGGACCTCATGCCGAAACCTCGTGCCGTTGAGTGCCAGTGGGGTTACTCGTTGCTCCCACCGGTACGCACCCGGCAGACGATTCACTCAAGGCCCATACCAAATCGTGACCCAGATGTTCGGAGCGGCCGCGGCCGCGGATTGGTGCGGATCTAAAAAAGATGGATCGCGAGGTGTCCGAGCGGCAGACCGAGCTGCCAGGCGGGCGTCCAGACCTCGGGTCCCTCGTCCTCGCCGGCGCCCGGCGCGCCGCCCGGCACCGCGTCGAGGTCGGGGGCGAGCAGCTCGGTCTCCTCCAGCCAGCGCCAGGCCGCCGCCGCCAGCTCCAGGTCGGGCGCGGGCCTTGCCGACCGGGCCGCCTCGGCGGTGAGTTGGGCCATGCGCTCGCCCACCCAGTCCTGCCACGGCTGGTCGTACGCGGTCAGGGAGAGCCAGGTCTCCAGCTGGGTGACGACCCGGATGCCGGAGAGTTCGCCGTCGGTGTCGGACAGGAAGATGGTCAGCGCCAGGGCGTCACGCCCGGCGCGGAACTCGAAGGACGTCGGCGGCATCAGATCGCCGGTCCGCAGCAGTTCGTCGGCGATGTACTCGGCGTACAACCAGGCCATGGGGACGGTGAGTTCGCCGTCGGCGCCGTCCGTGCCCTGATGACCTCTGTGCAGCATCCCTTCCTGCCTTCCTCCGGTGCGTGCGCGTCAGCCGACGCCGGGATCCCCCATCCGGAACACGGATAAGGACACCCGATTACTCAACCGGGGTGGTCGGCAAGGCGCTTTACGGAGGCTTGACCCGACCGTGGGTTTCAGCCCAGGTCGGGCGCGTAACCGGGAAGCACCCGGCGCAGGGCGCGCAGCGCGTAGTACGCGCGGGACTTCACCGTACCGGGCGGAATCCCCAGCGTTTCGGCGGCCTCCGCCACACTGGCCCCTTGGAAGTACACCAGCACCAGGACGTCACGGTGTTCCGGTGTGAGGGTCTTCACGGCCTCGCGCACATCGAGGGCCGCGGCCGCCCGTTCGGCGTGGTCGGCGCAGACCGGCGCGTTCTCCAGCACCGCGTCCCCGACCTCGGCGGGCCGGGCCTGGCGGGCCCGTCGCGCGTCGATCGCCAGCCGCCGGGCGACGGTGAGCAGCCAGGGCCGCACGGAGTCGAAGGCGTCGGCGCGCAGTGCCTCGGGATGCTGCCAGGCGCGCACCAGGGTCTCCTGGACGAGGTCCTCGGCCCGCTGGCGGTCGCCGTCACACAGCCTCAGCAGCAGCGCGTACAGGGGCCGGCCGTGCTCGCGCTGCAGCGCGGCGAGCTCGTGCTCGGCGGTCGTCGTCCTGGTGGTGAGGGTGGTTCCGGCCGTCATGGGCGTATGGCACCGCAGGGCGGCCGGGAGGGACAGGCCGCGCACACGGATCTGCGACGGACGGTCGATCGCGTCGACGAACGGTTCGACGAACGGTCGCGACCGCTTCGGCGGACGGCCGGGCTACGCCGATCGCGCGCATCGGGCGGGGCGTCGGGAGTGCCACGGACCGCCCGCTTCCGCTCATGGCTTAGTAGTGATACGTGCGCGTAAATATGACAATCCGTACGAAGCGTGGTAAGCCGGTGATCGCCCGCAGACACCAGGTGGCCCTGGCGCTGACGGCCCTCCTCGCGGTGACCGCGGCCTGGCGGGCCGACGCCCGCGACCCGGACACCCGGACCGCGGCGCCGGGCCCGCCCGCCACCCGCACGTTCACCCTCGCGGCCACCGGGGACGTCCTCCCGCACGCCTCCGTCATCGACCGGGCCCACTTCGACGCCGGCGGCCTCGGCTACGACTTCCGCCCCATGCTCGCGGGCGCCGAGCCGGTCGTCGCCGACGCCGACGTGGCCCTGTGCCACATGGACACCGTCTACGGGGCGAGCGGCGACTACACCGGCTCCCCCCTCTTCCGGTCCCCGCCCCAGATCGCCGACGCCCTCGCCGCCACCGGCTACGACAGCTGCTCCACGGCGTCCGACCACAGTCTCGAGGACGGCGCGCCCGGCGTCCGCCGCACCCTGGACGCCCTCGACCGGGCCGGCGTGCGCCACGCGGGCACCGCCCGCACCGGGGCCGAGGCCCGTGCCGTCACCCTCCTGCGCGCGGGCCCCGCGA
The DNA here is from genome assembly GCF_044328485.1 of Streptomyces sp. NPDC017936. Taxonomy (NCBI): domain Bacteria; kingdom Bacillati; phylum Actinomycetota; class Actinomycetes; order Kitasatosporales; family Streptomycetaceae; genus Streptomyces; species Streptomyces sp. NPDC017936. The sequence continues at coordinate 786,411 of NZ_JBIRHK010000001.1, read as the reverse complement.
AGGTCGCCCACCTCGCCTACACCTACGACACGGACGGCCGCCCGATGCCCGCCGGGCAGCCCTGGGCCGTCAACCGCATCGACGAGAACCGGGTCGTCGCCGACGCCAGGGCCGCCCGGGCGGCGGGCGCCGACGTGGTCGTCGTCTCCCTGCACTGGGGCACCGAGTGGCAGGACGCGCCGGACACCTTCCAGATCACCCTCGCCCGCAGGCTCACCGCGTCCCGCACCGGCGGCCGCCCCGACATCGACCTCATCCTCGGCACCCACGCCCACGTCCCCCAGGCGTACGAGAAGGTCAACGGCACCTGGGTGGTGTACGGCCTGGGGCACCAGATCGCCGGTGACATGTTCAACGCACAGGGCCTGCTCGACCCGCGCGGCAGCCAGTCCAGCGCCGCCCGCTTCACCTTCGCCGCGCCGGCCCGCCCCGGCGGCCGCTGGCAGGTGACCGGCGCCGCGTTCGTCCCGCAGCTGTTCGACGTCGACGCCGGCCGGATCGTCGACCTCGACAAGGCCCTCGCCCGGGGCGCGGACGTCGGCGGCGTACGCGACCGGATCCGCAACGTCGTGCTCAGCCGGGGCGCGGCCCGGGCCGGCCTCGGCACGGGAGGGTGACCGGCACGGGGAGGCGACCGGCACGGGGGCGGGGAGGGCGCGCGGCGCGGGAGGGGCGGGGAGGGCGCGGGACACGGGGACGTGCCGGGAGGCGCGCACCTCGCGGTGGCGGGGCGTCGGCGGGCCGCGCGGCCGGCGGCGGCGCTACGGCACCACCGTCACCGGCCACCGCCCCGCCTTCACCAGCCGTACCGCCACGGACCCCACGATCCGGTGACCCGCCTGCTCCGAGGCGCCCACCACCACCGCGTCGGCCTTCAGCTCGTCCGCCGCCCGCACCAGACCGCCGTACGGATCGCCGCGGAACGTGTGGAACTCCCAGCGCAGATCGAATATCCCCCGGACCCGCTCGGTGGCGTCCCGGATCTGCTGCACGAGGTCCTCGGCGATCTCCTCGGTCGTCCCGGCGACCGGCGCCCCGAGCGCCGCGCCCGCCGCCCCCACCGGCTGCACGTACACCACGGCGAGCAGCGCCCGCTGCCGCCGGGCCAGCCCCGCGGCGTAGGCGGCGGCCCGCAGGGAGGAGTCGGAGCCGTCCACGCCGGCCACGATGACCTTCGGGCCGTCCGTGCCCCGTTCGAACGCGGAGGAGTGCTGTTCCGTCACGGCCCCGAGGCTATCGGAACCCGCCGGTCCGGCCTCCGCGCGGGCCGCCCGCCGGGCGGACGGGCCCGGGGGTCCCGCGGCCGGAACGCACTGGGCCGCGCGGGTGGATCGGTGCCTCCACCCCGGTGCCGCGGGGGTGCGCCGGGCCCGCACCGGGCGACTGATGACTCATGCAGAAGGATCAGTTGTTCACGCGCCGCCGGATGCTGCTCGCCGGCACCGCCGCCGCCGGGGCGGCCGGCACGGCCGGACTGTTCGCGTGGGGAACGGGCGGCGAGCCGGACCGCACCACCGTCGCTCCGGCCGCCGGCGCCCCGCCGCAGGGCCTCCCGGCGAAGTCCTCCGCCTACCGCCTCCAGCCGCTGACCGGTCACGGCCCGCCGGGCGCCGTGCTCCGCCGGGTGCCCGTGCGGCGCGCCCCGCTGCTGCGGATCTCCGGCCGCGGCCGGACCATGGTGCTGACCTTCGACGACGGGCCCGACCCCGGCTACACCCCCGACATCCTCGACACCCTCGCCCGCTACGACGTCCGCGCGATGTTCTTCGTGTGCGGGGGGCTGGCCGCCGAGCACCCGCACCTGCTGGCCCGGATGGCCGACGAGGGGCACGTCGTCGGCAACCACACCTGGTCCCACCCCCTGCTCCTGCGGCTCTCCCGCCGGCAGATCCGCTCCGAGATGTCCCGCACCTGCGACGTCATCGAGGACGCCTGCGGCGAGCGGCCCCGCTGGTTCCGCGCCCCCTACGGCGCCTGGAACCGGGCGGTCTTCCAGCTCGGCGCCGAACTCGGCATGGAGGCGCTGGCCTGGACGGTCGACAGCCTCGACTGGACCACTCCCGGCACCCGCACCATCGTCGACCGGGTCGAGAACGGCGCGGGCCCCGGCGTCGTGGTGCTCTCGCACGACGCCGGGGGCGACCGCAGCCAGAGCGTACGGGCCCTGCGCGAGTACCTCCCGCAGCTCCTGGACGCCGGCTACCACCTCTCCGTCCCCCGCCGGCAGTACCTCTAGCCCGCCGGGCGGGCCGCACGCCCGCCCGGCCGGGGAGTCAGTGCGCCTCGACGAGGCGGGCGAAGGCGACCACGTTCCCGTCGTAGCCGTTCAGCTGGGTGAAACCGCCGCCGCAGGTGATCACCCGCAGTTCCGGGGCGCCCTTGGAGGCGTAGACGCGGTCGCCGGGGAAGTCGCTCTTGTCGAAGACCTCGACCCCGTAGATCTCGAAGACGGCGGTCTTCCCGTCCTGGCGCGTCACCTCGACGCGGTTCCCCTTCTTCAGCGCCCCGAGGCCGTAGAAGACGGCGGGGCCCTGGTCGTTGTCGACATGGCCGACGATGACCGCGGTCCCCTTCTCGCCGGGCGTGACGGCGCCGGTGAACCAGCCGGCCAGGTTCTTGTTCTGGGGCGGCGGCGCGGCGACCCAGCCGTCCGGGTCCAGGCCGACCGGAGTGACCGGGGCGTCCACCTGGATGGCGCCGATCCGGACCCGTGCGGGCATGCTGAAGGACAGGGGGGCCGGGGTCCGGCCCGAGGCGCCCTGGGCGTGGGCGTCCGCGGCCGCCGCCGAGGCGGGCTGCGGCGGACCGGTGTCGAATTCCCCCGACCCGTTCCGGACGAGCGCGAGGCCGGTCAGCAGAACAAGCGCTATCACGCCCCACGGAGCGCGTCGCTTCGGCCGCCCCTCCTCTTCCGCCATCTGGGACAGCTCGTACCAGGACATTCGCCCATCCCCTTTCGACGCGGCCGTCGCCGCGTCCCTTCGCGCATACGAGAACGCTAAGTCCCCCGTGGGGAACCGGCGACGGGACGCAGGCGAACGGGTGGCTCCCGCGCCGGCCGGTGCGCCATCCGAGGTGCCGCCGAAAGGAAATTTCTGACAGGGCGTGACCTGCGGCGATATCCGGGGTGAGCTCTTCGCCCGGCGTGTCGTCTCACCAGGACGGACCATTCCCGAAATGCGGGCGCGTGCACGGCATCTGAGGGTCGTTCCGGGAGGCGTTCGCTCGCCGACATGCCGGGGACGGGCCCCGGGGCGCCTTCCGCGGAGGATCACATGCGCAACTCACGTGCCCTGGCGACCGCGGTGACCGCGGCCGCCGTCCTCGGGCTCGCCGCCCCCGTGGCCGTCGCGGACGGCATGGGCAGTCCGGGCAGCCCGGGCGACAACGGACTGGGCGTCATCGGCAACGACGGAGGCCACTCGGGCTTCGGCCCCGGTGGCAACGGCAACAACAACGGGGGCCGGCCGGGGAACGGCTTCGGCGGGATCGGCAACAACTTCGGTGGAAACGGCAACGGCAACGGGCACAACAACGGCTTCGGCGGGAACGGGAACGGAAACAACGGCAACGGCAACGGCTTCGGCGGCAATGGGAACGGGAACGGGCACAACAACGGCAACGGCTTCGGCGGCAATGGGAACAACAACGGATTCGGCAACAACAACGGGTTCGGAAACAACAACAACAACGGGTTCGGAAATAACGGGTTCGGAAATAACGGACTCGGCAACAACAACGGTGGCCACGCGGCCAACAACTTCGGAGGCAACGCCCATAACAACAACGGCGGCCGGCCGGGGAACGGCAACATCGGCGGGAACGGCAACAACAACGGGGGACGCCCGGGGAACAACAACGTCGGCGGAGCCGGCAACAACAACGGGTTCGGCAACAACAACATCGGCAACAACAACGGGGGTCGGCCGGGGAACAACAACGTCGGCGGCGCCGGCAACAACAACGGAGCGCACGCGGGGAACAACAACGTCGGCGGAGCCGGCAACAACAACCGCCCGGGTGCCGACGTGGGCGGCGTCGCCGGCAACGCCGGCTTCGGACCGAGCAACATCGTCGCCCTGCCCAGCGTCATCTCCCGCGCCGGCCAGCTGACCCTCACCGTGGACGGCTGCCGCAGCGGCGGCACCATGACCTCCGACGCCTTCCCGAGGACCGGCCTGTCACCGATCAGCGGCACCGGCGGCACGTCCCGCGGCACCGTGACGGTCAACGGCAACGCGAGCCCGGGCACCCACAGCATCACCATCAACTGCGGCGGCCGCACCCTGACCAACCCGTCCGCCTTCACGGTCATCGGCGGCGTCCGCGGCGGTGTCGGCGGCAGCAGCTCCAGCGGGGCCACGGCGACCGACGTCGCGATCGGCGGCGGTCTCATCGCCACGGCCCTGATCGGCGGCGGGGTCTTCTGGATGCGCCGCCGCGCCGAACGCCGTACCTGAAGACCTCTCCTCGGGGCAGCGCCCCCCCGCACGCACCACGGCACAGGCCTTCGTCCCGTCCGGGATCCTGGACGAAGGCCTGCCGGTGCCGGGAGGATCAGCCCCCGACGTCCGGGAAGAGGGCCCGGAAGGGTTCGGCGGTCGCGGTGATGCCCCGGCTGTAGGGCGCGTCGAAGTCCCAGATCAGGAAGAGCAGGAAGGCGATCAGGGCGGAGAACAGGCCCGCCAGGATCAGTTCCCGGGCGGTGCGCCGGATCTGCAGGGCGAAGACCATCCCGACGGTGATGACGGCCCCGGCGACCAGCCCGAACCACACCACGCCGGGCATGGTGGGCTCGAGCGAGTCGGCGCGCGCGTTGCGTGCCTGCGCGGTCGCGGTCATCTGGTCCAGGAGCGGCTGGTAGGCCTGGGCCTCGAAGTCGGAGGCCGGCCGGTAGTCGGTGAGGTCCACGCGCAGACGCTGGAGGAGTTCGTCACCGCGCCGGGTGAGCCGCCCCTGGTCGGTCATCGTCCTCCACTCGGTGGTGACGACGTGTCCGACATAGGCGTTGACATCCTCCCGAATCCGGTCGCGCTCGTCGGCCGGGTACACCCGTACCCGTTCCGAGATCTCGCGCAGTGCCTGTGCCTCCGCCTGGACGTGGTCCTGGGCGACGCCCCGGGCCTCCCAGACCCCGGCGATGGCCAGACCCAGGACGATGGCGTACACCACGCCGATCCACATCGTCATGTACTCGATGACGTCGGGGGTCTCGGAGGGATCCTCGTCCTCGGCTGCCCTGCGGTGCCGGACGAGGGTGATGACGACCACCACCGCGCAGGCGGCGAGCATCGCGAGGGTGAGAACAAGCCATTCCGGCAAAGATGCCTCCAGGGTCGGCGTCAGCGCGGCCGCAGTGCGGCGACGGCGATCACCGCGGGCGCGGTGATGAGCAGGACGTAGGTGACCGGCGAGGGGCCGCCGCGGGCGGGCCGCCGGCGCGGCGACGCGTGGTACGCCGGGTAGTGCACGGGCGTCACGGAGGGGCGTGGCGTGGGCTTCGGCGGAGGGGTCGGGGTCGGTGGGGGCGGCGGTGGGGGAGGAGCGGGCGGGGGCGGCGGTGCCTCATGCCGCGGCGGTGCGGGCGGTGGAGGAGGCGGGGGCGGTGTGGTCCTGGGGGGCGGAGGGGGCGGCGTGGGCGACGGTTCCGGCGCGGGCGGCGGCTCGGGCGGCGGCTTCGGCTTCGGTGGCGGCTCCGGCGGTGGTGTGGGGGTCGGGGTGGGCGTCGGTGTCGGCACCGGGCACTGCGGCGGCTCCGGCCACGGGGGTGTCCCCGCGACCGCCACCGCTCCGGTGCCGTCCGGGCCCGTCGAGGCGTACGCACAGGCGTCGGCCACGGCCGCCCCGGCCGGCGCGGCCGCGAGGATCCAGACCGCGGTCACCAGGGCCAACGCCCGCGGGACCAGGGCGGATCGGGTCGTATCGGGTCCATGCACGACCGAGATCATGAGTCTTCCCGCCCGCGTGTACGCCCGTGTGCGGGGTGATTGCCCCGAACGGGGGAAGCGGGTCGCGGGCGGTCCGGACCGGGGGCGAGCGTGCGTCCGGCCGGCCGCACGCACGTACGAGCCGGGCGGTCGGGCCGGGCCCCGTCACCGGGGACGAAAAGATTTTTGTGCCGCCTTTGAACGCAACGCCCACCGACATGCGTACCCATGGCCGTGCGGCGGCGCAGCAGGGCGCTGCAACACCCTTGTGATGATCGGGGAGTTGTTGACGATGAAGACCTCCTGGCGGAGCGCCGCACTCGTGGCGAGCGCCGTGTCCGTGCTGGCGCTGACGACGGCGTGCGGTCAGGAAAGCGGTGCGTCGAGCGCGAGCCAGAACGTGGGGGCGACGGCACCGGCGGGCGGTATCGCGGGCGTGGGCAGCGGTTACGGCGGGGTCGGCGCCGGTGTGGGCTCCAGCGCTCCCGCGGCCACCGGAGGGGTCGGTGCGGGCGCCGGCGCGGGAACGGGCGCGGCCGGCCAGCTGTCCGTCTCCGCGAACGCGGAACTCGGCAAGGTGCTGATCGACGGGGGCGGCATGACCCTGTACCGCTTCGACGCGGACACCGCGGAACCGCCGAAGTCCAACTGCGACGGCGACTGCGCGAAGACCTGGCCGCCCGTGCCCGCCGACGACGCCACCGCCGGCGACGGCATCGACAAGTCGCTGCTGGGCGAGGTCACCCGGTCGGACGGCAGCAAGCAGCTCACCGTCGACGGCTGGCCCGTCTACCGCTACGCCAAGGACACCAACGCCGGCGACACCAACGGCCAGGGCGTGGGCGGCAAGTGGTTCGCGCTGGCCCCCGACGGCAAGAAGGCGAAGGCGGAGTCCGACCTGCCGGGGCTCTCCGTCCGCAACGACCCCAACCTCGGCGAGATCGTGGTCGACAAGAACGGCATGACGGTCTACCGCTTCCTGAAGGACAAGGCCTGGCCCGAGCCGGTGTCGAACTGCAACGACGCCTGCCTGGAGAAGTGGCCGGTCGTCGCCCCGGTCGCCACGAACGACACCGAGGGCGTCCAGAAGAAGGGCCTGATGAGCTTCACCCGGTCCGACGGCACCAAGCAGATGACGGTCAACTGCTCGCCGATCTACACCTTCTCCGGTGACAAGGCCCCCGGTGACATCAACGGCCAGGGCGTGGGCGGCCAGTGGTACGCCGTGGCCCCCGACGGAAAGCTGGTCGGCGCGCCGAAGCAGTAGGGGTCGCCTCCCCAGGGCCGATCCCCGCACCTGCCACGGCACGCACGACCCCCGGTCCGCCCCCTCCGCGCCGCACGGAGGGGGCGGACCGCTGTGCTGCGGGTCCCTCGCTCCTTCGGGTACTTTTCATGCTTCCCGCCGGAAAGGCCGATTCGGCACGTGCCGCAGGCAGTGACCGGGAACGGATGGTCAATTTCCGTTTCCGCTCGCCCGTTCGGCGGGCGATCAGTAGCCTCAGCTCGAACACCGGATCGCCTACGCCTTGGAGAGATGGATGGAGCGTCCCGCCTGGGCTCCACGGAGCATCGACATCTCCGTGCCCAGTGTCTCGCGGATCTACGACTATTACCTGGGCGGTTCGCACAACTTCGAGGTCGACCGGCAGGCGGCCCGCAGGGCCATGGAGTTCATGCCGGGACTCCCGAAGATCACGCAGGCGAACAGGGCGTTCATGCGCCGCGCGGTGCGGTACGCGGCCGGCCGGGGCATCACCCAGTTCCTCGACATCGGTTCGGGCATCCCGGCCTTCGGCAACGTCCACGAGGTGGCCCGGGCGGCCGTCCCCGGCGCCCGCGTCGTCTACGTCGACCACGACCCGGTCGCCGTCGCGCACAGCCAGGCGGTCCTGGAGGGCGACGAGGACGCGGACGTCGTCGCCGCCGACCTGCGCAAGCCGCGCGAGATCCTCAGCAGCCCCCAGGTCGGCCAGCTCCTCGACCTGGAAAGGCCGGTGGCGCTGCTCCTCGTCGCCATACTGCACTTCGTGGAGGACGAGGACGACCCGTACGCGGCGGTGGCCGAGCTGAGCGCCGCGCTCGCGCCCGGCAGCCTGCTCGTCCTCACGCACGCGTCGTACGAGGGGATCCCGCTCCCGCCCCGGCGGGCGGAGGGCGCGGTGGACGTGTACAAGGACATCCGCAACCCGCTGATCATGCGCTCGCGTGACGAGATCGCGCGGTTCTTCGAGGGGTACGACATGGTGGAACCGGGACTGGTGCCGATGCCGCACTGGCGGCCGGAGACGGCGCCGGAGGACGAGGATCCCTACGCCTTCTCCGGTTTCGCGGGCGTGGGACGCACTCCGTGACCGCCGTGCCGGACGGGCCGGAGGACAGACTGCGGCGGTTCGCGACGATCTGGAGCCGGGCGGTGTTCCCGGTGACGTCGACGTCGCTGACCCGGCCGGAGTTCGAGGAGCGACTCCTCCCGCTGGCCCGGCGGTTGAGCCAGGCCCTGCGGGCCAGGGCGTTCGACGCCGAGACCGGCAAGGAGGTCGGGGCCGCGCTGGTCGACGCGCACTGCACCGACCCGGACGCGCTCAGCCGCAGCCTGGACTGCGTCGACGCCTACCTGGTGCTGTACTGCGGTGAGGACGGCCCGCAGGAGGACCTGCGCACGCGCTGCTCCCGGCTCCAGCACGCCATGGCCGCCGGGTTCGCGCAGGCGCTGCGCGAGCGCACGCTGGCCGAGCAGGAGGCCATCGCCCGGGCCGCGCTGCAGGCGCAGGGCGTGGTCGCGCAGGCGCTGCACGCCAGCGAGGCCCGCTTCCGCGCGGTCTTCGAGGGCGCCGCCATAGGGATCGGCATCGCCGACCTGGAGGGCAACGTCCTTCAGGTCAACGGGGCGATGCTGCGCATGTTCGGCGGCGGCGAGCAGACGGTGCGCGGCCGCAACGTCCGCGAGTGGACGCACGCCGACGACGCGCCCCAGGTCTGGCGGCTCTACGAGGAGCTGGTGTGCGGCGAACGCGAGCACTACCACGTGGAGAAGGCGTTCTACCGCCCCGACGGAACGGTCCTGTGGACCAATCTGACGGTCTCCCTGCTGCGCGACGCCGACGGCACGCCGCAGTACCAGCTGGCGCTGATGGAGGACACCACCGAGCGGCGCCTGCTCAACCTGCGGCTGCGCTACGAGGCCACCCACGACGCGCTCACCGGCCTGCCCAACCGCACACTGTTCTTCGAACGCCTGGAGAAGGTGCTGTCGGCCGGGGAGGACCAGCGCTTCGGCCTGTGCTACCTCGACCTGGACGGCTTCAAGACCATCAACGACAGCCTCGGCCACGCGGCCGGCGACCGGCTGCTCGTCGAGGTCGCCGACCGGCTGCAGTCCTGCGCCACCGCGCCGGGCGAGATGGTCGCCCGGCTGGGCGGCGACGAGTTCGTGGCGCTGACCACCGGACCCGACTCCCGCGGCGAGGTCGACGAGCTCGCCGCGCGCATCATGAACGCCCTGGTGGCGCCGGTGCGCATCGACGGCCGGGAGCTGACCGTGCGCGGCAGCATCGGCATCGTCGAGGGCCGGGCGGGGGAGCGCAGCCCCGCGGAGGTGCTGCGCAGCGCCGACATCACCATGTACCGGGCCAAGTCGGCGGGCGGCAACCGCTTCGAGCTCGCCGACCCCGAGGCCGACGCCCGCGCGATCACCCGCCACGGGCTGACCACGGCGCTGCCGGCCGCGCTGGAGCGGGGCGAGTTCTTCATCGAGTACCAGCCCCTCGTCCACCTCGGCGACGGCAGCGTGCGCGGCGCGGAGGCCCTGGTGCGCTGGCTGCACCCGCAGCACGGCGTGCTCGGCCCCGACCGGTTCATCCCGCTCGCCGAGCACACGGGGCTGATCGTTCCGCTGGGCCGCTGGGTCCTGGAGCAGTCGGTCCGCCAGGCCCGCGCCTGGCGAGAACGCACCGGGGACGACGGTCCCCTGCGCATCAACGTCAACCTCTCCCCGTGCCAGCTCAATCATCCCGGGCTGGTGCAGGACACCGTCGACATCCTGGAGCGCGCGGGCGTCGAACCCGAGGCGCTGTGCCTGGAAGTCACCGAGTCCGCCCTGATCGGCGCCGACGACGACCTGCTCAAGCCGCTGCGCCGACTCGCCGAGATGGGCGTCGACATCGCCCTCGACGACTTCGGCACCGGCTACTCCAACCTCGCCAACCTGCGCCGGCTGCCGGTGAGCGTGCTCAAGCTGGACCGGTCCTTCACCCAGAGCATGCAGCAGTTCCCGGCCGACCCCGTCGACCTCAAGATCGTCGAGGGGATCGTCTCCCTCGCCCACAGCCTCGACCTCGCGGTGACCGTGGAGGGCGTGGAGACCGGAGCCCAGGCCGAACAGCTGCGCGTCCTGGGCTGCGACACGGCCCAGGGCTGGTACTACGCCCGTCCCGGCCCCCCGGACCGCCTCCACGAACTGGCCCTGGCGGACGCGAGGGGGTGAGGGCCGCAATCCGCTTGCGGAGGCGCGGGGGGCATGGGCGATCATGTGCGGATGACCCAGGGAACAGACGCGGTGAACGCGGCGATCGAGGGGGAACTGCGCCTCCTGGACCCCGCCGTACGGTCCTCCCGCACCGAGGCCGTGCGCCTGCTGGACCCCGAGTTCACCGAAGTGGGCTCCTCGGGCCGGCGCTACACGTACGAGGACATGATCGCGTGGCTGCCCGACCACCCGGGCAGCTCGGCGACCGGCCCGGTCTACGAGCCGTCGGAGATCACCGGCGTGCTCCTCGCGCCCGGCCTGGTGCACCTCACCTACGAGACCCGCTTCGACGGGCGCCGGGCCCGCCGCAGCTCCCTGTGGCGCAAGCGCGACGAGGAGACGGGCTGGCGCATGTACTACCACCAGGGCACCCCGGTGCCGCCGGACGCCGACCGGTGACCTGAGTCATCTCTCCAGCAGCATCCGCTGGAGCTCCCTGGCGGCCCGGGGCGGAGCCACGTCGCTGCGGTGCGCCAGGGCGATGGTCCGGTGCAGGCCGGGGCGGGCCAGGGGCGTCACCCGCAGACCGTGCCCGGACCGCGCGGCCACCATGCGCGGTACGACGGCGACGCCGAGCCCCGCCCGCACGAACCCCAGCACCGCGTCCATCTCGCCGCCCTCCACCGCGAACTCCGGCTCGAAGCCCTCCGCGCGGCACGCGGCCACGGTCAGCTCGCGCAGGTCGTACCCGTGCCGGAACATCACCAGGCGTTCCCCCTCCAGGTCGGCGACGCGCACGGTGCGCCGTCCCGGTCGCGGGGCGTCCGGGGAGGACACCACGACCAGGTCCTCGCGCAGCAGCTCCACCGTCGTCAGGGCGGGGGAGGGCGTCGGCAGCGGCAGGACGACCAGGGCCAGGTCCAGCGCGCCGCGGGCCAGCTGGCGGACCAGGTCGTGCGAGCCGCCCTCCTCGATCATCAGCCGGATGCCGGGATAGCGGTCGTGGAAGGCGCGCAGCACGTCCGGGAGCAGACCCGTGCACAGACTCGGCGTCGCGCCCAGCCGCACCCGGCCGCTGCGCAGCTGCACCAGCTCCTGCACCTCGTGCCGGGCCGTCTCGGCGTCCGCCAGGATCCGCCGGGCGAGCGGCAGCAGCGCCTCGCCGGCGTCGGTGAGGGTGATGTTGCCGCGCGCCCGCAGGAACAGGTCCGCCCCCAGCTCCCGCTCCAGCGCCTTGATCTGCTGCGACAACGACGGCTGCGCGACGTGCACGAGCTCGGCGGCTCGGGTGAAGTGGTGGGTCTCGGCGACCGCCACGAAGTACTGGAGCTGCTGGAACTGCATCCAGTCATCATAGGCACGCACTATCGAAACGAGCTGGACCATGTCTTGGACCGATGAGGTGGTGCGGCCGTAGCGTCCTGTCCCATGGCTCTGGCAACGCGGACGGACCGACGGCCGTCCATGGCGCGCACCGTGTGGGACTCCTCCGTCGGCAAGAAGACGGTGATGGCCGTCAGCGGTCTGATCATGCTGCTGTACCTGGTCGTCCACATGATCGGCAACCTGAAGATCTTCTTCGGGGCGGGGGAGTTCAACCACTACGCGCACTGGCTGCGCACGGTCGGCGAACCGTTCATGCACTACGAGTGGACCCTGTGGCTGGTCCGCGTGGTGCTGGTCGTCGCGGTGGTCGCCCACGCCGTCTCCGCGTACCAGCTCAGCCGCCGCGACATCAAGGCGCGCCCGGACAAGTACGTCCACCGCAAGCCGCGGGCGAGCTACGCCACCCGCACCATGCGCTGGGGCGGGATCATCCTCGGCCTGTTCATCGTCTGGCACCTCCTGGACCTGACGACCGGGACCGTGCACTCCGGCGGTTTCCAGGAGGGCCGCCCGTACCAGAACGTCGTGGACACCTTCTCCACCTGGTACGGCAACGTGATCTACATCGTCGCGATGCTCGCCCTCGGCCTGCACGTCCGGCACGGCTTCTGGAGCGCCGCCCAGACCCTCGGGGCCGGCAGCCGCACCCGCGACCGCGCCCTGAAGACCGTCGCCGACGTCCTCGCGCTGGTGCTCACGGCCGGTTTCGTCGCCGTGCCCGTGGCCGTCATGACCGGAGTGGTGAGCTGACATGACCTCGTACACCGACTACCTGACCGGCGAGCCCGTCGCCGACACCAAGGCCCCCTCCGGGCCGATCGGCGAACGCTGGGACAAGCGCCGCTTCGAGGCCAGGCTGGTCAACCCCGCCAACCGGCGCAAGCACACCGTCATCGTCGTCGGCACCGGCCTCGCGGGCGGCTCCGCCGGCGCCACCCTCGCCGAACAGGGCTACCACGTCGTCCAGTTCTGCTACCAGGACTCCCCGCGCCGCGCCCACTCCATCGCCGCGCAGGGCGGCATCAACGCCGCGAAGAACTACCGCAACGACGGCGACTCCGTCCACCGGCTGTTCTACGACACCGTCAAGGGCGGCGACTTCCGGGCGCGCGAGTCCAACGTCCACCGCCTCGCGCAGATCTCCGTCGAGATCATCGACCAGTGCGTCGCCCAGGGCGTGCCCTTCGCCCGCGAGTACGGCGGCCTGCTCGACACCCGCTCCTTCGGCGGCGTCCAGGTGTCCCGCACGTTCTACGCCCGCGGCCAGACGGGCCAGCAGCTGCTGCTCGGCGCCTACCAGGCCCTCAGCCGGCAGATCGCCGCCGGCAACGTCGAGATGCACCCGCGCACCGAGATGCTCGACCTGATCGTCGTCGACGGGCGGGCGCGCGGCATCGTGGCCCGGGACCTGATCACCGGGAAGATCGACACGTACTACGCCGACGCCGTCGTCCTGGCCAGCGGCGGCTACGGCAACGTCTTCTACCTGTCGACGAACGCCATGAACTCCAACGCCACCGCGATCTGGCGGGCGCACCGGCGCGGCGCGTACTTCGCCAACCCCTGCTTCACGCAGATCCACCCGACCTGCATCCCGCGCACCGGCGACCACCAGTCGAAGCTGACGCTGATGAGCGAGTCGCTGCGCAACGACGGCCGGATCTGGGTGCCGAAGGCCAAGGGCGACGACCGGCCGCCGCACCGGATCCCCGAGGACGAGCGCGACTACTACCTGGAGCGCGTCTACCCCTCCTTCGGCAACCTGGTCCCGCGCGACATCGCCTCCCGCGCCGCGAAGAACGTGTGCGACGAGGGCCGGGGCGTCGGCCCCGGCGGCCAGGGCGTCTACCTGGACTTCGCCGACGCGATCCTGCGCATGGGCCGCAAGGCCGTGGAGGCCAGGTACGGCAACCTCTTCGACATGTACCACCGGATCACCGACGAGGATCCGTACGAGGTGCCGATGCGCATCTACCCGGCCGTGCACTACACGATGGGCGGACTGTGGGTCGACTACGACCTGCAGACCACCGTGCCCGGCCTGTTCGCGATCGGCGAGGCCAACTTCTCCGACCACGGCGCCAACCGGCTCGGCGCTTCCGCGCTGATGCAGGGCCTCGCCGACGGCTACTTCGTCCTCCCGGCCACCATCAACGACTACCTCGCCCGCAACCCACGGCAGGCGGAGGTGTCCGACGACCACCCGGTCGTGCAGGAGGTGCTGGCCGAGACCCAGGACCGCCTCAACCTGCTGCTGTCCGTCGACGGCGACCGCACCCCCGACTCCTTCCACCGCGAGGTCGGCGAACTCATGTGGGAGTTCTGCGGCATGGCCCGCACCGACTCCGGACTGCGCAAGGCGCTGACGCGCATCCCGCAGATCCGCGAGGAGTTCTGGCGGCGGATCAAGGTCCCCGGCACCGGCGAGGAGTTCAACCAGTCCCTGGAGAAGGCCAACCGCGTCGTCGACTACCTGGAGCTCGCCGAGCTGATGTGCCTCGACGCCCTGCACCGCGCCGAGTCCTGCGGCGGCCACTTCCGCGAGGAGTCGCAGACCCCCGACGGCGAGGCCGCCCGCAAGGACGAGGAGTTCGCCTACGCGGCCGCCTGGGAGTTCACCGGCACCGGCGAGGCCCCGACCCTGCACAGGGAAGACCTGGTCTTCGAGTACGTCCACCCCACCCAGCGGAGCTACGCATGAAGCTCACCCTGCGCGTCTGGCGGCAGAAGAACGCCGACGCCGACGGCGCCATGTCCACGTACGAGGTGGACGGCGTCTCGCCCGACATGTCCTTCCTGGAGATGCTCGACACCCTCAACGAGGAGCTCATCCTCAAGGGCGAGGACCCGGTCGCCTTCGACCACGACTGCCGTGAGGGCATCTGCGGCGCGTGCTCGCTCGTCATCAACGGCGACGCGCACGGACCGGAGCGCACCACGACCTGCCAGCTGCACATGCGGTCCTTCCGGGACGGCGACACGATCGACGTCGAGCCGTGGCGGGCCTCGGCGTTCCCCGTGATCAAGGACCTGGTGGTGGACCGGTCGGCCTTCGACCGGATCATCCAGGCCGGCGGCTACATCACCGCCCCGACCGGCTCCGCGCCCGAGGCCCACGCCACACCGGTGCCGAAGCCGGACGCCGACTCCGCCTTCGAGCACGCGGAGTGCATCGGCTGCGGGGCGTGCGTCGCCGCCTGCCCCAACGGCGCCGCGATGCTGTTCACCTCCGCCAAGATCAACCACCTGAACGTCCTGCCGCAGGGAGCGCCCGAACGCGAGACGCGGGTGCTGGACATGGTGGCGCAGATGGACGCGGAGGGGTTCGGCGGGTGCACGCTCACCGGAGAGTGCGCGACCGCCTGCCCGAAGGGCATCCCCCTGATGTCCATCACCGGCATGAACAAGGAGTGGCTGCGGGCCACGCGGAAGGCGAGGCGGTAACGCCTTCCGGGGGCGCGGGACGACAGACGTTCGCCGACGGTGCGGACGGGCGGGGCCGGGGTGGTGCTCAGACACCCGGCCCCGTCTGGTTCCCCGGCGACCGCGCGAGCGCCTGGCGTTCAGCATTCCCCCATCCGTTCTCCCGGCACAGGTCACGTACACGCCAACCGGGGCCGGGAGAAACAGGGGGTAGCGCCACCGTCCCCGAAGTGGCCCGTGCCCAGGAGTGAGCCATGACCGGCGTTTCCACCCTCGACCGTCCCCCGCAGTCCACGGCATCCGTCCGGTACACCGTCTCCCTCGCCCGCGACGAGGCCGACGTGCGGGCCGCGCAGCGGCTGCGGCACGAGGTGTTCGCCGGTGAGATGGGCGCCCTGCTGTCCTCCCCGGAGCCCGGCCTCGACGTCGACCCCTTCGACGCGTACTGCGACCACCTGCTGGTGCGCGACGCCGGCACCGGACAGGTCGTCGGCACCTACCGGCTGCTGCCGCCGGAGCGCGCCGCGGTCGCCGGACGCCTGTACTCGGAGGGCGAGTTCGACCTGGCACGGCTGGCCCCCATCCGGCCCGGACTCGTCGAGGTCGGCCGCTCCTGCGTGCACCCCGACCACCGCGACGGCGCCGTCATCGGCCTGATCTGGGCCGGCATCGCCCGCTACATGGTGGACCGCGGCCACGAGTGGCTGGCCGGCTGCTGCTCCGTCCCGCTCGCCGACGGCGGCGTCCTCGCGGCCGGCACCTGGGACCGGGTGCGGGACAAGCACCTGGCGCCGGAGGAGTTCCGGGTACGGCCCCGGCTCCCCTGGACGCCGCCGGCCGGCGTGACGCCGCCCGCCCGCACCGAACTGCCCGCCCTGCTGCGCGGCTACCTCCGCCTGGGCGCCCGGGTGTGCGGCGAGCCCGCCCACGACCCCGCCTTCGGGGTCGCCGACCTGTACGTGCTGCTGTCCATGCGCCGGGTCGACCCGCGCTACCTGCGGCACTTCCTCTCGCTCGCGCCGGCCTGATGAGCGCCTGGCTGCCCGGCGCGCCGTGCACCCCCGCGGCGTGCGTGAAGGCCACCGCCCGCGCCACCGCCGTACCGCGCGCGGTGCTGCGGCTGGCCGCGGTGGTCGCGCTGCTGCTCGCCGGCGTCGCCCTGTCCCCGCTCGGCGGGCGGATCCCGGCGCCGGCCGTGCGGGCCTGGTGCCGGTGGATCGTGCGGGCGGCGGGCGTCCGGGTACGGATCACCGGCGCCGCCGCCGCGCCCGCCGGCGGTCTCCTCCTGGTCGCCAACCACATCTCCTGGCTGGACATCCCGCTGGTGGCCGCCGTACGTCCCGCCCGCATGCTCGCCAAGAGCGAGATACGCCACTGGCCGGTCGCCGGGGCGCTGGCCGCGCGCGGCGCCCTGTTCATCGACCGGGACCGGCTGCGCGCCCTGCCCGGCACGGTCGCCCGGATCACCGACGCACTGCGCGCCGGGCAGGCCGTCGCCGTCTTCCCCGAGGGCAGCACGTGGTGCGGCCGCGCCCAGGGCCGCTTCCGCCGGGCCGCCTTCCAGGCCGCGCTCGACGCCGCCGTCCCGGTGCAGACGGTGCGTATCCGCTACCGCCACGCCGACGGGGCCGTGAGCACCGTGCCGGCCTTCGTCGGCGAGGACCCGCTGGCGGCGTCCGTGTGGCGGGTGGTCACGGCACGCGCGCTGGTGGCCGAGGTGGAGGTGTGCCGTCCGCTCCGGCCCGGCGCGCACGCCGACCGCAGGGCGCTGGCCGACGCCGCGCACCGTCTGACCCAGGGCGGGCGGTACGGCCCACGGGCAGCGGACCACCCGGGGCCGCGGGGGCCGGCGGCAGACCGAGGTCCGAGGAGGCGGCACATCGGGAACGCCGTCTGACCCGTCCGCCGACGCCTCGTCACCACTCCGGGTCGGCGAGCAGCCGGCCGAGCGGACCGAGGTCGAGGTTCGGGTCGGCGCGGCTCAGGCCGTGCTGGGCGCACAGCTCGTCCATCTGCCGGTCCAGCAGCACCAGCGCCGTACCGAGCCGCTCCTCCTGCTCCTCGCCGAGCGCGCCCGCGTCGAAGCGCCGCACCGCCTGACGTTCCATCAGCTGCCGGAGCAGCTCCACCACCGTCAGCACCGGCGCGGCGAGGTCGTGGGTCACCCGCTGCGGGTCCAGGTCCACGGCGTGCGCGCGGCGGGCGTTCACAGCGGCCCGCTGTCCGCCCAGGGAGCGGGCACCCGCTCGCCGACCGACGAGAGCGGCGCGTGCAGGGACACGCGCACCAGCGGCACGTCCGCGACCGACAGCACCAGGTCCCCGCTGATCACGACACCGGTCGCGAGGACCCGGTCGAGCAGGTCGACCAGGGGCACCCCGAGGGGGCACAGGGCTCCGCCCCGTCCCACGGGACGGGGGAGGGCGCCGGGGCGGCACGGCCCGGCAGCCGGTTCGCGGTCACCCGGCCACCCCGCTCCCCGGGGCGCTCGGACCGGGCGGTGCCGGGTGATCCGCAAGCGACGGGGCGCCCGGTGCCGGTGGTGCGGGCGCCGCGGAGCAAGCGCCCGACGGCGCGGGAGCCGGCTGGGACGTCGCTGCGCCCGGGCCGGGCGCAGCGGGAGCACGTCGGCGCGTGTCCGCCCGGAGGCGCGGGCGGCCCGGGCCGGTGCGTGCGCACCCGTTCTCGGACCCGGCGTGCGGAGACGCGGCTCGGCTCAGCCGCGCAGCGCCCGCGCCAGATACGGCGCCGTCGCGCTGTGCTCGGCGTGGGCCACCTGAGCCGGGGGCCCCGCCGCCACGATCCGCCCGCCCGCGTCACCGCCGCCGGGCCCCAGGTCGATCACCCAGTCGGCGCCGGCGACGACCGACATGTCGTGCTCGACCACGATCACCGTGTGCCCGGCGTCGACCAGGTCGTGCAGCCGGCGCATCAGCACCTCGACGTCGGCCGGGTGCAGACCGGTGGTCGGTTCGTCGAGCAGGTAGAGGGTGTGGCCGCGGCGCACGCGCTGGAGCTCGCTCGCCAGCTTGATGCGCTGGGCCTCGCCGCCGGACAGCTCGGTCGCGGGCTGGCCGAGGCGGAGGTAGCCCAGGCCGACGTCGAGGAGGGTGGCCAGACTGCGGGCGACGGCCGGGGTGTCGGCGAAGAAGTCCGCCGCGGCCTCCACCGTCAGGTCCAGCACCCGGGCGATGTCCAGACCGCGGTACGTCACCTGGAGCGTCTCGGGGCGGTAGCGGGCGCCGCCGCAGTCCGGGCACGGCGCGTACGTGCTCGGCAGGAACAGCAGCTCGACGCCGACGAACCCCTCGCCCTGGCAGGTCTCGCAGCGTCCCCCGGCCACGTTGAAGGAGAAACGCCCCACGCCGTAGCCGCGTTCCCGCGCCGCGTCGGTGGCGGCGAACACCTTGCGGACGACGTCGAACAGGCCCGTGTACGTCGCCAGGTTGGAGCGCGGGGTCCGGCCGATCGGCCTCTGGTCGACCGCGACCAGGCGGCCCACGCCCTCCAGTTCCTGGGTGATCTCCCCGATCAGCGTGGACTTGCCCGACCCCGACACCCCGGTGACGGCCGTGAACACGCCGAGCGGAAACTCGGCCGTCACCCCGCGCAGGTTGTGCCGGGTCACCGGACCGACCTTCAGCCGTCCCCGCGGCGCACGGGCCTCGCGCACCGGGGCGGGGGAACGGTCGAAGAGGAAGCGGGCCGTCGCCGACCCCGCCACCGACGCCAGGTCCGCCGGCGGACCGCTGTACAGCACGCGCCCGCCGTGCTCACCGGCTCCCGGCCCCACCTCCACCAGCCAGTCGGCGGCACGCACCACGTCCAGGTGGTGCTCCACCACGAACACCGAGTTGCCCGCCGTCCTCAGCCGCTCCAGCACCGTCAGCAGGGCCTCCGTGTCCGCCGGGTGCAGTCCCGCCGACGGCTCGTCGAGGACGTACACGACCCCGAACAGTCCGGAGCGCGCCTGCGTGGCCAGCCGCAGCCGCTGCAGCTCGCCCGCCGAGAGGGTCGGGGTGGCGCGGTCCAGGCCGAGGTAGCCGAGGCCCAGCTCGACGACGGGCGCGATCCGGGAGAGGAGGTCGTCGGCGAGGACGCGGGCGGTCCCGGAGGCCTGGTCGACGACGTCCGCCAGCTCGGTCAGCGGCAGCGCGGCCAGCTCGGCGATCGTCCGGCCCGCGAAGGTCACCGCGAGCGCCTCCGGCCGCAGCCTGCCGCCGCCGCACGCCGGGCAGGGCGCGCTGGTCAGGAAACGCTCCGCCCGGGCCCGCAGGGTCGCGCTCTTCGAGTCGGAGAACGTCTTCATCACGTAGCGGTGCGCGCTCATGTACGTGCCCTGGTAGGGCCGTTGGATCCGGTCCGCCTCCCGTACCGGGTGGACCGTCACCACCGGCTGCTCGTCCGTGAACAGGATCCACTCGCGCTCGCGCGCGGGCAGTTCGCGCCACGGCCGGTCCACGTCGTGACCGAGCGCCGCGAGGACGTCCCGCAGGTTCTTGCCCTGCCAGGCACCCGGCCAGGCGGCGATCGCGCCCTGCCGGATCGACAGCGAGGGGTCCGGGACCAGGGACTCCTCGGTCGTGCGGTGGACCTCGCCCAGCCCGTGGCAGTCCGGGCAGGCCCCGGCCGCGGTGTTGGGGGAGAAGGCGTCCGAGTCCAGGCGCTCGGCGCCCGGCGGGTAGGCGCCGGCCCGGGAGAAGAGCATCCGCAGGGTGTTCGACAGGTTGGTGACCGTGCCGACCGACGAGCGGGAGGTCGGCGCGGAGCGGCGCTGCTGGAGGGAGACGGCGGGCGGCAGCCCGGTGATCTCGCCGACCTTCGGCGCGCCGACCTGGTGGATCAGCCGGCGCGCGTACGGCGCCACCGACTCGAAGTACCTGCGCTGTGCCTCCGCGTAGAGCGTGCCGAACGCCAGGGACGACTTCCCGGACCCGGACACCCCCGTGAACACGGCCACCACGTCCCGCGGGATGTCGACGTCCACGCCCTTGAGGTTGTGCTCGCGGGCGCCGCGGACCCGGACGAACGCGTCGTGTGGGCTCGGCATGGGGGCTCCGTACGGATCGGCGGCGGCGGGACGACCACCGGGCGGGACAAAACCCCCCGATTCTATGCGCGGCGGCGCCTGGCGCCCGGCGGCCCGCCCGGCTGCGGGCGTGCGCGCCCCGTGCGGGGCCTGTTCACCGGCTCACGGGTCCGGCTCACCGGCTCCGGCACGGGGGGCGGCCGTCACCCGGTCGTCCTTCCCCGGCCGACGACGGCGGCCAGCCGCCGGTAGGAGTCCAGCAGGGCCCGGCGGTCATGGGTGCTGGTCGTGACCAGGACCTCCGCGGCTCCCGTCTCCTTCAGCAGGTTCTCCAGCTCGGCGGCGACCTGCTCCTGCGTGCCCGCGATGTGGCCGTCGAGACCGGCCTCGTAGAAGCCGCGTTCCTTCGCGGTCATCGCCCTGCGCTCGGCCTCCTCGGCGGGCGGCAGCGGCGGGAAGGTGCCGTGCGTGCGCGCGTGCGCCATCGACCAGGCCTCCGGCACCAGCAGCCGCCGGGCCGCCTCGGGCGTGCCGGCCACGGCGACGGTGCCGGAGACGACGACGTACGGCTCCGCCGCCCAGGGGGAGGGCCGGAAGCGGGCGCGGTAGTCGTCGATGCCGCGCCGCATCCTGTCCCGGTCGCGCAGGTCCCCGATGACCAGGGGCAGGCCCGCCTCCGCCGCGATCCGCGCCCCCTCGCCCATGGCCAGCACGAACGGCGGGACGGTCAGGCCCTCGGACGGCCGCGCGTGCACGCCCGTCGGGGAGGTGCCCCGGAACCAGCCCAGCAGCTCCCGCAGCTGTCCGGCGAAGTCCTCGGCGTCGTCCTTGTCGCGCCCCAGGGCCCGGCGCACGCCGCCGGTGAAGCCCACCGAACGGCCGAGGCCCATGTCGATCCGCCCCGGGAAGAGGGACTCCAGGACGCCGAACTGCTCGGCCACGACCAGCGGCCGGTGGTTGGGCAGCATCACCCCGCCGGTGCCGACCCGGATCGTGCGGGTCGCGCCGGCCACCGCCGCGGCCAGCACCGTCGGGGCGGATCCGGCGACGCCGGGCACGCCGTGGTGCTCCGCCACCCAGAAACGGTGGTAGCCGAGCCGCTCCGCCTCCCGCGCCAGCCGCACGGTGTCCCGCAGCGCCTCGGCGCCGGTGTGGCCCTCGCGGACGCGGGAACGGTCGAGGACGGAGAAACGGGCCGAGGCGATCACGGAGCTCATACAGGGTTCAACACCTGCCGTCCCGCGGGATTCCTCACCCCGGCCGCGGCGTCCGGTACGGCGTGCCGCCCCGGGGCCGGGCTGTCGCCGGGCCCCGGGAGGTCCATAGGGTGAGGAGGTGACCGAGACCAGCAGGCGGCCGATCGCCGTGTTCGACCTGGACAACACCGTCGCCGACACGGCCCACCGGCAGCGGTTCCTGGAGCGCACGCCGCGGGACTGGGACGCCTTCTTCGCGGCGGCGCCGCAGGACCCGCCGATCCCCGAGGGCGTGGCGATGGCCGTGGAGAACGCGCGCCGCTGCGAGGTCGTCTACCTGACCGGGCGGCCCGAGCGCTGCCGGCGGGACACCCTGGAGTGGCTCGAGCGGCACGGGCTGCCCGAGGGGCGCCTGTACATGCGCCGTGACGACGACCGCAGGCCCGCCCGCCGCACCAAGCTGGAGACCCTGCGCCGGCTGGCCCGCGACCGCGAGGTGCTGGTCCTGGTGGACGACGACGACCTGGTGTGCGACGACGCCGAGCGGGCCGGCTTCCCGGTCTTCCGGGCGCGCTGGGCGCTCCCGTCGGTCACGCTGCGGGTGGCGCAGGAGCGGGAGGGCCGCACCTGAGGGGGCCGTCGAGCGGCCGCCGTCACACGGGCCCCGTCACTCGGACTCCTCCAGGCGGAAGCCGACCTTGAGGCCCACCTGCCAGTGGGCGATGTCGCCGTCCTCCCCGATCTGGCCGCGCACCTGGGTCACCTCGAACCAGTCCAGGTTGCGCAGGGTCTGCGAGGCACGGGTGATGCCGTTGCGGATCGCCTGGTCCACGCCCTCGGGCGAGGTGCCGACGATCTCCGTGACCCGGTAGGTGTGGTTCGACATGCGGTGCTCCTCTTCGCGGCGGGCGGCGTCACGGGTTGTCACGCGTCACTCCACCGTGCCCCAAGCCGCGTCGAAGCGCGAGGCGCCGAAAGCGGATATTCCTATGTATCGGATGATATAAGGATCATGTTGTTGGGGATGTGGCTGCTGCGTCGGCACTCCGGCAGCCGCACCCGCGATCCGTGATTGGGGGTTTGTAGGCAACCATGCGGCCGTTCAAGAACGTGACGTCCCGGCAGGCGCCGATTCCCGTGGCGCGCGACCCCGTCCGACGGGAGGAGACGAGGGCGCGCTGGTACGCCCCCTTCTCGGTGTGCGTGGACCTCCTCGCCGCGGCCCTGCCGGTCGCGGCGGCGTTCGTCAAGGTCGACGAACCCCATCCGCTGCGGCTGGCGGCCGCGGCGGCGCTGCTGTGGCCGCTCATCGGCGTGGCGAGCAAGCGGTACACCCCCGCCGCCTGGGGCGACGGGGGAGGGCTGAGGGCGGTGATACGGGACTGGCTGGTCCTGGTCGGCGCCCTGGCGACGCTCCGCGTGGTCTGCGGTCTGGACAGCGTGCCGGCCGAGGCGTTCACCGCGCTGATCCCGGCGCTGGTGCTCACGGGCGTCTGCCAGAAGCTGATCAGCCGTCACCTGCTGGCCGCCCGCCGGGACGCGCGCGCCCTGCGCCACGTGGTGGTCGTCGCCGAGGCCCCGACGGTCGACGCCGTGGTCGAGCAGCTCGCCCAGCGCACCGACCACGAGTACGTGGTCGTCGGCGCCTGTCCGGTGGGCGAGGGCGAGGTGCGCTCCGGGGTGCCGGTGTGCGTGCGGCTGCCCTGCGAGCCGCCCGAGGTGCCCGAGGACGACGCCGTGGCCGTGCTCGGGGCGGCCGACGAACTCGCGGCCGACCTGGTCTTCGTCGCGCCCGGCCCGCACATGCCCGGTGAGCGGGTGCGCCGGCTGTCCTGGGCGCTGCACGACCAGGGCCGCTCGCTCATGGTGCTGCCCGGCATCGTCGACGTGTCCCGCCGAAGGGTGCGGCTGACCTCGGCGGCCGGCCTCACCCTGCTGCACATCGCGCCGCCGACGCAGCGCGGCGCGCACGCCGTGACGAAGGGCGTCGTCGACCGGCTGGGCGCCCTCGCGCTGATCCTCCTGTTCTCGCCGCTGCTGCTCCTGCTGGCGCTGGCCGTCCGGCTCGGCTCGCCCGGGCCGGTCCTCTACCGCCAGATCCGGGTGGGCCGGAACCTGAGGCCGTTCCCCATGTGGAAGTTCCGCACCATGGTGGTCGACGCGGACCGGCTCAAGGGCGGGCTGGAGGCGGAGAACGAGAACGACGGGCACATGTTCAAGATGCGCCGCGACCCGCGCGTCACCCCCGTGGGACGCGTCCTGCGCCGCTACTCCCTGGACGAACTGCCCCAGTTGTTCAACATCCTGTTCGGGCACATGTCCCTGGTCGGTCCGCGTCCCCCGCTGCCCGAGGAGGTCGCCAAGTACAACCGCGTGGAGCTGCGCCGGCTCACCATCAAACCGGGCCTGACCGGCCTGTGGCAGGTGAGCGGCCGGTCGGACCTGTCCTGGCGCGAGACGGTCGCGCTCGACCTGCGGTACGTCGACAACTGGTCGCTGGCCGGGGACATGAACGTCATGGCCCGCACCCTGCGCGCGGTGCTGAACGGACAGGGCGCCTACTGACGGCGGATGTGGCCCCTCGGGGCCACATCCTCCATCCGGGCACGTCTGCCGCCAACACGCCGTGATCACGGATGATCCGTCTCCGGGGACGTGAAGGATCGCGGGCGTGGACGTCTTGGGCCCTCCGGAAGGGACACCGTCATGGCACAGACACCAGCCGCACAGACACCGGCCGCGCAGACACCGGCCGTAGAGACTTCAGCCGTAGAGACTTCAGGCGCACGGACATCGGTCGCACGGACACCGGCCGACGCACAGGGCGCGGCCGCACGGGACCCGGCGCCGCGGAGCCCGTCCGCCCCCGCCCCGGCCGCGCGGACCGCGGCCGTGAGGGCGGCGACGGCACCTCCGGCGGCCTCCGCTCCGCCGCCCGCCGATCCCGCCGGCGCCACGGCGCACCGGCCCGTCGTGGCGCGCTCGCTGCGCGGCTTCACCGGCGCCGGATACGACAAGGGGCGCCCCCTGGCGGTCCAGGCCGCCTGGTTCGCCGCGCTCCATCTGCTCTTCGTGAAGTGGTGGTTCCCCGCCCGCTGGCGGCCGGCCCTGCTGCGCGCCTTCGGCGCCCGCGTCGGGGAGCGGGTGCTGATCCGGCGCGGGGTGCGCGTCCACTGGCCGTGGAAGCTGGACGTGGGCGACGACGTGTGGATCGGCGAGGACGCCTGGATCCTCAACCTCGAGCCGGTCGCGATCGGCAGCGACTGCTGCGTCTCGCAGAACGCGCTGCTGTGCACGGGCAGCCACCGCCGTCGTTCCATCACCTTCGAGTTCGACAACGCCCCCATCCGGCTGGAGCCGGGCAGCTGGGTCGCCGCCCGCGCGGTCGTGCTGCGCGGGGTCACCGTCGGCCGGGGCGCGGTGGTCGGCGCCGGCGCCGTCGCGCACCGCGACCTCGCACCGGGCGCGGTCCTGACGGCGGCCGGTCCGTCCGCCTCCGCCCCCGTGAAGGGAGCCACGGCGTGAGACTGGTCCACGTGGTGACGCTCGTCAGCGACGACGGGGCCTTCGGCGGCCCGACGAGCGTGGCCGTCGCCCAGCTCGAGGAGTGCGCCGCCCGCGGCCACGACGTGACGCTGGTGTCGCTGTGGCGGGGCAGGTCACGGGCCGCGGACCGCATCGGCGGGGTCCGTTTCGTCTCCCGCCCGGCGCGGAGCCTCGTCCCGGGCCGGGGACTGCTCGGACTCATGAACCCGCTGCTGCTGCGGGACCTGTGGCGGGCCATGGGGAACGCCGACGCCGTGCACGTGCACGCCGGACGCGACCTCGTCTCCCTGGCCGCGCTCGCCGTGGCCCGGCTGCGGCGCACCGCCTTCGTCACCCAGACGCACGGCATGGTCGAACCCCGCACCGGAGCCGTCGCACGGGTCTTCGACCGTCTGTTCGTCCCCCTGCTGCGCCGGGCACGCTGCTGTCTCGTGCTCACCGAGCGGGAGCGGCGCGCCCTGACCGCGGTGCTGGGCCCCGACGGGCCGCCGCTGGTGTCCCTGCCCAACGGCCTGCGCCCGGGCGCGGGCGCGATCGGCGCGCGGCGGCGCGGCGACCACGAGGTGATCTTCCTCGCCCGGCTCCACCCGCGCAAACGCCCCGAGGCGTTCGTGGAGATGGCGGCCCTGGTCCACAAGGAGTTCCCCGAGGCACGGTTCACGCTGTACGGGGCGGACGAGGGGTCCCTCCCGGCGGTGAACCGGCTCGTGGCGGACCGCGGTCTGACCGACGTGGTCTCCTACGGCGGCGCACTGGACCACTCCGCGGCGCTGGAGGCCTACCGCAGGGCCGCCGTGTACGTCCTGCCGAGCGTGCACGAGCCGTTCCCGATGACGGTCCTGGAGGCGCTGGCCGAGGGAACGCCGGTCGTCTGCACGGACAGCAGCGGCATCGCGGCCGAACTCGCCCGCAGGGACGCGGCACTGGTCACCGACGGCAGCCCGGAGGCCCTGGCCGACGCGGTCTGTCTCCTGCTCGCGGACGAGCCCCTGCGCCACCGCCTCGCCGACGCCGGCCGCCGCGCGATCGACGAGGTCTTCTCCATCGGCGCGGTGGTCGACCGGCTCGAGGACGTCTACCGGGGCCGGCCGGCACACGGATGACCCACGCACCGGGCCGCCGGCCCCCCGGTCCTGCCGTACGGGCAGGGGAGGGAGGGGCCGGCGGCCCGGGTGGGTCCGCGCGCCGGCCGCCGGCCGCCCCGGTCCTGCCGTGCGGGCAGGGCAGGGGCCGGCGGCCGCCTCGGCGGAATCCCGAACGGCACGGGGCGGTACGCGCTTGCGGACCGTCGGACGTCTTCGCGCTGCCGCGCCGGCGGAGCACCTGACGGGCGGGGGTCCACCGGCGGTGGCCCCCTGGGGCCCGCCGCGGTGGCGGCGGGCCCCAGGGGGCCGGCGGAGCGCGGGGCGGACGGCCGTCAGCGGGCCGGGGGGCGGCTCACGGTGCGGAGGATGTCCTCGAACCGGGACGCGCAGTCCTCGAGGGCGAACTCCCGCTCGGCGAGGGCGCGGCTCTCCTTGCCCAGCGACTCGGCGCGCGCCGGGTCGGACAGCACCTCCCGGACCCAGGCGGAGGCGTCGTCGAGCGAGGACTCCTCCGGGGGGAAGACCGCGGACCCCGCCTGCCGGAGCAGGCGCGCGGCCAGGTTGTCCGCGGGCATCAGACCGAGCACCGGGCGTCCGGCGCACAGGTACGACAGCGTCTTGGACGGGACCGAGAACTCACCGGCGTCCGCCCCGAGGAGGACGACGAGGAGATCGCCCGTGCCCAGCACCTCGGGCAGCCGCTCGTAGGGCTGGAAGGGCAGCAGGGTCAGCTCGACGCCCCGGGCGGCCGCGGCCTGCCGGAGGACGGGCACGGCCGGGCCGTCGTTGACGACGACCAGACGGACCGGGGAGCCCCGGTCCCGCAGCCGCTCGGCCAGCTGTACCAGCAGCACCGGGTTGTGCTTCAGCCCGAGCGTGCCGGAGTAGAGCACCGTCCGCACGCCGGTCAGACCGTGCTCGGCCGACCAGGCGTTGGCCCGGTCCACCGGCGCGATCTCGTCCAGCGGCGCCCAGTTGGGGATGACGGTGACCTTGCCGGCGGTGCCCCACTGCCGGTGGATCCGCACGAAGGACTCGGCGATCACCACGATGGCCGAGGCCCGGCGCGCCGACCACTTCTCGCCCGCGCCGAAGACCTTGGCGGCGACGCCCATGGACCGGGCGACGTCGGCGGCGGCGAAGCTCTCCAGCGCGACGGCGGTCACGTCCTGGTGCCACAGCACCCAGGGGATGCGCAGCCGTCCGAGCACGGCCGCCGCCACGACCAGCACCGGGATGGGCAGGTTGGACAGCAGTGCCACGTCCGGTTTCTCGCGCCGCACCTGGTGGGCCAGTTCGAGGCCCAGCAGGGTCTCCTGGCGGAGCCGGCGGAAGTAGGCCTCCTTCCTGAGCGCCGTGCCGTCCCCGATGGTGACGAAGCGCAGCCCCGGGGTGTCCCCGGCGAGGTTGCCCTTGCCGGAGACGTAGGCCGTGCAGGTCGAGTGGACGACGTCGTGGCCGCGGCGCGCCAGCTCCCGGCTCAGCTGGGCCTGGAACGGGTGGCCGCTGTAGTCGTGGACGAGGATCCTCATCGGTTCTCCCTGTCCCGGTCCCCGGTCGCGGCTCACTGCCGGGAGCGCTTGACCTGGTCGTAGACCCAGGCGTAGGTCTGCTCCAGGCCGTCGATGAGGGTGACGGACGGCTCCCAGCCGTGGATCTCGCGGATCAGGGTGTTGTCGGAGTTGCGGCCGCGCACGCCCTGCGGGGCGTCGAGCCGGTAGGTGCGCTCGCAGCACACACCCGCGATCTGCTCGACGATGTCCACGAGCTGGTTGATGGTCACCAGCTCCGACGAGCCGAGGTTGACCGGCACCGCACTGTCACCGTTCATGATCATCTGGCTGCCGTGCAGGCAGTCGTCGATGTACATGAAGGAGCGGCTCTGCAGTCCGTCGCCCCAGATCTCGATCCGGTGCTCACCGGTGACGACCGCCTCGGCCACCTTCCGGCAGACCGCGGCGGGAGCCTTCTCGCGGCCGCCGGTCCAGGTGCCGTGCGGGCCGTACACGTTGTGGTAGCGGGCGACGCGGGTGACGAAGCCGTAGTCCTCGGTGTAGTGCCGGCACATGCGCTCGGAGAACAGCTTCTCCCAGCCGTAGCCGTCCTCCGGCTGCGCCGGGTAGGCGTCCTCCTCGCGCAGGGCGGTGAGGTCCGGGTCGGTCTGCTTGCCGGCGGCGTACACGCAGGCGGAGGAGGAGTAGAAGTACCGCTCCACGTCGGCCCGGTGCGCCGCCTGCAGCATGTGGGTGCTGGTCAGCACCGACATCATGCAGGCGGCCTTGTTGTTCTCGATGAAGCCCATGCCGCCCATGTCGGCGGCGAGCATGTACACCTGCCGGGCGCCCTCGACGCCGGCTCGGGCGTTGTCCGGGAGCGACAGGTCGGCGACCACGTTCTCGGCGTCCTGGTGGACCTGGTACCACTCGTGCCGGGGCTTGATGTCGATGGAGCGGACGGTCATCCCCTGGGCGAGGAGGTCGCCCACGAGATGCCCACCGATGAATCCCCCGCCTCCGGCGACGACGACGTCGACCTGCTTGCTCATGCGCCAACTCCCTTGGGAATCACGGAATCTGATGTGCGGTCAGTGAGTCCGCCGCTGTGGACGCCCGTCCGGGCCCAGGCCCGGCGGAGACCTGCGCGATAAGCTATGCAGACTTGTCATGATTTGGGGTAATTGGCGCGCCGCCGATAACTAAGATCACCCGATGACCGTTTTCGGTGGCTTGTGCGAAGAAGTCAATGATGTGTGCGCGCCTGGAACGTTTTGCCAAGTTCGAGCGCTATATATCTTTCGGTGATGCTTCAGCCTGAAAAATCGCTCGGCAGAGAGGTCGGGATGCAGGACGCTCGCGTCCGCAGTGTGGCTGCGGTCACTCTCTGGGCCGTTGCGCTCACCGTCCTGCTGCCCGGGCTGATCCTCCAGTCGGACGACGTGCGGATGTCGGTCGCACTCGCGTTGCAGGGCGTCGTCGTGGTGCACAGCGGCGGTGCGCTCGCCCGCGTGCTCACCGCGCCCGCGGTGCGGGTCGTCGCCTTCGGCTTCTGGGTCTTCGCCTACATCTGGTTCGGCCTGGCGCCCCTGGCGATGCTCGCCGTCGACGCGTACCCGTGGCCCTACCGGCCCGACGAGACGACCGCGTTCGAGGCCGTCGCCGTGGTCGAGCTCGGACTCCTCGCCTACAGCGCCGGAACGGCCCTCGCCGCCCGTCGCCGGCGGGTCCGGGCGGCCTCCGTCCCGCCGGGGTTCCTGGAGCGCCTGCTCTCGCGCCGGGTCGCGCCCTGGCGCCTGATGGCGCTGTGCGGGTTCGCCCTCGCCTTCGCGGCACTGGTCGTCTCACGCCAACCGGGCCGCCTCGCCGCGTACTTCACCAGCCGGCAGGCCATCACCGAGGCCGCCGCGACGGGCAACGCGCAGGAGGCCTTCCTCCAGGTGCTGCTCAGCTGGTCGCTGTCCGTCCCCGCCTTCTGGGCCCTGCTCGGCCTGCTGCACCTGCCGCGCGTGCCGGGCGGCGACCGCTGGCTGCGCGGCCTGCGCTGGCTGCTGCTGCCGGTGCTGCTCGTGCTGAACGCCGTCGTCAACAACCCGATCAGCAAGCCCAGGTTCTGGGTCGGCACCGTGCTGCTGACGCTGGTGTTCACCGTGCCCCGGCTGTCGCGGCCCCGTGCCTTCCGCGCCGCGGCGGCCGCTCTCATCGCCGCGCTCCTGGTCGTCTTCCCCTACAGCGACTACTTCCGCTACAGCGACCGGGAGGACGTCTCCGTCGTCTCCCTCACGGACCAGTTCACCACCAACGGCGACTACGACGCCTTCCAGCAGGTGCAGACCGGCGTCGACTACGCGCGGGAGAACGGCTTCCACCCCGAGGACGCGCTCGGCCCCCCGCTGTTCATGGTGCCGCGCTCGATGTGGCCGGAGAAGCCCGAGGACACCGGCATCGCCCTGGCCCGGTTCGCGGGATACGAGTTCCTCAACCTCTCCGCCCCGCTGTGGATCGAGAGTTACCTGTGGGCCGGCCCCTTCGCGGTGGTCGTCGTGTTCTGTCTGCTCGGCGCGTTCGGACGGCGGGCCGACGACGTACGCCACCTGCTGCGCGACCGGCCGGGCACCCTCGCGGCACTCCTCGTCCCGGCCTTCGCCTTCTACCAGATGGTCTTCCTGCGCGGCAGCCTGCTCGGCATCGCGGGCCCGCTGACGCTCCTGACGGCCGTCCCGCTGCTCATCAGTGCCCGTACCGCCCGGGCATCCCGGCTCCCCTCACCGGCGGTGCCGGCCGCACCCATCCGTCACGCATCGATCCCTGGAACAGGAGGGCACCCGTGACCGGCCCCATCCCCTTCGACGACCGGTACGACGAGCCGGACCAGCTACGCGACCAACTGCGCCGGATCCTGCGCCACCGTGCCCTGATCGCGCTGGGAATCCTCCTGGGGGTGCTCGGCGGGCTGGCCCTGTCCCTGCAGCGCGCCCACACCTACTCGGCGACCAGCGAAGTCCTCGTGCGCTCCACCACCGACCCCTTCGGCGCGGTCGGCGTCTCCGCCGACAACCAGGTCAGCATGAGCACCGAGCAGCGGATCGCGGCCAGCGCGGCCGTCGCCCTGCGCGCGGCGCGCCTCCTGGGCCGGCCGGAGAGCCAGGCCGGCGCGCTCGGCGCCCGGCTGCGGGTCACCAACCCGCAGAAGTCCCAGGTCCTGCGCTTCGAGTTCACCGCCGGCGAGCCCCAGCGCGCGGCGCGCGGCGCGAACGCCTTCGCCGAGGCGTACCTCGCCGACCGCAAGAGCCGCAACGACGCGACCGTACGGCGCGCCACGCGCGGGCTGGACCAGCAGATCTCCGGGCTGAACCACCAGCTGGCCAACGGCCGGGCGTCCAACAAGAGCGCCGCGCAGAACCAGCTGTACAACCTGCAGAAGCGCCTCCTCGACATCAAGTCCCGCGACACCGACGGCGGTGACGTCGTGCGCGAGGCCTCGGCGCCCGCCCACCCGGCGGGGCCCGGCCTGCGCACCCTGACCGGCATCGGCGCGGTGTGCGGTCTCCTCCTGGGCATCGTGCTGGCCTGGGTGCGCTCCGCCCTGGACAACCGGGTCCGGTCGGTCGGCGAGGCGCAGGCCGCGCTGCGCGCGCCGGTGCTCGGCCTGCTGCCCTCCGACGACGGGGGAGACCACGCCCTGCTGACGGTCGGCCGTTCCCGCAGCCCCCGCACGGAGGCGTTCCGGGCCCTGGCCTTCCGGCTGCGGCAGACCGGCGGCCCCGCCGGGCCGGGCCGGGTGCTCGTCGTGGCGCCGCGGACCGTCGCCGACGCCGAGGAGGTCGCCGCCAACGTCGCCGCGGCCCTCGCCGAGGACGGCAGCGACGTGGTGCTGGTCGACACCGCCCCCGACAGCACCAGCCTCGCCGAGCAGCTGCCGCTGATGCCGTACGAGGCACCCACCCTGGAGGAGGCGTTCCTCCCCGCCGGCAGCGTCCTCGTCGACATCGACGTCGTCGGCCGGTTCGCCTTCTCCTCCGGCGGCGGCACCGGCTCGTACGGCCGGATGGCGTCCGTCGAGGGCCTCGCGTCCTCCGTGGTCGTCACGGGACCCTTCCTCGGGCACGCCGACGCGCTGGCGGTCGCCCAGCGCGTCGACGGCGTCGTCGTGGTCGCCGGGCTGAACCGCACCCGGCGGGACGACCTCCGGCAGATCCAGGAGCTGGTCGGCTGCTCCGGCGGACGTCTCCTCGGGGTCGTCCTCGACGCCGGGCGCCCGCACCGGCGCATGGGCGGCGTCCTGCGCCGCCGTCCGAGGTTCGGCTCCGCGTCGCACGGCGACCCGTCGGGCATGGCCCTTCCGTCGCAGGACGGCTCGTTCAGCGTCTCCCACCGGTGACCGCCGCCGAAGCGACCGCTCGTCCCCGCGCCGGGGCGTCCGCCCCGAGCGGGGTGGCCGCGACCGCGCGGGGCGGGTGGTGGGGGATGGCGGGTTCCCTCGCGAACGCCGTCTTCTCCTTCCTCCTCGTCGGCCTGATCACCCGGGCCGTCGGGGCGCAGGGGGCGGGAGCGATCTTCACGGGCGTCGCCCTGTTCACCATCCTCAGCAACACCTGCAAGCTCGGCGCCGACACCGGGCTCGTGCGCTTCGTGCCGCGCGACCTCGCCGTCGACGAGGGCCGCTCGGTGGACGCGCTGCTGCGCACGGCCGTCCTGCCGGCGGCCGTGGCCTCCACCGCGGCCGCCGTGCCGCTGCTGCTGTGCCCGCCCGTGGCCACCGCGCTCCTGCCCCACCTGCCGCCCGGGGACGCCGTCGCCCTGGTCCGGTTCTTCGGGCTCTTCCTGCCCGCCGCCACCGTGGGCGCGGTCCTGCTCGGCGCCACCCGGGGATACGGCACGGTGGTGCCGTTCGTCGGGGTGGAGCAGATCGGCAAACCGGTGCTGCGCGTACTGATCGCCGTGCCGGTGGCCTGGTACGCGCCCGGGGTGACGGCCCTCGCCTCGGCCTGGCTGCTGCCCGCGCTGGCCGGCTCCGTCGCCGCCTGGTTCTCCCTGCGCCGGTGCCGGGCCGGCCGCCCCGTTCCGTCTCCCCGCGGCGGCACGGCCGTGCCCTGGCGGGACTTCTGGGGCTTCGCCGCCCCCCGGGCGGTCTCCTCCGTCTTCGACATCAGCGCCGTCTGGGTGGGCGTCATCCTGCTGTCGGTCCTGGCCACGGCCGGCGAGGCCGGCGTCTACACCGCCATCGGCCGCGTGGTCACCGCGGGCACCCTCGTCCAACTCGCCGTCCGGCTCGCGGTCGCGCCGGAGCTCAGCCGTCTGCTCGCGCTCGAGAAGCACGGCGAGGCGCACGAGGTGCACCGGGTCTCGACCTGCTGGACCGTCCTCCTCTCCTGGCCGCTGTTCGTGCTCGTCGCCGCCTACCCGGGGACCGTGCTGTCCGTCTTCGGGCCGGAGTTCTCCGACGGCGCGAGGGCCCTGGTGGTGCTGTGCGCCGCCTCCATGGTCAACGTGGCCGTCGGCAACGCCCAGACCGTGCTCCTCATGGCCGGCCGCAGCTCCTGGCACCTGGCCGTCACCGGGGCGGCGTTCACGGTGCAGTTGACCGTCGGCGTGCTCGCCGTGCCCGTCTGGGGCGTGCTCGGCGCCGCGGTGTCCTGGGGCGCGGCCATCGTCGTGGAGAACCTCGCGGCCGCCGTGCTGATCCGGTGGCGGCTCGGTTTCAGGACCGTCGACCGGGGCTACGCGGGGGCGTTCGCCCTCGGCCTGGCCGTCTCCGTGGTGCTGGTGGCCACCCGTACGGCGGAAGGTGACACTCCGTCAGGACTCGCCGTCGGGATGGTCTTGGGAATGTGTGTATTTGGGATTACTTTGTGGCGATATCGGACGTCGCTACGGGTGAGCGAGCTGGTCGGAGTGCTGCGCCGCCGCGCCGCATGAGCCGGACCCGGTCCTCCCGTCCGGGCCCACCCCGTCGGCGTCACCCCCATGTCACTGCTATCCGGGGTGTCCCTTGCACCTGAGAAAACTCCGCACGAAGCCGGCCGCCAGGGTTGCCGCCACAGCCCTCGTGTGCTGCACCACCGCCCTGCTCGACGCGTCCCTCGCCGCGGCCGCCGACGGCAAGCCGTCCTTCTCCGCCGATCCGCTGGCCACCTGGCAGACGGACGGCATCGTCTGGTCGCTGGCCGCGGCGAACGGCGTCGTCTACGTCGGAGGAACCTTCGACAACGTCCGCCCGCCCGGCGCCGCCCCCGGTCAACAGCAGGTGAAACGGCGCAACTTCGCCGCGTTCGACGCCGTCACCGGCAAACTCCTGCCCTGCGCGCCCTCGTTCACCGGCCACCACCACACCGTGCGGGCCATGAAGGCCTCCGCCGACGGGCGGGTGCTGTACGTGGGCGGGTCCTTCAACCGCGTCGGGTCCACCGCCGTCGCCAACGCGGTCGCCTTCGACACGTCCACGTGCACGCTGAGCAAGACCTTCCGGCCGTCCGTGTCCGCCACCGTCCGCGCCGTCGAGCCGACGGACCGGGCGATCTACCTGGGCGGCGACTTCTCCCGCATCGGCGGGCAGCCCAGGAACCGGGTCGCGGCCGTGACGCCCCAGGGCGCCCTGCTGCCCTTCCGGGCGGACGTCGACCTCCCGGTCCGTGCCCTGGCGGCCGCGACCTCGCACGGACGGCTCTTCGTCGGCGGCGACTTCGAGTCGGTCAACGGCCAGGGGGCCCGCTCGCTGGTCACCCTGAACCCCACCAGCGGCAAGACGGTGCTGACCTACCCCAACTGGTTCCCGCCCCTGTCGTCGGTGAAGACCATCGCACGCGACAAGACCCGCTTCTACGTGGGCGCCGAGGGCCACGGGCCGGGCATCTTCGACGGGCGCATCGCCGGCCGCCTCACCAACGGCACCCTGGTGTGGAAGGACACCTGCCGCGGCGCCACCCAGGCCATCGTGCCCTACGAGGGCGTCCTCTACAGCGCCTCGCACGCGCACGACTGCGACGAGACGCCCGGCGGATTCCCCGAGCGCGGCGACCGGCAGCACCTGCTGGCCCAGTCGCTCGACAACCGCAAGATCCTGCACTGGTTCCCCGACACCAACGACGGGCTGGGCGAGCACGTGGGCCCCCGCGCCCTGGCGGTCTCGCGGGGCACCCTGTGGGTGGGGGGCGAGTTCACCCAGGTCAACGGCGCCGACCAGCAGGGCCTCACCCGCTTCGGGGCCCGTGACACCGGAGCGCCCGACGTACCCGTCCTGGCGGTGTCCGGCACCGGCCCCGGTGCGGTGACCCTCACCTGGCGCGCCTCCTCGGACCGCGACGACGCGTCCCTGACGTACCGGATCTACCGCGACGGGAAACTCGTGGCACAGCAGACGAAGACGTCCACCTACTGGGACATGCCGAAGATGAGCCACACCGACACGGCGCCCCCCGGCAGCCACCGGTACGCCATCGAGGTGACGGACGGGACGAACACCTCGCCCAGGTCCGACGCCGTGACCGTGACCGTGCCGCCGAAGACCGACCGGACCCGGGCGGCGGGTGGTCCGCGGTGACACGCATCGGATTCGCGCCCGGGGTCTACGACCTGTTCCACATCGGCCACCTCAACATCCTGCGCGAGGCGCGCCGGCACTGCGACC
Source organism: Streptomyces sp. NPDC017936 (assembly GCF_044328485.1). Taxonomy (NCBI): domain Bacteria; kingdom Bacillati; phylum Actinomycetota; class Actinomycetes; order Kitasatosporales; family Streptomycetaceae; genus Streptomyces; species Streptomyces sp. NPDC017936. Next base: position 751,231 of record NZ_JBIRHK010000001.1, on the reverse strand, counting down.
GGCTCGTGGCCGGGGTGACCTCCGACGACCTCACCGCGCACCTGAAGGGCCGGGTCCCGGTCGTCCCGCTCGCCGAGCGCCTGGAGATCGTCCAGAGCGTGCGCTACGTCGACGAGGTCGTCGTGGAGGCGGAGGTCGACAAGCTGAAGACGTGGAAGCGGATCGGTTTCCACGTCATCTTCAAGGGCGACGACTGGCGGGGAACGCCCAAGTGGGAGGAGTTCGAACGCCGCTTCGCCAAGGTCGGCGTCGAGGTCGTCTACTTCCCCTACACCATGCACACCTCGAGCACCCTGCTGCGCGGCGCCCTGGAGCTGCTCTCCACCCGCCGGCCGCCGGAGATCCCCTCAGCGCAGCTCGCGGAACCACTTCACCAGGAAAGCGGCCATGAACACGACGTGGGCCAGCAGCAGCGCGCAGTACACCGTGAGGAAGACCTGCTGGCTTCCCAGGAGTAGGAAGCTGATGCAGGTCAGGCCGTAGTCGACCGGCAGCAGCAGCACGGAACGCAGCGCCGGGGGCGACCCGGCCGGAACTTCGCCCGGCGTCCGCACCTTGAGCTTCTCCGTCAGGATCCCGGCGAAGAAGATCACCACGGCAGCCAGCTGGAAGACCATCGGCGCCAGCTGGAAGGCCGGGTCGGGCAGGTCGAAGAACCGGTGGAACGACACCAGCACCACGAGGTGGAGGGTGACGATCTTGACGCAGTCGAGGACGTGGTCGAGCCACTCGCCCGACGGGCTCCCCGAGCGCTGCCCGCGCGCCAGCTGACCGTCCGCCGAGTCCAGCGCGAACCCCACGACCAGGGCCGCGCCGACACCGGCCGCCATCCCCGGACCGGGCGGCAGCAGGGCCACCGCGGCCAGCGCCGGGAAGGTGAACAGGGCGCTGAGGACGGTCAGCTGGTTCGGCGTCGCCCCCACGCCGTGGGCCAGTGCGGCCAGTACCCGTCCGGCCGGGCGGTTGACGAACCGGGTGTAGAGCGAGACCCCCTTGGCCGGCTTCTGAGCCGCCGACAGCTGTCTGAGCATCATGGCGAATTCGGTCATTTGCATCCTTTGATGACAAATCCTTGGGAAAGAAGGCAAGTATGGCAGAACGGGAAGGCGGGAAGTCTCGTGTCAGCCGTCGGGGATGGCTGCGCGGCGGCGCGACGGTGGTCGCCGCGACAGCTCTGACCGCGCACACCGCGTCCGCCGCCATGGGACCGGAACGCGCCCCCGACGACCCGCCCGGACCCTCGGGAGGCGGCCGGCGCCGTTCCGCCGGCCAGGTGCCCCTCGTGGTCAACGTGGCCGACATGGGCGCGGTGGGCGACGGACGGACCGACGACACCACGGCGTTCGAGATCGCCTACTCGCTGGCGGCCTCGCGGGTCGTCCGCGGGGTCGGACGCACGGTGATCGAGATTCCCGCCGGCGAGTTCCTCATCACCCGCCCGCACGCCCTGCTGAACGGCGCCGCCCCGCTGCGCTCGGCCAACGGCCTGCGCATCAGCGGGGCGGGCAAGCGCATGACCACCCTCGTCTTCCGGCCGGCCGACGGGCCGGGCTCCTACCTGTGCCGCAACGAGGACGTCTGGTCGAACCTGTCCTTCGAGCGCATGCAGTTCCGCTCGGCCACGCCGGGCGCCTCCTTCTTCAGCTCGTACTCCACCGGACAGGCGCAGGACTACCGGTTCTCGGAGTGCGAGTGGATGGGGGAGTGGGAGTTCGGGCTCGCCCTGGACGGCACGGACACCAACTCGGAGATGCGCTGGGAGGCGTGCCGGGTCGGCGGCAGCTACCGCCGGGCGTTCCTCTACTCGGGCCTGTCGCGCCGCCGGCAGACGGATCCCCACGAGCAGGACCAGTTCCTCAACTACTGGTTCACCGACATGAAGGTCGAGTACGAGTGGGGGAACTTCCTGGAGTTCCCCTACGGCGGTTCGATCACCTGCCGGGGCGGCTCCTACATCATCACCGGCACGCGTCCGCGCGGCACGCGGGAGTACGGCACCAGCAGCACGTTCTTCCGCTTCCCCGTCGCCCAGCACCACGACTCGGTGCAGCGGTTCCACGCGTCGGACATCCGGTTCGAGGTGCGCAACCCCGACGCGCGGATCATCGACTGCGTGTGGAAGAGCGGAACGGTCCACTTCAGCGACTGCGACGACACGAGCATCGCCTTCAAGGACTTCTCCGCCGACGTCCGGCCGCACCGCTACGCCGTGGGTCCGCGCGGACCGCTGATCCGCTACGAGTCCTGCCAGCTGGTGGGCCGTCACGAATACCGGACGACGGTCCCGCCGGACTCCCTGCCGACCCTCGCCCGTTACGACATGTGTCTGCTGCGCAGCCATCCGGCGGGCGAGTTCGCGATCGCCGAAGGCGCCGAACGGGCCGGCTTCGTCACCTTCGTCGACTGCCTGGACACGACCGCCCCCGACGCACCCGCGCCGGGCCGGCCCGACGGCCCGGTCCCGCCGGACGCGCCGGCCCCGCCGGACGGACCCGTCGCGCCGGGCGGCCCGGCGTCGTCGACGGGCACGGCGCCGCCCGCCGGCACGGCGCCGGCGCCGCCCGTGCCGCTCACGCCGCCGACACCGCCGATGCCGCCGGCCGGCGGGAACGCCGCGCCCGGCCCGGTCCCGGCGCGCTGACACCCGTCGCGGGCCGGCACGACCCCGCCGGCCCGCGCCGGGCCCGGCCGTCCGCGCGCCGGGCCCGGCGGATCACGCCCGGCGCACCGCGCTCAGCGCACCGCGCTCAGGGAGAGCGCGAAGCGCCCCTCGCGGTCCGTCCACCAGTGGGTCAGCTCCAGCCCGGCGGCGGACAGTTCGGCCCGCACCCCCTCCTGCCGGAACTTCGCCGACACCTCCGTGCGCAGATCCTCGCCCGCGGCGAAGTCGACGGCGAGGTCGAGCGCCGGGATCTTGACGGTCTGCGCCGTACGGGAGCGCAGCCGCATCTCGATCCACTCGTTCTCCGCGTCCCAGAGCGCGACGTGGTCGAAGGCGCCGGGATCGAAGTCGGCGCCCAGCTCCCGGTTGACGACGGCCAGGACGTTCTTGTTGAAGGCGGCCGTCACCCCCGCCGCGTCGTCGTAGGCCCGCACCAGCACGTCCTCGTCCTTCACGAGGTCGGTGCCGAGCAGCAGCGCGTCACCGGGCGCGAGCAGGCCGCGGACCGAGGCGAGGAAGGCCGCGCGCTCGTCGGGCACGAGGTTGCCGATCGTCCCGCCGAGGAACGCCAGCAGCCGGGGGCCCGGGGTGTCCGGCAGCGTCAGCGGGGCGGTGAAGTCGGCGATGAGGGCGTGCACGCCGAGGCCGGGCCGCTCGGCGATCAGGGCCCGTCCGGCCTGGGTGAGGGCGCTCTCGCTGACGTCGACGGGCACGTACGTGTGCAGCCCGGTCAGCGCGGCGATCAGGTGGCGGGTCTTCTCCGACGACCCGGAGCCCAGTTCGACGAGGGTGCGGGCGCCGGCCGCGGCGGCGATCTCCGCCGAGCAGTCCACGAGGATCTCGCGTTCGGCCCGTGTCGGGTAGTACTCGGGCAACCCGGTGATCCGCTCGAACAGGTCGCTGCCGTGGGCGTCGTAGAACCACTTCGGCGGCAGCGTCCTGGGGAAGGCGGACAGGCCGTCGCGGACGTCGGTGCGCAGGGCGGCGTCCGTGGCGTCCTCGGGCAGGGTGCGGGTGATGCGGAACGGGCTCACGTGCCGGTCTCCTCGGGGGGTACGGGTACGGGTGCGGTGTCCGCGGCCGGGTCCTTGAGCGGGGTGAGTAGGACGTCGGTGCGGTCCGCCGACAGCAGCGTGCGGTCCGGGACCTCCTGCCAGCGCGGATCGTCGTCGTAGGGCTCGGAGGCCACGACCGTGCGGCCGGACCCGGTCAGGTACCAGAGGGTGTCGCCCCAGGCCGTCGCGGTGACCGTCTCGCCGTCGGCGAGCAGGAGGTTGAGGCGGGAGCCGGGGGCCGCCGCGGCCACCTCCTGCACGGTGTCGGCCAGCGCCTGTCCCTCCGTGTCCCCGGCGCGCAGCCGGGCCAGGACCAGCGCCCAGACGAACGCCGAGTCGTTGCGGGCCTCCATCGACAGCACCTCGGCCGCCGGCAGGCCGCGGGCGAGGGCCGCCAGGGATCCGGGCCACCCCCGGACCGCCCCGTTGTGGCTGAACAGCCAGGGCCCGGCGGCGAACGGCGCCGCGGCGGCCTCCGCGTCCGCGCCGGCCAGCGTCGCGTCCCGCACGGCGGCCAGCAGCGCCCCGGTCCGTACGACGCGGGCCAGGTCGGCGAAGGACAGGTCGGCCCAGATGGGCCCGGCCCGGCGGTAGCGGGCCGGCACCGGGTCCCCCTCGGCGTACCAGCCCACCCCGAAGCCGTCGGCGTTGACCGTGCCGTACCGCTGCCTGCGGGGCGCCCACGACTGGCGGTACAGGGCGTGCGGGGGCTCCACCAGGATCCGGCCGAGCGGCTCCGCGGGCCCGACGTAGGCCACGTGACGGCACATCAGACGGCCCCCGAACGGGCCGTGCGGAACCCGGAGAAGATCTGCCGCCGGACCGGGTGGTCCCAGTTGCGGAACGTGCCCCGGCAGGCCACCGTGTCCACCGCGAACGAGCCGCCGCGCAGCACCTTGTACGCGGGTCCGAAGAACACCTCCGAGTACTCCTTGTAGGGGAACGCCCGGAAGCCGGGGTAGGGCAGGAAGTCGCTCGCCGTCCACTCCCACACGTCGCCGATCAGCTGCCGCACGCCGAGCGGGGACTCACCGGCGGGGTAGCTGCCGGCCGGGGCGGGGCGCAGGTGCCGCTGGCCCAGGTTGGCGTGTTCGGGTCCGGGGTCGGCGTCGCCCCACGGGTAGCGCATCGAGCCCCCGGTCGCCGGGTCGTACCGGGCGGCCTTCTCCCACTCGGTCTCGGTGGGCAGCCGCCGCCCGGCCCAGCGGGCGTAGGCGTCGGCCTCGTACCAGCACACGTGCAGCACCGGCTCGTCGGGCGGTACGACCTCGGTGACGCCGAAGCGGCGGCGCAGCCACTGCCCGCCGTCCCTGCGCCAGAACAGCGGGGCGCGCAGGGAGTTCCGGCGGACGTGGTCCCAGCCCTCCTTCGTCCACCAGCGTTCCTCCCGGTAGCCGCCGTCGTCGATGAACGCCTGGTACGCGGCGTTCGTCACCGGGGTCGTGTCGATGAAGAAGGGCGCCACCTCACGCACGTGGGCGGGGCGTTCGTTGTCCAGCGCCCAGGGCTCGGCGGAGGTGCCCATGGTGAACGGGCCGCCGGGGACGAGCACTTCGGGAGGGCCGGTGAACAGGGGGGCCGGGCCCGGGTCGGGGGCGGTCAGCGCCCGCGGGCCGGTGCGCAGCTGGTGGGTGATCAGCATCGTCTCGTCGTGCTGCTGTTCGTGCTGCGCGATCATCCCGAAGGCGAAGCCCGCCTCGGTCAGCCGCGTGCCGTGGAAATCGGCGGACTCCAGCACGTCGAGGGCCCGTCCGCGCACCTCCGCCGCGTACCGGCGGGCCTCGTCCGGCGGCAGCAGCGGCAGCGAGGGCCGTTCGGAGCGCGGGTGCTCGAACGCGTCGTAGAGGCTGTCGATCTCGGGGCGCATCGCCTCGCGCCCGGCCACCGTGCGCAGGAGCCACTGCTCCTCCTGGTTGCCGATGTGCGCGAGGTCCCACACCAGCGGGGACATCAGCGGCGAGTGCTGCGCGGTGAGGTCGGGGTCCTCGACGCAGGTGGTGAGGAGCGTGGTGCGCTCACGGGCGGTGGTCAGCGAGGCGAGCACCCGCTCGCGCAGGGTGTCGGTGTCGGCGGCCGGGCCGGTGGCGCCGGCGGTCTCGGTGTCCGGGGCGGGACCGGTCATGGGCGGATGTCCTTCCCGTGGGCGGCGGGCAGCGGGCCGGCCGGGCGGGGCCGGGAGGCGGCGGCGGTGCCGCGCAGGCGGTCGAGCCGGTCGTCGGCGGGGCAGCGGCCCGGCAGGACGTAGCGGTCGCGGAACGCGGTGACCGTCTCCGTGACGGCGGCGGTGGCGCCGATCCGGGGCAGTGCCTCCAGGGCCGCCGCGAAGCAGATGACGGCGGCCTCGTGCAGCTCGGGGTCGGTGAGTGCGGCGCGGGCCGCGTCGGCCCACAGCGGATTGTGCGGGGCGGGCTGCGACAGCGCCCGTTCCGCCAGGGGTTTCACCGCGCGGTAGGCGGTCTCGGCGGCCTGCGGATCGTCGAACAGCGCCGTCGTCACGGCGACCGGCACGATCCAGCCGTCGTCGCCGGGCTGGGCGTCGATCATGCGCAGTTCCAGGTGGCCGCGGGGCCTGACCGGCGGGAAGAGCGTGGACAGGTGGTAGTCGAGGTCCGCCCGGGTGGGCGAACCGGTCCGGACCCACTCCCGGAACGTCAGGCCGTCGGGCACGTCCCACGGCCCGCTGTCGCGCCGTACGCACATCACCGGCGCGTCCAGGACGCGCCGGGCCCAGGCGCCGCGTGGCTCGGCTCCGAGGTCGGGGGCGCCGGCGCGGTCGGCGCCGATCTCCGTCCACAGCAGTTGCCGGCTGGAGCGCCAGCCGGTGGGGGCGCCGTCGAGCACCGGGGAGTTGGCGAAGGCGGCGACGAGCACCGCGCCCAGGGTGTGCCCCAGCCACCAGCGCCGCCCGTGCCCCAGGGGGCCGGGCTCCTCGAACCCGGCGTCCAGGCAGACCTGCACGGACGCGGAGGTGCACATCATGGCCCGGCCGGCGGGGCCGGTGCGGTCGAGGTACGCCTCCATGGCGTCGTAGCGGGGTCGGCGCAGGAACCGGCGGGGCGGGTGCCACGGGTCGGTGCCGATGCCGGAGAGGACGAGCCCCGCCCCGCGCAGGACCGCGCGGACGGCGTCCAGGTCCGCGGAGAGGGTGCCGATGCACTCCATCAGGGAGGCGGCGGGCGGCGAGCTCAGCTCCAGCTGGCCGCCGGGTTCGACGGTGAGCGCCGATTCCAGGGGCACGGTCCGCAGGGCGGCGTAGGCCGCTTCGAGTCGTTCGGGTGTCACGGGGAGCTGCGGTGCGCGCAGCTCGTGGACGAGCCATTCCACCTCGACCCCGACGGTGCGGGGCGGGCCGGTCTTGAAGCAGATGCCCCTGACGAGGGCCTCCACCTCGGCTTCCGTGAGGGCGGTACGCGACCTCGTACAGTCGCCCGCCGAAGGGGAACTCGGTATGTCGGACATGTCGGGATCCTCCTGAGATTCCACCATGCCATCGGTCCGGCGGCGGTGGAGCCGGACCGGCATCACTCGTCCCACCCAAGACCCTCGGCCGGATTCGCACAAGGGTGCACAACCACACGTTCCGGGTCATGAACCTCCGATTCCGGGGGCGTGGGCCCCGCGGGGATATTCCGTTGCACCGCACGACCAGCATCGCTCACCATGCGTTCATGAGCACGACGGGGGAGGCGCACGGGACGGAGGACGCCGCGCGGAGCGCGGTCGCGGCGCCCACGGGGGTGGCGCCGTGAGCGCGCGTCTGCGGCAGATCGCCCGCGAGACCGAGCAGATCGTCGCGGCGGGCGCGTACCGTGCGCCGGACGGGCGCGAGGTGTCCCTCGCGGCGGCCGTCGAGGCCGCCCGCGAGGGCACGCGCACGGTGGGACCGGACCCGGTCCCGGTGCCCGGCCTGCCCGAGGTGGACCCGTTCGTGGAGGTCACCGGCGAGAGCAGCACCCGGGCCGCCCGCCGGCTCGCGGCGGACGGCCCGGTCGCCGTGCTGAACTTCGCCTCCGCCCGCAACCCCGGCGGCGGTTACCTCAACGGCGCCCAGGCCCAGGAGGAGGCCCTGTGCCGCGCCTCCGCGCTGTACGCCTGCCTGGTCGGGGCCCGCGCCTTCTACGACCACCACCGCGCCCACCGCGACGCCTTCTACACGGACCGGGTCGTCCACTCCCCGGCCGTGCCCGTGTTCCGGGACGACCGCGGCCGGCTCCTGGACGAGCCGTACACCGCGGGGTTCCTCACGGCCGCCGCGCCGAACGCCGGGGTGGTGCTGCGCACGACGCCGGAGCGCGCCCCCGAGCTGCCGCGCGCCCTGGCCGTCCGCGCCGAGCGCGTCCTGGAGACGGCCGCCGCGCACGGCTACCGGCGCCTGGTCCTCGGCGCGTGGGGCTGCGGGGTGTTCCGCAACGACCCCGCGCAGGTGGCGGGGGCGTTCCGGACGCTGCTGGAGCCGGGCGGGCGGTTCGGCCGGAGTTTCGCGCACGTGGTGTTCGGGGTGCTGGACCGGACCCCGGGGAGCGTGGTGCGCGGGGCCTTCGAGGAGGCGTTCGCCCTCCGGCCGTGACCCGGCTCCCCAGGGGCCTCAGACCCAGCCGTAGCGCTCCCGCAACCGGTGGACCACCAGGTTGAAGCGCATCCGGTCCAGCGCGCACGCCTCCCGGCGCATGCCCTGCTCGTGCAGCCGCAGCACGCGGTCCACGCCCACCCAGGAGTCCCGGCCGGACCGGTCCCAGGGTCCGCTGCCGATCGGCACCCACGCGCGGGCGTCCCTCCCCCCGCCGGACCGCCCGGCGTCGGGCCGCTTGCTGGACAACCGGACGGCCAGGAAGGTCCCGGCCGCCTCGCGGGCCACGACGAGCACCGGGCGGTCCTTGCCCCGTCCGTCGCCCTCCTCGAAGGGCACCCAGGTCCACACGATCTCGCCGGGATCGGGGTCGCCGTCGTGCGCGGGGGAGTACTCGGTGCGCACCCGGCCGACTTCCCGGGGGTCGGCCTCGGTGGTGGCGGAGGGGCCGGAGCGGCCCGGAACGTTCTCTTCGGTCAACGCGTTCACACGGGCACCTTAGAACCTGCCGCCGCGACGGACTCCGCCGCCGGGTGGCGGCCGCCTCCGTGACCTCCCGGGTCACGCCTCCCCGACGGGCGCACGGCCGGCGGGGCGGCGCGCCCGCAGGGACAAGTCCCGGGCGGGTGAGGGCCGTTGTGGCTCGAGGGGCGGTGGTGGCCGGCCCGGGTGAGCGCCGTCCGGGCGCGCGGCCGGCCCCTGGACGGGTCACCGGACCGGCCGCGCCGGCGATCCGTCCCCCGAGCCGGCCGCCGACGCCCCGTCAGGAGACCGGCGCACGGGCGCGACCCGCGAGGCGTACGCCGTCCACGCCGTCATCCGGCCGTCGCGTTCGCGACCGGCTCCGGCCGCGGCGGCCACAGCTCGTGCCAGCGCAGCTCCGCCTCCAACTGCGCGGCGAGCGACAGCAGCAGCGGCTCGCTGTGCGCCGGGCCGAGCAACTGCGCCCCGACCGGCAGTGAGCCGGGCGCGAACCCGGCGGGCACGTTGACCCCGGGCCAGCCGAGGACGTTCCACGGCCAGGCGTACGGACACGCGGCGATGATGGCGCGGTCGGTGGCGAAGCCGCCGAGGTCCGCCATGGCCCCGATCCGGGGCGGGCCGGTGGCCGTCGTCGGCGCGAGGACCACGTCGTACGCCGTGAAGAAGGCGCCGATCCTGCGGTGCAGGGCCGCCTCCGCGCGCCGGGCGGCCCTCAGCGGCGCGCCGCCCAGGAGCCGGCCCAGCCGGGCGGCGCCGTGGGTGCGCCGGTCGAGCAGCGCGGGGAAGGGCGCCTCGGCGACCCACTCGGCGATGCCCGCGGTCGCCCGGGGCACGAAGGTCAGCCCGATCCGCCCGTACGGCGGGTCGGCCTCCTCGACGGTGTGCCCCAGGCCGGCCAGCGTCCCGGCGAGGTCGACGATCCGGGCGCGCACCTCGGGCCGCAGCCGGGCGGGCACGGCGGTGAACGGCGGCTTCAGGGCGAGCGCGATCCGCAGCCGGCCGGGGTCGCGGCGGACGGCGGCCGAGGCGTCGACGGCGGGCGGGCGGTGCGGGTCGCGCTCGTGGTTGCCGCTCGCCGCGTCCAGCAGGAGGGCCGCGTCGGCCACGGTCCGGGTCAGCGTGCCGTTGACGGTGATGCCCTGGAAGGACTCGCCGCGCGGCCAGGTGGAGATGCGGCCGCGCTGCGGTTTGACGCCCACGAGATGGGTCCAGGAGGCCGGGATGCGGACCGACCCGGCGCCGTCGGAGCCGAGCGCGGCCGGCACCAGGCCCGCGGCGACCGCGGCCGCCGAGCCGCCGGAGGAGCCGCCGGGGGTGTGCGCGGTGTTCCAGGGGTTGCGGGTCGCGCCGAAGGCCGGGCCCTCGGTGAACGGCCACTGCCCGAGCTCGCAGGTGTTGGTCTTGCCGACGATCACGGCGCCGGCGGCGCGCAGCCGCCGCACCGCCTCCCCGTCCTCGGCGGCCGGCGGATGGGAGCCGCAGCAGCCGAAGGCGGTCGGCTCGCCGGCCACGTCCATGTCGTCCTTGACGGCGACCGGCACGCCGAGCAGGGGCCGCCGCGCTCCGGCGGCCAGCTCCCGGTCGGCGGCCCCGGCCTCGGCGAGCGCCGCCTCGGTCCGGACGATCCGGAAGGCGTTGAGGGTGCCCTGGGTCGCCTCGATCCGCGCCAGGGCCCGCTCGACCAGCGCGCGGGAGGACACCTCCCCCTCGGCCAGCGCACGGGCGGTCTCCGCGAGGCCTGCGGAACGGTCGAGCGTCATGCGGGACACCTCCGGGAGCACGTCGTCTACTGAACGGTAACGTGCGGGGAGGCCCGAAGGGACGACCGCCGGACGACGGCGGGTTCGGTGGCCGCCGCGGCTTTCCCGCGGGGCGTCCGCGCGTTCCTGCGCAGGGCATTGACGAGTGGGGGCCGCACCCCTACGGTCTGACCGAATTTCCGAACCGTGTTCGGAATCTCGGACGCTGAGCCGTAGGGAGAGCCGCCCATGACCACCCGTCCCCCCACGCCGTCCCGCCGCACCCTGCTGCGCGCGATGGCGGTCCTGCCCGCCTCGGCCCTCGTCCTCGGCGAGTCGCCCGGCCTGCTCGGCGCCGCGCTCGCCGCCGCCCCGCCCGGCGGCTCGGCCACCCGCTACACCATCGTGCCGTTCCTCGACAGCGACGACGGCACGGTGAACGTGTACCAGTCGGACGACGCCACCGACTTCCGGCTCCTGCGGTCCTCCGCCTACACACCGCCCGGCAACCGCATCCGCGACGCGAGCATCCTCAAGCACACCGACGGCTCGTACTACCTCACCTACACCACCCACACCTGGCAGGACGTCAGCACCACGATCGGCTTCGCCCGCAGCACCGACCGGGTCAACTGGACGTTCCTGTACGACCACCCGGTCCCCGTCGCGGGGCTGTCCCGGGCCTGGGCGCCGGAGTGGTTCGTCGACGGCGACGGAAGCGTCAACGTCATCGTCTCCTGCTCGACCACCGACGACGAGTGGATCTTCACCCCGTACCTGCTGAAGGCCGCCGACTCCGCGCTCACCTCCTGGAGTTCGCCGGTCGCCCTGGCCGGCATCGGCAAGAACCACATCGACACCTTCCTGGTGCGGATCGGTTCCACCTACCACGCCTTCACCAAGAACGAGACGACCAAGTACATCGAGTACGCCACCGCGAGCCGCCTCACCGGCCCCTACACCGTCTCCCGCACCGGCAACTGGGCGGGCTGGGGCAGCTACCGCGAGGGGCCGGCCCTCGTCCAGCTCGACAACGGCGCCTGGCGGATCTTCTTCGACGGCTACGGCGACGGCACCTACTACTACAGCGACAGTCACGACACCTTCGCCACCTGGAGCACGCCCAAGGCCCTGCCGGCCGTCTCGGGCACGGCACGCCACTTCACCGTCGTCAAGGAGACGGTCGCCGGCGGAGTGAGCCTCGCCAGGAACGTCACCCGCTCCTTCCGGTCGGCCAACTACCCCACCCGCTACTGGCAGGAGTCGTCCTCGCTGCTCGACCTCCCGGTGGTGACCTCCTCCAGCACGAGCGCCCAGAAGCAGAACTCCACCTTCACCGTCGTGGCCGGCCTGGCGGACGCGAACGGCTGCTCCTTCCGCGACGCGGCCGGCAACCACCTGCGCCACTACTCCTTCCGCGGCCGCTTCGACGCCGACGACGGCACCTCCGCCTTCGCGAAGGACGCCACGTTCATCGCCCGCACGGGCACCGCGAGCGGCTCGGTGCGCTTCGAGTCGTACAACTACCCCGGCCACTACCTGCGCCACTACAACTACCAGCTGCGGGTGGAGCAGACGGACGGCACGGACCTGTTCCGGCAGGACAGCTCGTTCGTGCCCGTCACGGGCTGGGCCTGAGAGCCGGGACGCCGGGGCCCGGCCGGGCGGGAGCGCGACGCGGCCGCCGGGCTCCCGGGCGTCGCGATTGGCCGAAACGGCACGGTGGTCCGCCTCCCGCTCGTCCGACGCGCGTTCGACGGCCGGAAGTTCGCCTAGGTTGGGGCCCTGATCATCCACGTGCACGCGCAGGAGGCTTTGCTGTGTCGGACGACAACCAGACCACCGGCAACGGAGCGGCGCCCGGCCGGATCGACACGTCCAAGCCGCACTCGGCCCGCTTCTGGAACTACTTCGTCGGCGGCAAGGACAACTACGAGGTCGACCGGGAGATCGGCGACCACATCAAGGACATCTTCCCCGGCCTCGTCGACGTGGCGGTCTCCAGCCGGCTCTTCCTGGGGCGCGCCGTCCGTCACCTGGCCGGTGAGCAGGGCGTCCGGCAGTTCCTGGACGTCGGCACCGGTCTGCCGACCGCCGACAACACCCACGAGGTGGCGCAGCGCGTGGCCCCGGACGCCCGGATCGTGTACGTCGACAACGACCCCATCGTCCTCGCCCACGCGAACGCCCTGCTCACCAGCTCGCGCGAGGGCAGGACCGCCTACCTGGACGCCGACCTGTACGACCCCGAGGCCGTCCTGAAGGCCGCCGAGGGCACCCTCGACCTCACCCGGCCGGTCGCCCTGATCATCCTGAACACGCTGGGGCACGTCGCCGATCACGAGCAGGCGCGCGACCTGGTGCGGCGGCTGATGGCGGGCCTCCCCTCGGGCAGTCACCTGGTGATCAGCGACAGCACCGCCACCAGCGAGGGCATGATCGCCGCGTCGGAGGCGTACAACGCGAGCGGCGCGGTGCCGTACCACGTGCGCAGCGTCGAGGAGATCGCCGGCTTCTTCGACGGTCTCGAACTCGTCGAGCCGGGTGTCGTCCGGGTGACCGACTGGCGTCCGGAGCCGGGTGATTCGGCCAATTCCGCCGTCGACGCCTACTGCGGGGTGGGCCGCAAGCCCTGACGGCCCGGGCCCCGGGCCCGTGGGGGGTCCGGCCGGCGGACGACGGAGGGCGGCCGCCGGCCGGAAACGCCTCCTGGCGGGACGCGGCCCGCTTCCGCTTCCGCGAGCCCTGCCCCCCACGGGCCGGCCTCACCCCCGCCCACGGCCTCGGATCCGGCGGCGCGACCGTCACCCGGCACGCCCCGGCCGACGGTCGCCGGCCGGGGCGGAGGGGGAGCACGCCTGCCGGGCGGGCACCACGGGACCGTGCCACGACTCCCTCGACGCCGACGCCGACGGCAAGTTCACGCCGACCCGCCGGCCCGCGGTGAGCCCACTTCCTCGAGGGCGCGGGGAACCGCGCGACCGGTCACGGCGGACCGGCATGCGCCGCTGACGCTCAGCCGCCCTCGACGGACCGCGTCCCGCGCGCGGCCGGCGCGGCCGACCGTCGTGGCCACGGCCGTCCCCCGATCCGCTCGATCCCGTGGTTGAAGCGCCGCAGATACCCCGCGAAGGCGGCGATCTCGTCGTCCGACCAGTCCGCCATCACCCGGTCCAGCACCTCGACGATGCCCTCGCGCTCCTCGTCGAGCAGCCGCCCGCCCTCGTCGGTGAGACGGAACTTGCGGGCCATCCCGCCCGCCGGATCGGGGATCCGGTCGAGCAGCCCGGCGCGCATCGCCGCCGCCGTCTGCCGGTTCAGCGTGGAGGCGTCCAGCCCGAAGGCCTCGCTCAGCTCGCCGATCGACATCGGCCCCTGGACGCGGATCCGGCTCAGCAGGATGTACGCGCTGCGCTCCAGCACCCCGTCCTTGCGGCGGCCTCCGCGGTGGTTCAGGAAGGTGTGGCGGCTGAGCAGCATCTGCTCGTACTCCACCTCCTGCGTCGGCCTGTCCATGTGCCCGAGCCTCCTGTTCGTGCGACCGCCCCGGGACACCTCCCGGCGGGCGGACGTTCCATCCTGGCACACCGTCGTGCACCCGCCACATCACATGGTTGATACATGCCGCATGTAAGATGCATATCCTTCACTTCCGGCAAGTAGTTCCGGACCGTCCGGCGCTGTTCCGGTACCGAGAGAAAGTCGAGGAGTCCGCCCATGGACGCCCCCCAGCCCACGGCCCGCGCGGGCGGCGTGGTCGCCACGCTCGCGCTCGCCGGCATCACGGCCGCGATCATGCAGACCCTGGTCACCCCGCTCATCGCCGAGCTGCCGCAGATCCTGAACACCTCGTCGTCGAACGCCGCCTGGGTCATCACGGTCACCCTGCTCGCCGGCGCGGTCTGCGTGCCGGTCGTCGGACGGCTCGGCGACCTCGTGGGCAAGCGGCGCATGCTCCTGGTGTGCGCGGTGCCGCTGGTGGCGGGCTCGGTGGTGTGCGCGGTCGCCTCCGACGTCGTGACCATGATCGTCGGACGTGGCCTCCAGGGCATGGGCATGGGCATGGTGCCGCTCGGCATCGCCCTCCTGCGCGACGTCGTCCCGGTGGAGAAGCTCAGCTCCTCCATCGCCCTGGTCAGCGCCTCCATGGGCATCGGCGGCGGCCTCGGCCTGCCCATCGCCGCGGCGATCGCCCAGTACGCGAACTGGCGCGTGCTGTTCTGGGGTTCGGCCGGCATGGCCGTCCTCGTCTCCGTGCTGATCTGGTTCCTCATCCCGGACGTCCCGGCCGCCGCCAAGGGCCAGCGCTTCGACCTGCCCGGCGCGCTCGGCCTCGGCACCGGCCTGGTCTGCCTGCTGCTCGCGGTCTCCAAGGGCGCCGACTGGGGCTGGGGTTCGGGCCTGACGCTCGGTCTGTTCGCCGCCGCCGTGGTCGTGTTCGCGGCCTGGGGACTGTGGGAGATCCGCACCACCGACCCCCTGACCGACCTGCGCACCACCGCCCGCCCGCGGGTGCTGCTCACCAACGTCGCCTCGGTCTTCGTCGGCTTCGCGATGTACGCGAGCATGCTCGTCATGCCGCAGCTGCTGCAGTTCCCGGAGGCCACCGGGTACGGTCTGGGCCAGTCGATGCTGGCGGCCGGTCTGTGGATGGCGCCCGGCGGCATCATGATGATGTTCGTCTCCCCGCTCGGCGGAAAGCTCACCAACGCCCGCGGTCCGAAGTTCACCCTGATCTGCGGCGCGCTGGTCATCGCGGCCGGCTACGGCCTGTCCATGGCGCTGATGGGCTCCGCCTGGGGGCTGATGCTGGTCGGCATCGTCATCAACAGCGGTGTCGGCCTCGCCTACGGCTCGATGCCCGCCCTGATCATGAGCTCCGTGCCGCTCTCGGAGACCGCCGCCGCCAACGGCTTCAACACCCTGATGCGCTCCCTCGGCACGTCGGTCGGCGCCGCCGTCATCGGCGTGATCCTGGCCCAGATGACGACCACCCTGGGCGGCCACACCTTCGCCTCCGAGGACGGCTTCCGCACCGCGCTGCTGGTCGGCGGCGGCCTCGCCCTGGTCTCCGCGGCCGTCGCGACCCTCATCCCCGCCGCCCGCGCCGCGCAGGCCGGCACGGAGGAGGCCGACCCGGCTCCCGAGCCCGAGCAGGCCAAGGTCTGACCGTCCGGGGCGGGCGGGGCCCCTCCCGTATCGCCCGGGTGCCGTGACCGACCGGCCCGCCCCGTACGCCGTCGCGTCCGCCCGTGGCCGGCGGACGCGACGGCGTCCCGCCTCACCGGGCGTTCACCACGCCCGCCGCCCGCCGCCCGCCGCCCGCCGCCCCCGCACAGTCGGGCCGGCCCCGTGAGCCGTGGCGTCCGGGAGCGTCCCCGCCGGCGCCCGGTCGCCGAGCGGAGTCCGGCCCGGAGTCCGGCCCGGGGCGTGCCACACCGTGCCGGCCGCCCTTTCCGGCATCGCGGGCCGAACCGGTGGCGGCCGCCGCCTCCCGGCCCGGTGTGGCACAGTGGCGGAAAAGGCCACGGGGAGAGCGCGGGGTGAGCGGCATGCCGGAGTTGGGCAAGGGCGGGAACACCGCGGTGGGAGCCGGCCCGGTGACCGTGGAACTGCACGCCGAGGGCGACACGGTCGACCTCAGCGCCCTCCTGGTCACCGCGGAGGGCAAGGTCAGGTCCGACGACGACCTGGTCTTCTACAACCAGCCCTCCGCCGCGTCCGGGGCCGTCCGCCACCTGGCCGCCGACGCCGGACGTCCCGAGCGCATCGAGGTCGACCCGGCCGCCCTGCCCGCCGACGTCGACCGGGTGGTGCTGGTGGCCAGTTGCGACCCCGACGACACCGCCCGCACGTTCCGTGAGGTCGAGAACGTCCGGGTCAGCGCCGTGCAGGCCGGCGCCGAGACGATCGTGTTCCGCCCGCCGGCCCTCCTGGACGGCGAGCGCGCCGTCCTGCTCACGGAGCTCTACCGGCGCGGCCCGGCCTGGAAGCTGCGCGCCATCGGACAGGGCTACGCCGACGGACTGGCCGGACTCGCCACGGACTTCGGCATCGAGGTCGCCGAGGACGACACCCCCGAACCCGCGCCGGCGCCCCCCGCGCCGCCGGTCGCACCGGCCCCGGCGGCGGGTCCCGTACCGCCCGCCGCACCGGTCCCGCCGACCGCTCCGCCCGCGACCCCGCCGAGCCTGGTCAAACCGCCGCTCGGGAGGATCAGCCTCGACAAGGGCAGCCAGGTCTCCCTCAGCCTGGACAAGGGCGACCCCCGGCTGGTCGTCACGGTGGCCCTGGAGTGGGACGGCGGCAGCGACCGGCGCCGCCGGCAGGGCGCCGACCTCGACCTGTACGCCCTGTACGTCCCCGCCGCGAAGGCGCTGCGCGGCTCCCGGGAACCGGGCACCCTGGTCAGGTCGGGCCACGTGGCGCAGGGCGAGCCGCTGCGGCCCGGCGGCGCACAGGCCCCCGCCGCGCCGGCGACCGCGAAGACGGGCAAGAAGGCGGGCAAGGCGGCGGACGTCGTCTACTACCGCGACCTCGGCTCGCTCACCGACCGCCCCTACATCCGCCTCGACGGCGACTCCCGCGTCCCCGGCCGCGAGGCCGTCCAGATCGTGCGCCCCGACGAACAGGGCTACGTCCTGCTCTGCGCCTACTCGGCGGTCAGCAACGGCTTCGGCTCCTTCCGCAGCTTCGGCGCCAGGGTCGTGGTCGACGACGGCCGCGGCTCCACGGTCACCGTCCCGCTCTACGAGAACACCAAGACCCGTTACTGGGTGGCGATCGCCCTCGTCGACTTCACCTCCGCGGACGGAGCGGCCATCCACCACGTCGAGGCCTACAGCGCCCGGATGACCGAACGCCGGCCGGTGCTGCACGCGGACGGCACCATCGAGATGAACGCGGGCCCGGTGGAGTTCAAACGCCGCTGACCCCACCGGCGGTCGTGCCGCGGGACCGGGGGACCCGCCGCCCCGCCGGCAGGAGCGGCGGGCCGTGCCGGCCTAGGCCGCGGGCGCGGCGTCCGCGCGCATCATCACGCAGTCGAACTCGATCACCCGCCCGGTGGTCGCCTCGCGCGTCACCGGGTACATGCCGGTGATGCCGAAGCCGTCCGCCTCGTACGCGGCGATCGCCTCGGACATCGGCGGGCTGCCCTCGTACAGCCGCAGCACGGCGACCTCGGACTGCAGGCCCACGAACTCCGCGGTGCGCTCCCCGGCCCCGGCGAAGACCTCCAGGTCGTAGCCCTGGGTGTCCATCTTCAGGTACGGGCAGGGGGCGGTGAGGCCCTCCAGGGCCTCGTCCATGATCTCGTCCAGACGGCGGACCGGGATCCGCGCCGTGTCGGTCGTGGCGAACCGCGCGTAGCGGCCCTTGCCGTAGGCGCTGGGCGCCAGCAGGGAGTTCATGGTCTTCCAGCCGGTGTGCAGGGCGGCGGCGGTGTTCTCGCGGCCCAGGGCGCAGGGGTACACCCGCCAGTCGGGGTCGTCCGCCGCGGCCTCCTCCAGCCGGGCGAAGGTCTCGGGGGCGGGCTCGAAGGAGACGATCCGCCCGCCGTAGCCGAGCCCGCGCAGCCGCCGGGCGTACTGACCGGTGTTGGCGCCGACGTCGAAGACGCAGTTCACGCCGTACAGGGCCAGCATGGCGGCCACGTGCCGGGTGCACAGGTACTCGGCGGCCGCCAGTTGCAGCCCGCGCTCGTCCCGCCCGGCCGCGGCGTCCATCAGGAGCACCGCGCCGCTGTCGCCGAGCCGGACGGCGCTGCCGTCGCCGCCGCCGGGCGTCCCGTCCTTCGTGCGCCGGACGATCCAGGTGCCCCTGCCCGCGCCCACGACCGCGTACGGGGCGGCGGACCGGGAGACCAGCGCGGCTCCCGGGGCCAGGTCGGTGACCCGCACACCGAGGCGGGGCACGAGCCGCAGGAGTCGTCGATAAAGGGTCTGCATCCGGCCACCCCTATCAGACCGGGCGGGGTCCGGGCCCCGGATCGCACGACATTCACCGATGCCGGTGACGAGGTGACCGGCTCACGGCTCCGTGCGGGCACGGCGTGCCGACCTCGGGAGCGGTCCGGCGCCCGGCGCGGGCGGGCTCGGTGAGGACCGGGGCGAACGGAGGCGGACGGGGGCACGGTGATCCGCGCGCCGCGGCCGGGGAGGCGGCCGGGGGATCGAGCGGTCCGTCGCCCGGCCGCCGAACGGCTCGCGGAGCCGGACCGGGGGTACGCGAAAAGGGCCCGGAGACGCGCTCCGGACCCTCGCACCACGGGCCGACGAGGTCCGGAGCGGCTCCGGGCCCCGTCGGCACGGCGCGGGGGTCCGGAGCGCGTCTCCGGACCCCCGGCGCCCGTTCGGCGGCGCCTACGGCACTCAGGCGGCCGCGGCCTCGCCGGCGTGGCCGTGCAGACGGGCGACGACCTCGGTCAGCTGCGCGGCGACCTCGGCGTCGTCGACCGGGTGGGTCTCGGCGAAGCGGGTCAGGGAGCCGGGGATGGAGAGCTTGAGGTCCTCGATCACCTTGCCGCCGGCGATGCCCACGGCCTTGCGGGCCTCGTCCTGCGCCCACACGCCGCCGAACTGGCCGAACGCGGTGCCGACCACGGCGACCGGCTTGCCGCCGAAGGCGCCGGCGCCGTACGGGCGGGACAGCCAGTCGATGGCGTTCTTCAGGACGGCCGGGATCGTGCCGTTGTACTCGGGGGAGAAGAGCAGGAAGGCGTCGGCGGCCTGGGCGGCCTCGCGCAGCTTGGCGGCCGTGGCCGGGACGCTGCCCTCGACGTCGATGTCCTCGTTGTAGAAGGGGATGTCGGCCAGGCCCTCGAAGAGGTCGACCTCGGCGCCCTCGGGAGCCAGCTTCACGGCGGCCTCGGCGAGCTGGCGGTTGGTCGAACCGGCGCGGAGGCTGCCGACGAGCGCGAGGATACGAACAGACATGGGGAACTCCAGGAGGCTGAAACAGTGCCGTCACGATCCGGACCGGGGTCCGTTTAAGGTTCTATCACTGTAAGCGGACCGCGGTCCAGTTTCATTCCCCGTGCTTTACGCTGTGTTCATGTCCACCCCGCTGCCGCCCTTCCGCAGGCCTGAGGAGACCTTCGGCGAACCCGAGCTGCTGCAGCTCGGCCAGACCGATGAGGAGCGCTGCCTGCGCGCCGACGCGGCCCGCAACCGGGCCCGACTGCTGGACGCCGCCGCCCGCCTGGTCGCCGAGCACGGCGCGGCCGCGGTCACGATGGAGGCGGTGGCCGCGGCGGCCGACGTCGGCAAGGGCACGGTGTTCCGCCGCTTCGGCGACCGCACCGGACTGCTGACGGCGCTCCTGGACCACTCCGAGCGGAAGTTCCAGGCGGCCTTCCTGTCCGGCCCGCCGCCGCTCGGGCCCGGCGCGCCGCCCGCGGAACGGCTGCGGGCGTTCGGCGTCGCCCTGCTGCGGCGCACGGTCGACGAGCTCGACCTGCAACTGGCGGCCGAGCCGGCGGCGGACCGCCGTTTCCAGGTCCCGGCGCGCCGCGTCCTGCACAGCCATGTCGCGCTGCTGCTGCGGCAGGCGGCCCCGCGGGCGGACGGCGAGCTCCTCGCCCACACGCTGATGGGCTACCTCAACCCCGTCCTCGTCCACCACCTGACCCGGCAGTGCGGCACGCCGCTGGAGCGCCTGGAGGCCGGCTGGAGCGACCTGGTGGACCGGCTGACGACCTGCTGACGGTCGCTCAGACACCGTCCGTGCGAGCGGAGTTCGCAGCCGCACCCGGAAAACCGGTCCCGCGGGGCGTCCGGACCGGCTCCCGCGGCCCCGCCCGGCGGGCCCGCCCGCGCTTCTGCCAAGATGCGGTACGTCATGGTGCAGATACCCAACACGCCCGCGCCGGCACCGTCGCCGGCGCCGCGCTCCGTGCCCACGAGCGCCGACGTGGCCCGCCTGGCCGGCGTCTCGCGCGCGACCGTCTCCTACGTGCTGAACAACACCAGCGCCGTACGCATCAGCGAACCCACCCGCCGCCGGGTCCGCCAGGCCGCCAAGGACCTCGGGTACGTCCCGCACGCGGCCGCCCGCAGCCTGCGCGCCGGACACAGCCGCATGGTCCTGATGCCCGCCCCGCCCGTCCCGGCGGGCCCCCTCTACAGCCAGTTCGTGCACGACTTGCAGAGCGCGCTCAGCCGCCTCGACTACACCGTCGTCCAGTACGGCGCCGGCGGCCTGCACGGGGACGACGCCGCCCGCGCCTGGGCCGAACTGCGGCCGGTCGCCGTCCTGGTGCCCGGACCCGGCCTCGGCCCGCGGGGCGTGGCGGTGCTCAAGCGCTCCGGCGCCCGCGCCGTGGTGACCCTCGCCTCCGAACCCGTCGAGGGCGCCCACGCCCTGTTGCTGGACCACACCGGCGTCGGCCGCAGCGCCGCCGGGCACCTGCACGCGCGCGGCCGCCGCCGCGTCGGCGTCGTCGTCCCCGAGGAGCCCGGCCACCGGATGTTCTCCGCGCCCCGCCTCTCCGGCGCCCGCGACGCCCTGCACGGCACCGGCGCCACCGTCACCGAACTGCCCCTCGCCTACACGGAGGAGTCCGCGGCGGCCCTCGCCGCCCGCTGGCCGGAGCTCGGCCTGGACGCGGTCTTCGCCTACAACGACGAGTACGCCATGCTGCTGATGCGGGCCCTGCAGGACGAGGGCGTGCGCGTTCCCGAGGACACGGCCGTCATCGGCGCCGACGACCTGATGCTCGGCCGGCTGCTGCGCCCCCGGCTGAGCACCGTCCGGATCGCGCTGCCGTCCGGCCGCGACCTCGCCGAACTGGTCGACCGGGCGGTCCGCAACCCGGATGCCGCGCCCGAGTCGCACGAACTGCTGGAAGCCTCCGTGGTGCACCGCGACTCCACCTGACGCCCCCGCGCACCGGTCGCACGCCGGTGACCGTGGCACGGCCGGGACGTCGCGCGCTCGACCGGACCGGGAGGCGTCCGCCCCCGGGACGCGGCTCGCCCGGTTGCGCCGATCACCTCGTTCCGCCGCGCGGCCGCCGGTCCGGCGGCCGCGCGCAGGGGCCTCCGGGCCCCGGGCGAGTCCCGCGGGCCGCCGGGCGCGGCGACGCGGCGCCGTACGCCCTGTACGGAGGGACTCGGACGGAAAGCGTCCGGGAGGTCACCCGGACCGGGAGGTCACTCGCTCCCGGCGCCCTGCGGACCCCCGGCGGCCTGCTGCTCCTCGACCGCCTTGCGGACCTCGTCCATGTCGAGCTTGCGGGCCTGCCCGATGACGTCCGCCAGGGCGGCCTCGGGCAGGGCGCCCGGCTGCGCGAACACGGCGACGCGGTCCCGGACGATCATCAGCGTCGGGATGGACTGGATGCCGAAGGCCGCGGCCAGCTCCGGCTGCGCCTCGGTGTCCACCTTGCCGAACACCAGGTCCGGGTTGTCCTCGGCGGCCTTCTCGTACACCGGGGCGAACTGACGGCAGGGCCCGCACCAGGACGCCCAGAAGTCGATCAGCACGAAGTCGTTGTCGGTGACCGTCTGGTCGAAGTTCTCCTTGGTGAGCTCCACGGTGCTGCTCATGACGTGATTCCTTCTTCCCGGTGCTACCCGCGGGGTGCTTCCCGGCAGGTGGTGGCTGACGTGGGGTGAAGCCGTCCGCACAACACGGCCGGCCGGTCGCGTATTCCGCGCCCCTACCCGTGTGGCCGCCCCTCACGCCACCCACCAGACTGACCCCATGACGGAAACGGAAAACATCGCGTACGACGTCGTGGTGCTCGGGGCCGGGCCCGTGGGGGAGAACGTGGCCGACCGCACCCGCGCGGCCGGCCTCACCACCGCGGTCGTGGAGAGCGAGCTGGTCGGCGGCGAGTGCTCGTACTGGGCCTGCATGCCCAGCAAGGCGCTGCTGCGGCCGGTCATCGCCCAGGCCGACGCACGGCGCCTGCCCGGCCTGCGCCGGGCGGTCGACGGACCGCTGGACGCGGCCGAGGTCCTCGCCCGCCGGGACTCCTACACCTCCGACTGGAAGGACGACGGCCAGGTCGGCTGGCTGGACGGCATCGGCGCCGACCTCCACCGCGGCCACGGCCGGCTGACCGGCCCCCGCACCGTGGCCGTGGGCGACAAGGTCCTCACCGCCCGGCACGCCGTCGCCGTCTGCACCGGCAGCCGGGCCGTGCTGCCCGGTCTGCCGGGCCTGGCCGAGGTGAAACCGTGGACGAGCCGGGAGGCGACCAGCGCGCGGTCGGTGCCCGGCCGCCTCGTCGTGGTCGGCGGGGGAGTCGTCGCCACCGAGATGGCCACCGCCTGGCAGGCCCTCGGCGCGCGGGTCACCCTCCTCGTGCGCGGCAAGGGCCTGCTGAACCGGATGGAGCCGTTCGCCGGCGAACTGGTCGCCGAGGCGCTCGCCGAGGCCGGCGCGGACGTGCGCACGGGCACGTCGGTGGCGTCCGTGACCCGGTCGGACGGCACCGTCACGGTCGTCACCGACAGCGGCGACCGCATCGAGGCCGACGAGATCCTCTTCGCCACCGGCCGCGCCCCGCGCACCGACGACATCGGCCTCGACACCGTCGGCCTCGAACCGGGCTCGTGGCTCCCGGTCGACGACAGCCTCCGCGTCACCGGCACCGACTGGCTGTACGCCGTCGGCGACGTCAACCACCGCGCCCTCCTCACCCACCAGGGCAAGTACCAGGCCCGGATCGCGGGCGCCGCCATCGTCGCCCGCGCCTCGGGGGCGTCCCCCCTGGACTCCGGCCCGTGGGGCGCCCACGCCGCCACCGCCGACCACCACGCCGTCCCGCAGGTCGTCTTCACCGACCCCGAGGCGGCCGCGGTCGGCCTCTCCCTCGCGGAGGCCGAACAGGCCGGCCACCGCGTCCGCGCCGTCGACGTCGACCTGTCCTCCGTGGCCGGCGCGGGCCTGTACGGGGACGGCTACAAGGGCCGCGCCCGCATGGTCGTCGACCTGGAGGACGAGATCCTGCGCGGGGTCACCTTCGTCGGCCCCGGCGTCGGCGAGCTCATCCACTCGGCGACCGTCGCCGTCGCGGGGCAGGTGCCGATCGCCCGGCTGTGGCACGCCGTCCCGTCCTACCCGACGATCAGCGAGGTGTGGCTGCGGCTGCTGGAGGCGTTCCGCGACAGCTGAACCGCCCGGCGGCAAGGCCGCTCAGGGCAGCTCGAAGCCGAGCGCCCGGGCGGCCTCCCGCGGTGTCGGCTGCGCCCACCGCTCCGCCACGGCCGCGTTGGCGGACAGGGAGCGCAGCTCGGCCCGGTCCAGGTAGAGCAGGCCGTCGAGGTGGTCCGTCTCGTGCTGGACGATCCGGGCGGGCCACCCGGTGAACACCTCGTCCAGCGGGCGGCCGTGCTCGTCCTCGCCCGTCAGCCGCACCTCGGCGTGCCGGGCCACCACCGCCTGCCAGCCCGGCACGCTCAGGCAGCCCTCGAAGAACGCGGCGCGTCCGCCGCCGACGGGCTCGTACGAGGGGTTGACCAGGACCCGGAACGGCTGCGGCACCCGGCCCCGCGCCACCCGCACCTCCTCCGGCACCGGCGCCGGGTCCTCGACGACCGCGATCCGCAGCTCCACGCCGACCTGCGGCGCGGCCAGACCCACTCCCGGCGCCGCGTGCATCGTGATCCGCAGGGCCTCGACGAAGCGGGCCAGCAACGCGGGACCGAGCTGGCCGTCGTAGCGCACGGTGCCGGCGCGCAGGACCGGGTCGCCGGCCGCGACGATCGGCAACGGACCACCGGGGGCGAGGAGTTCCTCGATCCGCTCGGCAAGGGGGGCGCGGGGAAGGGGAGGTGCCATCGGGCCAGCATGCCACGACGGCCCGGCACGCGAACGGCCGCGGAGCCCGTCCGCGCCCATGGGCCGGCCGTGCCCGCCGGCGACGCCGGGCATCCGGTGCCGCGGCAGGAGACCGCCGCCCGCAGGTCCTGCCCGGAGGACACGGTGGCGGCCGTGCGGCCCCGCGCGTACGGGAGCGGCCCGGCGGTGGTCCTCACCGCCGGGCCGCCCCCGGTCGTGCCGGGTCCCGCCGTGCCGTTCTCCGTCGTGCCGTTCTCCGCCGTGCCGTTCCCCGGCGTGCCGGGCCGCGTCGTGCGGGACCGTGCCGGGCCCCGCCGTGTCAGGTCTCCGGGAAGTCGCCCGCCAGGGCGGAGGCGAGGCGCAGGTGCGGTCCCGCCTCCTCGTGCCGTCCCTGCCGCTCCAGGGTGCGGCCCAGCATCAGCCGGGCGTAGTGCTCCACCGGGTCGCGCTCCACGATGATCCGCAACTCGGCCTCGGCCCGGCGCAGTTGGGCCGAGTGGTAGTAGGCGCGGGCCAGCAGCAGCCGCGGTCCGGTCTGCTCCGGGACCTCCTCGACCAGCCCGGCCAGGACCCGTGCCGCGGCGGTGTAGTCGCGCGCGTCGAAGAACAGCCGCGCACGCTCCCACCGCTCGGCGGGCGTCCCGTGGCCGTAGTACGCGCTGTCGTACGTGGCCTCGTATGTCATGTCCACTCGTGACCTCCTTCGAGGCCGACAACCGGACCGGTTGATTTAATATTCCACTACTTGTTCAGGGCGGCCAGTTCGCCGTCGGCCCGTTCGGTGATCAGGCTCAGCACCCGCCCGGCGACGGCCAGGTCCTCCGTCGGTATGCCCGCGTAGATCCGGGCGGTGAAGGGCGCCGTCTCGCGGGTCGTCCTGTCGTACAGCTCCCGCCCGGCGTCGGTGATCCGCAGCCGCGACGTCCCGTCCGGGGCCAGCAGCCGCGCGGCGACCAGCTCGTCGATCACGCCGTGCGTCGCGGCCGGGTCGGTCTTGAGCGCGTCGACGGCGCCGGCGACGACCTCGTCGCGCTCGACCGGACCGTCGGCGACGGCGGCGAGCCGGAGGACGACGGACTGCTGGAAGTCGACGCCGTGCCGGGCCAGCACGGTCTCGAGGACCGCTCGGGCGGCGTAGTGGGCCAGGGCGACGACCCGGGGGTCGAGCAGGGGTGCGGTGGTGGTCATGGCTGCTCCGTCTCGTTCTCGCCGAAGGGGTCAAGAGGTGCGTCGAGCAGGGCCGCCAGTTCGCTCGTGAAGGTGCGCGCCCGCGGGCTGTCCGGGCCGCCCAGCGGCTCCAGGAGCTGCTCCAGCAGCCCCTGGACCACCGTGATCGCCCGCCGTGTGACGTCCCGGCCCCGTTCGGTCAGGGCCAGTTGGACGGCCCGGGGGTCGCGCGGATCGCGGGTGCGCTCGACCAGTCCCGCGGACTCCAGGGCCCGCGCGAGTTTCGAGACGTACAGCGGTTCGAGTCCCGTGTGGTCGGCGAGGCGCCGCTGGCTGGGGCGTTCGCCGCCGCGCTGCATGCCGTGCAGCGACGCCACCAGGGAGTACTGGGCGTGCGTGAGGCCCAGCGGCGCCACCGCCCGGTCCACCGCCACCCGCCACTTCGTCGACAGGCGCCACACCAGATAGCCGGGCGTGGGCCCGTGGGAACCCTTGCTCATGACGGATACGGTACATGGCTACCATGTCCATGGCTACTATTTCCTCGGCGGCGGGTCCGGGCGCCCGGGGAGCGGGTACGCGCGGCTCAGGGCCGTGGACCGGTCAGCGGACCCTTCCGCGGGCCTTCAGGGCCGTCGGCGGCAGCGCGGGAGCGGGCAGCCGGTCGCCGTCGTAGCCCTTCACCTCGCCGAAGCGGGTGCCCGTCATCCAGTCCTCGCGGGCCTGTTCGATCTCCGCGTGGTCGCGTCCGACGAAGTTCCACCACATGACGAGCTCCTCGGCGAAGGGTTCGCCGCCGAGCAGCATCAGCCCCGCGTCGGACTCGGCCCGCAGGGGCAGTTCGGTCCGGCCGCAGCCGAGGTAGAGCATCGAGCCCGGCAGCACGGGCACGCCGTCGACGTGGACCTCGCCGGACATCGCGAGCACGCCGTACTCGAAGTCGGGGACGAGCGGCAGCCGTACGTCGGCGCCGCGGGCGAGCGCGAGATCGGCGCCGACGATCGGGGTGTACGCCGTGCCGGGCGAGGTCGCGCCGTCGAGGTCGCCGAGGACGACGGTGGCGGTGAGGCCGGGGGCGGTGACCGTGGGCAGGGCGGTGTGGTGCTCGAAGCGGGGTTCGGTGTGCCGGTGGGCGTCCGGCAGGGCGACCCACAGCTGGGCGCCGTGCAGGAAGCGGGCGTGCGTCCTCGGGCTCTCCTCCGAGTGGCTGATGGCGCGCCCCGACGTCATCAGGCCCAGCTCGCGCGGGCGGATCGTCGCCAGGCCGCCCGTGGAGTCGCGGTGCAGCACCTCGCCCTCGTGCAGCCAGCTGACGGTCTGCAGGCCCATGTGGGGGTGCGGCGGCACCTGCATGCCGGGTTCGTCGGCGATGTCGTCGGGGCCGTAGTGGTCGACGAAGGCCCACGCGCCGATCATGCGCCGGCCGAGGTTCGGCAGCAGCCGGCGCACCTCGGTCGACTCCCCGAGCGGCACGTGCCGGGGGCTCAGCAGCTCGCGGACGGGCTCGGCGACGACGAAGCCACGGCCACCGCACGCGCCGGGCACGGGAGCGCGGTCAAGGTTGCTCATGGCGGACAACCTAGCGCTTCACCGGCCGGTCAGGGCGGCGGCCAGCTCCCGGCTGGCCCGGACGATCTCCCGGTCCGGTTCGTCGAGCAGGTGGCGCAGGACGCCGCTCTGGGCGCGGACGGCGTGGCGGGCGTCGCGCTCCCACTCCACGTAGTTGTCGCGGCGCAGCAGCTTCGGGTAGGCGGCGGCCGTGGTCTCCCACTGGCGGGTGGCGGCGATGCTCTTCAGCAGGTGCAGGATCTCGACCCGGCAGGTGACCTGCGGCATGCGGACGAGTTCCCAGAGGAAGGGCACCGTGGCCGCCGTCGCCTGGCCGACGACGAAGCCGTACTGGCAGATGCGCCGGCGCAGCTGTCCGAGCGCGGGGCCGGCGGTGTCGGCGTCGCCCCGGGCGACGGTGGCCAGCAGCGAGGGGATGGCGGCGGCGCAGCCGGTCGAGTCCTTGATCTCGGGCCACGGCACGTGGTCCAGGTCCTCGAGCGGTGCGGGTCTCTTGGTGGCGGTCATGGTCAGAGGTGGGGACGGGTCGGGAGCATGGCCCAGACGGTCTTGCCCAGGGGGGAGCGGAGGGTCCAGCCCCAGTGCTCCGCGAGGGCGTCGACGATGCGCAGTCCGCGGCCGTGCTCCAGTAACGGGTCGGTGGCGTGCGGGTGGACGGGCGGCTCGTCGCTCGGGTCGGTGACGGCGCACATCAGGTGGGAGCGGCGCAGGGTGAGTCTGAGCCGTGGTCCGGCACCGGCGGTGGGCGGCTCCGGCAGGGCGTGCAGGACGGCGTTCGAGGCGAGTTCGGTGACGACCGCGAGCGCGTCCTCGGTGCACCGGTCCAGGGACCAGTCGCCGAGGGTGCGGCGGGTGAAGTCCCGTGCCTCGGCGAAGCCCTCCCGGCTGCCGGTGAGCCGCAGCGCGGCCGTTCTGGACGAATCGCGGACGGACGCGGGACTCCGGAACTGCGCGGGTGCTGACACGGCATCTCCCTGAGGCGACGTCAGGACGGGGCGTCGGAAGTGCGGTTGACGACACGGCTATTATCCACGCTGACGATGCCCTCGTGCAATTTCACGGGAAATTGCGCGTACGAGCGAGGAGAGTGCCATGTCGTCGGTGCCGAACGGAGTGCGGGCGAGCGCGCTGGGCGTCCGCTGGACGAAGAGCAGTCACAGCAACGCCGAGGGCAACTGCGTCGAGTTGGCCGTTCTGGAGGGCGGGGGCGTCGCGATGCGCAACTCCCGTGATCCCGACGGCCCGGCCCTGGTGTACACGCCGGCCGAGGTGGCCGCGTTCCTCGCCGGGGCGAAGGGCGGGGAGTTCGACCACCTGCTGTGACGGTGTGCGGGCGGGCCAATTCCCTTGCTGCGTGCGGCTGGAGGCCCTCGAATGCGATAATGCGGTCTGTCGCCTGCCGGTCAATGGGGAGTCAGCATGTCTGCCGAGTCGTCTCGCGTCTCCCGCCTCGAACCGTATCTGAACCGGGCCGAACCCGCCCCGACCTTGCTGAAAATGCTGGTCGGTGTCCAGCTGGCGGGCATCCGGGAGGACGCGGGCTTCGCTCAGGAGCAGGCCGCGCGGGCCCTCGGGTTCAGCCCGGCGAAGCTGTCGCGGATCGAGACGGGCAAGGGACGCCGGCCGCCCTCCGAGGCGGACGTCCGCGCGCTCCTGGGGCTGTACGGCACCGGCGAGCACGAGGCGTCCGTGCTGCTGCACCTGCTGCGGCGCGCGGGGGAGCCCGGCTGGTGGCAGCGGTACGACAAGCGGCTGATGCCCGAGTGGTTCGACCGGCTGGTGGGGCTGCAGGAGGCGGCCACGGCGATCCGTACCTTCGAGATCCAGTACGTGCCGGGCCTGTTGCAGATCCCCTCGTACACCCGCGCCGTGGTGGAGCGCGGGCTGCCGACGGCGTCGTCCCGGGAGGTGGAGCGCCGGGTCGAGCTGCGGACGCGGCGCTGTGAACTGCTCCGGCGGCCCGACGCGCCGCAGCTGTGGGCCGTCGTCGACGAGTCGGTGCTGCTGCGCGTCCTGGGCGGCCGCGAGGTGATGCGCGAGCAGCTCCACCACCTCGTGGAGATGGCCCGGCTGCCGCATGTCACCCTCCAGGTCGTGCCGTTGGACGTGACGCACGCGTCGGCGCCGGCCATCCCCGTGACCTACCTGCGGTTCGCCGGCTCCGACCTGCCCGACGTCGTCTACCTCGAGCAGATCAGGAGCGCCACCTTCCTGGAGGACCGGGAGGAGACGGAGGAGTACCGGGTCTCCCTGGACCGGCTGGCCGACGAAGCCCTCCAGCCGCGGGAGTCCGTGGCGCTGATCGAGGAGACCATCCGGCAGCGCTACTCCTGACGGATCCGGCGGCGCCACCGCCGGCAGGTCCGGCGGCGCCGTTTCCGGCGGGTCCGCCGGGCCCGCTCCCCGCGGTCATCCGAGGCGGCCCACGCCGCCGAACTCGATCCACTCCTGCGTGAGCTGGCGGGGCGCGACCTCGGTGTCGGGGCGCCAGGTGGAGACCTCGACCAGCCCGGGGTCGAGGATCTCCAGCCCCTCGAACCACGCGGCGACGTCCTGCTGTTCCCGCACCCGGCCCCAGTGACCCTGGGTGGCCTTGTCCATGAAGTCGGTGACGAACGTCCGGACCGCGGGGTCCTCGCTGACGAGCTGGCACATCACCAGGAAGCTGCCCGGCGCCAGGCGTTCGGCGACCCGGTGGACCACGGCGGACGGCCCGTCGGTCGGGCTGTCGGGAATGCAGTGGAAGACCGAGTTGAACAGCACCGCCACCGGTTGCGAGAAGTCGATCAGCCGCTCGGTCTCGGGGTGGGTGAATATCGCCTCGGTCTCGCGCAGGTCGGCGTGGATGACGGTGGTGCGCTCGTCCTGTTCCAGCAGGGCGCGGCCGTGCACGAGGACCATCGGGTCGTTGTCGACGTAGACGACGTGCGCCGTCGGGTCGACGCGCTGGGCGACCTGGTGGACGTTGTCCTGGGTGGGCAGGCCGGAGCCGTGGTCGAGGAACTGCCGGACGCCGTGCTCCTGCGCCAGGGTCCGCACGACCCGCCGGAGGAAGCGCCGGTTGTTCAGGGCGAGGGCGCGGGTGCTGGGGACGACCTTCTCGAGTTCCTCGCAGGCGGCCCGGTCGGCCGCGTAGTTGTCCTTGCCGCCCAGATAGTGGTCGTACATGCGTGCGGCCGTCGGGACCGAGGCGTCGATCTTCGTGGACAGCGGCTTCCCCTGCATGTCTTCCCCCAGCTCTCGGCCGTGACCCGCACCGGCGCGGTCGGCAACCCATCCTAGGGAAGCGGCACTTGGCCGTGCCACCCCTTGATCGAGGGTCCCCTGAAGGGGGCACGGCGCGCGGCGGGCGCGGTGTCGCGATCCGCGGTGGGGCACGGTGCGCGGAACGGTCGTCCGGACCGCTGGTCCAAGGTCCGGACCCGTGGTCTCATCGCTCCATGGGCTCCAGGAACTCCCGGGAGGCCGGGCGGGACGCGGGTCCTGCGTGCGCCGCTCCCGTCGTCGCCGCGCGCCGCGCCGGCGAGCGGGCCGCCGCCCGCCCCGGCATCCCGGTCCTCCGCCCGCCCCTGCCCGTCCCGGGCCCGGGCGGCGGGCCCGTCCGGCACCGCCGGCCACCACGACACCCCCGAGGGAGCACACCCGTGACGACCGCACCCCCGCCGATCACCCCCGACGACGTCCGTGACGCGGCCGCCCGCCTCCGGGGCGTCGCCCACCGCACCCCCGTGCTCCGCTCCCGCACCCTCGACGCGCTGGCCGGCGCCGAAACCCTGCTCAAGTGCGAGAACTTCCAGCGCGTGGGCGCCTTCAAGTTCCGCGGCGCCTACAACGCGGCCTCCCGGCTCCCGCCGGAGCGGCTCGCCCGGGGCGTCGCCGCCTACTCCTCCGGCAACCACGCCCAGGCCGTCGCCCTCGCCGCCCGGGAACTGGGCACCACCGCGGTGATCGTGATGCCGCAGGACGCGCCGCGCTCCAAGCGGGAGGCGGCCGAGGCGTACGGCGCCGAGATCGTGACGTACGACCGCTACACGGGTGACCGGGTGGCGATCGCCGAGGCACTGGCCGCCGAGCGCGGGCTGACCCTCGTCCCGCCCTACGAGCATCCGCACGTCATGGCCGGTCAGGGCACCGCCGCGCTGGAACTCCTGGAGGACGCGGGAGAGCTGGACGCGCTGCTCGTCCCGGTGGGCGGAGGAGGACTGATCGCCGGCAGCGCCACGGTGGCCAAGGGGGTGCGGCCGGGCATCCGGATCGTCGGCGTGGAGCCGGAGGCCGGGGACGACACCAAGCGGTCCCTGGAAGCGGGCCGGCGGATCGAGATCCCGGTGCCGCGCACCATCGCCGACGGCCAGGCCCTGCACACCCCCGGCGAACTGACCTTCTCGGTCAACCGGCGGCTCGTCGACGGCATCGTCCTGGTGTCCGACGACGAGATCCGCGCGGCGATGCGGTTCGCCTTCGAGCGGCTGAAGATCGTCGTGGAGCCGAGCGGCGCCACTCCGCTGGCCGCCCTGCTCACGGGCCGGGCCGGTGCCGTGGGCCGTCGCGTCGGTGTGATCGTCTCCGGCGGCAACATCGACGCCGGGCGCTTCGCCGAGCTGTGCGGGGACGCCGCCTGACAGCCGTCCTCCACCTGACAGCCGTCCTCCGCATGGCGGCTCCCGGCGGACGGGCGGACGATGGAGGTGCGGGGTTCGCCCCTGCCGGTGACGCGTGTGCCGCCGGGGAGACGGGCCCCGGTGGCAGTGGAGTGCGGCCGGAAGGGAGGCGCGTCATGCTGGAGGTCAAGACGCTCGAAAAGCCGGACGAGCGCCGTGATTTTCCCCGCGGTCACCTCGAAGTCGTCCATCTGACGGGGTGCGACTTCGCCGTGGGGACCTTCGAACCGGGCTGGCGCTGGTCCGAGTCCGTGGGTCCCGTCGCGGGAACGGACAGCTGCCGGATGAACCACAACGGCTACATCGTCCAGGGCCGTCTGCACATCCGCATGGACGACGGCGGCGAGCAGGAACTCGGGCCCGGTGACGTCTTCGTGTGCTCGGCCGGACACGACGCGTGGGTCGTGGGGGACGAGCAGTGCATCGCGTACGACTTCGAGGGCCAGACGGCCAAGGAGTACGCGAAGTCCGACTGAGGCCGGGGCCGGTTCGCTCACACGGGGAGCAGCCGCCCGATCAGGGCGCCGAGCTGGCGGGCGTTGCGGCACTCGTGCATCGCCACCAGCCCGGCGTACTCCGGGGCGGCCGAGTCGCCCGTCCCCCACAGCGCGCGCGGCTCCGGGTTCAGCCAGTACGCGCGGCGGGCCCGTCCGACGATCTCCCGCACCGCCGGGAGGTTGGGGTCGCTCATGTTCGTCCGCGCGTCCCCCAGCACGAACACCGTCGTGCGCGGGCCGACCGCCGCGCCGTACCGCTGCGCGAACTCGCCCAGCGCGACCCCGTAGTCACTGCTGCCGTGGTATCCGGTCACGCTCGCCTCCGCCCGGATGAGGGAACCCAGGCCCCGCGGATCGGCGCCGCCGTGCCTCAGCAGCCCGGTCACCTCGTCCACGCGGTTGACGAAGGCGAAGGCGCGCACCTTGCTGAACTGGTCGTGCAGCGCCTGCACCAGCAGCATCGTGAAGTCGGAGAAACCCGCCACCGAGCCCGACACGTCGCACAGCAGCACCAGCTCGGGACGGGCCGGACGCCGCCGGCGCAGCACCGGCCGCATCGGCACCCCGCCCGTGGACAGCGAACCGCGCAGGGTGCGGCGCAGGTCGATCGTGCCGCGCGCGGCCCGGCGCCGGCGCGCGGCCAGCCGGGTGGCCAGCTTGCGGGCCAACGGCTGGACCGTGCGCCGCAGTTCGGCCAGCCGGTCCTGGCCCGCGTACAGGAAGTCGACCCGGTCGGCGGTCGGCGCCACCGCGCGCCGGGCGATCTCGTCCCGTCCCCGCCGCTCGGCCACCCGGCGCCGCGCCTCGGTCGCGACCAGCGCCCGGAAGGTCTCGATGCGCCGCCGGATCTCGTCCTCCAGCAGCCGGCCGGCGAACCCGTCCCCGCCGCCCCGGGCCCGGACGTCGTCCCGCACCCGCGCCAGCAGCGTCTGCGGCCGCAGCCGTTCGAGGGCCTGGTACGACGACCAGCCGTCCGTCCCCGGCGAACTCCCGTACCCGCCGTACCCGTCGACCGCCTCGACGGCCAGCCGGGCCAGCAGTGCCCGGTCGTCGTCGGCCAGGGCCCGGGCCAGCCGGTCGCGCAGTCCGTCCCGGTCGCCGGGGTCCTGTCGGGGCGCGCCGACGCCGTGCGGGAAGTACAGGTCGAAGACGGTGTCGAACAGCCGCCGCTGGTCGTGGGTGTGCAGCAGGGTGGCGGCCAGCCCCTCGCGCAGCAGCGCGCGGTCCGCGAACCCCAGCACCGCCGCCGCCCCGGCCGCGTCCACCGTCTCGCCGGTGCCGATCCGCACCCCGTGGGCGCGGAGCGCGGCGACCAGGCCGACCAGCCGGTCGGCGGCACCGGCGCTCACACGGCGTCCAGGTCGAGCTTCGCGGCCGCCTTCAGCACGTCGTCCTGGTGCTTGAGGAGCACCCCCAGCGTGTCCTGGACGACGTTCTCGTCGAGGGTGCGGGCGCCGAGGGCGAGCAGGGTGCGGGCCCAGTCGACGGTCTCGGCGACGGAGGGCGCCTTGCGCAGGTCCATCGCGCGCAGCGCGCCGACCACCCGGACCACGGACTCCGCGAGCGCCGCGTCGATGTCCGGCACCTTCAGCCGGACGATCCGCCGCTCCAGCTCCTCCTCCGGGAAACCGATGTGGAGGAACAGGCAGCGGCGGCGCAGGGCCTCCGACAGCTCCCGCCCGGCGTTGGACGTCAGCACGACGAACGGGCGGCGGGTCGCGGTGACGGTGCCCAGTTCCGGGACGGTCACCTGGAAGTCGCTGAGCACTTCGAGGAGCAGCCCCTCCATCTCGACGTCGGCCTTGTCGGTCTCGTCGATCAGCAGCACCGTCGGCTCGTCGCCGCGGATCGCGGTCAGCAGCGGGCGCGGGAGCAGGAACTCCTCGCTGAAGACGTCCGTGCGGGTCTCGTCCCAGGTCTCGTCGCGGCCCGCGCTGATGCGCAGCAACTGCTTGGCGTGGTTCCACTCGTACAGCGCCCGGGACTCGTCGACGCCCTCGTAGCACTGCAGGCGCACCAGCCGGGCCCCCGCCACCGCGGCGACGGCCTTGGCGAGCTCGGTCTTGCCGACCCCGGCGGGACCCTCCACCAGGAGCGGCTTGCCGAGCCGGTCGGCGAGGAACACGGTCGTGGCGACGGCGGGGGAGGCGAGGTAGCCGGTCCCGGCGAGACGGGCGGCGACGTCGTCGACGGACGTGAACAACGGGGCCTCCGGGGGAGCGGGGCCGGCGCGGACGCAGGCCGGGCGGGCGGGGACGTGCGGCGGGCGCGTCACCGGAGACTATCTAAGCGCTTGTTCACCCTCGCTGTCATCAGGGTCGCCGGGCGCTGTCAGCGCCTCCCCGTACGCTCCGGTCATGGGTGTGTACGTGGTGAGCATCGACGAGCGGGAGTGGTTCGGCCGGGGCGAGGGCGGCCACGGGGAGACCGCCTCCGCCCTCGACGAGGAGCTGGTGCGGCGAGGGCGGCCGCCGTACCGGCCGGGACCCGGCGCGGCCGGCCCCGGCTGGTTCGAGGAGAAGGCCGGCCCCCCGATGGAGGGGTTCGCGGCGCTGTGCGAGGCGCGGCTGACCGAGACCGAGCGGGAGACGCTCCTGGGCTGGACCCTCCTCGTCCCCCTCTCGCTGGAGGAGCCGATCCGCCTGCCCCTCGGCTCGGCCTACTGGGACGAGACCGTCGTCGCCGGCGCCCCGCAGGTCCTCGCCCTCGCCGAGCGGCTGGCCCGCCTCCTCGCCCTGCCCCTGGACGCGATACCGGCGACCGGCGGCAACCTCGAACTGAGCCTGTGGTTCATGGAGGACGGGGCCCGCGGGACCGCCGAGGCCCGGCCGGGACCGTGGAGCGACGACCTGGACGCGGCCTTCTACACGGCCGTGCACCTGCGCGCCGCCCGGTACGCGCTGCGCCACGGCTGCCCGATCGGCTACTGCTGACGGCCACGACCAGGGGAGGGGCGCCCTAGCGGAAGACGGCCGCGTGCCGCCGCGCCCACTCCTCGAAGCCGCGCGGCGCCCGGCCCAGCACCCGCTCCACGTCCGGGCTGACGCGCCGCTCGTCGGGTGTCGGCTCGCCGAGGATGGCCAGGGTGGTCTCCACGACGGGTGCGGGCAGGAAGGCCAGCATCTGCTCGCGGGCCTCCTCGCGGGTCTGCTCGACGAAGCGGACCGGCTCGCCGAGCGCGGCGCCGATCGCCGCGGCCCGCTCCCGGGGCGTCGTCGGGACCGGCCCGGTCAGCACGTAGGCGCGGCCGGCGTGACCGTCCTCGCGCAGGGCGACGGCGGCGACCTCGGCGATGTCGGCCGGGTCGACGGTGGGCAGGCCCACGTCGCCGAAGGGCGCCGCGACGGTGCGGTGGGCGCGGACCGCCTCCGCCCAGGCGAGGGCGTTGGAGTGGAAACCCCCCGGCCGCAGGATCGTCCACCGCGGGGCCGCCTCCCGGACGGCGTCCTCGAGGGCGCCCGCCACGCCCCCGTGCGACGCCGAATCCGGCCGGGTGACGACCCCCTGGGAGGACAGCAGCACCACCCGGCCGACCCCGCCCGCCTCGGCCGCGTCCAGCAGGTCGCCCGGGGCGAGCCGGTGCGCGCCGGCGCCGCCGTTCTGCAGGAACAGCGCGTCGGCGCCGTCGAGGAGGGGCCGCAGGCTCTTCGCGTCGGTGAGGTCGGCGCGCACCGCGCGCACACCGTCCGGGACGTCCGCGTCCGTGATCGAGCGGGAGGTGGCGGTCACCCGCTCCCCGGCCGCCGCGAGGACGCGCACGAGCGCACGGCCGACGTTCCCGGTCGCCCCTGTCACCACGATCATGAATAACTCCCTGTTCGGAACGGGTTGTTGACGTTGCACGGGACGCTAACACCGTCGATATAGTAGGTACCCAGAGGAAAGTGACTTCCCGGAAGGGGTGCACATGACCGGCGACACCCGCGATCCCGAACGCGCCTGTCCCATCTCGCCCGTCGTGGACATCGTGTTCAGCCGCTGGACCACGCCGATCCTGTGGACGCTCCACGCCCGCGGCCGCCTGCGCTTCGTCGAGCTGGAGCGCGAGATCGCCGCCATCACCCCGAAGGTGCTGACCCAGCGGCTGCGCCAGCTGGAACGCGACGGTCTGGTCGTGCGCACCTACCACCCGGAGGTGCCCCCGCGCGTCGAGTACGAGATCAGCGAACTCGGCCTCAGCCTCGCCCCGCTCTTCGCCCACCTGGCCGAGTGGGCCACCGACCACCTGCCCCAGGTGGAGAAGGCCCGGGAGGGCTACGACACGAGGACGTGACCCCGTCTTACGGCGAGGCGTGCCGGGTACTCGGTGGCCCGAGCGGTGGAGAGGACACCGCCGGAGCCGGAAGGAGGACACGCCGTGACGCAGCACGTACGGGACATCATGACCGCCACTCCCGTGACCGTGGAACCCCAGGCCTCGGTGCAGGACGTGGCCAAGATCATGCGGGACGAGGACATCGGTGCCGTCCTGGTCACCGACGACGAACGGCTGCGCGGCCTGGTCAGCGACCGGGACCTCGTGGTGCGCACCCTCGCCGAGGGCGAGGACCCCGAGCGGACCACGGTCGCCGGCGCCTGCAGCGACGACCTGGTCACCGTGGGCCCGGACGACGAGCTGGACCTCGTGATACGGGTGATGCGCGAGCACGCCGTCCGCCGCGTGCCCGTCGTCGAGGAGGGCCGCCCGGTCGGCATCGTCTCCCTCGGCGACCTGGCGATCGAACGCGACCCGGATTCCGCGCTCGGCGACATCAGCGCCGCCAAGGGCAACCAGTAGGCCCGCGCCCCGGACCGGCCCGTCGTGTGACCGGGCCGGTCACGGGCACCCGGACCCCATGGACGAACAGGCGGACATCCACGGGTCGTACTGGCTGGACACCGCACCCCCCGGTGATCCGGCGCCCCCCTTGGAGGGGCCCCTCACGGTCGACGTCGCCGTCGTCGGCGCCGGCGTCGCCGGGCTCAGCACGGC
This sequence comes from Streptomyces sp. NPDC017936, assembly GCF_044328485.1. Classification (NCBI taxonomy): domain Bacteria; kingdom Bacillati; phylum Actinomycetota; class Actinomycetes; order Kitasatosporales; family Streptomycetaceae; genus Streptomyces; species Streptomyces sp. NPDC017936. The sequence goes on along the minus strand of NZ_JBIRHK010000001.1, from coordinate 714,068 downwards.
CTGGGAGCTGGCCCGGCGCGGCCGTTCGGTGGCCGTGCTGGAGGCCCACCGGATCGCCGCCGGCGTCACCGGCCACACGACGGCCAAGCTGAGCGCCCAGCACACCCTCGTCTACGACCGGCTGCGGCGCACCCGCGGCCGGGAGGCGGCCCGGCTGTACGCCCGCTCTCAGACGGACGCCATCCGCCACGCCGCCCAGACCGCCGTGGAACTGGGCGTCGACTGCGAGTGGGAGGACACCGACGCCTACACCTACGCCGAGGACCCGGCCCGCACCGACGAGCTGAAGACCGAGGCGGAGGCCGCCCGCGAGGCGGGTCTGCCCGCCGAGTACGTGACCGGGACCGACCTGCCGTTCCCCGTCGCGGGCGCGGTCCGGGTCACCGGCCAGGCCCAGTTCCACCCCCGCAAGTACCTGCTGGCCGTGGCCGACGACATCCGCCGGCTCGGCGGCACGATCCACGAGCACAGCCGCGTCACCGGCCTCGACGAGGGCGAGCCCTGCGAGCTGACCGTCGAGTCCCCGGCGTCCACCACGAAGGTGACCGCCCGCAGCGTCGTCGTCGCCACGCACTACCCCGTCTTCGACCGCGCCCTGCTCTTCACCCGCCTCTCCCCGCGCCGCGAACTGGTGCTCACCGCGCCCCTCGACGCGGACCGGGCCCCCCGCGGCATGTACATCACCCAGGAGCAGAACACGCGCTCGGTGCGCACGGCCCCGCTCCCGGACGGCCGCCGCCTGCTCATCGTGACCGGCGAGCACTTCACCCCGGGCACCGGCGGCGACGTCGAGGAACGCTTCGAGCGGCTCGCCGCCTGGGCGACCGACCGCTTCGGCGACCTCTCCTTCAGCCACCGCTGGGCCACCCAGGACAACGACTCCACCGACTCCGTGCCGCTCGTCGGCCCCCTCCACCCCGGCAGCAGGCACGCGTACGTGGCCACCGGCTTCGGCGGCTGGGGGATGAGCACCGGCATCATGGCGGGCCGCCTGCTCAGCGAGCGGATCACCGGCCGCGACTGCGCGTGGAGCGACCTGTACGACCCGCGCCGCATCGCGTCCGTCGTCCGCGAGGGCGCCGCCTTCCTCAAGCAGCAGGCCGACGCGGCCCGCCACTTCGTCGGCGACCGCCTGCCGTCGGCGACCGGCCCGTCGGTGGACGAGATCGCCCCCGGCGACGGCGCGGTCGTCCACGTCTCCGGGGAGCGCCGCGCCGTCCACCGCGACGAGTCCGGACAGCTCCACGCCGTGTCGGCGCGCTGCACCCACCTGGGGTGCCTGGTCGCCTTCAACCGCGCGGAGCGGGCCTGGGAGTGCCCGTGCCACGGCTCCCGCTTCGACGTGCAGGGCAAGGTCATCCAGGGCCCGGCCCAACAGCCGCTGGAGCGCAAGGAGTTGTGACGCGGTCCGCTCAGCCCACCAGGACGACCTCCAGGGTGCGCGGGCCGTGCACGCCCTCCACCCGGTCGAGTTCGATGTCGCTCGTCGCCGAGGGACCGGAGATCCACGTCAACGGGCGTGCCGGGTCGAGCCGTTCGAGCGCCTGCGGGACGGAGGCGACCACCTGGTCGGGGACGCGCACGACGCAGACGTGGTGGTCGGGGACGAGGGTGACACGACGTCGGCCCTGGTCGGGGGAGCCGTCCAGGACGATGGTGCCGGTCTCGGCGATCGCGACCGCGCAGCCGGTCACCACGCTGTCCACGCGGTCCAGTTCGTGCGGGGTGCTGTCGGCCCGGTCGGGGATCCGCTCGGCGCCGGCCGCCGCGAGCCACTCCGGCTCCAGGCCCGGCGGCGCCAGCACCGTGCGCGCGCCCCGTGCCGCCAGCAACCCGGCGATCGTCGCCGCCAGGTCGCCGGGCGCACACCGGTGCACGACCGCCCGGTAGTCCGCGAGGTTCTCCGCCAGCAGGTCCACCGTCTCCGCGGCACTGCGCCGTCCGTGCTCCCGCGCGTAGGTCCGCGCCACGGCGTCCTCGTACGACCGGTCGTCCCGCGGGACGTCGGCCAGCGCGCGCCGCACCCGGCCCAGGATCCGTTCCCTGCTGCTCACTTCGCGCCTCCCGCGCCGGTGTCCTTGCCGTTCGTCCGCTGCCACCAGTCGCGGAACGGCTCCGCGGGCACCGCCGGCAGGTCGCGCGAACCGCTCCACGCCCTGCCGGGACCCGGCAGGGTGCGCGGATGCAGCCGCCGGGTGCGGGACGCCAGCCGCTGCCCCGCCCGCAGGGCGCCGGGCCGGGCGAACGCCCAGCGCGCCGCCCGCATCGCCGCCCGCTCGGCGGCGTGGCCCTTGGCGGGCTTGAGGACCACCCTGTTGCCCTCCCGGACCACCGGACCGCCCTGCACGACCCGCTCCCGCAGGTGCACCAGCACCTCCGGGATGTCGATGGCGACCGGGCACACCTCGTAGCAGGCGCCGCACAGCGAGGAGGCGTACGGCAGCGAGGCGTCGATGTCGCTCGCGGTGCCCCTCAGCTGGGGGCTGAGGATCGCGCCGATCGGGCCCGGGTAGACCGAGCCGTAGGCGTGGCCGCCGGCCCGCTCGTACACCGGGCAGACGTTCAGGCAGGCCGAACAGCGGATGCAGCGCAGCGCCTGACGGCCGACCTCGTCGGCGAGGGTGTCGGTGCGGCCGTTGTCGAGCAGCACCAGGTGGAAGGTTCGCGGCCCGTCCCCGTCGGTCGTGCCGGTCCACGTGGAGGTGTACGGGTTCATGCGCTCGGCGGTCGAGGAGCGGGGCAGCGTCTGGAGGAACACCTCCAGGTCCCGCCAGGTCGGCACGACCTTCTCGATGCCGACGACCGAGATCAGCGTCTCCGGCAGGGTCAGGCACATCCGCCCGTTGCCCTCGGACTCGACGACCACGAGCGTGCCGGTCTCGGCGACCATGAAGTTGGCGCCGGAGATGCCGACCTTGGCGCGCAGGAACTTCTCCCGCAGGTGCAGCCGGGCGGCCTCGGCCAGCTCGGCCGGGGTGTCGGTCAGGCCCTCGGGGGCCGGGCGGCCCCACTCGCCCATCTCGCTCGCGAAGATGTCCCGGATCTCGCCGCGGTTGCGGTGGATCGCGGGGACCAGGATGTGCGAGGGCCGGTCCCTGCCCAACTGCACGATCAGCTCGGCGAGGTCGGTCTCGTAGGCGCGGATGCCCTCGGCCTCCAGCGCCTCGTTGAGCCCGATCTCCTGGGTGGCCATGGACTTGACCTTGACGACCTCCGACTCGCCCGTCTCCTTGACGAGGGCGGCCACGATCCGGTTGGCCTCGTCGGCGTCGGCCGCCCAGTGGACGGTGCCGCCCGCCGCGGTGACCGCCTCCTCCACCTGCTCGAGGTACCGGTCGAGGTGACGGAGCGTGTGGTCCTTGATCCGCTTGCCCGCCTCCCGCAGTTCGGCCCAGTCGGACACCTCCGCCACGGCCTTCGCCCGTTTGGCGCGGATGGTGTGCGTGGCGTGGCGCAGATTGCCGCGCAGGGTCTCGTCGCGCACGGCCTCGTGCGCGGCCTTCGGAAACGCCGGCATGCCGACGAACGTCCCGCTCATGCGGCCGGTTCCTCCTTGGTGCTCGCCAGGATCTCCGCGATGTGCACCGGCCGCATGCCCGACTCGAGCCGGGCCATCGTCCCGCCGATGTGCATCAGGCAGGAGTTGTCGGCCGCGCACAGCACCGCGGCGCCCGTCGCCTCGGCGTTGCGCACCTTGTCGGCGCCCATCGCCGCCGAGACGTCGGAGTTCTTCAGCGCGAACGTGCCGCCGAAACCGCAGCACTCCTCCGCACCCGGCAGCTCCGCCAGCTCCAGCCCCTCGACCGCCTCCAGCAGGCGCCGGGGCCGCTCCCCGAGCCCGAGTCCGCGCAGCCCGTGACAGGTCGGGTGGTAGGTCACCCGGTGCGGGTAGTACGCCCCGACGTCCGTCACCCCGAGCACGTCCACCAGGAACTCGGTCAGCTCGTACGTCTTCGGCACCACCGGCGCCAGGGTCGCGGCGAGGGCGTCCCCGCGCCCCTCGGCCCGCGCCCGCTCGCCCATCCGCGGGTACAGCTCCCGCACCATCGCGCCGCACGACCCGGAGGGCGTCACGATCGCCTCGTACGCGCCGAAGACGTCGGAGAAATGCCGGGCCAGCGGTTCGGCCTCGTGGCGGTAACCGGTGTTGTAGTGGGCCTGCCCGCAGCAGGTCTGGGCCATCGGGAAGTCCACCTCCACGCCCAGCCTGGTCAGCAGTTTCACCACGGCACGGCCGGTGTCCGGATAGAGCGTGTCGTTGACACAGGTCAGGAACAGTGCGACACGCATCGCGGCTCCTCGGGGTCGATCATCGGATGGGTGCCGGGGGCACCGCCCACGCGGGTTCAGCGTAGTGGGGGAGGTGGCCCGGCACCGGGACGAGGGGGAGGCCCCGGCCCACCGCGGTGGGCCGGGGCCGGGGTCAGCGCGCGGTCAGCCGGGCCTGCGCCGCGCGCCAGCGGTCGGTGCCGCCCTGCGGTTCGTAGCGGGTCAGCGGCTGGGTGCGGGCGAGCAGCCGCCGCATGGCGTGCCGGTCGCCGACCAGCCCGTGCGCCCGGGCCTGGACGAGGACGTTGCCGAGGGCGGCCGCCTCCGTCGGACCGGCCACCACGGGCAGTCCGCAGGCGTCGGCGGTGAGCTGGCACAGCAGCGCGTTGCGGGTGCCGCCGCCGACGACGTGCACGACGTCGACGGGATGGCCGGCCAGCCGCTGGGCGTCCTCGACCGCCCGCCGGTGGGCCAGCGCGAGCGAGTCGAGGATGCAGCGCGTGATCTCGCCCCGGCTCTCGGGCACGGGCTGCCCCGAGGCCCGGCACGCCTCGGCGATCCGCTCGGGCATCCGCCCCGGCGCGAGGAACGCCGGGTCGGAGGCGTCCACCACCGAGCGCAGCGCCGGCACCCCGGCCGCCTCCCGCAGCAGCGCGCCCAGATCCGGGTCGCCCCAGGCCCGTACGCACTCCTGGAGCAGCCACAGGCCCATGATGTTGCGCAGGTAGCGGACCGTGCCGTCCAGCCCCAGCTCGTTGGTGAAGTTGGCGGCGCGGCTCGCCTCGGTCAGCACCGGAGCCTCCAGCTCCAGGCCGGCCAGCGACCAGGTGCCGGTGCAGATGTAGGCGAACCGCTCGCCCGTCGCCGGCACGGCCGCCACCGCGGAGGCGGTGTCGTGCGAGCCGACCGCCGTCACCGGCACCGGACCGGTCAGCCCCGTTTCCTCCAGTACCTCCGCCCGCAGCACGCCCGCCGGATCGCCCGGCTGCCGCAGCGGCGCGAACAGGCTCAGGTCGATGCCGAGCCGGGCGGCCACGTCGTGGGACCAGTCCCGCGTCCGGGGGTCGACGAGCTGGGTGGTCGAGGCGTTGGTCAGCTCGGTGCCCTGCTCGCCGGTCAGCCAGTACGACAGCAGGTCCGGGACGAGCAGCAGGCGCCGCGCGTGCGCCAGCTGGGCCGTGGAGGCCGCGGCCGTCAGCTGGTACAGCGTGTTGAAGGGGGCGTACTGCAGGCCCGTCGCCGCGTACAGCTCGGCCGCCGGCACGGTGGCCCACACCTTCTCGGCGACGCCCTCCGTGCGGGCGTCCCGGTAGTGCACCGGGTTGCCGAGCAGGGCCCCGTCGGCGTCCAGCAGGCCGTAGTCCACGGCCCAGCTGTCGATGCCGACGGAGTCGAGCCGGCCACCGGCCGCGGCACCGGCCGCCCGCAGACCCTCCAGCACCCCCGCGTACAGGCCGAGCACGTCCCAGCGCAGCCCCTCCGGGACCCGCACGGGCCGGTTGGGGAAGCGGTGCGCCTCGGCCAGCTCCAGCGAGTCCTGCGTCACGCGGCCGAGCATCACCCGCCCGCTGGAGGCGCCGAGGTCGACCGCGGCGTACGCGCGCACGGCCGTCACCGGAGGAAGGCGGCCGCGACGCCGGCGTCGACCGGGACGTGCAGTCCGGTGGTGTGGGTGAGGTCGCCGCCGGTGAGCGCGAAGACCGCGTTCGCGACGTGCTCCGGCAGCACCTCCCGCTTGAGGATGGTCCGCTGCGCGTAGAACTCGCCCAGCTTCTCCTCCTCCACCCCGTACACGGCGGCCCGCTGGGCGCCCCAGCCCCCGGCGAAGATGCCCGAGCCGCGCACCACGCCGTCCGGGTTCACGCCGTTGACGCGGATGCCGTGCTCGCCCAGCTCGGCGGCGAGCAGCCGCACCTGGTGGGCCTGGTCGGCCTTGGTCGCCGAGTAGGCGATGTTGTTCGGCCCGGCGAAGACGGCGTTCTTCGAGGCGATGTAGACGATGTCGCCGCCCAGTTCCTGCGCGATCATCACCCGCGCCGCCTCGCGCGAGACCAGGAAGGAGCCGCGGGCCATGATGTCGTGCTGGAGGTCCCAGTCCTTCGCCGACGTCTCCAGCAGCGGCTTGGAGATGGAGATGCCGGCGTTGTTCACGACCAGGTCCACGCCGCCGAAGGCGAGGACGGCCGCCTCGAACGCCGCGGCGATCTGCTCCTCGTCGGTGACGTCCACGGTCACCGCGACGGCCTTGTCGGCGCCGCCCAGCTCCTCGGCGACGGCGGCGGCGTTCTGCGCGTTCAGGTCCGCGACGACGACGCAGGCGCCCTCGGCGACGAGCCGGTGCGCGATCGCCCGGCCGATGCCGCTGCCCGCGCCCGTCACCAGCGCCACCCGGGTGGCCAGCGCCTTCGGCTTCGGCATCCGCTGGAGCTTGGCCTCCTCCAGGGCCCAGTACTCGATGCGGAACTTCTCCGACTCCTCGATCGGCGCGTACGAGGACACCGCCTCGGCGCCCCGCATCACGTTGATCGCGTTGACGTAGAACTCGCCCGCCACGCGCGCGGTCTGCTTGTCCTTGCCGAAGGAGAACATGCCCACGCCGGGGACCAGGACGATCGCGGGGTCGGCGCCGCGCATGGCGGGGGAGTCGGGCCCGGCGTTGCGCTCGTAGTAGGCCGCGTACTCCTCGCGGTACTCGGCGTGCAGCTCCTTGAGGCGGGCGATCGCCTCGTCCAGCGGAGCGGTGGGCGGCAGGTCCAGGACCAGGGGCCGCACCTTGGTGCGCAGGAAGTGGTCGGGGCAGGAGGTGCCCAGCGCGGCGAGCCGGGGGTGCTCGGCGCGGGCCACGAAGTCGAGGACGGCCTCGGTGTCGTTGAAGTGCCCCACCTGCGGGCGGTCCTGCGAGGCCACGGCCCGGACGTACGGTGCGAGCGCCGCCGCCCGCTTGCGCCGCTCGGCCTCGGGCAGCGGCTCGTACCCCTCGATGACCGGGCCGAAGGGCTCCGGCCGGCCCTTCCGGGCCAGGAACGCCTCGGCGGTGCGGATGATGTGCAGCGAGTTGCGCTCGCACTCCTCGGCGGTCGCGCCCCAGGCCGTGATGCCGTGCCCGCCCAGGATCACACCGATGGCCTGCGGGTTGGCCTCCTTGATGGCGGCGATGTCCAGACCCAGCTGGAAGCCGGGCCGCCGCCACGGCACCCAGGCGACCGTGTCGCCGAAGCACTCGGCGGTCAGCTTCTCGCCGTCGGCGGCACACGCGAGCGCGATGCCCGAGTCGGGGTGCAGGTGGTCGACGTGGGCGGCGTCGACGAGTCCGTGCATCGCGGTGTCGATGGACGGGGCCGCCCCGCCCTTGCCGTGCAGGCAGTAGTCGAACGCGGCGACCATCTCGTCCTCGCGCTCGACCCCGGGGTAGACGTCGACGAGCGCCCGCAGCCGGTCCAGCCGCAGCACGGCCAGCCCCGCCTCGGTGAGCGTCCCGAGGTCCCCACCGGACCCCTTCACCCACATCAGCTCGACGTCCCCGCCGGTGACGGGGTCGGTCTCGGAGCCCTTGGCGGACGCGTTGCCGCCGGCGTAGTTGGTGTTGCGGGGGTCGGCGCCGAGGCGGTGGGACCGGGCGAGGAGAGCGGCGGCTTCGGGGTGCGGTGCCATGAACTGTCAGTCCTTACGTGTGGGGAGTCGGCGAGGTCGGCGCCCTCGGCGGCGCGGGGCGGTCTCGATGTGCGGGTCCACCGCGTGGGCGCGACCGGTCGCATCCGGCTCGCACCCCGCGGGGAGGAGAACCCGGCGGAGGCTCACGCCCCCCAGCCGGCCTGCTCGCCACCGACCCGCTCGGCGACGATCTTCTCGGCCCACCCGGACGCCTTGTACGCGGCGATGGGGTCGGGGGCCAGTCCCCTCTCCTCCCGCAGCTCGCGCAGCAGCGGCCGCACGTCCGTGTTGTACGCGTCCATGAGCACCGCGTTCGCCTCCAGCACGTCGCCGGCGGCCTGTGCGGCGGACAGCGCAGACCGGTCGACCAGCAGCGCCTTGGCCGTCGCCTCCTGGACGTTCATCACCGAACGGATGATCGCCGGGATCTTCGCCTCGATGTTGTGGCACTGGTCGAGCATGAACGCGACGTCGGGCGTGAACCCGCCCCCGCGCACGACCTCGTACATGATCCGGAACAGCTGGAAGGGGTCCGCCGCGCCCACCATCAGGTCGTCGTCGGCGTAGAAGCGCGAGTTGAAGTCGAACCCGCCGAGCTTCCCCTCCCGCAGCAGCGTGGCGACGATGAACTCGATGTTGGTGCCCGGCGCGTGGTGCCCGGTGTCGACGACGACCTGGGCCTTCGGCCCGAGCTTCAGGCAGTGCGCGTACGCGGTGCCCCAGTCCGGGACGTCGGTCGTGTAGAAGGCCGGCTCGAAGAACTTGTACTCCAGCAGCATCCGCTGCCCGTCCCCGAGCCGTTCGTAGACCTCGGCCAGCCCTTCGGCGAGCCGGTCCTGGCGGGCGCGGATGTCGTCCTGGCCGGGGTAGTTCGTCCCGTCGGCGAACCACAGCTTCAGGTCGTTCGAGCCGGTGGCGTCCATGATGTCGACGCACTCCAGGAGATGGTCGACGGCCTTGCGGCGGATCGCCGCGTCGGGGTGGCAGACGCTGCCCAGCTTGTAGTCGTCGTCCTGGAAGGTGTTGGAGTTGATCGCGCCCAGGCGGACACCCCGGTCCTCGGCGTGTTTCGCAAGTGCGGAGTAGTCCTCCACCTTGTCCCACGGGATGTGCAGGGCGACGGTCGGGGCCACGCCCGTGACGGCGTGCACCTGGGCGGCGTCGTCCAGCTTCTCCTGCGGCGTGCGCGGCACGCCCTGCTGGGCGAACACCTTGAAGCGGGTCCCCGAGTTCCCGTACGCCCACGACGGCGTCTCGACGGCCTGTGTCTTCAGCGCGGCCTTCACCGCGGCGAGGTCGGTCACTTCGGGCTCCTGTGACATCGGTCCGGAGGCGACTCCGGACGTGCTTCGGACGAGCTTGGAAAAGCTCTTGATGAAACGATTCAAAACGGAAAGCTATGAGCCCGTCGGTGGAGTGTCAAGCCTTCTGTCCAGGTCGGCCTTCCGTGACCGGTGAGTGACCTTCGCCTATCGAAAACTTTTCGAAGCGGACCCATTGACGTGACATGCCCGCGATGCCTAACGTCCCGGCAACCCAGTTGAAACCTTTCACGACGCTGTGACGGCCCCTGGTGGGTACGGTCCGCAGACGTCGTCGAGGAGCCACCCATGACCCACCCGTCCGACACGGGACCGGCCCCGGTGCTGGCGCTCAGGGACGTCGCCAAGTCCTTCGGCGCCGTACGCGCCCTGCGGGGCGTCTCCCTGGAGCTGTTCCCCGGCGAGGTGCACGCCCTCGCCGGTGAGAACGGTGCGGGCAAGTCGACCCTGATCAAGACGCTCGCCGGGGTGCACCGACCGGACGCCGGCCAGGTGCTGCTCGACGGTGAGCCCGTCGTCTTCCACGGCCCCGGTGACGCACGCGACGCCGGTATCGCCGTCATCTACCAGGAGCCCACGCTCTTCCCCGACCTGTCGATCGCCGAGAACATCTACATGGGCCGCCAGCCCAGGCGCGCCCTCGGCCGCATCGACCACAAGGCCACCCACCACGCCACCGCCGCGCTGATGCAGCGCCTCGGCGTCGACCTCGACCCCGACCGCCCGGCGCGCGGCCTGTCCATCGCCGACCAGCAGATCGTGGAGATCGCCAAGGCCCTCTCCTTCGACGCCCGGGTCCTCATCATGGACGAGCCGACCGCCGCCCTCACCGGCAGCGAGGTCGCCCGCCTCTTCGGCGTCGTGCGCACCCTGCGCGAGCAGGGCGCGGCGGTGCTGTTCATCTCGCACCGGCTGGAGGAGATCTTCGAGATCTGCCGGCGGGTGACGACCCTGCGCGACGGCGCCTGGATCGCCAGCGAACCGCTGGCCGGGATGACCGAGGACGACCTGGTCCGCCGGATGGTCGGCCGTGACCTCGACGAGCTCTACCCCAAGCAGGACGTCACCCCGGGCGAGGTCGCCCTCAGCGTCCGCCGGCTGACCCGGGAGGGCGTCTTCACCGACGTCTCCTTCGAGGTCCGGCGCGGCGAGATCGTCGGTCTCGCCGGACTCGTCGGCGCCGGCCGCACCGAGGTCGCCCGGGCGGTCTTCGGCATCGACCGCTGGGACGCCGGCGAGGTGGAGGTCGACGGGCGCAGGCTCGTCAACGGCGCCCCCTCCACCGCCATGGCCGCCGGGCTCGCCCTGGTCCCCGAGGACCGCCGCGCCCAGGGCCTGGTGATGGACATGTCGATCGAGCGCAACATCGGACTCACCGGACTCCGTACGACCGTCAGGGCCGGCCTGATGGACCGCGGCGCCGAACGCAGCCGCTCCCTCGACTGGGCGGTCAAGCTCCAGGTGAAGTACGCCCGGATCGCCGACACCGTGAACACCCTGTCCGGCGGCAACCAGCAGAAGGTCGTCCTCGCCAAGTGGCTGGCCACCGGCCCCAAGGTGCTCATCGTCGACGAGCCGACCCGGGGCATCGACGTCGGCACCAAGGCCGAGGTGCACCGGCTGCTGTCGCAACTGGCCGCCGACGGCGTCGCCGTCCTGATGATCTCCTCCGACCTGCCCGAGGTCCTCGGCATGGCCGACCGCGTGCTCGTGATGCACGAGGGCCGGCTCACCGCCGAGATCCCCCGCTCCGACGCCACCGAGGAAACCGTGATGGCCGCCGCCACCGGGAGGGCCGCCGCATGACGGTGATCACCCCGAACCAAGCCCCCGCCGCCGAGGTGCCCAAGTCCAGCGGCACCCGGCTGGTCGACCGCGTCTTCAAGATGCGCGAACTCGCCATCCTGATCGTCTTCCTGGTGATGATCGCGGTCACCCAGGCGGGCAACAGCGAGTTCCTCTCCGAGCAGGGCATCAAGGACCTGCTGCTGAACGCGACCATCCTGGTCCTGGTCGCCACCGGCCAGTCCCTGGTGGTGATCACGAGGAACGTCGACCTGTCCGTCGGCTCCACGCTCGGCATCACCGCCTTCGCCGCGGGCGTCCACCTCCAGGGCGGCGGCGACCCGGTCGTCGCGATCGCCCTCGCGGTGCTGCTCGGCATCGGCGTCGGACTGCTCAACGGACTGCTGGTCAGCCTCGGCCAGGTGCCGGCCCTCGTGGTGACCCTCGGCACGATGTACATCGTCCGCGGCGTCGACTCCATCTGGGTCGGCTCCCGGCAGATCACCGCGGCCGACCTGCCCGGCTCCTTCGTCGACTTCGGCGCCGGCGGCGTCTCCGCCGTGCCGTACCTGGCCTTGATCGCCCTCGCCGTGCTGATCGCCACCGCCTACTACCTCAAGCACTTCGGCAGCGGCCGCGAACTGTACGCGCTCGGCTCCAACCCGGAGGCCGCCCGCCTGGCCGGCATCCCCGTCCGCCGGCGGATCCTCGTCGCCTACACCTTCTGCGGCGCCCTCGCCGGCCTCGCCGGAGCCCTGTACCTGGCCCGCTTCGGCAACGTCGACTCCGGCACCGGCAACGGCTACGAACTCACCGTCGTCAGCGCCGTCGTCGTCGGCGGCGTGGTCTTCACCGGCGGCTCCGGCAGCGTCTACGGCGCCGCGCTCGGCGCGCTGCTGCTGACCTCCATCAACAGCGTGCTGCCCGCCCTCGGCGTCAGCTCCGTCTGGGTGCTCGCCATCAACGGCATCCTGCTCCTCCTCGCCATCGCCGTGGACCGCGTGGTCGCGCTGCGGGTGGCGTCGGCCCTGAAGAAGAGGAACGCCCGCCATGCCTGAGTCCGGATCCTTCGCGAGCCGCGCGGTCCGCTGGGACACGGTCGTCGGCGCCCTCCTGATCGTCCTGCTGCTGTTCTCCTTCTCCTTCGTCGACGGCTTCGGCAACGCGCTGAACCTGTCCTTCCTGATCGGCAACACCCTGCCGATCGCGCTGATCGCGCTGCCCATGACCCTGCTGGTGGTCTCCGGGGAGATCGACCTGTCGGTCGCCTCCACGGCCGGCCTGTCCGGCGCCGTGATGGGCGCCCTGTGGAACCAGGGCCTGACCATCGAGGCGATCATCCCGATCTGCCTGCTGCTGGGTGTCGTGTGCGGTCTGGTCAACGGCCTGCTGGTGACCCGGCTCGGACTGCCGTCCCTCGCCGTCACCATCGGCACCCTCGCCGCCTACCGGGGCATCGCGCAGATCGTGCTCGGCTCCGACGCGGTGACCGACTTCCCGAGCCAGTACCTGGACTTCGCGGCCGGACGCGTCGGCGACACCTTCGTCCCGCAGGCCTTCCTGCCCTTCCTGGTCCTGCTCGCGATCGCCGTGGTCGCCCTGCACGCCACCCCGTTCGGCCGGTCGCTGTTCGCGATCGGCGCCAGCGAGGAGGCCGCGCGCTTCGCCGGCATCCGCGTCAAGCGGCAGAAGCTGCTCCTGTTCACCCTGACCGGCCTGATGGCCTCCCTCACCGGCGTCTTCTGGGCACTGCACTACGCCAGCGCCCGCTACGACAACGCCACCGGGCTCGAACTCTCCGTCATCGCCGCGGTGCTGCTCGGCGGCATCGACTTCGACGGCGGCAAGGGCACGCTCGGCGGCGCGATCGCGGGAGTCTTCCTGCTCGGCGCGCTGCAGAACGTGATGAGCCTGAAGGACGTCTCCGCCCAGTCGCAGATCGTCGTCACCGGCGTCCTGCTCGTCGTCTCCGTGCTCGGCCCCCGGGTCGCACGCCAGATCTCCGTCGCGAGGGCGGGCCGTAGAGCCGCCGCCTCGACCCCGACGGGCTGAAACCCCGCTCATCCCTCGTAAAGGACCCGCCATGCGCAAGTCATCCCTCCGCCGTGCCTGCGCGGCCCTCGCGGCCGTCACCTCCCTCGCCCTCGCCGCCACCGCCTGCGGCGGCACCACCAAGGAGGACGTGAAGAACGAGAGCACGGGCGCGGCCGCCTCCGGCGCCAAGGCCGACCCCAACGCGGCCACCAAGAAGGGCCTGACCGTCGGCTTCCTGCCCAAGCAGGTCAACAACCCCTACTTCACCTCCGCCGACAAGGGCGGCGAGGCCGCGCTGAAGGAGCTGGGCTCCGGCTACAAGGAGGTCGGGCCGTCCAGCGCCACCGACACCTCGGGCCAGGTGTCGTACGTCAACACCCTCACCCAGCAGCAGGTCGACGCGATGGCCGTGTCCGCGCAGGACCCGGGCGCCCTGTGCACGGCGCTCAAGCAGGCCATGAGCAACGACATCAAGGTCGTCACCTACGACTCCGACACCAATCCCGAGTGCCGCAACGCCTTCGTGTCGCAGGCGTCCGCCGAGGACCTGGGCCGCACCGAGGTGCAGCTGCTCGCCGAGCAGATCGGCTACAAGGGCGAGATCGCGATCCTGTCGGCCGCGCAGACCGCGACCAACCAGAACACCTGGATCGAGTTCATGAAGGACGAGCTGAAGGACTCCAAGTACAAGGACATCGAGCTCGTCAAGGTCGCGTACGGCAACGACGACGCCCAGCAGTCCTTCCAGCAGACGCAGGGCCTGCTCCAGGAGTACCCGAACCTGAAGGGGATCATCTCCCCGACCACCGTCGGCATCAAGGCGGCCGCGCAGTACCTGTCGGGCTCCAAGTACAAGGGCAAGGTCAAGCTGACCGGCCTCGGCACCCCCAACGACATGCGCAAGTACATCAAGAACGGCACCGTCGACGCCTTCGAGCTGTGGGACCCCTCCAAGCTCGGCGCGCTGGCCGCGCAGACCGCCGTCGCCCTGGTCTCCGGCCAGATCACCGGCAAGGAGGGCGAGACCTTCACGGCCGGCGGCACCAGCTACACGATCGGCAAGGACGGCGTGATCAGCCTCGGCAAGCCGACCGTGTTCGACGCCAAGAACATCGACCAGTTCGACTTCTGATCCCTGGAGGGGTGTTGATGCAGCGCGTGTGCTTCCTGCTGAAGGTCCGGGCCGACCGCCTCGACGAGTACCGCGAGCGGCACGCCGCCGTGTGGCCGGAGATGTGCGAAGCGCTCTCGGCCGCCGGCTGGCACAACTACTCGCTCTTCCTGCGCGAGGACGGACTGCTCGTCGGCTACCTGGAGACCGAGGACTTCGCGGCCGCCCGAGCCGGCATGGAGGCCACCGACGTCAACGCCCGCTGGCAGGCGGAGATGGCGCCGTTCTTCGAATCGCTGGACGGCGCCCGGCCCGACGAGGCCATGAAACCGCTCACCGAGGTGTTCCACCTCGCCTGATCCCCCGTGCCACACCTGCGTGCCCCACCCCGTCCCCTCCCTCACCTCGCCCGACGATGGAGTCCCGAGATGAAAAGACGAACGCTGCTGGGCGCCGCGCTCGCCGGCGCCGTGGTCACCCCCGCCCTCGCCTCCGGCACCGCCCGCGCCGCCGACCCCGGCCCGTCCGTCACCCGGACCGGCACCACGACCCTCGACAGCCAGGCCCTCTTCTTCGTGTCGTACGACGGCCTGGTCAACAACAACGCGTTCCAGAAGAACGGCCTGCTGACCTACAAGGGCCACCAGTACGCCGCCTGGTACACCGCCGACCGAGGCGCCGTCGTCGGCCGCAGGGTGCTCGGCGGCACCACCTGGTCCACCGTCAGGGTCGGGCACACCCTGCGCTACGACGACTCCCACAACGTCATCTCCATGGGCGTCTCCAAGACCGACGGCCGCCTGCACCTGAACATGGACTCCCACAGCGACGGCTTCACCTACGTCAAGTCGGTCGCCGGGCTCATGGACGACCCAGCGGGCCTGAGCTGGACCGCGAGCCGCTTCGGCGCCCCCCGGTCCACCCTCGACGGGCTCGCGCTCACCTCGCAGTTCACCTACCCGCAGTTCGTCGCCACGCCCGAGGGCCGGCTCCAGCTCAGCTACCGCGCCGGCGTCTCCGGCAACGGCCGCAACGCGCTCGCCGAGTACGACGGCACGTCCTGGACCGGCCTGGGCGAGTGGAGCGGCTCCACCGGCACCTACACCAGCGAGCACGGCTCCAGCACGGCCCGCAACATGTACCTGCACGGCATCGACTACGACCGCAACGGCCGCCTGCACGCCTTCTTCACCTGGCGCGAACAGAACGGCGCCGTGATGTGCAACGGCGGCGGCATCACCAACCACGACACCGGCTACGTCCACTCCGACGACCGGGGCCGCACCTGGCGCAACGACGCGGGCGCCGTCGTCGGCGTGACCGGCGGCTCCGACAAGGTGTCCGTGAACGACGCCGGTCTGGTCGTGGACCCGCTGAACCCGGACCACTCCCTGATGAACCAGGAGAGCCAGTTCACCGACTCCGCGGGCCGGCCGCACGCGATCATCTCCTACGTCCCCGGCCGCTTCGGCCAGTGCACGACGAACTACGTCGCCGACCGGACGAGGAACGGCCGCGCCTTCCACGTCCGCAAGAACGCCTCCGGCGCCTGGCAGAAGACCGAGATCCCGGTCCCGCTGGACTCCAGCCAGCGCACCAAGCTGATCCTGGACGCGTACGACAACGCCTACGCGAT
Source organism: Streptomyces sp. NPDC017936 (assembly GCF_044328485.1). Lineage (NCBI taxonomy): Bacteria > Bacillati > Actinomycetota > Actinomycetes > Kitasatosporales > Streptomycetaceae > Streptomyces > Streptomyces sp. NPDC017936. Next base: position 698,260 of record NZ_JBIRHK010000001.1, on the reverse strand, counting down.
CCTCCCCTTCGGCCGGATCGCCGGCGCGTCGAAGGCCTCCGGGCACACCGACTGGAAGCTGCTCTTCGACGGCGGCGGCCTCAACGCCTTCGGCGAGGTCGTCGTCGACGAGACCCGGGTCGCCCAGGACAACGTCCTGTCCTTCCTCTACCAGGAGAAGTCGAGCGGGACGACGCCCTCGGCGCTCCACGTCGTCGACTTCCGGCTGCCCGTCTGACCGGTCCGGCGCGCGGCGGGGCGAAGGTAATGTGAAGACCTCGCCCGCCGCCCCTCGTTCCCCCTGGAGGTCCCCGCCCGATGGCCCAGTCGGTGGGTATCAAGGACGTCGCCCGTGCCGCCGGAGTCTCCGTCGGCACGGTCTCCAACGTCATCAACCGCCCGGACACCGTCGCCACGGAGACCCGCGCCCGCGTGCTGTCCGCGATCGACCGCCTCGGCTACGTCCGCAGCGAGTCCGCGCGCCAGCTGCGCGCCGGCCGCAGCCGGATCATGGGGCTGCTCGTCCTCGACATGGGCAACCCGTTCTTCGTGGACGTCGCCCGCGGCGCCGAGCGGGCGGCCCGCCGCGCCGGGCTCGGCGTGATGGTCTGCAACAGCGCCGAGAACGTCGGCGAGGAGGCCGACTACCTGGCGCTCTTCGCCGAACAGCGGGTGCGGGGCGTGCTGCTCACCCCGGCCGACGCCACCGGCCGCAACATCGACTCCTTCCGCCGGCACGGCATCCCCTTCGTCCTGGTCGACCGGGTCTCCGAGGGCACCACCGAGTGCTCGGTCTCCGTGGACGACGTGGCCGGCGGCGCCCTCGCCGTACGGCACCTGATCGACGCCGGCCACCGCTCGATCGCGTATGTCAGCGGCCCGCCCGGCTTCAACCAGGTCCGCGACCGCCGCACCGGCGCCCTCAGCGCCCTCGCGGAGGCGGGCCTCGGCCCGGAGCACCTGCGCGAACTGCCCACGGAACGGCTCGACGTCGCCGCGGGACGGGACGCGGGCGCCCGCCTGCTCGGCCTCGCCGACCGTCCGACCGCCGTGTTCTGCGCCAACGACCTGCTCGCCCTCGGCGTCCTGCAGGCCATGTACGCGGCCGGCGTCACCGTCCCCGACGACCTCGCGATCGTCGGCTACGACGACATCGAGTTCGCGGCCGCCGCGGCCGTCCCGCTCACCTCCGTGCGCCAGCCCGCCGTCACCATGGGCGCCCTGGCCGCCGAGATGCTGCTGGAGGAGACGGAGGAGGACCGGGGCAGGCACGAACACCGGCGGGTGGTGCTCCAGCCGGAACTGGTCGTGCGGCGCTCCAGCCTCTCGGCGCGCTGAGTCCCCGTTCAGTAGCCATTCGTGATCCCCGGCGTCCGCCGGCGCCCGGACATGTGCTGAACTGGGACGCGGCCCGCACCTCGATCGCCCCGGGAGCCCCCTGTTGTCCCTCAGCTACCGCCAGCCCGGCGTCGTCCTCACCGACCGTCACTTCACCGTGCCCCTCGACCACGCCGACCCGGCGGGGGAGACGATCGAGCTGTACGCCCGCGAGGTCGTCGCGAGCGACAAGGCGGGCCAGGACCTGCCCTGGCTGCTCTACCTCCAGGGCGGACCCGGCTTCGGCGCCAACCGGTTCGTCGGCAAGCCGGCCTGGCTCGGCCGCGCCCTGAAGGAGTACCGGGTCCTCCTCCTCGACCAGCGCGGCACCGGCCGCTCCACGCCCGCCAACCGCCAGACGCTCCCGCTGCGCGGCGGCCCCGCCGAACAGGCCGGCTACCTCACCCGCTTCCGCGCCGACTCCATCGTCCGGGACTGCGAGCTGGTCCGCCGCGAGGTCACCGGCGGCGCCCCGTGGACCGTCCTCGGCCAGAGCTTCGGCGGCTTCTGCACGGTCACCTACCTCTCCCTCGCCCCCGAGGGCCTGGCCGCCGCCGTGATCACCGGCGGCCTGCCGTCCCTGGACGCCCACGCCGACGACGTCTACCGCGCCGCCTACCCGCGCATGGAGCGCAAGGTCGCCGCGCACTACGCCCGCTACCCGCAGGACGTGGAGCGGGTGCGGCGGATCGCCGGTCACCTCCTGGACCGGGAGGTGACCCTGCCGAACGGCTACCGCCTGACGGTCGAGGCCTTCCAGTCGCTCGGCATCCTCCTCGGCGGCGGCGAGGGCAGCCACCGGCTGCACCACCTCCTGGAGGACGCCTTCGTCCGCACCCCGGACGGTCCCGCCCTGTCCGACGCCTTCCAGGAGGAGGTCCAGGGCCTGCTCTCCTACGCGAGCCACCCGCTCTACGCCCTGGTCCACGAGGCGATCTACGGGCAGGACGCCCGCCCCACCGCCTGGGCGGCCGAACGGGTGCGCGCACAGTTCCCGCAGTTCGACGCGGCGAAGACGCTCGCGGGCGACGGGCCGCTGCTGCTCACCGGCGAGACGGTCCACCCCTGGCTGTTCGACTGCGACCCCGCGCTGCGCCCGCTGCGCGAGACCGCCGAGCACCTCGCCGCCCGCACCGACTGGACGCCGCTGTACGACCCCGCCCGTCTCGCCGCCAACGAGGTTCCGGTCGCGGCGGCGGTCTACCACGACGACCTGTACGTCGACACCGCCCACTCGCTGCGGACCGCGCGCGCCGTCCGCGGACTGCGCACCTGGGTCACCGACGAGTTCGAGCACGACGGCGTCCGGGCCGGCGGCCCCCGCGTCCTCGACCGCCTGCTGGCCCTGACGCGCGACGAGGCCTGACGGAGCCGACGGGGCCCGGCGGAGGCCGCGTACGTCACGGGGCCCGGCGGAGGCCGCGTACGTCACGGAGCCCGGGCGGGGGCCAGGACGTGACGGCAGGTCAGTAAGGTGGACGGAATGCGAGAACAGATGGCGGACCGGAGCGGTCTGCGCGGTGACTGCGGGAACTGCTTCGGGCTGTGCTGCGTGGCCCTGCCCTTCGCCCGGTCCGCGGACTTCGCGATCGACAAGGCCGCGGGCAGACCGTGCCCCAACCTGGGGGAGGACCACCGCTGCGGCATCCACACCCGGCTGCGGCAGGAGGGCTTCACCGGCTGCACGGTCTACGACTGCTTCGGCGCCGGGCAGAAGGTCTCGCAGGTCACGTTCGGCGGCCGGGACCGGCGCTCGGGCGACCGTGCGCACGCCCGCCGCATGGTCGAGGTGTTCCCGGTGGTCCGGCAGCTCCACGAGCTGCTGTGGTACCTCACCGAGGCGCTCGCGCTGCCCGCCGCCCGTCCGGTCGTTCCGCGGCTGCGGACGGCGCTGGAGAAGACCGAGGCCCTCACCCGGGGGACTCCCGAGGAACTGACCGCCCTGGACGTCCCCGCGCACCGCCGGGACGTCAACGTCCTGCTGCTGAAGGTGAGCGAGCTGGCCCGCGCGGGCCGGTCCGGACGCGGGAAGGACCGTCGGAACGCGGACCTGATGGGCGCCCGTCTCCGCGGCGCCGACCTGCGCGCGGCCGACCTGCGCGGCGCCTACCTGATAGCCGCCGACCTCACCGGCGCCGATCTGCGCGGGGCGGACCTCATCGGGGCCGACCTGCGCGACGCCGATCTCACGGACGCCGACCTCACCGGCGCGTTCTTCCTGACCCAGCCGCAGGTCGACGCGGCCCGGGGGAGCGCCGGGACCCGGCTGCCGGAGTCAGTCACCCGCCCCGCGCACTGGACGGCGGGGCTCTGACCCGCCCTCGCCGCGGTCCCGCCCGTCCGCCGGCGCCGGAGCGGACGTGCGGCGCTCCGGGCGCAGCCGCAGCCCCTGCGGCATGAGCGTCAGCCGCTCGGTCACCCGCAGCCGGTAGGCCGGGTCGGGGCGCAGCTCGTAGCGGCGCAGCAGCAGGCCCAGCACGAGCGTGGCCTCGTGCAGCGCGAACTGCCGTCCGATGCACGCCCGCGCCCCCGTGCCGAACGGCTTGAAGGTGTGCGGGGCCCGCGCCCGGACCGCCCCCGCGTCGAAGCGGTCCGGGTCGAACCGCTCGGCGTCGGCGCCCCACACCTCGGGGTCGCGGTGCAGCATCGGCGTCAGCACGAGCGCCCACGCGCCGCGCCGCATCGGGTGCTCCCCGGCCAGCACGGTGTCCTCGCGGGCCTCCCGGGCGAACGCGGGCGCCGTCGGCCACAGCCGCAGCGACTCGTCCAGCACCCGGCGCACGTACCGCAGCTTGGCCACCTGGTCGTACCCGGGTGCCGCGGCGTCCCCCCACACCCGGTCCACCTCGGCGCGGGCGCGGGCGGCGACGTCCGGGTGCCGGGAGAGGTAGTGCAGGGCGAAGGAGAGCGCGCCGGAGGTGGTCTCGTGCCCGGCGACGAGGAAGGTGATGACCTGGCGGCGCACGTTCTCGTCCGACAGCCGTTCGCCCGTCTCCGGGTGGGCGGTGTCCAGCATCCGGTCGAGCAGGTCGCCGTCCCCGCCGCCGTCCGCGCGGCGCGCCCGCACCAGGTCGTCGACGGTGCGGTCGAGGTGGGCGATGTCGGCCTCGTTGCGCCGCGCGGCCCGCCACAGCACGCGGGGGGACGGCACGGTGTTCAGCCGCTGCGCGTAGCTGAGGGTGCCGACCATCGCGGTGACGAACGGGTGCGGCCGGGAGCGTTCGAAGGAGCCGAAGTCGTGTCCGAAGCCGGTGCGCGCGATGGTCTCCAGGGTCAGCTTGGTCATGTCCCCGGGCACGTCCACGGACCGTCCGGCGGCCGCCGCGCGGTCCCAGTGACCGGTGAGCCGCTCCGCCACGTCCAGCATCATCGGGTGGTAGGCCCCCATCGCCTCCCGGCTGAAGCCGGGGGCCAGCACGTCGTGGGCGAGCTGCCAGTTGGGCTCGTGGTTGTAGGCCGTGAACAGCCCGTCCCCGGCCACCGGCCGCAGGTTGGCCACCCCCAGCCCCACGTGCTTGGCGAAGCGGGTCTCGTCGGCCAGGTCGGCGACGAGCCGCGCACCCCACACGAACACGAACTCCCTGCCGAACGCGCGGCGCCGGTAGATCGGCCCCAGCCGGCGGGCGTGCCGCAGGGAGTCCTGCAAGGGGGTGCGCGGACTCGCCCCCAGCACGTCGCCGAGCAGCGGGAGCCGGTACGGCGGGTGCGGGATGCGGTGCAGCCCGGGCCACCCGTGCTCGGCGCCGCGGAACCCCCTCGGCACCTCCCCGGTCGTGCCGCCCGCCGTCCCGGCCGTCGCCCCGGTCCTCGTCCCCGCCATGACGCGATCTCCCTCGGATCAGCGGTGCGCTGCGCCTGTTGTACGTGGGTTCAATAGCGTGGGGCCAGTCTGGTCCCGGCGTCGAACGGGCGTCAAGTAAGGTGCGGGCATGGCCGAGGAGACGCGCACCCGGCGGCGGCTCAGTACCGGGGAGCGCAGGGAACAGCTCCTGTCGGTGGGCGCGCGCCTGTTCTCCGAGAGCCCCTACGACGAGGTGTGGATCGAGCAGGTCGCCGAGATCGCCGGGGTCTCCCGGGGGCTGCTCTACCACTACTTCCCGACCAAGCGGGACTTCTTCGCGGCGGTCGTCGAGCGGGAGAGCGAGCGGATGCTGCGCATGACGGCGGCGGTGCCGGGCGTCCCCGTCCGCGAACAGCTCGCCCCCGGCCTGGACGTCTACCTGGAGTACGTCCGCACCCACGCCCACGGCTACCGCGCCTTCCACCGCGCGGACGCGGCCGGCGACCAGGGCGTACGGCGGGTCTACCAGCGGGCGCTGGCGGCCCAGGAACGCCAGATCCTCACCGCCCTCGCGGCCGACCCGGAGTACGGCCCGCTCCTGCGGCGGCGTGCCGACGTCCGGCTCGCGGTACGGGGCTGGCTGGCGTTCATCACGGCGGTCTCCCTGGAGTGGCTGCGCGCCCCGGACGGCTCCCCGTCCCGGGAGCAGGTCCGGGACCTGTGCGCGAGGGCCCTGCTCGGGGTCCTGCCGACCCCGCCGGCATGACCCCGCCGGGGGGAGGACGGGACACGACCGCCCCTCCCTCACCGTCACCTCCGACGACCGCGGACCGGCCCGAGCCCCACGGGCACGACGGCCGCGGTTGGCGTGGGCTCGGATCTTCGATAGGTTAGGCAAGGCTTACCTAAGGAGGTTCGGGATGGGTGACAACCACAGCTGGGCGGCCGTGCCCGGCACGGCCGAACGGGCCCGGTCGGTGCTCGCCGCCTCATGGTCCTGCGCGGTGACCGCGGACGGCGGGCGCGAGGAGTTCGTCGGCGCGCACACCGTCGACGAGGACGGGCGGGTGCGCCTGCGGGTCCCCGAGGACAGCGCCCTGCTCACGGCGGCGATCTGCGCGCCGCGGGGCGAGCCGTCCGCCGTGCTGGAGTTCGCGGACGTCGCGCCCGTCCCCGTCCGCAGCCGTATCCGCGCCCGGCTCTGGCTCGCCGGCTGGTTCGTCCCGGAGGACGGCGGCCTCGCCTTCCACCCCACCCGGATCGTGCTGAAACAGCCCTCCGGCGCCCTCGTGGTCGACCTCGAGGAGTTCGCCGCCGCCGCGCCCGACCCGCTCGCCACCGCCGAGGCGCAGCTCCTCACCCACCTCGCCGACGCCCACCCCGACGCCGTGGAGCGCCTGACCCGGCTCGTCGGGCCGGACAGCCTGCACGGCGCCGTCCGCGTCCAGCCCTACGCCGTCGACCGGCACGGCCTCACGCTGCGCATCGAGCGCGCCCGCGCGCACGGCGACGTCCGCCTGCCCTTCCACGCGCCCGCCGACGACGTCGGGCAGCTCACCGAGCGCGTGCACGTCCTGCTGGCACAGGCCGCCGCGGCCTCCTGCCCGCGCGCCGCCCTCCAGCGGCAGCGCGCGGACGGCGACGGGTGAGACGGACGGCGCGTCCGCGCGCCGCGGCGCACCGGTGACGCCGTCCGCCGAGGGGCGCCGCCGGCCGTGCCGGAGCGCGGAGCGCCGGTGGGCGGCGAACAGCGGGCCCGTCCGGCACGAGGGCGATCCGCCGGGGAAGCGGCCGTGACGGCCGCCCCGGCGTGCGGGGACCGCCGGACGCGAGAGCCCGGTCCGCCGCGACGCCCGCCGCCGAACGGGGTGACCTGACCTCAGCGGTCGCGCCCGCCGAAGCCCGTGCGGTGGCGCCACAGCTCCTCCTGCACGCCCAGGCGCTCGCGCAGTCGGGTCAGACGCGGCATCCGCGCGCGCTGTTCCCCCGACACCCGGTCCAGCTCCTCCAGGAGCCGGCGGGAGCGGTGCTCGGTGTCGAGTTCGTCGATCATGCGGTTGACCTCGGTCAGCACCGCCCCGTGCAGCTGCCACTGCCGGGCGTCGTGCTGGAGCCGCCCCAGCAGCAGCTGGGCCAGCTTGTCGCGGGTGGCGGCGGCCTGCCGCAGCTCGGCGGTGAGCCGGGCCTCCGCGGCGTCCGCGTCGAGGCTGACGTGCGTGGTGACGAGCACCGAGAAACTGACCACGGCGTCGGCGACCTCCGACAGCAGCCGCTCCACCACCTCGCCGATCTCGGGCTCGAACAGGGTGTCGGGCTCGCGCTCCTTGGCGAGGTCGGTGAGCGTACGGGCCAGCACCCGCAGGACGACCGTGCAGATCTCCAGCGTGTCCAGGCCGGTGCGCAGCACCACCCGGTGCAGCAGGCCCTCCCGCACCCGGGGATTGAGCCGCAGGCTGTCCTCGGCCTGCCGCAGGGACGCGTCCACCTCCACGATGTCGTGGTCGAGCCGGCGCGCCTCGTGCAGCCGCGCCGCCGCCTGCTCGAACGCCGTGCGTCCGGAGGCCTGCTCGCCGATGCGCAGCATCAGCTGCCGCACCCGCCGGGCCAGCCCCCCGATCGACTCGCCGGCCTCCTCCACCCACACCGGAGGGGGCAGCAGGAGGTTGATGGCGAGGCCGACGACGGCCCCGATCAGCGTCTCCAGGATGCGCGCCCACGCCGTGTCGCCGATGCTGGTGACCCCGAGCACCAGCATGGCGCTGATCGCCACTTCGGGCACGTACTCGTCGACCCGCACCAGGTGCCCGACCGCCAGCGACGCCACGATCAGCAGCGCGAGGGACCACCAGGTCAGCCCCACCAGCAGGCTGAAGGCGATGGCGACCAGCACCCCGGCCACCACCGCGTTGACCCGGCGCACGCCGTTGGTGATCGTCGCGAACAGCGTGACCTGGACGACCAGCAGCGCGGTCAGCGGAGCGGTGAGCGGGGCGGCCTCGGGACTCAGCCGCAGCGCGATGACATAGGCGATCGTCGCCGCCGCGGCGGATCGGAAGGCCTGGACGACCACGGGTTCCCGGTGCCGTTGGACCAGCCGCACGAGCGGTGCGGCACGTTCACGTACATCTGCCATTCCTTGGCCAGTTCCCGTTCCTCGGTGACCTCGAACGTTCCTTCCGCCACAGGTCAGGAGTTCCCGGCGGAGGAGGTGGCGCGGCCACGAGGGCGGTTTCCGGCCACCCCTCGCCGGGTTCCCCGAGTGCTCCGCGGAACACCGGTGGCGGCGACGGGCCGGAGGACGGTCGTGCGGCGGCGTCAGGCGTACAGCTTGTCGAGGAAGGCGGCGAGGTTGCCCTCGGTCCGGGCGATCTGCTCCTCGAGCGTCAGGCTCTCCTCGAAGCGGCCGCCCGCCTCCGGGGTCTTACGGCCCCGGACGTAGAGGGAACAGGCCAGGTCGGTGCACATGTACAGGCCCACCGAGTTGCCCTCGCGGCCCGCCGCGCCCGCCTTGCGGGCCGTCATCAGGGAGACGCCGCCGCCCGGATGCGTGGTCAGGCACAGCGAGCACATGCTGCGGTGCAGGAAGCCGCGCTGCGACGCCGGGAAGCGCAGCGTCACGCCGACCGGCCGGCCGTCCCGTTCGGTGACCAGATAGCTCCGGTCGGGCGCGCCCGGATCCCGCCATCCGAGGAAGTCCAGATCGTCCCAGGGGCGCTCGTCGAGGTCGCGCGGCACGGCCAGGCGCTTGGCCTCGCCCTTGGAGCAGTTGACGAACGAGGCGCGGATGTCCTGTTCGGTGAGCGGTCTCATGGGGGAGCCTCCTCGGCCGTACCGGAAGAACCTAGGGGAGCTAGGTTTTTCCCTACAGTAATCAAGCCCGTAGGAGAGGAGCCACCCGTTTTCCCCGGTGGGCGGGCGTCCCGCCCTCGTGCGGCGCGGGCCCGGACCCCGGCGTTCCTCGTCGCCTACGTACCCGTCACACGGTGGACGTCTCTTAGCTCACAGCGTGAACTAAGGGTTGGACGAATGTCGCGCCCAACCCGCCCGCAGCGGTATGTTGCAGGTCGGGCGAGGTGCGAGGGGAGCCACATGGCAGGGCGCAACGGGCGTACGGTACGCGATCTGAGGCGGGCCAACCGCACGGCCGTACTGCAACGGATCTACTTCGACGGGCCGCTGAGCCGTTTCGAGCTCGGCCCGGTCACCGGGCTGAGCTCCGGCTCCGTCAGCAACGTCGTCGCGGACCTGATCGCCGACGGGCTGCTGGAGGAGGCCGGCAGCGTCGACTCCGACGGCGGCCGCCCCCGCACCCTGCTGCGGGTCGCCGCCGGCAGCGGTCACATGATCGGCGTGGACGTCGGCGAGACCCGGGTGCGGATCGAGCTGTTCGACCTCACCCTCACGGAGCTGGCCCGCGCGGAGCGCCCGTTGGAGCAGCGCCGGTACGAGGTCGAGGGCATCGTCGGCCACATCCGCGACGGTGTCGCCGAGGTCCTCGCCGCCGCGGGCATCGCCGCCGGGGGGCTGCTCGGCGTCGGCATCGGCGTCCCCGGCATCGTCGAGCGCACCCCCGACCGGGGCGCCGTCGTGCACGGCCAGACGATCGGCTGGGACGCCGTCCCCCTGGAGGAGCTGCTGCGCGCGGGCTCCCCGCTCCCCGACGCCGTCCCGTACTTCATCGACAACGGCGCCAAGACCCTGGGCCAGGCCGAGATGTGGTTCGGCGGCGGGCGCGGCGCGCACAACGCCTGCGTCGTCCTCTTCGGCTCCGGCGTCGGCGCCTGCCTCGTCACCCCGGACGTCGAACAGGGCCGCGCCGTGGAATGGGGACACCTGACCGTCCGGGTCCGGGGACGCCGCTGCCGCTGCGGCGCCCTCGGCTGCCTGGAGGCGTACGCGGGCGCCGAGGCGCTCCTCGACCGCTGGCGCGAGGAGGGCGGCGAGCCCCCCGAGGGCACCGACGAGGAGACCGCGCTGACCGCCATGCTCGCCGCGGCCTACCCGGCCGGGGGAGAGCCGGCCGACCCGGTCGCCCGCGCCGTCCTGGAGGAGACCGCCGAGTACCTGGGCGCCGGGCTCTCCGACCTGATCAACCTCTTCCAGCCCGAGCGCGTCCTCATCGGCGGCTGGGCCGGCCTCCAGCTCGGCTCCCGCTTCCTGCCCGCCGTCCGCCGGCACACCACCGCGTACGCGCTGCGCCACCCGGCCGAGAAGGTCACCGTCGAACTGGGCCGGCTCGGCCCCGACGCCGTGACGGTGGGCGCCGCGATCCTGCCGCTCGCCGACTTCTTCGCCCGGGGCGGACGGCGCCCCGAACCCCTGCCCAGCGGGCCCGCGCCCGCCTGGCGCACGGCACTGGAGGACCGCACCCCGCACTGAGGTTTCGCCGGCCGGGCCGGAGGTACTCGCGTGAGGCCGCGCGGCGCGACCGCACGCGGCGCCCCACGATCCCGAAGGGAGGCCGCCCCGTGGCCGATCACCGCCTCGAAGGATCCGGCGAGAACGGTCCGCCGGTCCCGCGCGACCTGCCCGACCAGCAGGCAGGCACGGGGGAGGACCCCTGGGAGGCCGCCCCCGGCGGCGAGCAGGAGAACCAGGACGAGGAACCGTCCACCGACGTCCCCGACACGGACGAGGCGGGCACCGGCCGGCAGGGCGCCCCGCAGGGGGCCACCGTCCACCCGGAGCACCCCGTCCCCGACGAGCCCGCCGACTGAGCCGCGACGGGCACTTCGCCGGCCGGCCCGGCCGGACGACCGGCTGATCCGGCCGGACGTCCGCCGATCCGGTCCGGCGGGAGCCCGGCCGGCCCCGAGCGGGAGTCGATCCGGCGTGACCGATCCGGTGGACCCGGACCCGGCCCCGCGGACCGGGCGGGGCGCCGTCGCCGACCGCGAAGGCGCCCCGCCCGGTCCGCCTTCGCTCAGCCCACCTTGCGTCCGCGCATCGGCGCCGTGGGCTCGCCGTCCCCGGCCCGCACGCCGCGCAGGAACTCCTCCAGCACCTCGGTGGCCGAACGCTCCGGGCGCCAGCCCAGTTCGACCCGCGCGCGCGTGCAGTCCATCAGCGGCAGGCGCAGCACCGCGTCGAACAGGTGCGGGGAGGCGGGCAGCAGACGCAGGTTCCACGCGGCGGCGATCGCCGTGCGGGCCGCCGTGCGGGACAGGCGCACGGGCCGGGCGTCGAACATCTCACCGAGCAGCTCCGCGTCGACCGGCGGATCGGCCGCCAGGTTGAACGCGCCGCGCACCTCGGTGCGCAGGGCGAGCCGGTACGCCGCGGCCGCGTCGTCGGTGTGCAGCGCCTGCATCCGCAGTCCCGGGACGTCCGGCAGGAAGGGCAGCAGCTCGGGGCGGACCGCCGGCCCCGGCAGGAACCGTCCGCCGAAGATGCGCCGCTGCTCGCTGGCCGACTCCCGTTTGAACAGGAACGCCGGCCGCATCCGCACCACCCGCACGTCCGGATGGTCGCGCTCGAAGGTGTCCAGGGCCCGCTCCAGGTAGGCCTTCTCCCGGCAGTACGCGGCGTCCGGCCACCCGTGCGTCGGCCACGACTCGTCCACGGCGCGGTCCTTCGGGCCCGGCGAGTACGCGCCCACCGAGGACGCGTGCACCAGGACCGGGACCCGGGCGGCGGCCACCGCCTCGAAGACCCGCATGCTGCCCAGTACGTTCGTCCGCCAGGTCAGCGCCGGATCGTGGGTCGGCTGGAACGCCCACGCCAGGTGCACCACCGCGTCCGCGCCCTCGAACACGCCGTTCAGTTCGGCCCGCTCCGAGGACAGGTCCACCGCCGTCCAGTGCGTCTTCGGCGGCGCCCAGTCCGGCATCCGCCGGGCCAGCCCCACCACCGACCCGACCTCCGGATCCCGTGCCAGGAGCCGCACCACGCTCGTGCCGACGTTGCCGGTCGCCCCCGTGACGACGACCTTGCTGCCCGACCCGTTGCTCACCGTCGACTCCTCTCACCGTGTCCGGCTGGAGCGCACCGAGTACCCCCGGGCGCGGGGGGCGCACGCGGGACGCCCGGCCGGGCGGAGGGGCTGCGGGGGGGGGGGAGAGAGAGACATGAGAAGGCCCCGACCGGACGGGGGAATCGCGGTCGGGGCGGTCAGGTGGTGGGCGCGGACGGCGGTCGCCTCTCGGCGAAACGCTCCACAGGGCTTCAGCCGGACGATCGTCCCTGTGGGCAGAAGGTGAGGCCCGGGGACACTGTCCCGTCCGCACCCACGGTCCGTTCAACGGCGCGCCGCCACCCGGTGTTCCCGGGCTCGCCCCCGTTCGCGGTGATCCGCGTCACTCGGCCCGGCATGTCCGGACGGAGCCGGGAAGGGCCTCGGCCCACAGGTTCTCCGCCTGGAGCAGCAGCGTCCCGAGGACGGCCGTGTGCGCCGCGCCCTGTCCGGCGTGCTCGCGCAGACTGCTCTGCAGGCGGGCCCGCAGTTCCTCGCGCTCCCGCTCCTCGCGCTCCGCCCTCTCGTGCTCCGCTTCCGCCTCCGTCCGTGGCCGGGTTCCGGCCTCCGGGCGCCCGCCGCCCGCTCCCAGCAGACGCCCGGCCTCGGCCGTGCACGCGTCGCCGAGCAGCTCCAGCAGCCGGGCGTAGACCCGCAGCGCCGCCGCCTCCGGCGGAGCCGGCGCGCGGTCGGCGTCGGCCGCGACGGCCAGCGTGCGGGTGAGCACCCCGACGTGGTCCGCCACGCGCCCCCAGCGGGCGTCCTCCGACTCCGGCGGCACGTCGAGCGGCACCCGGTGCAGCGCGCGCAACGGCCCGGCGGTCAGTCGCAGGCTCTCCCGGCTCCAGCTCCGCGCCGACCGCAAGTTCTCGCACCGCCGCTCCAGCCGTTCCGCCGCGTGCGTCCAGTCGGCGGCCGTCGCGGCGTCCCATTCGCCGTCGCGCAGTCCGGCGGCGACCGTGCGCAGCGTTTCGCCGGACTCGCGGGCCAGCGCGGCGAGGTTCTCGCGCACGTCCCGCAGGTGCACGGGCGGCAGCACCAGCGCGTTCACGGTCACCCCGATCACCGCGCCGAGCGCCGCCTGCCCCATCCGGTGCCCCACGGCCGACGCCGACACCGCGCCCGACGCCAGGGTGAACACCGCCGTGGTGGCCGCGTAGACGCCCTGGTCGCCGAAGCGGGGCCAGTGGGCCAGCAGCATCAGCGGCGGTACGGACAGCGCGAGCGCGCCCAGCGTGTTCCCGGTCAGCGCCTGCGCCGCCGACGCGAGCAGCGTGCCCGCGCAGATCGCCGTCCACTGCTGGGCGGCCTGCCGCAGCGAGCCGTACACCGTGGCCCGCACCAGGACCAGCGCCACCCAGGGCGCCATCAGGACCATGGGGTCGCCCAGCCAGTCGCTCGCCACGAACCAGGCGAGCACCGCGGCCAGCGCCGCCTTGAGCGCCTGCACGACGAGGTCCCGTTCCCGCCCCGGTCCGCCGCGGGCCGCCCGGACGGCCCGGCCGACGGCATCGGCCTCCCGGCGTACGGCCTCCGTCCAGGCGGCCCCGGATCCCGCGGTCCCCGGTGTGTCGTTCCGCATGCTCATGCCAGGGGGCTGTCCTCCAGGGAAGCCAGCAGGGCGGCGGGGTCGGCGTAGATCGCCTGGGCGCCCGCCTCCTCCAGGTCGGCGCGCGGGATGCCGCCGCACAGCACGCCCACGCAGCGGACGCCGGCCCGGCGGCCCGCCCGCATGTCCCACACGGTGTCGCCGACGAACACCGCCCGCTCGGCGGGCACCCCGGCCAGTTCCAGGGCGTGCTCGACCGGCTCCGGCGCCGGCTTGCCCTCCTCGACGTCGTCCGCGCTGGCGGTGGCCGTGATCGCCTCGTCGGCGTCGAGGGCGCGCCGCAGCGCCGACAGCTCCGGCCCGCTCGCCGAGGTGGCGAGCACGACCGTCCAGCCCTCGCCGTGCAGCCGCTTCAGCAGCGCCCCGGCGTCCTCGAGCGCGGGCAGCCGGTCGAAGTACTGCCCGTACAGGGCCTTGTGCGCGGCGCTCAGGCCGGCGTCCTCCTCCTGGTCCCGGTCCTCGCCCAGGAGGTGGGCGATCAGATCGGTGGAGCCGAGGCCGATCGCCCGGTGCACGGCGTGCATCGGCACCCGGTGGCCGGCCTGTCGCAGCGCCTCCCACCAGGTCACGGTGTGCAGATGGTTGGTGTCGACGAGGGTGCCGTCGACGTCGAAGACGGCGGCGCGTTCCATGCGGGGTCCTTTCGTCGGGCCGGCGGTGGGCGAGGCGCCCCGGGTACCACGTCAGGCGCTCGCCACGCCCTCCGCTGCCCGTCCCTCCCGCGTCCACACCCGCGGGCCGGACACCGGCCGGGCGGTCACCGCCCGGTTCCGCGGGCGCCGGGGACCGCTCCGGCGGGGAGGCGGTCCGGTCCGGGGCCTCCACGGGAACCCTCGCCGTCTCCTGGCACCAGGGTTCCCCGGCCGTGTCCGGTCCGCACGGCGGTTTGCGCCGTACGCACCCGGGTACTGCGTCGGCCACCACCCTCGCCCGCAGCCGTCCACGAGGAGGCCAGTGATGTCCGCCCCGACCGTCCCCCGCCCCAGGGTGGCCGTGATCACCGGCGCCGACTCCGGCATCGGCCGCGCCACCGCCGTACGCCTCGCCCGGGCCGGGATGGACATCGGCATCACCTGGCACAACGACCTCAGGGGGGCCGAGGAGACGGCGGAGGAGGTCCGGTCCCACGGCCGGCGGGCCGTCGTCGAGCAACTGGACCTCACCCGGCTGCCCACCGCGGCCGGCACCGTCGACGAGCTGTGCGACCGGCTCGGCCGCCTCGACGTCCTGGTCAACAACGCCGGTACGGGCACCATGACGCCGTTCCTCGACCTGGAACTGGACGACGTGCGCCGGGTGCTGGACGTCGACCTGGTCGGCCCGTTCCTGTGCGGGCAGAAGGCCGCCCGGCACATGATCCGGCAGGGCGACGGAGGCCGGATCGTCAACGTCACCTCCGTCCACGAGCACCAGCCGCGCGTCGGCGCCGCCCCGTACTGCGCGGCCAAGGGCGGCCTCGGTCTGCTCACCCAGGTCATGGCGCTGGAGCTCGCCGAGTACGGGATCACCGTGAACGCCGTCGCCCCCGGTGAGATCGCCACGCCGATGACCGGGCAGGAGGACACCGACGTGCACACCGTCGACCGGCCCGGCGTCCCGCTGGGCCGGCCCGGTGACGCCCGCGAGGTCGCCGCCGTCATCGCCTTCCTCGCCGGCCCCGACGCCTCGTACGTCACCGGCGCCTCCTGGAGCGTGGACGGCGGCATGCTGCGGATGGGCCCGCAGGCGGGCTCGCACCTCGGCAGCGACGACTGGCGCCGTCCCTGAGCCGATGCGACTGCGAACGAGCTCCTGCGACCGGCCCGGCTTCACCCGCGTCCGCCACGGCCGCGGGTTCCGGTACCTCGACCAGCACGGCGAGCCCCTCACCGACGCCGGGCAGCTCGCCCGCGTCCGGGCCCTGACCGTCCCGCCCGCCTGGCGCGACGTGTGGATCTGTCCCTGGCCCAACGGCCACCTCCAGGCCGTCGGCACCGACGACGCCGGCCGCCGCCAGTACCTGTACCACGAGGACTTCCGCGCCCAGCAGGAGGAGGCCAAGCACGAACACGTCCGCCAGGTCGCCCGGGCCCTGCCCGACCTGCGCGAACGGGTCCGCTCCGACCTCGCCGGACGCGGCCTGAGCCGGACCCGCGTCACCGCGTGCGCGGTGCGCCTGCTCGACCTCGGCTTCTTCCGCATCGGCAGCGACCGGCACACCCGGGTGAGCGAGACGTACGGCCTGACGACGATGCTGCGCGAGCACGTCACCTGCGGCGGCGGCGAACTCACCTTCCGCTTCCCGGCGAAGGGCGGCATCGAGACCGTCCGGGCGCTGGTGGACGACCAGGCCCACGGCGTGGTCCGGTCCCTGCTGCGGCGCCGCCGCGGCGGGGAGCGGCTGCTGACCTTCTGGGAGCACGGCGCCTGGCACGACCTGCACGGCGACGACCTGAACGAGGCGCTGCGACGGCTGGCGGGCACCGACATCACCGCCAAGGACTTCCGCACCTGGCACGCCACCGTGCTCGCCTCCGTCGCCCTCGCCGTCACCACGGGGGAGGCCCGGGCCACCCCCGCCGCCCGCCGCAGGCAGACCGCCCGGGCCGTCCGCGAGGTCAGCCGCTACCTCGGCAACACGCCCGCCGTGTGCCGGGCCTCCTACATCGACCCGCGCGTCATCGAGCTCTTCGAGCAGGGACGCACCATCGCCCCCGCGCTCACCCGGCTGGGCGAGCACGGGGACTTCGGGCGCCCCGCCACCCAGGGAGCGATCGAGGAGGCGGTGCTCGACCTGCTCGACGGTGGGCCGAGGTGACGGAACCGGGTCGGGTGAAACATGGGAAAAGCAGGAGATTCCTACCCGCCGGTTGCGCTCTACGCTCTAAGACATGACCGAAATCGCGAGCCCTTTCATCTCCCATCCGCGGATCACGGTGCTCGGGGTGCAGCCGGGCGACTCGCCGTTCCGCATCGTGGAAATCGACGGAGAAGTGGTCGGTGAGGCGAGGGCCGTCACGGAGGTCCTCCAGGCGGCGGCCGCGTTCGGCATCACGGTCCACGACCTGGACGACCCGGACGTGATCCGCTGGGTGGGCGGCGACCGGTACACCTGGCGACCGCGCTAGCGCGGGCCGCCCCGCCCGGCGGCGGCCGGTCCGGTCCCGGTGCCCCGGTCGCCGCCGTCGTCAGGCGCGCCGCTCGCGCGCGTGGACCGCCCGGCCCATGCGCCGGCCCACCAGCAGGTAACCGATCAGCGCGCCCGTCGTGTTGAGGATGACGTCGTCGATGTCGAAGGCGCGTCCGGTCACCAGCGCGCCCTGGGCGAACTCCACGAGCAGCATCACGGACGCCGTCAGCACCATCACGCGCAGCATCCCGCGCGCCCGGGGCGCGAGCACCGGCACCAGGACGCCGAACGGCACGCCCAGCAGCACGTTCCCGCCGATCTGCTTGACCGCGTCGCGCAGGCCGGGCTGGTCGAGGTAGGCGCGCAGCGAGCGGCCCGGCCGCAGGTTGGAGTGGACCAGCGCCTCGGAGGCGGGGGACGGCTCCAGGGTGAGGCGGGCGAGCACGACGGCGAAGCCCACCATGAACGCGAAGGCGCACAGCATCGCCAGCAGCCGCAGCGGGAGCGGCAGCGGCCGGCGCCCGGCCGGCTCCTCCCCCTTCGCCGCCCTGCCCTTCGCGCTCTCGGCGGGCGGGGCCGGCGGCGGTTCACGCCTGGTGGTGCGCAGGCGAAACGCGTTCCGCGCGCGCAGGACGGC
Source organism: Streptomyces sp. NPDC017936 (assembly GCF_044328485.1). NCBI lineage: Bacteria > Bacillati > Actinomycetota > Actinomycetes > Kitasatosporales > Streptomycetaceae > Streptomyces > Streptomyces sp. NPDC017936. Next base: position 680,816 of record NZ_JBIRHK010000001.1, on the reverse strand, counting down.
ACGCGGACTCAGGGCTGCACGGGCCATGCGGACCTCCAGTCTTCAACTTCCGTGTGTTGTGGGGCGGTTACCCGCGAACGGACGGAGGATGCGGCCGGCCCGGCGGTCGGGGACCAGGTGGGGGCCGCTCCCCGGGCCGGACCGGACACCGCCTCCGGTCCGGCCCTCGCCGGGTCCGCTCGGCGCCCGGCCGGCCGCGCGCCTCAGGCGCCGTAGGTCACGCGCACCTCCTTGAAGCCGAGGGAGCGCAGCAGGCCCTGGAGCATCCCGGTGGTGTTGGACTCGGCGCGCGCGGTCAGCTCGCTGTCCTTCGCCGCGTCCCCGATGTGCCGGACGGCGAGCTTCTGCACGGCCTGCTCGCTGTTGGGGTTGTCGGAGAAGAGGTCGCCGATGCGGTCGAAGAGACCGCGCTGCTTGGAGACCGCGTAGGAGCGCCCGGGATCGAGGGCCGGGGTGCCCAGCCGCGCGTGGGGCAGCCTGAGGGTGGCCGACGTGCGGTCCTCGTCGACCGTCACGTCCTTCTCGCCGACCTGGCCGAGGTCGACGTAGGCGTCGACGGTGCCCGCCCCCACGTACAGGGTGCGGGTGCCGCGGAGCGCGTCGGGGAGGTACTTGGCGTCCTTCTCCAGGTCCACGACGACCTGGAAGTTGCCGGAGGCGGCGTCGTAACGGCTCATGTCCTGGATCGACTTGAGCAGTGCGGGTCCCGAGCGGTCCCGGGTCTCGGTGCCGAAGACGTCGCGCAGGCCGGGCAGCAGGCTCAGCCGGATCCCGGCGAACAGGACGACGAGCACCAGCACGACGGCGGTGAGCACCTTCGCCCAGCCGGGCATGCGCTGCGGGAGGCGCTTGAGGGGAGTCGTCATGGCGGGGTCCTCCTTCCTGCAGACCGGATTCCCGCCATGTTCCGTGGCAGACCGGCTTGTTGAGGACCTGTGACAGTGCGCCCGCGGTACGGCCGGGTCGCTGTTCCGCCCGGCCGGACCGGCGGCCCGTGGCCGAGGGCGAGGCCAGGGAGGAGGACGAGGTCGGGGAGGAGGACGAGGCCGGGGAGGGGGACGAGGACGACGGCGTGCGCCCGGTCGCGCGGGCGTCCGCGCCGCGCCCCGTTCGACGCGTCGCGCGGCGAGCGGACGGGAACGGGAAAGGGGGAGGGAGTGGCGCACGGCGGCACTCCGCTACGGGGAGGGGCCGGGTGCGCGAGGCGTGGGGGGCGGGCGGCCGGCGCCGGTCAGGTCATCGGGTTCGTCGGGCAGCGCACCGGACGCGGTCGTCGCGCCGGGGCGCGGTCATAACGTGCCGGACGTGGTCTCGTGCCGTCCCAGGGCCGCGTCCAGCGTCGGCGCGGGCCGCAGCAGCCGGGACAGCCCGGTGGCCCGCAGGATGCGCAGGGTCAGCGGATGGGCGCAGACGAGGTGCAGGTGCCCGCCGTGCTCCAGGATCCGGCCGCGGGCCCGGTAGAGCAGGCGCAGCCCGGAGCAGTCGAAGAAGTCGATGCGGCTGAGGTCGATCACGACCTGCGGGGCGGCGACCGCCGTGGCGGCGTCGAGGTGCGGGCCGATCTCGGCCGCCGCGACGATGTCGATCTCGCCGCGGAACTCCAGCACCGTGTACCCGCGCTCCCGACGGACGCGCAGGTGCTCGGTGTCCGCGGCGGGTCCCTGCTGCACGACGACATCGCCTCCAACCCGCTCCACCGCTCGGGAGCCTCCAACGGCGGGGGAGAACACAGCTGTTCCCCGCCCCAGCAAGTTACCCCCGATGGAGTGAATTCCAGCATGTTCGGTTGACATATGTCTTCGAATTGAGGGCGTGTCTGACCGAGTTTTTTCGGGTCGTGAGCGAAGTGGTCCGACTTTCGCCGCACGGCCCGGTCGGCGCTCACGCGTGCGCGGTCGCCGACCGGGCCGCGGACCGTCAGTCGACGGTCAGGACCAGCTTCCCGGTGGTCCGGCCGGTGTCGCCGAGCCGGTGCGCCTCGGCGGCATCGGCCAGCGGGAAGGTCCCGGCGATCGTCGCGCGCAGCGAGCCGGCCTCGACCAGCTCGGCGATCCTGCGCATCCCGGTCCGGTCGGCGTCGACGAGCATGCGCACCGCGCGCACGCCGAGCGCCTCGGCCTCGTCGAAGAACTTCCGCGACCCGACCGGCAGGATCGACACCACGACGCCGCCCGGCCGCAGCACGCGCAGGGAACCCGTCGACGTGCTCCCGCCGATGGTGTCCAGCGCCACGTCGACGTCCTTCACGACCTCGGTGAAGTCCGTCTCCCGGTAGTCGATCACCTCGTCGGCGCCGAGCTCCCGCAGGAAGTCGTGCTTGCCCGCGCTGGCGGTGCCGATGACGTACGCGCCGCGCTCCTTGGCGATCTGCACGGCCACGTGGCCGACGCCGCCGGCCGCCGCGTGGACGAGGACCCGCTGCCCGGCGCGCAGGCCGGCGACCTCGTCCAGCGCCTGGAGGGCGGTCAGCGAGACCAGGGGCAGCGCGGCCGCCTGGACGTGGTCGATCCCGGCGGGCTTGTGCCACAGGGCGCGGACGGGGGCGATGACGTACTCGGCGTGCGAGCCGTGGCCGTGCGGGTAGGGCAGCATGCCGAAGACGTCGTCCCCCGGGGCGAAGGCGGCGACGCCGATGCCCACCTCCTCGACCGTGCCGGAGAGGTCCCAGCCCAGGACGAACGGGGGCTTGCCCAGGAAGCCGCCGTTCGCCCGGTGCTTCCAGTCGGTCGGGTTGACGCCGGCGGCACGCACCCGGACCAGTACCTCGTTGGGGCGCGGCTTGGGCCGTTCCGCCTCGGCCACTCGCAGAACCTCGGGGCCGCCGAGGACGTCCTGTCTGATGACGCGCATCGTGCGCTCAGTGCTCATGGGATCACAGCCTGCCAGGGTTCGCGCCCCGCAGTAAATGGCAAGATTGCCACTCTTCGATAAGATCGTGCCATGCGTGGCAAGCAACGGCAGCGGACGGAACGCGTGGTCGTCCTCGCCCTCGACGGCGTCTACCCCTTCGAACTGGGCATCCCGAGCCGTGTCCTCGGCGCGGCCGACGGCCGTTACGAGGTCCTGACGTGCACGGTGGACGGCCGGCCGGTGCACACCGAGGCCGACTTCACGATCGGCGTCGAGCACGGTCCCGAGGTGCTGGAGACGGCCGACACGGTGATCATCGCCCCCGTGGCGCCGTCGCGCGTCGGCCCGGACCTGCCCGCCCCGCTCGCCGCGGCGCTCGCCCGGATCCGCCCCGGGGCGCGCATCGTCTCCATCTGCACCGGCGCCTTCGTCCTGGCCGCCGCCGGTCTCCTCGACGGCCGCCGGGCCACCACCCACTGGCAGCTGGCGGAGCGCTTCCGCCGGATGTTCCCGCACGTCGACCTCGACCCGGACGTCCTGTTCGTCGACGACGGACGGGTGCTGACCTCGGCCGGAGCCGCGTCCGGCGTCGACGTCTGCCTGCACCTCGTGCGCGTGGACCACGGCAGCGACCTCGCCAACAAGGTGGCCCGCTGCTGCGTCGTCCCGCCGTTCCGGGACGGCGGCCAGGCCCAGTACATCGAACAGCCCGTGCCCGAGGCCGGCGCCGCGAGCACCGCGGCCACCCGAGCCTGGGCGCTGGAGCGCCTCGGCGAACCCCTCGCCCTGGCCGACCTCGCCGCGCACGCCCGGATGAGCCTGCGCACCTTCGCCCGCCGCTTCCACGACGAGGTGGGGATCAGCCCCGGCCGCTGGCTGATCCAGCAGCGCGTGGCGCACGCCCGGCGCCTGCTGGAGGCCAGCGACCTGACGGTGGACCAGATCGCCGGGCAGGTCGGCTTCGCCACGGGCGCCTCGCTGCGCCAGCACCTGCACGCGTCGATCGGGGTCTCGCCCCAGGCCTACCGCAAGACGTTCCAGACGGCCCGCTGAACGTTCCCGGCCGCTGCCGCGTCGCAGGAGCGCAAGGTCGGCCGGTGGAACAGGGACGGGAATGCGCAAGAGATTCGTGGTGGTGACGGTGCTGGCGGCCGTGACGGCGGTGGCGTGCGGCCGGGGGAGCGGACCGGACGCCGTGGTCGAGGGGACGCCGCCGGCGACCCCGTACGGCGGACGGCTGGACGTGCCCACCGAGTTCCGGGACGAGTCCACGCAGCAGGCGCTGCGCCTCGCGTCCGGCGCCGCGGGCCGGGCGCTGGAGTGCGACGGGGAGATCTACGAGGGCGCCGGGCCCGACGGGTGGAGCCGGCGCGACGGAGGGGACAGCCCCGAGGAGGGGCTGGAGCTCTACTTCGACCTGTCCGACCCGGAGGTCCCCCGGCACGGCTACCGCGTGGAGCGCAGGAGCGAGGGCCGCGTCCTGTACTCCTACGACGTCGGCGGCCGGACGAAGGTGGCGGTGGTCGTCGCCCACGACCAGGAGGACCGCCCCGGCTGGGGCCCGGAGACCACCGCGTCCTGCGACCCGGCCGAACTCCCGGCGCGGTTCACCGACTCCTCGCGGTACGAGATCTGGACGGACGGCGACGGCAGGCGGCAGCCGGTCGCACGGATCCACACGTCGGCCGGCGCGGAGCACTGCGGCTGGCAGTCGGCGAGCTTCCTGGCGCTGGGCGGGGGCGCGGACGGCAGGACGTACGTCCGCGACCCCGACGGCGTCCTCGACCCCGGCATGCTCGACGCCCCCTACGACGGCGACGTCCGGATGCCCGCCGGCGCGCACGACACCGGATACCGCTACCGCGACCGGCAGTTGTGGCTGACGGACGACCGCGCGACGGCGTACGTCCGCACTCCCGACGGCGTCGAGGCCTGGCCCTCGGTGAAGGACGGCGTGGGCTGCATGTGAGGGCTCACCGGCTGGCGTGCAGCGCGACCAGCAACTGCCAGACCTGGTCGGCGATCTCGGCGGGCGCGGCCTGGAGCAGGCCGTGCAGCCAGTCGGCCAGCACCCCGGCGAACGTCGCGGCGACGGCCGAGGCGACCAGCGGCGCGTCCGCGGCCCCCGCCCGCTCGCGCTCCCGCAGGCTGTACGCCCGCAGGTCCCGGTGCAGCACCCGGCCCAGCGGCCCGCCGCCGCCCGGGGCCAGCAGGGCGCGGTAGAGCGCCGCGTGCGGGGCGAGCGAGGCGAAGAACTCCGCCAGCGCCGCGGGGGCGCGCACCGGGTCGGGCCGTCCCCGCCAGGCGTGCAGCGCCTCCACGGCCTCACGGACGACGTCCGCGCAGGCGTCGACCGCGAGGGCCTCCAGGTCCGCGTAGTGGACGTAGAAGGTGGCCCGGGCCACGCCCGCCCGGCGCACCAGCGCCGCCACCCCGACCTCCGCCAGCGGCCGCCGCGCGCACTCCTCGAGGAGCGCCGCCCGCAGCCGCGCCCGGGTGCGGGCCGCCCTCGGGTCCTCGTCCCCGCCGCGCGTCACCGGGCGGCGAGGACGGCGGCGAGGGCGACGGCGCCGGGCAGGGCCTGCGCGACCAGGATGCGGCGGTTCGCGGTGACCGCGCCGTAGACGCCGGCGACGACCACGCAGCTCAGGAAGAAGACCTGCGCGCGGAAGCCGGTCGGGTCGGCGGCGGTCAGCCCCCACACCAGGCCCGCGGCGAGGAACCCGTTGTACAGCCCCTGGTTGGCGGCGAGCGGGGCGGTCGCCCGCGCCAGGTCCGGGTCGAAGCCGTGCAGCGACCGGCCCGGCTTCCTCTGCCACAGGAACATCTCCAGCACCAGGATGTAGACGTGCAGCGCGGCCACCAGCCCCACCAGGACGTCGGCCACCGTTTCCATGGCTCCCTCCCCCTTCTTGGACAGGTGTCCACTATAACTGGACAGGTGTCCAAGAATTCCGGGGGTCCCCACCGCCCGGCGGTCGCGAGGCCCGGGACCGTCATCCGTCGGCGACGCCAACCGGTCGTCCGTCCATGCGCCTTGGACCGGGTGCGCCGACACTGGAGACATGACCTCAGCACCCGCACGCTCCCCGCGGCAGCGCAAGCGCGACACCCTCCACCGGCTGGAACACGACGTCGACGCCTGGGTCGCCACGGCCGCCGCGGACGGCGGCGCCCCGCACCTGGTCCCGCTCTCCTTCGTCTGGGACGGCGCCACCTTCCTCGTCGCGACCCCCGCCACCAGCCGCACCGGCCGCAACCTCAGCACCACCGGCGTCACCCGCCTCGGGATCGGCCCGACCGACGACGTCGTGATGGTCGAGGGCACCGTGACGGCGGTGCCGCCCGCCGAGCTCCCGGAGGAGGACGCCGAGATCTTCGCGGGCAAGACCGGCTTCGACCCGCGTCTCCTGGCCGCGCCCTACCTGTACTTCCGTGTCCTTCCCCGCCGGATCCAGGCCTGGCGCAGCGCCGACGAGGCCGGGGGACGGGAGCTGATGCGGGACGGGGAGTGGCTGGTGGGCGACTGAAACCGGGGTATCCGCAAGGTTCGGGGGGCGGTGCCGGTCCGTCCCCGGCCGACCGATCCGCGGAGGAGACATGGCACTGGTGAATGCGGGCGTCGTGGTGCTCGACTGCGCCGAACCCGAGAAGCTCGCCGAGTTCTACAAGGGGCTGCTGGACGCCCGGGAGACCGACGTGTCCGCCAACCGGGTGGAGATCGAGGGCGCCGGCGGGACCCGGCTGGCCTTCCGCCGCGACGTCAACGCGACCCCGCCCAGCTGGCCCCGCCCCGAGAACTCCCTCCAGGCCCACCTGGACTTCCTCGTCGAGGACCTGGACGAGGCGGAGCGCAAGGTGGTGAGCCTCGGCGGCCGCCCCCTGGAGGCCAAGGGCGCCCCCGGGCCGTACGAGGAGCGCGGCTACGCCGACCCGGCCGGCCACTCCTTCACCCTGCGGCGGGTTCCGTCCACGGCGCCGAAGCAGGGATGAGGAACCGGGGCGGGGCCCGGAGCGAAGCGGGGACGAGGACCGGGGCAGGGTGAGGCGTGTCCGCGCACGGGCGGGGGCCGCCCGTGGGACGGCCCCCGCCCGGATCCCGGGCGGGGGCCGTGTCCGTCCCCGACGGCGCCGGTCCTCAGTCCCGGCCCCCCTTCTCCTTGGTCGGCCACACCCCCGTGGACCGTTCGATCGCCTTCGCCCCGGTGCGGTCGGCCGCGCTGCGCACCACCGCGAAGATCGCGCCCTGGATCGCCGCGGCCAGCAGGACCTCACCCCAGCCGCGGTCCCGGTCGAGCGCGTCGGGCGCGTCGTCCTCGTGCCGGACCGCCTTCCACACCTTGCGGAAGGCCATCCCGGCCAGCGCTCCGCTCGCCCAGCCGACCACGAATCCGACGGGCTGGTAGACGAGGGGGAGTTTCTGTTTCTTGCTCACGTGAGCCTCTTTCCGTGTAGGGACCGAAGGGCTGCGAAAGCCCGTGGGGGTCAGGGGCGGCCCGGTGACGGGACCTCCTCACCGGCGCGCACCGGGCCCGGCGGCGTCCCCTCGCCGAACGGGCGCCCGCCGAGCTCCTCCCGGTGATGCGGGGTCAGCCAGCCGGACAGGTCGGGCCCGAGGGGGACGATCCGGGTCGGGTTGATTCCGGTGTGCACCTGGTAGTAGTGCCGCTTGACGTGGTCGAAGTCGACCGTGTCACCGAAACCGGGCGTCTGGAAGAGGTCCCTGGCGTACGCCCACAGGACCCGGTTCTCCATGATCTTCCAGCGGTTGCACTTGAAGTGACCGTGATACACGGCGTCGAAACGCACCAGTGTGGTGAACAGCCGGATGTCCGCCTCGGTGATCGTGTCGCCGACGAGGTAGCGCTGTCCGGCCAGCCGGGACGCCAGCAGCTCCAGCCGCCGGAAGACGGCCGCGCAGGCCTCCTCGTACGCGCCCTGCTCATGGGCGAACCCCGCCCGGTACACGCCGTTGTTCAGGTCCTCGTACACCTCCGCCACGACCGCGTCGATCTCGTCGCGCCGCTCCCGCGGGTACAGGTCGGGCGCGCCGGGCCGGTGCAGGGCGGTCCACTCGGTGGCGAGGTCGAGGGTGATCCGCTGGTAGTCGTTGGTGACCAGCTTCCCGGTGGGCACGTCCACGACGGCCGGCACGCTGACCCCGCCCGGGTGTCCGGCCTCCCGCTCGGCGTAGGCCTCGGCGAGGTGGCGGATGCCGAGGACCGGGTCGCGGCCGCCGGGATCCAGGGTGAAGCGCCAGCTGCGGTCGTCCTGGATCGGGTCGGCGATCGCCAGGGACAGGGCGTCCTCCAGGCCGAGCAGCCGACGGGAGATCACCGCCCGGCTCGCCCAGGGGCAGGCACGGCTGACCACCAGCCGGTAACGGCCGGCCTCCACGGGCCAGCCGTCCCGGCCGTCCGCGGTGATCCGGTCGGTGAAGTGGCTCCTGGAGCGCTTGAACGCCGTGTGCCCGTAGGAGCTGTTGCCGTGGCTCCCGCCGCTCATCGGTTCCTCCCGCTGGTGGTGCGTGACCGCCGGTTCCCCGGCCGCTCTGCACAACGCGTTCCCCGTTTTCCGCCGACGGCACGGTGTGAGGGCGACCGGCCGGGGCAGTCGGCGGAAGTGACTGGGACATCGACGGAACGCACCACGCGACGGAACGCCGGAGGGACGGCGGAGGACACCGCGAAGCACCCCGAACGGGCGGCGGACCGCAGGACACGCGTCACCGTGCTGGTGGCGCTCGCGGCCAACCTGGTCATCGCCGTCGCCAAGGCGGTCGGCGGTCTGCTCGCGGGCTCCCCGGCCCTGTTGTCGGAGGCGGCGCACTCGGTCGCCGACAGCCTCAACGAGATCTTCCTCCTCGCCGCCCTGCGCCGCAGCCGCCGCCCCGCCGACCGGCGTCACCCCTTCGGCTACGGCAAGGAACGCTTCTTCTGGTCGCTCCTCGCGGCCGTCGGCATCTTCGTCATGGGCGGCTGCTTCTCCTTCTTCCAGGGCGTCGAGGCCCTCAGGACCGGCGGCGAGGAGGAGTTCGGCGGATACGCGGCCGGTCTGACGGTGCTCGGCGTCGCCCTCCTCGCCGAGGGCGCGTCACTGGTCCGGGCCCTGTACCAGGTGCGCCGGCAGGGCGGGGTCGCCCGGCTGCGCGACCCCGCCCTGCGCACGGTCGTCGCCGAGGACGGCACCGCGGTGCTCGGGGTCCTGCTGGCCGCGGCCGGCATGGTCCTGCACATGGTCACCGGCCAGGTGGTGTGGGAGGCGTGCGCCTCGCTCGCGATCGGCGCCCTGCTCGTCTACGTCGCCTACGGCCTCGGCCGCGAGGCCCGCGACCAGCTGATCGGCGAGGCCGCCGACGTCGAGACCGACCGCCGTATCCACGCCCTGCTGGCCGCCCAGCCGGAACTCGACAGCGTGGAGGCGCTGTTCACGATGAAGACGGGCATCGACTCCGTGCTCGTGGCGGCCCGCGTCGACCTCGTGCCGGGACTGGACAGCGAGCACGTGGAGAAGGTCGCCGTCCGCATCAAGCGGTCCATCGCCGAGGCCGTGGCCGAGGCGGACCAGATCTTCCTGGACGTGACCGACCGCCTCGCCCAGGAGGCAGGAGAAAGCCCCGCCGCGACGGGGGAGCGCGGCGGGGCCTGACCTCCGGGTGCCCGGCGGGGAACCGTCCATGCAGGCCGGGTGGATTTTTCCGCGAGGTTTTTCCCCGGACGGAGCGGCCGGTCACCCGGCCGCTCCGCTCAGTCGCCGACCCGCTCCAGGACGAAGACCGGAATCTCCCGATCCGTCTTCTCCTGGTACTCGGCGTACGGCGGATACGCGGCGACGGCGCGCTCCCACCAGGCGGCCTTCTCCGCACCGGTCACCTCACGGGCCGTCATGTCCTGCTTGACCGGCCCGTCCTGGAGCTCCGCCCGGGGATCGGCCTTGAGGTTGTGGTACCAGACCGGGTGCTTGGGCGCCCCGCCCTGGGAGGCGACCACGGCGTACCGCCCCTCGTGCTCGACCCGCATCAACGGCGTCTTGCGGATCTTGCCGCTCTTCGCGCCCCGGGTCGTCAGCACGATGACGGGCAGCCCGGTGTCCTGCAGCGTGGTTCCCTCCGTACCGCCGGAGCTCTCGTACAGCTCCACCTGCTCGCGCACCCACTGGGTGGGGCTGGGTTCGTACTCGCCCTCCAGAGGCATGGCATCCGTCCCTTCGTAGGGGTCTTCGTGTCGGGGCGTCGTCCGACCGGCATCCAGTCCAACACCTGTGCGCACCCGTTTCATCCGTGACGCGCCCGACCGGCGGAGTGCGCCACGATCCCCCGGGTGACCGCTTCCGTCGGTCCTAGGCCACCATCCGCACCGCCAGCACCGTCATCACCGCGCTCGACACGAGCGCGGTGACCAGCCGCCCGCGGTGGCCGGTCAGCGCGCGGCCCAGCAGCGCGCCGCCCCCGGCCAGCAGCACCTGCCAGCTCGCCGACGCGGCGAAGGCCGCCAGCACGAACAGGCCCTGCTCCAGCGGCCGCACGGCGCCGGCCGTCCCGGTGCCGAGCACCAGGGCGGCGAAGTAGACCACGGTGGCCGGGTTGAGGAGGGTGAGGCCCAGCAGGCTCAGAAAGGCCCGGGCCGGACCGGGCGGGGGCGGTGCGGACCTCGTGGCGAGCCGGCGGGCGCGGTACCGGCGTACCGCCGTCGCCGCGCCCCGCACCGCCAGCGCGAGCAGCACCAGGGCCGACGTCCGGCGCAGCGGTCCGAGCACCGGACGCAGCGCGGCGGCGACGGCGGAGCCCCCGGCGGTGGCCACCAGGGCGTAGAGCCCGTCGGCGGCGGCCACGCCGAGCGCGGCGCACACCCCCGTGCGCAGGGACGTGCGGGCGGTGAGGGAGACGAGGTAGGTCCCGACCGCGCCGACGGGCACGGCGATGCCGTAGCCCGCGACCAGGCCGGCGACCAGCGCGGCGGTCACCGGCGCGTGCTGTCGGGCCTCCGGGGGCGCCCGGGCCGCTGTCGGCGCCGCGCCGGGGGAGCGGCGGCGGACAACGGCGGCAGCGGGGTCGCGTGAGAGAACATGGCCGGATCCTGCGGCCGGGACCCGCCCGGCGGCAACCGCATTTCCCCGGCCCCGGCGCCCCGGCCTCCGCTTTCCGCCGCGGCCCGCTCCGGCGGTCGTCCCGCCCCCGCTCGGGAGCGGCCGGTTCCGGACACGGCGCCCGATGCGTCCGTCCGGCCGAACCGCACGCCGCCGTTCCGGTGCCCGGCACGTCCCACGGCGAACGGCGCGACGCCCCGCGCCGCCCTTCGGCCGCCCGGCCCGCCCGCGCCCGCCGGCCGCGTTCCGCCGCGAACCCGGCGGCGACACGATCCGGCGGATGCTGGAGCTCCCCGTGGCCCGGTACGAGGATCACGCCATGCACATCGACATCGACACGGACGTCTGCATCGGCGCCGGCCAGTGCGCCCTGGCCGCCCCCGGCGTCTTCGCCCAGGACGACGACGGCTTCAGCACCCTCCTGCCCGGCCGGGAGGACGGCGCCGGCGACCCGATGGTCCCGGAAGCCGCACGGGCCTGCCCGGTCGGCGCGATCAAGGTGTCGGACACGGCACGGTGACCGGGGACGTCCCGCGGGACGCGCGGCCCCCTCGGCACGGAGCGATACCCGCCTCCCCGGCGGCGCGTCGGCCGTCCGCGCCCCGGCCGCCCTCCGCGCCTCTCCGGCCGGACCGGCGGAGCCGGTGATCCCCGCCGTCACCACCGCGCCCTCGGCCGGCAGGAACAGCGGCCCGGTCGGGGCGGCGGGCGGTCCCGGGTCGGCCACCGGGCCGGCGAAGCACCCCCGGAACGCCCCGGGTGAGGCTCCCGCGTGAGTAGGGTTCCCGGGTGACCTCACAGGACGACAAGCCGCCCTTCCTCTACGTCGTCGTCTGCGCCGCCGGCGTCGCCGCGGACGTCGGCGAACTGATCACCGCCGCACAGCGGCGGGACTGGCACGTCGGAGTCATCGCCACGCCCCACGCCGTGAACGGCTTCTTCGACACCGCCGCCGTCGAGGCGCGGACCGGCCGCCCGGTCCGCTCCGCCTGGCGGCGCCCCGACGACCCGCGCCCCTTCCCGGACCCCGACGCCGTCGTCGTCGCCCCGGCCACCTTCAACACCGTCAACAAGTGGGCGGCCGGCATCACCGACACCCTCGCCCTCGGCACCCTGTGCGAGGTGTCCGGTCTCGGTATCCCCGTCGGCGTCCTGCCCTGCGTGTCCGACGCGCTCGCCGCCCACCCGGCCTACCGGGAGAGCCTGGTACGGCTGCGCGGCATGGGCGTGCGGTTCGGGGATCCGCACCGGGGCCGGGAGGACGGCGCGTTCGGGTGGGAGCGGGCGCTGGACCTGATCGGGTGAGCCGCCCGGTCACCCCCGTCGCGGTGCCGCGTCCGGGCGCCGCCCGCTCGGCATACGCTTCCCCGGTACCTCACATCGACGTCAGGAGCAGCGACGATGCAGTACGTGAAGCTGGGTTCGACGGGTCTGGACGTGTCGCGGATCTGTCTGGGCTGCATGACCTACGGCCTCCCCGACCGGGGCGCGCACGAGTGGACCCTCGACGAGGAGGCGTCGCGTCCGCTCATCCGCCAGGCGCTGGAGGCGGGCATCACCTTCTTCGACACCGCCAACGTCTACTCCGACGGCACCAGTGAGGAGATCGTCGGCCGGGCGCTGCGCGACTTCGCCCGCCGCGACGAGATCGTGCTCGCCACCAAGGTGCACGGCCGGATGCGCCCCGGACCCAACGGCGGCGGCCTGTCCCGCAAGGCGATCCTCGCCGAGATCGACCACAGCCTCGGCCGCCTCGGCACCGACTACGTCGACCTCTACCAGATCCACCGCTTCGATCCGCACACCCCGGTCGAGGAGACGATGGAGGCGCTGCACGACCTGGTGAAGGCGGGCAAGGTGCGCTACATCGGGGCGAGTTCGATGTACGCCTGGCAGTTCGCCAAGATGCAGCACACCGCCGAGCGGAACGGCTGGACCCGGTTCGTGTCCATGCAGAACCACTACAACCTCCTCTACCGCGAGGAGGAGCGCGAGATGATCCCGCTCTGCGCCGACCAGGGCGTCGGGGTCCTGCCCTGGAGCCCGCTGGCCCGCGGCCGCCTCACCCGCGACTGGGGCACCGTCACCGGACGCAGCGCCCAGGACGAGTTCGGCAGCCGCCTCTACCTGGAGAGCGACCACGCGATCGTCGAGACCGTCACCCGCATCGCCGGCGACCGGGGCGTCCCCCGCGCCCAGGTGGCGCTGGCCTGGCTGCTGCGCCAGGACACGGTGGTGGCCCCGATCGTCGGCGCGTCGAAGCCGAACCACCTCGAGGACGCGGTCGCGGCGGTCGAACTGGCCCTGACCGAGGAGGAGTCGGAGGAGCTCCGGCAACCCTACACCCCCCATCCGATCGCGGGCCACTGAGGCCGCCGCACCCGGCTGCGCCCGCCTCCCGGGCTCCGGGCACGCCCGGCGGGGCTCAGTGGGGTCCGTGCGGTGTGAACTCCGTGCCGCACGGACCGGCCCCCTCGCTCTCCGGCAGGGCCACCCGCTCCCCGCTCATCGCCACCGTGCGGTAGTACGCGCCGATGCGCGCCGAGGAACGGCCCACGTAGTGGCCGATGAACGACCGCCGGAACCGCTCGCCGCTGCGGTTCGGCCGCGACCCGTGCACCAGACTGCCGTTGAAGAACAGCACGTCCCCTGGCGCCATGTCGACCGGGACCGCCGCGAGACCCGCCGGGGGCGGCACGTACTCCCGCGCGAACGACAGTCGCTCGTCCGCCTCCTGCGGGCAGAACAGGTCCATCCGGTGCGTGCCGGGAACGACCTCCAGGCCGCCGTTCTCCCGGTCGATCACGTCACAGGCCAGCCAGGCCGCCACACAGGTGCCCGGCTCCACCCGCAGGTAGAAGTTGTCCTGGTGCAGCGCCTGTCCGCGGGCGCCCGGCGGCTTGAAGTAGAACATGCTCTGGGCGGCCAGCACCTCCTCCCCGAGGAGCGCCTCCAGCACCCCCCGCAGCCGCGCGTCCAGCAGCACCCGCCGGGCGAGCGCGTTGAACTCGTGCGGCTGCATCACCCTCGGGTACGCGGCCAGCGGGTCGGCGCCGGGCCGCGGCTCGAAGTGCCCGGGCACCGGCCCGGCCGTGCGCAGCGCCGTGAACTCGGCGCGCAGCCGGTCCACTTCGCCGGGCCCGAACAGGGCGCGGACGACGGTGAAACCGTCCTCGCGGTACTCCCGCAGCCCCGTCTCCGTCAGCAGGGGCGTCCCGGCAGCGCCGGTGTCGTCCGTGACCGTCATGTGCGACCTCCCCGGTTCGTGGTCCTCGGCCCGCCGTACGCTAGGCGGACGCGAGATCCGGGAGGATGCCCGTGCGTGCTGAGGACCTGCCCCGGGCTGCCGTGCCCGGCGACCCGTCCCCGCCGCCCGGCCTGGTGGTGGCGGGCCACTTCGACCAGGGCCCGGACTACGGCGCCCACCGCCCCCGGGGGTCGGACAGCTGGCTGTTCACCTGGACGGCGGCCGGACGGGGCCGCCTGCGTCAGGGCGCCACCGAGGTCCGGGCCGCCCCCGGCGACCTGGTGGTGCTCGCGCCGGGCGTCGCGCACCGCTACGCCACCGAACCCGCCGCCGGCCGGTGGCGGTTCTGGTGGGCCCACTGCCAGGCCCGCGCCGCCTGGACACCGTGGCTGCGGCCGTACGGCGCCGGCGACGGCGTGTACGCCGTCACGCCCGTCCCGGCGGGAGTGCACGGCCGCGTCGAGGCGGCCCTCCGCAGGATGCTCGCCGACGCCCGCCGGCCCGGCGCCGGACAGCCGGACGGTGCCGCGGATCCGGACGGCACCGCGCGTCCGGACGCGGGCCGGGACATCGCCGTGGCCCACGGCGCCGTCGCCCGTGAACTCGCCCTGTGCGCCCTGGAGGAGGCGGTGCTGCTCACCACCGCCTCCGCCCGCACGCCCGCGTCCCCGCCGGGCCTGGACGACCGGGTCCGCCGGGTCCAGGACCGGATCGCCGCCGACCCGGGCGCCCCGCACACCGTCCGCTCCCTCGCCGAAGAGGTCGCGCTGTCGCCCTCGCGCCTCGCCCACCTGTTCACCGAGCAGACGGGCCGGTCCCCGATGCGGGCCCTGCGCGAGGCGCGGCTGCGGCACGCGGCGCGCCTGCTGGAGGGCACCGGGCTGACCGTGGAACGCGTCGCCGCCGCCTCGGGCTTCGTGAGCCCTTTTCACTTCGCCCGGGTGTTCCGCGCCCGGTACGGGACGCCGCCCGGCGCGTACCGGGACGGAATGCGCGCCGCAATTACCTCCCGAAAGGGACAGCAATACCGGGACCTCCCCGAAGGAGATCCGCCGCCGATAGGCACCCGGAACCTGCATTGACGTTTCGTCAAACTCCGGCGCGGGCGGTGAAAGGCGTGAAACCGCGGGATCCCTTGTTCCGTCTGCTCCGCCTGTGCGAAGGTGGGCGGTGTCGGCGCACGGACGCTCTTTTCCCGCCGTGCGCGCGAGGCGTCTCCCGTCCGCACCCCCCACGCCCGAAAGGGCTGCCCTCCGTGGACGTTCGAAACGTCGAACACTGTGCGAAAGGATTCCGGCACTGCGAAGCCGGGATCCCATACTCATTGGTATGGACTTTTATGCCGCATGTCCCCGGGAGGAATGCAGCCGTGAAAGACGCAGGCCTGTCGAATTCCCCTTCGGCGCGCCGCTTCGAGGCGACGGACGAACAGCTCGGCGTCGAGCTGAAGAACTGGACGGGAGCGTCGCCCGCCCTGCATCCCGTCGGTGAGCTGCTGGACCGGCACTGGGAAGCGGCCTTCGCCTACGCGCGGCTGTGCGCCGACGGGGAGCGGGCGGCCGGCATGCTCACCACGGCGGCCTTCACCCGGCTCTTCGGCGAGGCCCTGCGGCAGAACGGGCCGACGGCCGCCTGGCGCCCCCATCTGCTGGTCACCGTGCGCCGGATCGCCGCGGAGTGGGACTCCGACGGCCGGCGCGACCTGCTCCACCCGGAGCTGCGCTCCGCCGAGGGCGACACCGATCGCCTGGCCGCCCGGCTGCTCCCGTCCCTGCACCGGCGTCTGCTGTCCCGCGCCTTCCAGCGGCTGCCCCAGAACGCCCGCTGCCTGCTGTGGCACAACGAGGTCGAGGCCGAGCCGCTCGCCGTCCCGGCCGCCCTGCTCGGCATGGAGGACGAGGGTGCCCGCGTCGAACTGCGCCGGGCCCGCGAACGGCTGCGCGAGGAGTGCCTCGGCCTGCACCGCGAACTCGCCGTCGACGACGACTGCCACCGCTACCACCGGCTCCTCGACGCCACCTGCCGCCGGGGCGGCGCCGACGTCGACCCCGACCTGCGCACCCACCTGGACCAGTGCCGGCACTGCGCCCACACCGCCGACCAGCTCCACCAGTTCGACGCCCACCTCGGCGCCGCCCTCGCCGTGGGCGTGCTGGGCTGGGCCGCCACGGAGTACATGGCGATCAGAGCCGCCGGCGGCCCACCCGCCGGCGCTCCCGCCCACGGGACCGAGGCCCCGCGCACGGCCTTCCCGGGGGAGGCGTTCACCGACCCGCACGGGAGGGACGCCCCCACCCCGGCCGAGCGCGGCCCCGCGGCGAAGACGCCCCCCGGCCCCGGGCCGGCCCCCGACGCGGCGCCGGCCCCCGGCCCCGGACCCGCGGCCGGCGGCGGGACGGACTCCGGGCGGACGGACTCCGGGCCGCACCGGGCCGCCGCCCGCGGCCGCGCCGCGGGCCCCCGCCCCGCCGCCGGGACCCGCCCCCCGTCGCGCCGCACCGCCCAGAAGGCCGCCCGCCGCGCCCGCCGCCGCAACCTCGCGGCAGCGGTCCTCACCGTCAGCGGCCTGATCGTCCTCCCGCTCGTGGCGTGGGCCGTCCTCGGCTCCGACGACGGGGCCGCCCCGGCCGCCGGCGAGGGGACCGGACGCACCCCGGGCCCGGCCAGGGACACCGCGACCGACGGCGCCTCCTGGATCGGCGCGGGCGACCAGGTCCAGGGCACCGTGCGCGGACGCCTGCACAACGTCTCGTCCGGACTGTGCGTCGCGACCGTCGGCGGCAAGGCCGTCGAGAACGCCGAGACCCGGCTCGCCGCCTGCTCACCCGCGGCCGGGCAGCAGTGGTCCTACGAGACCGACGGGCTGCTGCGCAACGTCGCCAACCCCGATCTGTGCCTGGACTCCCGGCTCGGCTACTCCGTGCGGCTCGCCCCCTGCGCGGCGGGCGACAAGAACATCCGCTACGACTTCACCCTCCAGGGCACGTTCGTCCCGCGCGCCGACCAGAACCTCGCCCTCGCCCCCGCGGCCACCGACGGGTCGGGCGCCGTCGTCCTGAAGAACCGCGACGGCAGCGGGGCCCAGCGCTGGGTGATCGACACCTCCCCGTCCGACCCCCAGCTCCAGTTCGTCAGCTGGGGCGCCGGCGCCACCCCGGATCCCGCTCCCGCTCCCGAGGCCGCGGAGAGCCCCGGCCCGAGGCCGTCCGCGACCCCGCGTCCTTCGGCGACGAGCCCCGCGCCCGGCGCCGGCGGCACCTCCTGCTCGGCCGACGACCCGTCCTCCTGCCCGGGGAACGGCCGGCCGGACCCGGACGGACCGGGCTACGGCGACGACTCCGGCGGGCACCGCTGACCCTCGGCCGCCCTCGGCCCGGGCGCCGGTCGCCCGTGGCGCCGCGCACGGCGCCGCGCCCCCCGGCACCGGCGCGGCCTGCCGGCACGCCCGGCAGGCCGCGCGGGGCGAACCCGCCGGGGCCTGGACGCGCTCGCCACAGCCGTGGACCACACGGCGCCCCGGCGTACGCCGGGTCCGGGCCGACGGGCACCCGGGAGCAGCGCCGCGAGCACCGCCCCGGTCCCCGCCGGGGCGGCGAAGGGGACCGGGAAGAGGACCGCGGGCAGGCCGTCGACGGGTGCGCCGGCACGGCGGCCGGCGCGGCCACGCCCGACAGCGCGAGCAGGCCCGGGCCGTCGGGCGGGACGCGCCTCCGGGCGGTGTCCGGGCGGCCCCCTCACTCCTCGCCGAGCACGCCCAGCTCCGCCCAGATCGTCTTCCCGTCGGCCGTGTGCCGGCTGCCCCACCGCTGGGTGAGCTGCGCGACCAGCAGCAGCCCCCGGCCCCCCTCGTCCCAGGTCTTCGCCCGGCGCAGGTGCGGGGCGCTGTGGCTGGTGTCGGAGACCTCGCAGATCAGCGTGGAGGCGTCGTGGATCAGCCGGAGCCGGATGGGGCGGGCGCCGTACCGGATGGCATTGGTGACCAGTTCGCTCACCACCAGCTCGGCCGTGAAGCAGACCTCGACCAGCCCCCAGCGCTCCAGCTGCTCCACGACCTGCTTGCGGATCGGCGCGACGAGCGCCGGGTCGGCCGGGACGTCCCAGGTCGCCACCTGCGAGGCGGGCAGCCCCCGGGTGCGGGCGAGCAGCAGGGCCACGTCGTCGGAGGCGCCGCCCCTGGGGAGCAGGGCGTGCAGGACGCGGTCGCAGGTCTCGTCGAGGGAGTCCACGTGCCCGGCCAGCGCCTCGCTCAGCATCCGGTGGCCGGCGTCCACGTCCCGGCGGCGGGACTCGATCAGGCCGTCGGTGTACAGGGCGAGCACGGAACCCTCGGCGAGCTCCAGCTCGGCGGACTCGAAGGGCAGCCCGCCCAGGCCCAGCGGCGGCCCGGCCGGCAGGTCGACCTGGCGCGGTGGACCGCCCGGCGGCAGCAGCAGGGGCGGGAGGTGCCCGGCCCGGGCGAGGGCGCAGCGCCGTGACACCGGGTCGTACACCGCGTACAGGCAGGTCGCCCCGACCTCGCCGGGGCTGCTGCCGTCGCCGCCCGCCTCCTCCGACAGCCGGACCACCAGGTCGTCGAGGTGGGTGAGGAGCTCGTCCGGGGCGAGGTCGATGTCGGCGAGGGTGCGCACGGCGGTGCGCAGCCGGCCCATGGTGGCCGAGGCCTGCACACCGTGCCCGACGACGTCCCCCACCACCATCGCGACCCGCATCCCGGACAGCGGGATCACGTCGAACCAGTCGCCGCCCACCCCGGCGCGGGCGGCCGGCAGGTACCGGGAGGCGGCGTCGACGGCGGCGGTCCGCGGCAGCGTGCGGGGGAGCAGGCTGCGCTGGAGGGCCAGGGCGGTCTCGCGCTCACGGGAGTAGCGGCGGGCGTTGTCGATGCACACCGCGGCGCGGGCGGTGACCTCCTCGGCCAGCAGCACGTCGTCGGGCGAGAAGGGCTCCGGACGCCGGTGGCGGGTGAAGACCACGACCCCGAGCGTGGTGCCGCGGGCCTGGAGCGGCACGGACATCGTGGAGTGGATCCCGAACTCCTTCACCCGCCGCGCGCGCCGTTCGTCCCAGGAACGCCAGTCGTCCAGGTCGCCGGTGGGAATCGCGGCCGCGACCGTGCGGCCCGCGATCAGGGAGGCGGCCTGCGGGGAGGCCGCGGGGTAGACGTCCAGCCGGCCCGGTTCGACCACGGCCTCCGGGGCGCCCGGGCTGACCGAGTGGTGGGCCACCCGCCGCAGGGCCACGGGCGGGGCCGGCGGGACGGTGGTCTCACCGCCGTGCTCCTGGGGGTCCAGCAGGTCGACGGTGACGAAGTCGGCCAGCGCCGGCACGCACACCTCGGCCAGTTCCTGGGCGGTCCGGGTGACGTCGAGGGTGCTGCCGATGCGCACGCTCGCCTCGTTGACCAGTTGGAGCCGCTCCCGGGCGAGCACGTACTCGGTGAAGTCGTGGACGGTCACGCAGACGCCCCGGACCCGTCCGGGGGGTCCGGTGAGCGGCGCCAGCCGGGCCAGCCAGGCGTGCGCCCGCTCCTCGCCCCTGGCCTTCATGAACGTCTGCATCTCCTGGTGCTCGCCGGTGGCGAGGACCAGGCGCAGGTACTCCTCGATCTCCCGGTTCTGCGGCCGGCTGCCGACGTCGCTCGCGCGCAGCCCGCGGATCCGCGCGGAGGGCAGCTGGAGCAGGTCGGCCATGGCGTCGTTGATCCCGCGCAGCCGCAGCCGGTCGTCGAAGATCATCGCGGCGCACGGCGACTGCGCGAGGGCCGCCCGCACCAGCTCGTCCTCCTCGGGCGCCGGGTATCCGGCGCGCAGCGGCGTCACGGCCAGCCAGGTCGCGCGCCCACCGTCGCCCGGCGCCCTGCGGTGGGCGAGCACCCAGACGGACACGGTGTGGCCGTCGCGGTGGCGCAGCGCCAGGGTGCCGGTCCAGCGGGTGTCGTGGGGCTCGGGGGGCCGGACGCCGCCGGCCAGCAGGGCGGCGGCCGGCCGGCCGACGACCTCGGCGGGCTCGTAGCCCAGCAGGTGGCGCGCCCCCTCGCTCCAGCGGGCCAGAGTGCCGTCCTCGTGGATGACCGCCCGTGCCGTCGAGGCGTCGTCGAACGGGTAGTCCGGGCTCATCGTCCCCACTCCATCGCGGCCACTCACAGTG
Source organism: Streptomyces sp. NPDC017936 (assembly GCF_044328485.1). NCBI lineage: Bacteria > Bacillati > Actinomycetota > Actinomycetes > Kitasatosporales > Streptomycetaceae > Streptomyces > Streptomyces sp. NPDC017936. The sequence continues at coordinate 660,487 of NZ_JBIRHK010000001.1, read as the reverse complement.
AACAGGCTGGTCACGTGAGTTCCACCTTAGTGCGTACGGCTCGGGCGTGAAGGAGAACCCCCTGCGGCCCTCCCATCGGGCGACACGGAGGCGGCGCCGGACGAGCGCCACCGGGCCGGCACCCGAACAGCCGTCCACGGCGCGACCCCGGCCGGGCGGTGCCGGCGGGCATCGGCCGAACCGTCCTCGTCCTGACCGTTGACGGAGTGTCATGACTGCAACAAACATGTCCTGCGACCCGTCCCTGGGAGCGCTCCCACGCCTGTGGAGGCTCCCGCATCTCCCGGCGACAGGAGCCTGGACGTGAAACGACGCAGAACCGCCCTGACGGCCTTGGCGGCCCTGCTGGGCACGGCGCTCACCGCGCTGCCCGCGCAGCAGGCCGCGGCGGAGGAGGCCGAGCAGGTCAGGAACGGCACCTTCGACACGACCACCGACGGATGGTGGAGCAGCAACGCCGGCGCCGGCCCCGCCGAGGGCCGGCTGTGCGCGGACGTGCCGGGCGGCACCGCCAACCGCTGGGACTCCGCCGTCGGCCAGGACGGCATCACCCTGGTGAAGGGGGAGACGTACCGGTTCTCCTTCACGGCGTCCGGCGTGCCCGAGGGGCACGCGGTGCGGGCGATCGTGGGCCAGTCGGCCGCGCCGTACGAGACCTGGTACGAGGCGACTCCCGTACTGGCCGAGACGGCGGGCCCGTACTCCTACACCTTCACCTCGCCGGTCGACTCCGCCCAGGCCCAGGTCGCCTTCCAGGTCGGCGGCAGCGCGGACCCCTGGCGCTTCTGCCTCGACGACGTCTCCCTGCTGGGCGGCGTCCCGCCCGAGGTCTACGAGCCCGACACCGGGCCACGGGTCCGCGTCAACCAGGTCGGCTACCTGCCCGCCGGGCCGAAGAACGCCACCCTCGTCACCGAGGCCACCGGCAGGCTGCCCTGGGAGCTGAGGAACGCCGCGGGGACGACGGTGGCGCGGGGCTGGACCGTGCCGCGCGGAGTCGACGTCTCCTCCGGGCAGAACGTCCACTCCCTCGACTTCGGCGCGTACCGCACCCGCGGCACGGGCCTGACGCTGGTCGCCGACGGCGAGACCAGCCGCCCCTTCGACATCGGCACGGACGCCTACGAGCGACTGCGCCTCGACGCGGCCAAGTACTACTACACGCAGCGCAGCGGCACCGCGATACGCGACGACCTGCGTCCCGGCTACGGCAGGGCCGCCGGCCACGTCGGCGTCGCCCCCAACCAGGGCGACACCGCCGTCCCCTGCCAGCCGGGCGTCTGCGACCACACCCTCGACGTCAGCGGTGGCTGGTACGACGCCGGCGACCACGGCAAGTACGTCGTCAACGGCGGCATCACCACCTGGGAGCTGCTCAGCACCCACGAACGCGCGCTGCACGCCCGCACCGGCCGGCCGGCGAAGCTCGGCGACGGCGCCCTCGCCCTGCCCGAGAGCGGCAACAAGGTGCCGGACATCCTCGACGAGGCCCGCTGGGAGCTGGAGTTCCTGCTGCGGATGCAGGTGCCGGACGGCCGGCCGCTCGCGGGCATGGCGCACCACAAGGTCCACGACGAGCAGTGGACCGGCCTGCCCCTGCTGCCCGCCGACGACCCGCAGAAGCGCGAACTGCACCCGCCGACCACCGCCGCCACCCTGAACCTGGCCGCGACCGCCGCCCAGGCGGCCCGCCTGTACCGGCCCCACGACGAGGCCTTCGCCGCGCGGGCCCTCACGGCCGCCCGCAAGGCCTGGGCGGCGGCCCTAGCCCACCCGGGCGTGCTGGCCGACCCCGCCGACGCCACCGGCGGCGGCGCCTACAACGACGACGAGCTGAGCGACGAGTTCTACTGGGCGGCCGCCGAGCTGTACCTCACCACCGGTGAGCGGCAGTTCGCCGACCACGTCCTGAACTCCCCGGTCCACACGGCCGACATCTTCGGCGCCTACGGCTTCGACTGGTCCAGGACCGCCGCCGCGGGCCGGCTCGACCTCGCCACCGTCCCGAACAAGCTGCCCGGCCGCGACAAGGTGCGCCGCTCCGTGACCGCCGGCGCCGACAAGTACCTCGCCACCCTGCGGGCCCACCCGTACGGCATGCCCTACGCCCCCGACGGCAACCGCTACGACTGGGGCTCGGCCCACCAGGTCCTCAACAACGCCGTGGTCGTCGCCACCGCGTACGACATCACCGGCGCCTCGAAGTACCGCGACGGAGCCCTCCAGAGCATGGACTACGTCCTCGGCCGCAACGCGCTGAACATCTCCTACGTCACCGGCTACGGAGAGGTCAACGCCCACCGGCAGCACAGCCGCTGGTACGCCCGCCAGCTCGACCCGAAGCTGCCGGACCCGCCGGCCGGAACGCTCGCGGGCGGCCCCAACTCGAGCATCCAGGACCCCTACGCGCAGACCAAGCTCACCGGCTGCGTCGGACAGTTCTGCTACATCGACGACATCCAGTCCTGGTCGACGAACGAGACGGCGATCAACTGGAACGCCGCACTGGCCCGGATGGCGTCCTTCGTGGCGGACCAGGGGTAGCCGGTGTCCGAGGTGTGACCGGACGGGGTCCGCTTGTGCCCCGAATCGATCGGCGCATGCTCGCTCGGACGCCGTCCGGTACCACCTTGGCTCCGCTTCGACCTGCGGATATTTACGGGTAAGTACCCGAGCGGTACCGTGAGGGACATGCCAGCCCTCAATGTGGAATTCAGCGATCGCGAGCTGGAGGACCTGCGGCAGATCGCCAAGGAGCGCGGTACGTCCATGAAGGCGCTCGTGCGGGAGGCGGCCGCCGCCGACATAGCGCGCCACCGGGCGCTGCAGGAGGGGGCGGAGGCCTTCCGCCGGTTCTTCGCCTCGCACGCCGACGAGTTCGCGGCCGCCTTCCCCGACGACGAAGCGCCCCTGAAGGGCGAGGGGCGGGTCGCCTGACCGATGACACCCGTCATCCACATCGACGTGCCCTGGCTGCTCCAGCGCCACGAAGAGGTCCTGCCGGACCAGCCCACCGTCGACGACTTCTCCGCGCTGGTCGCCGCCGTCGCCCGGCACCGCGTCGACCCGCCCCGCCTGGGCGTCGACTCCGACCCGGCCTGGCGTGCCGCCGCGCTGCTGCACACCCTCGCGCTGCTCAAGCCGCTGCCGTCGGCCAACGCCCGCTTCGCCTGCGCGACGGCGGTGGCCTACATGTTCGTCAGCGGCGTCGGCATCGACCCGCCCTACGGGGCCCTCGTCGACCTGGCCCGGGACCTGATCGACGGCAAGACCGACGTGTACGGCGCCGCCGACCGGCTGCGGTCCTGGCAGATCTGAGCGGCGCCGGCCCCCGGGAGAACCGGTGTGCGGCACACGTACCGGAGGACCGCGGGAGGCGTCCGACGGGGCGTCACCGGAGGCGGAACGGGGCGGGGGACAGGGGCTCGGCTGTCGACATTTTTTCAACAGTGGCCGGGAACACCCGGCGGCTTGTTGTGCGCGACTCAGTTGTGCAAGGGTGAGCCACTCGAGCGGGGGCCGGGGCCGGGAACGCCCCGCGTTTTCGCCGGCGGAGGCGAACGCGTGCTCCCCGCCGCGCCGAACAGGTACGCACCAAAGGAAGCCGCTCAGTGCTCACCCCCCCTCCTCCTCGTCCTCCCTACCCACCGCCCGGCGGAGGCCCCGGAGAGTCCGACGAGTCCCTCGCCGCGGGGATGCGCGGCGGCACGGACAGCGAGGTCGGCCAGTCCACCGCGCTGCTGATCGCACGGCACTGGCAGCCGGTCCACGAGTACGCGGTCATCTGCCTCGCCTCCTCGGCCGGCGCCGCGTCCATGGTCACCACGGCCGCCTTCCACCAGGTCTTCGACCGGCTGAAGCTGGGCGAGCCGGGCACCGCGCTGCGTCCCCGGCTGCTGGTGACCGTGCGGGACACGATCCGGTCGTGGGCCGCCGACGAGGACCTGTCCGGAGTCCTGCCGGAGCTGCGCAAACCGGCCGGCGCCCGCGGCATGCGCACCGCCAAGTCCATGACCCCGGAGAACCGGGTCCTCACGGAACGCTCCTTCGGGAACCTGCCCCCGGTCGCCCGGTGCGTCCTGTGGCACGTCGAGGTCGAGGCCGAACCGGTCACCGCGGCCGCCGGTCTGCTCGGCATGGACACCGACATGGTCACGGCCGCGTACGAGCAGGCCCGGGAGAAGCTGCGCGAGGGCTGCGTCCGCGCCCACCGGGAACTCGCGCCCGGCAAGGACTGCCGCTTCTACAACCGGCTCCTCGACGTCCCCATGCGCCGCGGCGGGCAACTCCTGCCGGACGTCCGCCGGCACCTGGACGCCTGCCGCTACTGCCGGTCCGCCGCCGAGCAACTCGGCCAGTTCGAGAACGACCTGGGCATGCTGCTCGCCGAGGCGGTGCTGGGCTGGGGCGCCCGCCGCTACGTCGAGTCCCGTCCCGGCCGCGTCCGCCGGCAGACCGCGCGCCTGCGCGGCTCGTCCCGGCACCGCGGCCGACGGGCGCGCGGCACGCGCCGCAGCACCCTGCTCGACCGCATCCCGTCCCCGGGCCGCCGCGCACCCGGTGGCCCGCGGTCGCCGCGGGCGCTGATGACCGGGGTCGGCCTCGCCTCGGCCGGGCTGCTGACCGCCCTGCTCGCGGCCGGCGTGTGGTCGGACGACGGCGGCGCCCCGGCCGCCTCCGCCGGCGCCCCGGGCGGCGCCGCCGCCTCCGGCACCGGCTCCCGGTCCGGGCCCACCGCGGCCCCCTCCGCCTCCGCACGGCTGCCGGGCGAGACCCGGCTGCGCAACGCCGCCGCCGGCCTGTGCCTGGACGTCCGGGGCGCGGTGCGGGCGGGCGCCGCCGTCGAACTGGCCGACTGCTCGTCCGGGGCGAGCCAGCGGTGGTCGTACGAGGACGACGGGCAGCTGCGCAGCGTCGCCGCGCCCGGGCTGTGCGTGGACTCCCGCGCGGACGCCGGGGTGGTGGGGGGGGGGGGGGGGGGCCCCCCCCCCCCCCCCCCACGACACCGCCCGCGCCGCCGACACCCGCTACGACCTCACCGTGCAGGGGGAGCTGCTGCCCCGCTGGGACGACACGCTCGCCCTCTCCTGCGCCGGCGAGGACCCCGGCGCCGACGTGGTCGTCAAGGTGCGGGACCGCTCCACCGGGCAGCGGTGGCTGACCGACGCCGTCACGGCCGACCCCGGCGCGCTGAAGAGCACCGGCCAGGCGAAGCCGCCCGCACGGCCCGTCGACCTCTCCGACCGCACGGCCTGACGGGCCGTCCGCCGGGGCGGGCCGCTCCGGCGGACGCCGCGCTCACCGGCCCGCCGCGTTCGTCGCCCGCCAGGACGGGCGCTCCGGCGGCCCGCCGCGGTCACTGCTTCGGCGGCCCGCCACGGTCGGGTTTCCGCCGGCCCGCCCCGGCCGCCCGCCGTCCCGGCCGCCCGCCGTCCCGGCCGCCCGCCGTCCCGGCTGACCGCCGCCCGGCCAGGGGGGCGCTCCACCAGAGCGGGCGCTCCGGCGGGCCGCCGCGCCGCCCCGCCGTTCCGCCGCGCTCACCGCCCCGCCAGTGGGTTCGGGCGGTCCGCCCCGGCAGGCTGCCCCGGCGGGCCGCCGCGGCCGGTCGTGTTCCGGCGGTCTCCGGGGCCGGTCCCCGCCCCGGCGGACCGTCAGACCGGGGCCTCCGTCAGGTCGTCCGGGCCTATGGTGGCCGGGGTGGCGTGGCCGGACAGGGCCATCGTCAGGTCGAACTCGGCGAGCAGACAGCGGATCACGTGCTCCACGCCGGGCTGTCCGTCCAGGCCGAGACCGTAGACGTACGGCCGGCCGAGCAGCACCGCACGGGCGCCGAGCGCGAGGGCCTTGAAGACGTCGTCGCCGGTGCGGACCCCGCTGTCGAACAGCACCGTCAGCCGGTCGCCGGCCGCCGCCGCGATCCGGGGCAGCGCGTCGGCGGCGGCGACCGAGCCGGCCACCTGGCGGCCACCGTGGTTGGAGACGACCACGCCGTCCACCCCGGCGTCCGCGGCCGACAGGGCGTCGTCGGGGTGCAGGACGCCCTTCAGGACGATCGGCCCGTCCCAGTGCTCCCGCAGGAACGCCAGGTCCGGCCAGGTCTTCCCCGGGTCCGCGAACAGGCTGACGAAGTGCAGCACGGCCGCGTTCGGGTCCTCGTGCACCGGCTTGGCCAGACCCGCCCGGAAGGCCGGGTCGGTGAAGTAGTTGGCGGTGCCCACCCCGTGCAGGAACGGCAGGTACGCCTGGTCCAGGTCGCGGGGCCGCCACGCCAGCAGCGGGGTGTCCAGCGTGACCACCAGCACGCTGAACCCGGCCGTGCGGGCCCGGCCCAGGAAGCTGCGGGTCACCTCCCGGTCCTTCGACCAGTACAGCTGGAACCAGCGCTCCGCGTCCCCCATCGCCTCCGCCACCTGCTCGATCGGGGTGCTGGAGGCCGAGGACAGCACGAACGGCACCCCCTGCGCGGCCGCCGCGCGGGCCGCCGCGGTCTCGGCCTCCGGATGCATGATCGACAGCACGCCGACCGGGGCCAGGGCCAGCGGCGCCGGCAGCGGGCGGCCGAGCACCTCGACCGACAGGTCCCGCTCGTGCACGTCCCGCAGCATCCGCGGCACGATCCTGCGGCGCCCCAGGGCCGCCCGGTTGGCGCGGGCCGTGCTGCCGTCGCCGGCGCTGCCCGCGACATAGCCGACCGGCCCCGGCCCGAGCCGCCGTTCGGTCAGCTCCTCCAGCCGGGTCAGGTCGGTGGGCAGGCGCGGGACCGAGCCCGTCATGCCGTTCAGGTAGATCTCGTACTGGAAGTCCGCCCAGTGCTTGGCCATCCGTACGTGCCGCCTCTCGGTCGTCCCGTCGTCCCGCTGTCCCGTCGCCGCGCCGTCGCCCACGCGTCGCACGGCGACCATACCGGCCGGTAGGGCGGTTCAGCGGACGGCGGCCGCCTCCCGCAGGATGCGGGCCAGCGCGCGCGGCCGGGAGAACATCGGCCAGTGACCGGTGTCCGTCTCGACCAGTTCCCACCGGTCGCTCCCGAGCAGCTCGGCCACGGCCGGCATCGGCTCGTCGCCGTCCAGCAGGCACTTGACGTACGTCGCCGGCAGTTCGGCGGGCGAACGCCGCGGGGCCGCCGCGTCGGTGAGGGTGGCGCCCGGGTGCGGGGTCGCGCCGTCGACGATCCGGCGGACCTGCTCCTCCGTCAGGCCCTGTCCCGCGAAGTCGTCCGCGGCGAGCGGCGGCCAGAAGCCGTCGTGGGTCGCGATCGCCTCCCGCACGGGCTCGCTCGGCCAGCCGGACAGGAACGACTGCCCGGCCACGGGCACGTTGGCGTCGACGAACACCACCCGCCGCAGCCGGTCGCCGATCCGCTCCGCCGCCAGCCCGACCGGGATGCCGGAGTAGCTGTGCCCGACCAGCACCACGTCCCGCGGACCGAGCCGGCCGACCTCCTCGACGACGTCCCGGACGTGCGTCTCCAGCCCGGCCGGCACCCCGCGCTTCTCGGCGAGCCCGGACAGCGTCAGAGGATGGGCCTCGTCCCCGGCCGCGCGCAGTTCGGCCGCCACCTCCTCCCACGCCCACGCACCGAGCCACGCCCCCGCCACCAGCACGAAACGAGTCATGCCCGCACGTTAGCCGAGGGGTCCGACACCGCCTCCTCCCCGGCTCCCGCGCCCGGGCCGGTGATCGGCGGCACCGCCACGTCCGCGCTGCGGACCAGCCACGGGCCCTCGGGGCCGTACACCGCCCGGGGCTCCGGGAACAGCCACAGCAGGGCGAGGTGCAGCACGGCGGCGACCGCCAGCGACAGCGGCAGGCTGATGTCGACGCCGTTCGCCAGATCGCCGAGCGGACCGACGAACTGGCCCGGGATGTCGGTGAACAGCACGCCCACGACCGCCGACACCCACCACGCCGTCATGCCCCGCCAGTTCCAGCCGTGCGCGAACCAGTAACGGCCGCCGCGCTGACGGCGGTTGAAGACCTGCAGCGCCTCCGGGTCGTACCAGCCGCGCCGGGTGAGGAAGCCCAGCATCATCACGACCATCCAGGGCGTCGTGCAGGTGATGATCATCGTGGCGAACGTGGAGATCGACCGGACGAGGTCCAGGGCGAACCGGCCGGCGAAGATGAACCCGATCGACACCGCGCCGACCAGCAGCGTCGCCTGCACGCGCGACAGCCGCGGGAAGACCGAGGAGAAGTCCAGGCCGGTGCCGTACAGCGAGGTCGTGCCCGTCGACATGCCGCCGATCAGCGCCAGCAGGCACACCGGCAGGAAGAACCAGGACGGCGAGATCGCCAGCAGCCCGCCCACGAAGTCGGGGGCGGCCGGGTCGACGTACTCGGGGGCCTCGGCCGCGATGATGCTCGCGGTCGACAGGCCGAAGAGGAACGGCAGCAGGGTCGCGAGCTGCGACAGGAACGCGGCGCCGACCACCCGGCGGCGCGGTGTGGCGGCCGGGATGTAGCGCGACCAGTCGCCCAGGAACGCCCCGAAGGACACGGGGTTGGACAGCACGATGAGGGCCGCGCCGATGAACGAGGGCCAGAACAGGGACCGCGTCGCCGCGTCGGCGGAGTCGGTGAAGACACCCGCGTACGACGGGTCGAAGTCACCGGCGAAGGCCACGGCGCCGAGCAGGAACAGCACGGTGGCCGAGACGACCGCGATCTTGTTGACGAACAGCATGAACCGGAACCCGTACACGCACACCGCGAGCACCAGGCCGGCGAAGAGCGCGTAGGCGACGGCGTACGACAGATCGCCGCGGCTCAGGCCGAAGAGCCGGTGGGCGCCGCCGACCAGGGCGTCGCCGGAGCTCCACACCGACAGGGAGAAGAAGGCGACCGCGGTCAGCAGCGAGAGGAAGGAGCCGACCACGCGTCCGTGCACACCGAGGTGCGCGGACGAGGAGACCGCGTTGTTGGTGCCGTTGACCGGGCCGAACACCGCCATCGGGCACAGGATCAGCGCGCCCACGACCACGCCGAGGAGCGTGGCGGCGAGCCCCTGCCAGAAGGAGAGGCCGAACAGGACAGGGAAGGCGCCCAGGACGCAGGTCGAGAAGGTGTTCGCACCGCCGAAGGCGAGCCGGAACAGGTCGAACGGGGTCGCGGTGCGCTCCGCGTCCGGGATGCGGTCGACACCGTGGGTCTCGACCTCGGTGAGGGACGGGGACGGTGCGGCGGGGGAGGGGGTGGACGGCGAGGTCAACGAGGGCTCCGGCGGTCGGACGACGGGGAGCGCGGGGTGGCGCGGAGGGCTGGACGGCCGTCGTCGCCGCGGGGTGGGCGGCGCGCTCGGCGGGGGTCCGGAACGGGGTCTGCCGACCGTACGCGGTGCTGCCAGGGCCCGGCCAGGGGACGTTTCGTCCTCCTCCGCCGCTCCGGGTGGAGGAAACGGCCACCTCCCCGGGGCGGCCGTCAGGTGAACGCGAGGGGGCCGCGCGGGGGGTGCGGCGGCGGAAGCGGAATGTTTCCGGACGATTAACGAGCCGATGAAAACCGGTCACTTCGGCGCACGGAGCGATCATGAAGCGCTTGCTTACGGCCTTGGAACGTTCGAATCCCGTGACTTCGCGCCACTGATTCAATACGCAAGGTTACCGAAACGCGTGGGGTCGATGTGAGTTTCGGCTCCGGACTCGGCAGACTCGCGCTCGCCGCGTCCGGCACCGATCGCGCCGGACGGACACCCCCGAATCGAGCGGAAGGATGCACACAATGCGGAACACCGCGCGCTGGGCAGCGACCCTCGGCCTCACGGCCGCCGCCGTCTGCGGACCCCTCACCGGGCCCGCGCTCGCCGCCCCGGCCGCCCCGGCCTCCCTGTACGCCCCGTCGGCCCTGGTGCTGACGACAGGGCACGGAGAGAGCGCCGCCACCGCCGGCCCGGCCCGCGCCGTCACCCTGAGCTGTGCGCCGACAGCCTCCGGCACCCATCCGGCCGCCTCCCTGGCCTGTGCCGAACTGCGGGCCGCCGACGGCGACTTCGAGGTCCTCGCGGCCGCCGGCGGGGGAATGTGCACCAAGCAGTACGACCCGGTGGTCGTCACCGTCGACGGCGTGTGGCGGGGCCAGCGCGTCTCCTACGAGCGCCTCTTCTCCAACGAGTGCGTGAAGAACTCCTCCGGGAGCGTCCTCTTCGCGTTCTGAGACCGGGATCGCGTGGCTCCCGTGGACGCCGCGAACGGCTCGTGACGTGGGGAGTGCGAGCCACTGACACGGGACCACAGCGATCTCGCACCAGGGGCCGGCCGGGCGGAGTGGGGCCGCCCGCCCGGCCCCTGGATCCTCGTGGGGCGAAGCCTCGGTCAGACGCGGTCGCGGTGACTGGTGTCGCACCAGGGATAGCGGCGGCTGCGCCGGCAGGTGCACAGGGCGACCCGGAAACGGTCGGAGGCGACGGTGGAACCGTCCTCCAGCTCCACCTCCACGGGCCCCTCGACGAGCAGGGGCCCCTTGCGCTGCACGCTGATCCTGCGCGGCCGGTCAGCTGGGGAGTTCGGCACGGACGACCACCAGTTCCTCGTTGTTCTCGTCGGCGGACAGCAGCCCGCGCTCGCGCAGCCAGTGCTCGCGTGAGCGCAGGACCGGCCCGAAGGGGATGCGCGCACGGCGGGTCACCGCGGCCTTCAGGCCCGTGTCGCGCAGATGCGCGACGGTGCGGCCGGGATCGCTGAGCGCCGAGTGCACCATGAGCAGCACCCCGCCGGGCCGCAGCAGCGCGGGAGCCTCCCGGCAGATCCGGTCCAGGACCAGCCGGCCGTCCCCGCCCGCGTCCCAGGCCCGGGCCGGACCGCGCGGCTCGCGCCCGCCGTCCGGAGCCGGCACGTACGGCGGATTGGTCAGGATCAGGTCGAACGACTGTCCGCGCACCGGCTCGAAGAGGTTGCCCTGCCGCACGCGCACCGGCAGCCGCGCCCGCCACGCGTTCCACTGTGTCGCGCACACCGCCCGCCAGGACACGTCGACCGCGGTGACGCGGGTCCCGAGCCGTGCGGCCTCCAGCGCGAGGGCACCCGAGCCCGTCCCGACGTCGAGGACGTCGGCGCCCGGCTTGATCGGTTCTTCGGACAGCGCCCCGGCCAGCAGGTCGGTGTCCTCCTGAGGGGCGTACACGCCCGGCAGCACCAGTGGATTCACGCGCACCAAGTACCCCTTCGGTTACGAAACATGAGCCATTTCGGCGGGGAGGGGCGTGCGCAGGGAGGAGCGCCCCGCGCGCCAGGCCGTGAGCAGCCGGGCGGCGAGGCGGTCCTCCAGCAGGCCGGTGACGGCGATGCCGAAGGCGATGTCGGGGGCCAGGTGCGGCTCCTCCTCCAGCAGGCCGGCGATGACCTCGTGCCGGACGACCTGCTCGTGGACCGCGTCGGCCTCGACGTGCTCGTCGTAGAAGTGGACGGCGGCGGGACCGGCGTCCGCGCGGCGCATCGCCTCGGCCAGCCGGCGGGAACCGGGGGAGGAGGTGATCTCCACCGCGGCGAAGTGGCCCACGAGCGCGCCGCGCAGCGAGCGGTGCAGGCCGAGCAGGGACATCAGGTTGACCGTGGCCAGCGTCTCGGCGCAGGCGGCGTCGAGGTAGCGGCCGTAGGCGGTGTCCAGGTCCAGGTCCGTCATCAGGTCCGCGAACAGGCGGGCGTGGACGCGGTCGGGGCGGCCGCCGCCGTACTCGTCGAACTCCACGGCCGCCATGGCCGCCTTGGCCCGGCCCCACAGCCGGGGCAGCACCCACGCGTGCGGGTCGGCCTCCTTGAGGTGGTACAGGGAGCGCTGCGCGGCGTACTCGCGCAGCTGCCACAGCTCGCCCTCGTCGCACAGGAAGTGCGAGAGGCCGGTGTGCTCGACGGGCTCGACGAGGAGCTCCGCCAGCGCGTCGTCGACGGTGTCGTGGACGGGGGTGTCGGCGCGCAGGGCCGTCAGGAAGCGGTGCTCCAGCGCCGCCCGGACGCGCAGCAGGTCGGGGTCCCACTCCCGGTCGTGGCTCACCCCCGCGAAGCCGCGGTAGTGCAGTTCGTAGCAGAGGTAGAGGGCCAGCTGGAGATCGTCGCCGTACGCGGGCGCGTCGGCGACCGCCTCGACGGGCGGCAGCGGGCCCGAGCCCAGCAGATACTCCCGGACGGCCCCGGAGAGCCGGCCGCGGGCGGCCGGCAGACGTGGTCCTTCGTATGCCATGCGCGCCGGGTACCCCCAGGTCACCGGGCCATCCCTCACCGCACCACCCGGCTCCCGGGCGGCCCCCGGCCCCGACCTGCGGCCCCGCCCGTCCGTACCGGTCCGCGCTGCCGGCTCGGTTCCCGGTCCCGGGTGTCTGCGCCGGGGCCCTCCGACGCGCTCGGTGCGCTTCCCGGCCGTGGGGAAGGGCGGGCCGCCCGCTCGCGTGAGCGGCGGTGGTGCCGCAGGCGGCCGGACGGCCCGTGAGCGTCGTTCGTCCTGACCGGGCCGGTGCCCGGGCCGGGCGGCTCCGTGGGCGGGCCGCCCGGGGATGCGGGCCGGGTCAGTCGCCCCGGGACTCCTCCTGGGCCTGGGTGTTCGGGGTGACGGCGTCGCCGGCCTCGCCCCGGTGGCCGGTGCGGGGGGCGTCGGTGGGGCGCTCGGCCTCCTCGACCTCCCGCAGCACCTCGTCGAGCGCGGTCTCGGGGCGGTCGTCGTGGTGCCGGGAGTCGTGGGAGTCGTCGGACATGGGGGGTTCCTCTCCTTTCGGCCGTGCCCGTCGGCACGGCGCGTCGGTCAGTTCTTGGCGGCGGCGAGAGCCAGGGGCACCGGTTCCGGGGGCGCCGCCTCCTCGGCGAGCCGGGTGACCTCCGCCCACCAGGACGCGCCGTCCTCGATGTGGCGGAGCATGACGCCCTCCCGGATCGCCCACGGGCAGACGGTGACCGTTCTCAACCCGATCAGCTTCATCGCCGTGTGCCCGACCACCGCCCCGGCCAGGCTCTGCGCGGCCCGCGGAGCGGAGATGCCGGGCAGCCGGGCGCGTTCGGCGGCGGGCAGGGCGGCGAGCCGCTCGACCGCCCGGCCCAGGTCGCGGCTGCGCAGCGTGCGGGCGACGAACGGGCCGTGGCGTCCGGGCGGCGCCCCGCACATCCGCCCGAGCTGCTGGAACGTGCGGGAGGTGACCACCGCGGTGCGCGGCCCCTCCCAGCGGATCCGGGCGGCCACGTCCCGCAGCTGGTGGCGCACCTTGCGCCGCAGCGCGCGGACGAGCTCCTCGGGCGGCGGGTCCTGGTCCGCGAAGAACTCGTGGGTCAGCCGGCCGGCCCCGAGCGGCAGCGAGGCCACGAAGTCAGGCAGCCGGCCCCGCCCGAAGGCCACCTCGAACGAACCGCCCCCGATGTCCATCAGCGCGAGCGGTCCCGAACGCCAGCCCATCCAGCGCCGGGCGCCGAGGAAGGTGAGCTCGGCCTCCACCTCGCCCGGCAGGGTGGACAGCGGCACACCGGTCCGGACGCGGACCGTGCGCAGCACCTCCTGCCGGTTCGGGGCGTTGCGGACCATGGCGGTCGCGAACGCCAGCGGGCTCGCCGCCCCCCACCGCGTCGCGGTGCGGCCCGCGGCGGCGACCGCCTCGACGAGCTGCTCCACGCAGTCGTCGGGGATGGGCTCGCCCGGCTTCACCTGCGCGGACAGCCTCAACCGCCACTTCGCGGTGTGCACGGGCAGCGGTACGCCGTCCTCCGCGTCCGCCACCACCAGCCGCACGGTGTTGGATCCCACGTCCAGCACGCTGATTCTCATGGCCGGTGAGTACCCAGGCGGGGGCCTTCATGCCCCACCCCGGCGCGTATCCGGCCACGTCCCGGCACCCGGGACGTGGCCGGATACGCCCCGGGAGAGGGGCCGGCACCGGGCCGGAGGCCGCCGGGACGCGGCGGCGGTCAGGCCAGCTGCCGGCGCACCAGCTCGTGCAGCCGGCCGGAGGCGTCGGCGAGGAGCTGCGCGGGCGGTCCCTGCTCGGCGACCTTCCCGTTCTCCATGACGACGACCCGGTCGGCGTCCATCACGGTCGACAGCCGGTGGGCGATGACGACGCGGGTGGCGTTCAGCTTGCGGGTGCTCTCGATGACCGTGCGCTGCGTCTCGTTGTCCAGGGCGCTGGTCGCCTCGTCGAAGAAGAGGATGCGCGGCCGCCGGATCAGCGCCTGGGCGATCATCAGCCGCTGGCGCTGACCGCCGGAGACCGACCCGCTGCCCGAGACGATCGTGTGCAGTCCCATCGGCATCCGCCTGATGTCCTCCGCGAGCCCCGCCAGCTCGGCCGCCGCCATCGCCTCCTCCGGCGTGTACGACTCGGTGCCGCAGATGACGTCCAGGATCGACCCGGTGAACGGCTGCGCGTGCTGCAGGACGACCCCGCACTGCCGGCGCACGGCCGACCGGTCGAGCGCGGCCAGGTCCTGCCCGTCGTACAGCACGCTGCCGGACAGCGGGCGGTCGAAGCCGATGAGCAGCCTGAGCAGGGTGGACTTGCCGCAGCCGCTCGGGCCGACGATCGCGACGAACTCGCCCGGACGCACCTCGAAGGAGACGTCGTCCAGGACGAGGGGGCCGTCGTCGGAGTAGCGGAACGACAGCCGGCGGGCCTCGACCGCGCCGGACAGCGGACCCGGCCGGGTGCTGGCCGCGCGCACCTCCGGGGTCGCCTCCAGCACCGGACGGATCTCCTCGAACAGCGGCAGCGCGGCCACCGCCGACACGAACGCTCCGGTCAGCGAGGTGACCGAGGTGAGGAGCATGGTCATCGAGGTGTTGAAGGTGAGGAAGTCCGCCGCCGACAGCGCGCCGCGCGCCGGACCGGCCAGCAGCATGAACATCACCAGCGAGCACAGCGGCAGGTACACCGCGCCGAGCACCGCGTTGAGGTTCTTGATCCGGCCGAGCCGCTGCTGGAGCTCCCGGCTGCGGGCGAACTGCGCGGCCCAGGCCGCGTACGCGTAGTTCTCGGCGGCCGCCACCCGCAGCTTCGGCAGGCCCCGCAGCGTCTGGAACGCCTGGTTGTTCAGCTTGTTGGAGAGCGTCACCAGCCGCCGCTGCCAGCGCACCTGCCACAGCCCGAGCCCGAGGAACACGGCGGCGACGGCGACGAGCATGCCGATCGCGGCCAGCGCCAGCGGGACGCTGAACCACAGGAGCAGCCCCAGGTTCATCGCCCCGACCGTCACGGACTGCGCCACCGAGGGCCCCAGTCCCGCCAGGAGCCGGCGGATCGCGCTGACGCCCATGGCGGCACTGGCCAGTTCGCCCGTGGACCGCTCGGCGAAGAACGTCGTCGGCAGCCGCAGCAGCCGGTCCCACACCGCCGGCTGCAGCGTCGCCTCGATCCGGCCCTCCAGGCGCAGGACGGTGAGGTTCTGCAGCAGCATGAACGCCGCCGCGACCACGCTGCTGACCATCACGGCCAGACACACCTGCACGATCAGGTCCTGCTGGGCCTTCGGCACGTACTCGCCGAGCACCTTGCCCGTGGCGATCGGCACCAGCGCCCCGATCGCCACCGTCACCAGCCCGCTCAGCAGCAGGCTCGCCAGGTCGCCGCCGGTGCCCCGCATGCTGAACCGCAGCAGCCCGAGCGGACTGAGCCTCCGCTCGGGAAGCGGCCGGTAGAACATGACCGCCCGCGGTGCGAACTCCTGCGCGTTCGCCCTCTCCACCGGGGTCTCCCGCCCGGTCGCGGGATGGACGGCGACATAGCCGCCGCGCCGCCACAGCAGCGCGACCGGCGCCCCGGACAGCGCCCGGTGGCCGACCAGCGGACCGACGTCGTCCCGCCACCAGCGCCCGTCGAGCCGGACGGCCCGGGTGCGCACGCGGGAGGCGAGGGCCACCTGCTCGACCGGGTCCAGACGGTCGGTGCCGGTCCCCGTCTGCGCGGGCTCGACGAGGGAGATGCCGGCCGCCTCGGCGACCAGCCGGCACGCGGCGAAGGTGGCGTCCGCGTCGACGGACGTGGTGCGCTGCCCCGGCTTCCCGCCGATCGAGGCGAGCAGGGTCCGGTCGGCCCGGGCGCGCACCGCCTCGCCCGCCTTGACGCCGGCGGCGGCGCGCGTCTCGTGGGTGCGCTCCAGCTGCTCGATCCAGCGGTCCAGCGCGGTCAGCAGGCGGTACTGCTGGTCGACCATCGACTGCCACACCGCGGGGTCCATCAGCAGGTCGGCGGCCGCCTCCGCGCCGTACAGCGAGCCGTACTGGACGCTGCCCGGCGGGACCTGCATCCAGAAGACGTCGTCGTCCCCCACGGAGGCGGTCCCGCCCTCGGCGGGCTTCTCGCCCGCCATCGGCGCCTGGAAGAGGACGGACAGGCCGCGGCCGGCGCCCAGGGCGAGCGCGTACTCCAGGGGGCTCGACGCGGGCGGCACGTACTGGGGGTTGCCGTACTCGTCGTAGGACCAGGTCTGCGTGCTCGCGGGATGGTACAGCTCGCGCAGGCCGATGCGGTGGACGACGCAGTCGCGCAACGGGCGGGCGACGAGGGTGTGCTGGGGGCCCGCGACCGGGCCGAGCAGCAGCGAGCCCGCCTCCAGGCGGCCCAGGTGGTGCCAGTGCCCCTGCTGCTCGGCGTCCACCGCGAACAGGTCCAGCGCGCCGGACGCGACGAGCCACAGCACCTGGGGGCCCTCGAGGTCGAGGCGGCCGAACCCGGCGCAGTCGACGCGCGCGCCCGTCCCTCCCAGCGCGGCGAGGACGAGATCGTCTTCCTGCATGACCGTCACCGCTCCCTGACCAGCGCCGCGTACGCCCCGCCGCGCGCGACGAGGTCCTCGTGCCGTCCGCGCTCCACGACCGTGCCGTGCTGCAGGACGACGATCTCGTCGCTGTCGCGCACCGTGCTCAGCCGGTGGGCGATCACCACGCACGCACAGCCGCGCCGGCGCAGGTTGTCCATGACGACCAGCTCGGTCTCCGCGTCGAGCGCGCTGGTCACCTCGTCGAGGACGAGGACGCTGGGCCGGCGCACCAGCGCCCGGGCGATCTCCAGGCGCTGGCGCTGCCCGCCGGAGAAGTTGCGGCCGTCCTGCTCGACCCTGCTGTGGATGCCGCCGGGCCTGCGCATGACGACGTCGTACAGCGCCGCGTCCCGCAGCGCGTCGACGACCGCGTCGTCGGGGATCGACGGGTCCCACAGGGCCACGTTGTCGCGGACCGTGCCCTCGAAGAGGAACACCTCCTGGTCGACGAAGGAGACGGAGGAGGCGAGGGCCCCGCGCGGGATGTCCTCCAGGCGCTGTCCGTCGATGCGGATCACGCCCTCCCACGGCGTGTACAGGCCGGAGATCAGCCGGGACACCGTCGACTTGCCGCTGCCCGAGCCGCCGACCAGCGCCACCTGCTGCCCGGGGCCGACGGTGAGGTCGAAGCCGGTCAGCAGGGGCTTGTCCAACGGGCTGTAGCCGAAGGTGATGTTCTGCAGTTCGACGTGGCCGTGCAGCCGGCGGGTGGAGTCGGCGCCGGCGCGGCGGTCGTAGAGCGGGTCGGCGCGGAAGTTCTCCACGTCCTTCAGCCGGGCCACGTCCGCCGCGAAGTCCTGGATGCGGCCGGCGACGCCGTTGAGCCGGGTCAGGGGCGCGGTGAAGCGGGTGACCAGCGCCTGGAAGGCGACCAGCAGGCCCACCGAGAGGTGGCCCTCGATCGCCCGCACCCCGCCGATCCACAGGATGAGCGCGCTGTTCAGCGTGGCGAGCGTGGGCGCGACCACGCCCAGCCAGGCGCTGGGCACCCCGAGCCGCTGCTGTTCCTCCAGCGTGGTGGCGTGCTGCCCGGCCCACTTGCGGAAGTAGCCGTCCTCGCCGCCGGTCGCCTTCATCGTCTCGATCAGCTGCAGGCCGGTGTACGCCGTGTTGGTCAGCCGCGCGTTGTCCGCGCGCAGCTTCGCCGTGCGGGTCGCGCGCAGCCGGATCACGATCCGCATGGCGACGATGTTGAGCAGGGCCACGCCGATGCCGACGAAGGTCAGCTGCGGGTCGTAGGTGTAGAGGAGCACGGCGTACAGGACGACGACGATCGCGTCCACGCCCGCCGAGGCCAGGTCGCGGGCGAGGGTCTCGGCGACGGCGTCGTTGGACTGCAGGCGCTGCACCAGGTCCGCCGGGCTGCGCTGGGAGAAGAACGTCACCGGCAGCCGCAGCAGGTGGCGCAGGAAGCGGGCGCTGGAGAGGGTCGAGGAGATGATGCGGCCGTGGTGGAGGTTGGCCTGCTGCAGCCAGGTCAGCGCGACCGTGAGCAGCACGCACGCGCCCATGGACGCGAACAGCACCTCCAGCAGCGAGGTCTGGCCACCGATCAGGAACATGTCGATGTAGGTCCGGCTCAGCGCCGGGACGGCCGCGCCCACCAGGACCAGCAGCAGGCTCGCGAGGACGGCGGCCGGCAGGGTGCCCGCGGTGCCGCGCAGCCGGGCGGGCATCGCGCCCAGCACGCCCGGCCGGCGTCCGCCGCGCTCGAAGCCCTCGCCGGGCTCCAGCACCAGCACGACACCGGTGAAGCTGCCGTCGAAGTCCTCCGTCGGCACGAACCGGCGGCCCTTGCCGGGGTCGTTGACGAACACGCCCCGGCGGCCGAAGCGGCGGCCCGTGCCGTCGTAGACGACGTAGTGGTTGAACTCCCAGAAGAGGATCGCGGGCGCCTTCACGTCCGCGAGGGCGGCCAGGTCCATCTGCATGCCCTTGGCCGTGAGCCCGTAACTGCGGGCCGCCTTCAGGAGGTTGCTCGCCCGGGAGCCGTCGCGCGAGACGCCGCACGCGATGCGCAGCTCCTCCAGCGGGACGTGCCGGCCGTAGTGGCCGAGGACCATCGCGAGGGACGCGGCCCCGCACTCCACGGCCTCCATCTGGAGGACGGTGGGGGTGCGGACCGTTCTGCCCCGGCTCGTGGGGGCGGTCCGCCGGGGCGGCGCGGCACGGCGCCTGCTCCGGGTCTCCTGGGTGGCGGTCACGGCAGCAGCCAATCGACGGGACGCTGATCGGCCAGCCGGATGGAACCCGTGGCCATGGTCATGGAGGTGAGGGGGTACGGCGGCCCGTCCGCGGAGGACCAGCGGTAGCCGCTCCTCGTCGACCCGGAGGTGTCGAGGCGGACCAGGACGGCCACCGGGCGGCCCTTCTTCGTGAACTGCTCGCCCAGCTGGCCGTCGCCGAGGAACGCGGCGATCTGCTGCGCCGACTGCGCGGTGCGGTCCACCGACTTCACGTGGCCGCGCAGCACGCCGTACCGCTGGGACGGCACGGTCTGCACGGTCAGGTCGACGGCCGCGCCCGCCGGGACGGAGGCGGCGTTCTCCGCCGGCACGTACACCGTGGCGTACAGCGGGTCGTCGGCGTGGGCGACCTTCTCGACGGCGGCGACGTTCGCCCCGGTGGAGATGATCTGCCCGATGGTCGCGGCGAGCGCGGTGACGCGGCCCGCGGCGACCGTGCGCACCACGGTGTCCCCCTCGGCGGTACGCACCGTCAGCACGGGGGAGTTCGCGGGCAGCCGCTCGCCCTCCTTCACGAGGACCGCGGTGACCTGGCCCGCCACGGGGCTCTGCAGGATGTAGCTGCCCTCGCCGTGTGTGAGGACGGCGGGGGCGCTCACCGTGGAGGCCACCGAGCCGGTCACCGCCCACACGGACGCGGCGGCGAGCGCGACCACGGTCACGGACAGCACCAGCCAGCCCTGGGGGCGGGCGAAACGCACCGGCAGGTCGAGTTCCTCCGGCGACTGGAGCCTGGCGAGGGCCTGTTGGCGGAACTGCAAGGGACTTCCCTCACCGGTCGGAGCGGGGCGGAACGGCGTCCGGGAGTCCCGGAGCCGTCACCGGCTCCGGGACTCCCGGGAGTCACAAGGGCGCGATCAGAGACCGGCGACCAGGTTGGCGACCGGGGCGGTGTTCAGGCCGGTGACACCCTCGACCGTGCCGACGACCGTGTCGACCAGGCCGGTGACCGGGGCGACGCCGTCCACCAGGCCGGTGACGGTGCCGAGGGCGTTCACGGACAGGCCGCCGGAGACGTTGTCGAGGTCAGCGTCGGCGATCTCGACGGTCTCGACCTGGGGGGTGGAGTTCATGGGGGAACTTCCCTTCGTGTGGATATCTCATAAGGGGGGAGCGGCCCCCTCTGGGGACAGACGACGGCCGCGCCCGCGGGTGCCGGGCACACCTTTTCGGGAAAGCCCTCGCGGCCCCCGCGGTGCGATGGATCAAAGCAGGTCCGACGCCGGCCCATCCACTCGATCACGCTTCTCACCTGGGCACTTGCGTCACAGGAGCGGGAAACCGTGCAGGCGCGCCCACGCGTTGTCGCCGACTTCTTCACACCTCGGGCCGGGTTCGTCCGCGGGGGCGGCGGAGGCCGGCGCGGCGAATCCGACACTCCGCCCCAATGGCACGGCCGGCCCCCGGCAGTTGTGCAGAACCCCTGCTCGCCGTGGTTCGCTTGGGCGATCACTGTGCAGATTCTCTGAAGCAGGGATTCCGCTTCCCTAATCGGGCAATCCGTCAGCGCCCCGCTACGGTGCGTGTCAGCCCAGGAGGGCGTAGACGGTGCTCGCCCGCGCCGCGAGCTCGCCCGACTTCTCGGCCGTCATCGTGACGTCCGCGAACGCCATCCGGCGGCCCAGCTTGGTGAGGACCGCTTCGATCAGGACATCCGAACCGGTCACCGCCCGCTGGAACGACGTGGACTGCTGCACCGTCGTCATCGGCACGAAGGCTCCGCGGGCGGCCGACACCGCGATCACGGTGGCGGTGTCGGCGGCCGCCATGAGCGCCTGCCCCGACAGCCCCCCGCCCTCCCGTGCCAGCGCCTGCGACCAGGGCAGACGCAGCGTCGCCCGGTCGTCTCCCAGGCGTACCGCGGACAGCCCCAGGGCCAGCACCCAGGGGGCGAAGGCGTCGGAGAGGATCTTGTCGGCTTCGGCGATCGTCATCGTCATACGGGCGATTGTTCCCCGGAGTTCGGGGCCGGAGGCGGGGCATGGCCGATTCCGCGTGGCGCGAAGGAAGCCGGCGGACGCGATTGAACGCAGCACGCGCCCCCCGCGTACCCATGGCCAACCAGGCGCCGCTGTACGGAGCTGCCGACCGCCGGCAGCCAGACCCCGTCCCCCAGGAGGTCGAGTTTTTTGAGTCACAAGCGAGTTACGAAGCGCAAGGCCATCATCGCCGTCGGTGGCGTGGCGGCGCTCGGAGCGGCGGCCGTCCTGCTTCCCCAGGCCAACGCCTCCCAGGACGGCGGCTCCGACGGCGCCGCCTCGGTGAAGACCCTCAAGGCGGGCGACGCCTCGGATCTCGCCTCGCAGCTGCAGCAGTTGCTCGGTGACTCCTTCGCCGGTTCCTACTACGACTCCGGCCGGCAGCAGCTGGTCGTCAACGTCGTCGACGTCTCCGGCGACGACAACAAGGTGATCGTCCAGGCGAAGAAGGCCGGCGCCGAGGTCCGCGAGGTGCAGAACAGCACCGCCGAACTCGACGCGGCCGCGCGGACCCTGAAGACCGAGGCGACCATCCCGGGCACCGCGTGGGCGGTCGACCCGCGCACGAACAAGATCCTCGTCACCGCCGACTCCACCGTCACCGGCGGCAAGTGGGACAAGCTGGAGTCCACCGTCGAAGGCCTCGGCGCGGACACGGCGACCATCAAGAAGTCGGCCGGAACCTTCAAGACCTTCGCCTCCGGCGGCGACGCCATCTTCGGCGGCGGAGCGCGCTGCTCCCTCGGCTTCAACGTCACGGCGGGCGACGGCTCCCCGGCGTTCCTGACGGCGGGTCACTGCGGGGTCGCGGCCGAGCAGTGGTCCGACGCCCAGGACGGCGAGCCGATCGCCACCGTCGACCAGGCGGTCTTCCCCGGCGAGGGCGACTTCGCGCTCGTGAAGTACGACGACCCCGCCACGGTCGCCCCCAGCGAGGTCAACGTCGGCCGGCAGACCGTCCGGATCACCGAGGCCGCCGAGGCGACGGTCGGCGCCCAGGTCTTCCGGATGGGCAGCACCACCGGGCTCGCCGACGGCCAGGTCCTCGGGCTCGACGCCACCGTCAACTACCCCGAGGGCACCGTCACCGGTCTCATCCAGACGAACGTCTGCGCCGAACCCGGCGACAGCGGCGGCTCCCTCTTCACCCAGGACGGCCTCGCGATAGGCCTGACCTCGGGCGGCAGCGGCGACTGCACGGTCGGCGGCGAGACCTTCTTCCAGCCGGTGACCACCGCCCTGGCGGCGGTCGGCGCGACCCTCGGCGACGGCGGCGCCGGTGCGGGCGGCGAGGCCGGCGCCGGTGACGGGGACGCCGGTGCGGGCCAGGAGGCCGGAGCCGGCGGCGAGGACGCGGGCGCCGGAGCCGGTGACGAGGCCGGCGGCCAGGAGGCGGGCGGCGAGGAGACCGGCCAGGAGGCCGGCGGCCAGGACGTCGGCGGCGAGGACGCCGGTCAGGACGTCGGCGGCGAGGACGCCGGTCAGGACGTCGGCGGCGAGGACGCCGGTGCCGGGAAGCACGACGGCGCGGGCGCCCAGGACGAGTCCGGGCTGACCGAGACGCACTGATCCCGGCTGCCGACGCGGACCCGCCGATCGGCCCCACCAGTGGTTCCGGCCGGTCGGCGGCAGGTCCGGCCCTCCGGCGGGAGGGCCGGGCCGACTCGTTCCCCGCCGCGGGACGGTCTCCGGCCGCCCGGTCACGGACGGTCCCGGCCCGAGGGGCCGGACCGCCTCACGGCGCCGGACGGTCGGGGACCGCGGCCGGACCGCCCGGGCCGCCCTCCCCGGCGTCCGCCCGGGTGACGCCCCGTCAGTCCCGCGGCCGCGACCGCAGCAACAGCAGCGCCACGTCGTCGATCCGCTCCTCCGCGGTCGCGAAGTGCCCCACGAGCCGGTCGGCCAGCTCCCCCAGGGACCGGTCGCCGGCCTCCCCGAGCCGCCGGCCCAGCTCGGCGACCGCGTCCTCGATGTCCACCCCCGGCGACTCGATCAGCCCGTCCGTGTAGAGGGCGAGGACACAGCCGGGCGACAGGTCGACCTCCGTGGTCGCGTACGTCGCCTCGGCGTCGATGCCCAGCAGCGGTCCCCCCGCCAGGTCGAGGACGCGCACCCGCCCGTCCCGGCGCCGCAGCAGCGGCGGCGGATGCCCGGCCCGCGCCATGACCGCGCGCCCGCGTTCCCGGTCCAGCCGCAGGTACAGACAGCTGGCGAACAGCTCCGCCCCCAGGTCGATCAGCAGCCGGTTGGTGCTGCGCATGACCTCCGCCGGCTCCTGACCCACCGTCGTGTACGCGCGCACGGCGGTCCGGATCTGCCCCATCAGCCCCGCAGCCGTCACGTTGTGGCCCTGCACGTCCCCGATCACCGCCGCCGGCAGGGGCCGTGACGGCACCAGGTCGTAGAAGTCCCCGCCGATCTCCATGCCCCGGGTGGCGGGCAGATAGCGGGCGGTCGCCTCGATGCCGGGCAGCGGCGGCAGCGAGGGCGGCAGCAGCGCCGCCTGCAGCCCGTGGGCCAGCTGGTGCTTGACGTCGTAGAGCAGCGCCCGGTCCAGGGCCTGCGCGATCAGCCCGGCCATGCTGGTCAGCACCGCGCGCTCGTGCGTGGAGAACGCGCGGGGTTCGGCGTAGGCCAGGACGCAGGCGCCGACCGGGCGGCCGGAGGCGATCAGCGGCAGGAAGGCCCAGGCCGCGAAGCCGTCCGGGGTGGCGTGCCGCGCCGGATAGAGGTGTTCGAGCTGCCGGCGCGAGTCGAAGAACCCCGGCACCCCGTTCCGGACGGCGTGCGCGCCGGGGGTCGGGGCCGTCAGCGGCATCCCGTCGAACCGCTCCACCACCCGCGGATCGGGATAGCCGTGGTGCCCCAGCACCCGCAGCCGGCCGGCCCGCGCGCCGAGCAGTGCCAGCGCCCTGCTGCCCACGGCCGGGGCGATCTCGTCCGCCACCAGCCGCACCACGTCCTGCACGCTCACCGTCTCGGTGAGCGCCCCGGCCAGGCTCAGCGCCTGCGACATCGACACCAGCCGGCCGGGCGCGTCCTCCTGCCCGCGCCCGGCCGGACGGGGCTGCGACACCCCGCGCGCCCGGCTGATCCGCAGACTGAGCCCGTTCGTCGACGGATACAGCCGGAAGGACAGCCAGTCCGACGGCGGACGCAGCGCCACGAACGACGTGGCGACCTGGCTGAGGAGCGCCGCCCGGTACCGCTCCTCGTACACGGGGTCGTCGAGCCAGGGCACCGACGCCCGCAACTGCGTGCCCAGCAGGTCGTCCGCCGGGAGGCCCAGCATCTCGGCCCCGGCGGCGTTGACGAACCCCACCCGGCCGCTCAGGTCCAGCGAGCACAGTCCGTACGGCAGCCGGGCCACCATCCGCACCGCCTCCACGGGGCCGAGGGCGTCGGCGGCGCCGCCGAGCGCCCCCGTGTCCAGCGGATCGTTCTCGGGCGGCAGCCGGCGGTTCCGCTCGGCGGCCCGCTCCAGGCGCCGCGCCAGCCGCGCGCAGGCCGACTCCAGGGCGTGCCGCTCCTCGTCCGGCAGCTCCCGCGGGTGCGAGCCCGGCCAGGTCACGTAGACCGCGCCGTACACCCCCGTCCCGGTCGCCAGCGGCAGCGCGGCCAGCGCGAAGGGGTAGGGCAGGACGACGGCCACCCGCGGATAGCGGCGGGCCATGTCCTCCTCGCCGCCCACCCACACCAGCCGCCGCTCGCGCACCGCCTCGGCGACCGGGATCGGCGCGCTCAGCCCCACCCGCTCCCAGGGCGCCGCGAACGACCGGGGCAGCCCCGCCACCACCGCCATCTCCAGCACCGGCTCGCCGGCCACGCGCAGGTAGACCGCGCCCGAGTGCGCCCCGACGGCGTCCATCATCGCCGTCAGCGACACCGAGAGCAGGGGATGGCCGACCGGGGCCCCGACGGCCGTCGAGGGCCGGCCCGGCCGCTGCCCGTCGGACACGGCGACCACCTCCTCGCCCGGCCGCTCGGTCCCAGGAACCAAATCTGCCCCCTGACGGCCCGCCCCGCACGGCGAGCGGCGCCGCCCCGCACCCCGCCGGTCCGCACCCGTGCCCCTCGGCCGATGCGCGCGGCGGCGTCCGGGCGCCACCCGTGCGCCCCGGCCCGGGCTCCACCGCACCGTCACAGGGGCTGCGCGAACGTCCCATAAGCGCTGTAATACGGACGTGGTCAGTCAGGGTGCTGCGCAGCGCGGACAGCGGACGCTGCGCGCCGAACTCGCTCTCGAGACGATCACAGCCGATCCCGCCTCACCCGAACGGGTGCGACGCGTCCTCGAACAGGCGCTCGTCCTCGCGGGCGCGACCCTCGCCGCCGTGTACGTGTCCGCCGACGACGGCGACCTGCTCTGCCTGGCCGACTCGGCCGGCCTCCCGCGCACGTTCTACGGGCTGCGCGAGAGCTACCCCGCCGACGGGCACTCCCCGGCCGCCGACGTCCACCGCGGCGGGCGGCCCGTCTGGCTGGGCCCGCGGGAACTCGCCGACCGCGCCGACGCGTGGCGCGCACCCGCCCTGGACGCGCACCCCGTCCCGGACGTCCACCTCGCGGCCCTGCCGCTGCGCGACGGCGCCGGCGGCTGCCTGCTCGCGGTGAGCGAGAGCCCCGGCGGCTTCGGCGCCGACGACCGCGCGTGCCTGCACCTCGTCGCCGCCGCCGTCGTCCCGCCCGCCCCCGCGGCGCCGGCCGAGGGCGAGGCACTGTCCGCCGACGCCTTCAGCCTCGCCGTGGACACCGGCCGCGTCGACGTCGGCGACGACATCCTGGAGCTGTTCGGCCTCGCGCGGGAGGAGTTCGACGGCCGGGTGGAGACCTTCCTCGGCCGCACCGTCCCGGAGGACCTGCCCTCGCTGATGTCCGTGGTCGAGGCCGACCACCTGTCCCTCGGCGAACGCGAGCTGGAGTTCCGGGTGCTGCGGCCCGACGGCCCGCCCCGCTGGCTGCGGCTGCGCGGCCGCTTCCGGCCCGGCGGCGAGGGCCGGCCCGCGCGCCTCGTCGGCACCGTCGCCGACGCCTCCACCCTGCGCTCCGACGTCACCGACGTGGCCCGCGTCCAGCGCCTGGCCGCCGCGCTCGCCACCGCCGGCACCGTCCGCGACGTCAGCCAGGCCGTCGTCTCCTCCCTGCGCGTCCCCCTGCGGGCCGACCGGATCGCCCTCGCCGAGCTCGAGAACGAACGCCTCGTCGTCACCGTCCTCGACCCGCCCGAACCCGAGGCCTGGCCCGAACTGTGGCGGACGGAGTGGCGCACCGAATGGCCCGACGCGCCCGTGCGCGCCATGCCCACCCTCGCCGCCGCCCTGCGTGAGGGCCGCGCCCAGATCTGGCCCGCGGGCACCCCCCTGGAACCCGCCCTCGCCGACGTCGGCCCCGGCGGCCTCGCCGTGCTGCCGCTGCCCGCCGACGGCCGCATGGCCGGCGCCTGCCTCATCGGCTGGGACACCCCGCACGACTTCGGACCCGACGAACGCGCCCTGTTCACCGCCACCGCCGGCCTCGCTGGGCAGGCCCTGATGCGCGCCCGCGCCTTCGACGCCGAACACGAACTCGTCGGCATGCTCCAGCGCCAGCTCCTGCCGCGCCGCCTGCCGAAGCTCCCCGGCGCCGTCGCCGTCGCCCGCTACCTGCCCGCCACCGCCGGCCTCGAGGTGGGCGGCGACTGGTACGACGTCATCCCGCTGCCCGACCACCACGTCGCCCTCGTCATCGGCGACGTCCAGGGCCACAGCACCGCCGCCGCCACCCTCATGGGCCAGATGCGCACCGCGCTGCGCGCCTACGCCGCCGAGGGGCATCCGCCGGACGTGGTGGTCGCCCACGCCAACCGGCTGCTGATGGACATGGAGACCGACCTCTTCGCCACCTGCTGCTACGTCGACCTCGACATGGAGGCCGGCACCGCCTGGTGCGTCCGGGCCGGCCACCCGCCGCCCGTCCTGCGCCACCCGGACGGCTCCACCGGCACCGCCGAGTCGGACGGCGGACCCCCGCTCGGCGTGGTCACCCAGGCCGACTACCCGATGACGCCGCTGCGGCTGCTGCCCGGCACCGTCCTCGCCCTGACCACCGACGGCCTGCTGGAGTCCGCCGAGTCCGCCCTCGACGAGGGCCTGGACCGCCTCGCCCACGGGCTGTCCGTCTCCGACCCCGCCCACCTGGACCTGGTCGCCGACGCCCTCCTCGGCGACGCCCACCGCGGCGACGACGTCGCCCTGCTCCTGCTGCGCTACGACGGCATGGCGGTACGCCCCCTGCGGGAGGGCTGGACGGTGTGGCGGGTGCCCGAGGCGGCCCGGCACGCCCGGCGCTTCTCCCGGCGCACCCTGCGCTCCTGGGGCATCTCCGACGACGTCATGGACGCCGCCCTGCTCGTCGTCTCCGAACTCGTCACCAACGCCCTCGTGCACACCGACGGCCGGGTCCGCCTCGACCTCGCCCTGATCAACCACCGGCTGCGCGTCGCCGTCACCGACGCCTCGCCGCGCACCCCCGTCAAACCGACCGACCTCGGCTGGGAGGCCACCGGCGGCCGCGGCATCCTCCTCGTGGAGGCCGTGTCCGACGCGTGGGGAACACTGCCGGTCAGCGGCGGCAAACAGGTGTGGAGCGAACTGCCGTCGGCCGGCTGATCCGCCCGCGCGGCGTGTCCCCGGGCACGCGGGGTACCCGACGGCCATGGACAGCATTGCCGCCGCCTACCTGGCGGCCTCCGGAAGGTCCGCGGTGGCCTCCGCCGCGTTCGTCGTCGTCGGCGTCGTCCTGGTCGGCGCCCTGATCTGGGCCGTACGGCTCGGCATCCGGGTGCGCGGGCGCGAACCCGCGCCGCCGCGGCCGGACGAACAGCCGCGGATGCCCGCCGCGGGCCCGGTCCGCGAGAGCCACGAGACGCGCGAACCGAACGAGATGCCGCGATCGACGGACGGAACCCGCCTCACCCCGCACGAGCTGCGGCCCACGGGCGGGCGCGCCGCCGGCGACGAACCGGACCGCCCGCGCTGGGACTCCGGCTCCAGCGGCTCCTTCGGCAGCGGCGGCCCCGGCGCCCGATGACCGGCGCAGAAAGGTGATGGACCGCCGTGACCTCGCCCCTCGACGAGAGATCCGCCGCCCGCAGGCCCGAGACGGGCTGGGCCAGGGCCCGCCGCCTGCGCCCGGACGGCCCCGCGCCGCGCACGTGCGTACCGGCGGTGGAGGCCCCCGGCACGCGGTCCGGCCCGGAAGGGAACATCGTCAGGGGTGAGGACTGAGCACCCGAGGACCCGGTACCGATCGTGGGGGACGGGGGCGCGGATCCGAAGACGGAGCGTCCCGGCGGTGTGCGCCGGGACGCTCCGGCGCGCCGCGGGACCGGCGCCCACCGGCTCGTCCCGGCACCCGCGCCGCACCCGGCCGGGCCGGGGCGCCCGGGGAGGGCGCGCCCGCCGCCGTAGGCTGAGGGCGTGCGTCTGCTGATCACGTCCGACACCCACCTCCCCCGGCGCGCCAGGGAACTCCCCGCGCCGCTGCTCGACGAGCTCCCGCGCGCCGACGTCGTCCTCCACGCCGGCGACTGGGTCGACACGGCCACCCTCGACCTGCTGGAGGACCGCAGCCGCCGGCTGCTCGCCGTGTACGGCAACAACGACGGCCCCGAGCTGCGCGCCCGGCTCCCCGAAGTCGCGTACGCCGACCTCGGCGGAGTGCGCTTCGGCGTCGTCCACGAGACCGGGCCCGCCCAGGGCCGCGAGGCCCGCTGCGCCGCCCGCTTCCCCGACCTGGACGTCCTCGTCTTCGGCCACAGCCACATCCCCTGGGACACCACCGCCCCCGGCGGCCTGCGCCTGCTCAACCCCGGCTCCCCGACGGACCGCCGCCGCCAGCCGCACTGCACCTACCTGACGGCCACGGTGGCCGGCGGGAGCCTCACGGACGTCGTCCTGCACCGGCTCCCGCCCCGCTGAGCCCCGGCCCCGCGCACGGCGATCCGGTGGACGCGCGGGCCCCGCGCCCGCCGGCACGGACGGCGTGCCGACCGACACGGCACCCGGGGCGCCGGGAGGCGGACCGGCCCGCACGCCGGACACCCCGTGCCGTCGCCCGGGCACGCCGTCGCCCCCCGCCGCGGACCGGTGGCCGGCACCGGTGCCGCGGGGGAGGGCGGCGAGGGGTCTTCCGGGAGGAGCCCGCGCGAGGACGCGGAACGCGCGAGCGGGCGGGCGGGCCGGACGAGGGCTCGCACGCCGCTCGGGGCGCGCAGCGGACCTAGAAGTCCTCGCGCCGGACCACGCACAGGGCCCAGATGATGAATCCGGAGAGCGCGATCATGATGACGGACCACACCGGGTAGTACGGCAGCGAGAGGAAGTTGGCGATGATGAGGAGCCCGGCGATGGCCACGCCCGCGACCCGTGCCCACGTCGCCGCCCGGAACAGCCCCAGGCTCACCACGACGGCGGCCAGCCCCAGGAAGAGGTGGATCCAGCCCCAGCCGGTGAGGTCGAACCGGAAGACGTAGTTGCGGGTGGTGACGAAGACGTCGTCCTCGGCGATCGCCATGATGCCGCGGAAGATGTCGAGCACGCCCGCGAGCATGAGCATGACGGCGCCGAAGACCGTCAGGCCCGCGGCCCACTCGTACTTCGCGGTGCGCGTGCGTGAGGGTGTGGCGGCCATGATGTGCCTCGCTTTCCTGGCTTTGCTGTTCCTGTCCTGTGCTCACCGACGTCCGGTCGGACGCGGTGTCCCGCCCTCACCGGGCGGACGTGCCGTGGCCGCTCAGCACGAGCTCCTTGGCCCGGCGGAACTCCTCGTCCGTGATGTCGCCACGGGCACGGATCTCGGACAGCCTGGCGAGTTCGTCGACGCTGCCGGAACCGCGACCGCTGCCCGCGGTCTCACGGATGTAGCTGTCGAACGCCTTCTGCTGGGCCTGGGCGTGAGCGACCTCGCGGCGGCCCATGTCCTTGCCGCGGGCGATCAGGTAGACGAAGACGCCGAGGAAGGGCAGCACGATGACGAAGATCAGCCATCCGGTCTTGCCCCAGCCGCTGAGCGTGTCGTCGCGGAAGATGTCGCCGATGATCCGGAAGAGCAGGATGAACCACATGATCCACAGGAAGAACCACATCATGGTCCAGAACATGCTCAGCAGCGGATAGTCGTAGGCGAGCTGTGTCGATGCGCTCATCTCTCTCCTCCGAACCTGGCCCGGAGCGCCTGCCGTTCCGTGCTGTCCTCAGCGTGTGCGCCCCGGCGCCGGACGGCCTCACCCGGCAGGGGTGAGAAGCACGGGGGCGCCGCGGCCGCGCGCCGGACGTCCCGGGCGGCGCTCACGGCCCCGCCCGCAGGTGAGCGCCGTCGGCGGGGGCGGGGGCCGGGCCCCGCGCGGCCGCCAGCACCGCCAGGACGACCAGCACCAGCAGCACCAGGCCGAGCACCAGGGCCACGACCCCGACCGTGGGGTAGTTCCACAGCAGCAGGGTCAGGGCGCCGGCCGCGATCACGATGCCGGTGGTCCACGGCCGGTGGGCGTCCAGCCAGCGGCCGGTCAGGCCGGTGCGCAGCCCGGCGTGCTCCAGCGAGCGGCCGGCCGCCGTGGTGCCGCGCTCCGACAGGCGGCGCACACCGCGGGCCCCGCGCCCCGGCCCGTACAGGTAGGCGGCCAGCGCCGTGATCACGGCCACCACCAGCAGGGTGCGGGTGCTGTCGCGCAGGAAGCGGACGAAGGTGTCGTAGATCGCCGCGGCGGCGTCGGCGGGCAGCGTGGAGGGGGGCACGGCGTCCAGGTACACCCGGCGTGCCACGGCCAGCGCGACCAGCAGCACCACCATCATCACGCCGACCCCGACCGCCGTGATCAGCAGCATCAGGCGGTGCCGGGGCGCGGTCCACACGGTGAGCGCGGCGAGCACGACGGTCACCACCGGCAGCCAGGTGCCCAGGACGTCCAGCAGCCGCATGGCGTTCTGCGCCCTGGACAGCTCGTCGGCCTGGAACAGGGTGATCTGCCGGTCCACGGCGGGGATGGCGGAGGCCTTCTCGAAACCGGCGTCGACGAGGCGCTTCTTGACCTCGTCCACCACGGTGCCGAGGTCCAGTTCCACGGTGTCCCCCTCGGCGCGCACCGCTCCGGAGTCGCTGCCGGTGAGCACGTTCACCACCGCCGTGTGGGCACGCCGGTTGGCGGCCACCCACGCCTCGTCGAAGACGTCGCTGGTGACCACGCGGTCGACCACGCGGTGCACGACGTCGGTGACGGCGGACCGCAGCGGCCCGGCGAGGGCGCCGGTGCGGTCCACCACCGCCGGGGGCGCCCCGGCGTCCGCGAGCGCCTTGCCGAGGGCCGTCGTCACCGACTCGACGTCCACATTGGCCACGACGCGGGTGGTCAGCCGGTCGGTCACGGCGTCCTGCACGGCCGGTTCCGACGCCAGCGGCGCGACGGTCTGCACGTACCGGTCGGTGTCCGACACCTCCGAGTCCACCCACGCCGCGACCACGGCCAGGGGGGCCAGCAGCAGGGTGAGCAGGAGCAGGAGCGACGCGCCCACGTAGCGCGCCCTGCGGTGACGCACGGCGGCGGCCCGGCGGAGCCGGTCGTACTCGGCGTGTTCCTGCGCGGTCAGCACGTGCCGGGCGGCGCCGCCGCCCGTGTCCGATGATGCGGGGGTCTGCATCGGGGCCTCCTCGGTCGTCGACGGCCACCGGGAACCGGTGGGGCGCTCCGCGCTCGGGGAGGCCGGCCGCCGTGTCTCGTGCGCGTCCGGGGCCGGGCTCACCCGGCCGTCGGCACGGCGGGCGCACCCCGCCCGCGGGTCCTGCGCAGAGCGGCCCGCCAGGCGAGGGCGATCCCGGTCTCGGCCAGCCCGAGCACCAGCAGCCACAGCCCGAGCAGCCGGGTCAGCGCGAGGGCCGACTCGGCCGGCAGGACCAGGACCACGACGCCGCCGACGACGCCCAGCGCCGCGGCGCCGAACAGGAAGCCGCGGTGCGGCAGGCCCTTGGCGACGACGGCCGTGAACGCGGTCAGCAGGCCGGTGACGAGCCAGACGATCCCGACGATCAGCGAGAGCGCGGTGATCGTCTGCAGCGGGTGCCGCAGGCAGAGCACCCCGGCCAGGACGTACAGCACCGCCAGCAGCAGCCCCGACATCCGCTCGCCGTGCTCCCGGGAGAAGACGGCGACGAACCGGAACGCGCCGGTCACGAGGAAGTACAGCCCGATGAGGACCGCCAGGACGTGCAGGGTCGCCTCCGGCCAGGCCAGGAGCACGATCCCCGGCACCAGCGTGGCCACCGCGGACCCCAGCAGCCAGGTCCACGAGCCGCCGAGCCGGGACAGCAGTTCCTCGGGGTCGCTCCCCGGGCCGGCGGGATCCGTCCCGCCGGTGGAAGGATCCGGCGCGGCGTACGGCGCCGGGTCACGCGGCACGGTCATGGCTCCTCCTCGCGCGATGCCCTGCCGATCGCCGCCGGACCGCCGGTGGGACGGGTGCGGTGACCACGTCAGCCAGCGTTCCGCGCCCGGCCCGGCCGGGGATCACCCACGGCGGGTGATCCCCGCGCGGCGTCCCGGCGGTGAGGTGGTCCTCGACCGGGTTCACCGGTTCCCGGCGCAGTGGAGCGAAGAGACACACCATGAGCGATCCGGACGTTGCCCCGGCGAAGGGGGCGAGGTCCGCCCGGACGGCCCCGGGCCCGTACCCGCCGCCGGCCGCCCGCCGGCGGGCGGCGGCCCTGTGCTTCCTGCGCGCGGCCGTGGTCGCGGTGGGGTGCGTCACCGCCTACTACCTGCTCCCGCTGGACCGCCCCGCCACGGTCGGCACCACGCTGCTGCTGGTGGGCGGCTTCCTCGCGATCGCGCTGGTCTTCGCCTGGGAGGTGCGCACGATCACGCGCTCGGCCTATCCCCGGCTGAAGGCCGCGGAGGCGCTGGCCGCCACCCTGCCGCTGTTCCTCGTGCTCTTCGCCAGCGTCTACTACCTGCTGGACCGCTCCGCTCCGGAGACCTTCGACGAGCTGCTGACCAGGACGGACGCCCTGTACTTCACCCTCGCCACCTTCACCACCGTCGGCTACGGCGACATCACCGCCCACTCCCAGGCGGGCCGTGTGGTGACGATGCTGCAGATGGCCGGCGGTCTGCTGGTGGTGGGCGTCGCCGCCCGGGTGCTGGCGGGCGCGGTGGAGGCGGGGCTGCGACAGCGGGAGCGGCGGCCCGGGCCACGGCCGGAGGACGCCGGGGACGGGCCACGCCCGACGGACGACGGAAGAGAAGGCCGGCCATGACCGTACCCATCGCGTTCTCCGCCCCTCCGACCCTGGCCGAGCGGGCCGCCGACGGGAGGCGGGCGCGCACCCGTGTCCCGCGGTCCGGCCACGCGGCCCTCGAGACGGGGCCGCGCCGCCCCGATCCCGTCGACGTGCTGGAGCGCCAGTCCGCCACCCGGGTGCGGGAACTGGTGCCCGTGCGGTACGGCCGGATGCTCGAATCGCCGTTCCGCTTCTACCGCGGAGCCGCCGCGATCATGGCCATGGACCTCGGGGCGCAGCCCGACACCGGCCTCACCGTGCAGCTCTGCGGCGACGCCCACCTGCTGAACTTCCGGCTGCTGGCCTCTCCCGAACGGCACCTGGTCTTCGACATCAACGACTTCGACGAGACCCACCCGGGCCCCTTCGAGTGGGACGTCAAACGGCTGGCCTCCAGCTTCGTGATCGCCGGCCGGGCGAACGGGTTCTCCGCCAAGGAACAGAACCGGGCGGTGCGCGCCTGCGTGCGGTCCTACCGCGAGCGGATGCGGGAGTTCGCCGGCCTGCGCACGCTCGACGTCTGGTACGCCCAGGACGACGTCGACCACCTGCGCGAGCTGCTGGCCGCGTCGATGGACGCGGCGGCCCGGCGCCGCACCGACCGCGCCGCCGCGAAGGCCCGCACCCGCACGCACCTCCAGGCCTTCGCGCAGCTCACCCGGGCCACGGCTGAGGGCCGGCGGATCGCGCCCGACCCGCCGCTCATCACCCCGCTGAGCGATCTGGAGCCCGGCGGCGAGCCCCTGGCCGAGCGGCTCGGCCCGCTGCTGGAGGTCTACGCCGACAGCCTCTCCTCCGAGCGCCGGCACCTGCTGCGGCGGTACCGGGCGGTGGACGTGGCCCGCAAGGTGGTGGGGGTGGGCAGCGTCGGCACCCGCTGCTGGATCCTGCTCATGCTCGGCCGCGACGACGACGACCCCCTGCTGCTCCAGGCCAAGGAGGCCCAGAAGTCGGTGCTCGCCCCGTACACGGACGGCGACGCGTACGACAACCAGGGCCGCCGGGTCGTCTCCGGGCAACGCCTCATCCAGACGTCCAGCGACATCTTCCTGGGCTGGACGCACGGGGTGGGGCTCGACGGGCACCTGCGGGACTTCTACGTCCGCCAGCTGCGCGACTGGAAGGGCATCGCGCGCCCCGAGACCATGGACCCCGGGCTGCTCGCCCTCTTCGGCCGGCTGTGCGGGGCGTCCCTGGCCCGCGCGCACGCCCGCTCCGGTGACCCCGTCGCCATCGCCGCCTACCTGGGTGGCGGCGACCGCTTCGACCGCGCCCTCGCCGACTTCGCCCAGTCCTACGCCGACCGCAACGAACGGGACTTCACGGCGCTGCGGACCGCCGTCCGATCCGGCCGCGTCACCGCGGAGGGCCTCTGACCGCACAGGACCACCGAGAGCCACACGCCGCCCTCGACGGCCGCCGCGCACCGTCCCGGGGAGAACCGGGACCGTTCCCGGGGCCGGTCGGGGGTGGTTCCGGGGGTGAGGCGGGCTCGTGTCCTGGGTCGGCCTGGGGCGGTTCCGGGGAAGAGCCGGGCTGGTGTCCTGGGGGTCCGGGGCGTTTGCCTGAGGGCCGGCCGGGTCTGTTCCCCGGAGTGAGCCGGGGGCGTTTCCCAGGGTCGGTCGGGGGTGGGGCGGGGGCGTTTCCCTGGGGGAGGGTCGGGCTGGTGTCCTGGGAGGGCCGGGGCGTTTGCCTGAGGGCCGGCCGGGGCCGTTCCCCGGAGTGAGGCGGGGGCGGTTCCCGGGGCCGGTCGGGGACGTTTCCGGGGGTGAGGCGGGGGTGGTTCCCAGGGCCGGTTCGGGGCGTTTGCCTGGGGTGAGGCGGGCTCGTGTCCTGGGTCGGCCTGGGGCGGTTCCGGGGAAGAGCCGGGCTGGTGTCCTGGGGGTCCGGGGCGTTTGCCTGAGGGCCGGCCGGGTCTGTTCCCCGGAGTGAGTCGGGGGGCCCGGGGCCGGGCGGGGGCGGTCGGGGACGGTTCCGGGAGTGAGCCGGGTGTGGTTCCCGGGGGCGGTCTGGGTGTTCCTGGGGGCGGCCGGGTGCGGTTCCCGGGTAGGCCCGGGGCGTTCGTCCGGGGAGGGAGGGCACGGGGTCGTTTCGGGGCGTCCAAGGCGTTCCCGGGGACGGCCACGGTCGTTTCCGGGGCCCGGGCCGGACCGTTTTCCGGGGGACCGTCAGGGCCGTTTCCCTGGGGGACCGGTCCGCTTCCGGGTGCGCCGCGCTCGTGTCCGGGGGCCCCACCGCCGTTCCCCGAGGCGGGCTGCCGTCGTTTCCGGGGTCGCCACGGGCGTCGCGGGGCCCGCGGCCCTCCGGGTCACTCCGGCAGCTCGCGCATCTCCACCACGTGCACCCCGATGGCCTGGAAGCGGGCCAGCAGTCCGTACAGGTGCGCCTCGTCCAGGATCGGGCCGTACAGGACCGTCTGGCCGGACAACACGACGTGCTCCAGCTCAGGGAAGGCCTTGACCAGCGTCTCCGACATCTGCCCGTCGACGCGGAACTCGTAGCGCATGAGCTGCTCTCTTCCGCGGGCGACTTCCGACCGGGCGTGCTGCGCCCACCCTCCGAGCGTCCACCCGTCCGCCCCCGGCGGCCTCACCCCGTACAGGTGACCCGGCGCCGCGCGGTCCGGCCGCGGCGCCCGTGCGACGCCTGTGCCGACGCCGCCGCGGTGCGCCAGTGCGCCGATGCGTCAGTGCGCCCATGGGCCGATAGGCGAATAAGTCAACGCGTCAGTGCTTCAGCACGAGCTTGAACACGACGATCAGCAGGCCGATCGCCAGATTGACGCAGCCCGCGCCGACCGCCAGCCGCGCCGACGCCCCCGCCCGGCGGGCCGCCGCCACCGACCAGCCCACCTGCCCGGCCACGGCGACCGCGAGCGCCAGCCACACGGACCCCTGGGTGTCCAGCCCCAGCAGAGGGCTGACCGCCACCGCGGCGGCGGGCGGGAAGGCCGCCTTG
The DNA here is from genome assembly GCF_044328485.1 of Streptomyces sp. NPDC017936. Classification (NCBI taxonomy): domain Bacteria; kingdom Bacillati; phylum Actinomycetota; class Actinomycetes; order Kitasatosporales; family Streptomycetaceae; genus Streptomyces; species Streptomyces sp. NPDC017936. Next base: position 624,274 of record NZ_JBIRHK010000001.1, on the reverse strand, counting down.
ACGATCGGCCACTCGTCGCGGCACGCGTGCCGGACGGCCCCGCGGTCCAGGGGCCGCTGTGCGAGCCGCGCCCCGAACAACTGGGCGTGCACGTGCGCCAGCCAGAACACCACTCCCGTCAGCAGCAGGAGCACCACCAGCTCCACCCGGGGGAACGCGCCCAGCGTGCCCGCGCCGACCACCACGGAGGCGGCGAGCATCGATCCGTACACACCGCCGGTGTAGTCGGTGTGCGCCCGGCGCTCGGCGACGCGCGCGGCGTGATCCGGTCGGGGCATCAGAGGCTCCCTTCCCCCGGCGCCCGGCCGCGGACGTCGCCGCGCGGCGGCACCGGCCCGCCCCGCCCCGGCCTCCCCGGCAGGGCCCCCGTGAACAGGAAACTCGCCAGGGTGACGCCCCCGGCCGTGAGGATGCCGGCCTTGAGGCCGGTCAGCTGCGCCGACGCGTACGAGTCGGTGAGGGCGTCGACCTCCGCCGGGGGCAGACCGGCCCGCTCGGCCGCGGAGCGCACCTGCTCGGTGGGGACGAAGCCGACGCCCGCCTCCAGGGCGACGCTCGTCTCCTGCCGCGCCTCGTCCGACAGCCGCGGGTCGTCCTCGACCCGGGTGATGAAGGCGTGGGCCAGGGCCCCGATGAGGAGGGAGCCGATGAGCGCCGTGCCGAGGGCCGATCCCAGGTTCTGCGCGGTGAACTGCAGGCCCCCGACCTCACTGCGCTCCTCCTCGCCGGCGCTGGACTGCACGACGTTGCCGAGCTGCGAGGCGAGCAGGCCCATGCCGATGCCCAGGACGGCCATGGCGCCGAAGAACTGGGCGTCGTCGATGACCGGGTCGATGCCGGCCAGCAGCCACACGATCGCCACCAGCAGGGTCCCGAGGGCCAGCCGGACGACGAGCCGGGGCCCCGCCCGGCGTCCCAGCCGGACGGCCCCCAGGGACGTCACGAGCATCGTGACGGAGACCGGCAGCAGCCGCAGTCCCGTCTCGAAGGCGTCGAAGCCCTGCACGACCTGGAGGTAGAGCGGGATGGCGAAGAACAGGCCGAGCAGGATGAGGTTCTGGCTCAGCAGCGCCATCAGCCCCGAACGCAGGGGCGGCCTGCCGAGCAGGGCCGTATGGACCAGGGGGTCCTCGCCCCACGTGTCCCGGCGCCGTTCCCAGCTCCTGAACAGGGCCAGGACCGTCGCCCCGGCCGCGATGACGAAGAGCGTGGGGGCGAAGCCCAGCACGGTGAACGGGGGATTCCTCGGCTCCACCCACCCCCAGGTGCCGCTCTGCAGCACGCCGAGGACGCCGAGCCCGAGCCCGGCGGCCGACAGCAGCGCGCCGACGACGTCCATCCGGGGCCGTCGCCCGCCCGGCGCCGTCGGCGGGATCGCCCGCCGGAACAACAGCACGGCCAGGACGACCACGACCTCGCCGGCGAACACCAGGCGCCAGGTGAGGTACGTCGTCACCCAGCCGCCGAGCAGCGGGCCCACCGCGATGCCCGCGCCGGCCAGGCCGCCGATGACGCCGTAGGCGACGGAACGGTCCTTCCCCCGGTAGGACTCGGCGACGAGCGCGGCCATGGAGGGCAGCACCAGGGCCGCGCCGATCCCTTCCACGACCGACCAGCCGAGGGTCAGCACCGCGAGGGTGGGGGACACGGCGGTGAGCGCCGACCCCGCGCCGTAGACGGCCATCCCCAGGAGGAAGACGCGCCGGCGGCCCAGGACGTCGCCGACGCGGCCGCCGATGAGCATGAAGGCGGCCATGACGAGGGCGTACAGCGTGATGACGGCCTGGATGGCCGTGACGTCGGTGTCGAAGTCGTCGACCAGCCGGCTGATCGAGACGTTCATCACCGAGGTGTCCAGCACCATCAGGAACTGGGCCGTCCCCAGGACGATGAGGGCGCGCCAGTGGGCCATGGGGTTCACCTCACTGGGTCGGCCCGGCAGGGAGTGGGGCGCGGGCGGGCCGGAGCGGACGCGCCGCCGGGTCCAGAACAGCAGGCACGACGGGGCACCGCCTCACCCGCCGCGGGCGAGTCCGGCGCGGGGCGGAGCCGCCGGCGCGACCGGGCGTCACGGCGGCCGCGGGCCGTGGGCCCGGGGGACCGCGGCGGTCGCCGGTCGCACGCCCCGGCGCTCACAGCAGCCGCAGGTCGCGGGCCCGGCGCACCGCGTCGTTGCGCCGGTTCACCGCGAGCTTGCGGTAGACGCTCTTGAGGTGGGTCTTCACCGTGTTCACCGACAGGTACAGGTCCGCGGCGATCTCCTCGGTCGACATCATCTGCGCCAGCCGTCGCAGCACGTCGAGTTCGCGTGCGCTCAGTTCCTCGACGACGAGCGGCGCGGAGGGGGCCGCCGGGGCCGCCGGGCCCCGGGGAGCCCGGCCGTGCGGCGCCGGTCCGGACACCAGCCAGCCCTGGGCGGATCCCCGCAGCGGTTCCGAGTCCAGCAGCGGGCGGATCCAGGATCCGGCCTCCCGGAACGGCCGGCGCAGCCGGTCGTGCCGGGCCTCGAGGAGCGCCCGGGCGACGAGGCGGCGGGCGGTGCCCGGGTCGCCCGCCTGGTGGGCGGCCTGGGCCCGGACCAGACAGGCCCGCACGGTCACCGCCGGTCCCGGCCGGTCCGTGTCCGGCAGGTGGTCGATCAGGTCCAGGGCCTCGGCGGGCCGCCCCTCGGCGAGCCGGGCCCGTGCGGCCTCGATCGTGCACGGGGCGCGGTGGTCCATGACGGGCTCGAGGACCTTCCGGGCCGCCTCCGGCCGGCCCTGCGCCAGGTGGGCGGCGGAGGCGACGAGCGCGGTGTGCTCCTCGGCCCAGGGGGAGGGGACGGCGGCCGGGATCCTGGGGGCCGTCGTCTCCAGCGCGGCCCGCGCGTCGCCCCTGGCCAGGAACAGCCGCCCGCGGACGACGGCCCACCCGGTCTCCATGACCGGGTCCCAGGGCGCGTCCCGGCAGTCGTTCACCTCGTCGAGGAGGAGCTGCGCCCGGTCGAGTTCGTCGCGGTCGACGGCGACGGCGGCCAGGACCAGCCGTCCGATGCCCGACCCGGAGTGCGGGGGCAGCCCGTGGCGTTCCGCCTCGGCCGCCGCGGCCAGGGCCCTGCGCTCCGCCCGGCCGGGCCGGCCGGAGAGGTGGTCGATCAGGGCGAGCTGCCCCAGGGCCTCCAGCCGGGGGAGGGCCGTCGACGCCCCGCCCGGGCAGTCGGCGACGGCGGACAGCGCCGCGCTCGCCGCCTCGAACCGTCCGGCCCACAGCCGGGCGGCGCCCAGGTGCGTCAGCAGCAGGGCGGTGACCTCGGGGTGCGCGTCCAGCAGGTGCGCGGGGACCTCCCGTCTGAGCGCCTGCGCCGCCCGGGCCGCCTCCTCGGCCAGGTCGGGCGAACCGGTCAGGCGCGCGGCCAGGGCCTGGAGCAGGGCGCAGCTGAGCCGGGCCGGGGCCGTGCCGGTCCCGTCCGTGGTCCGCAGCGCCTCCTCGGCGCCGCGCAGGTGGGCCAGGCCGTGTTCCAGGTCGTGGTGGGCGAGTTCCCGGGCCGCGCGGACCAGGTTCGCGGCCGGGCCCGTCGTCTCGGGGCTCATCCGCCCGAAGACGTCGGACAGGTCCTGGGAGTGCAGGCCGGTGAAGATCTGCCCGATCGCCAGGTCGTCGACGAGGGCGTGGGCGGCGAACTCCCAGTCGTCGGCCGCGGCGCCCTGGGCGAGCGCCTCGGCCAGGGTTCCGGACCGCCGCAGCCAGTGCGCGGCCCGGCGGCGGAGCTGCGGCTCCAGCCCGGGTGAGCGTTCCCGGAGGTGGACCTGGAGGATCTCCGCGAACAGGGGGTGCAGGCGGTACCAGGAGTGGCCCAGGTCCTGGAGGAAGGCGTTCTCCCGGTGCAGTCCGGCCAGCGTCGCCTCCGCGTCGGACCGCAGGGTGAGGGCGTTCACCAGGCCGGGGGAGAACCTGTCCAGGACGCTCACGCGCAGCAGCACGTCCTGCCGCTCGGGCCGCTGCCGTTCGAGCACCTCGGCGAGCAGGAAGTCGGCCACCGTGCTGTGCCCCGCCTCGAACTCCTTCAGATAGGTCTCGGGATCGTCGCTCTGCTGGGCGGCCAGGGCGCACAGCCGCAGCCCCGCGGCCCAGCCCTGGGTGCGCCGCACCAGCGCCCGTACCGAGTCGGCGGGCAGGGACAGGCCGTGCAGCGTCAGGAGGTCCGAGGCCTCCTCGGGGGTGAAGGCGAGGTCCGCGTCGCGGACCTCCGTCATCTCGCCGGCCGCCCGGTAGCGGTGCAGCGGCAGCAGCGGGTCGACGCGGGTGACGAGGACCAGCCGCAGTCCGGGGCCGGCGTGGTCCAGTACGAAGCGCAGCTGCTCCGCCACCTCGGGGGTGGTGACCTGGTCGTACTCGTCGAGCACGAGGACCACGGGCCGGTCCCGGTCGGCGAGGCCCGCGGCGAGCCGGGCCAGCAGGTTGTGGTCCACCCGGCTCGCCTCCGCCGGGCAGCCGATCCCGGACGTCACCGGCACGCCGGTCGCGCGCAGTGCCTCCAGCACGTACGCCCAGAAGATGCCGGGGGCCCGGTCGGTCGCGTCGCAGGTCAGCCAGGCGACCGGTGCGTCGAGGGTGGCGACCCGGTCGGCGACCAGGAGGGTCTTGCCCGCGCCGGCGGACCCGCTGACCACGGTCAGCGGGGTCGTCGGGACGGGGTCCAGGCGCTCGGCCAGCCGCTCCCGGTGCAGGAAGGTGGCGGGTCTGGTGGGCAGGGAGAACCGGGTGCGCAGGAACGGGACCCCCGCGGGGTCCACCCCCTCCTGCTCGGCCCCCGGATCAGACTCGTTCATCGCAGTCACATCGCTCACCACCGTCGTGACCGTCGTGCGCCCGGGTGGCCAGGGGCGGCGTCGTCCCGCCTTCATGATTCCAGCCTTCGGGCGCGACCGCTTGTCCACCGGCGCGCGCGGGCCCTGCCGGTGGGCCGTCCGGTCCTCGCCGGTCCGCCGGGCCGGGAGGCGTTCCCGGGGAAAACGGCAGGCCGAGCACCCCGCCGAGCTGACCTGCAGTCAACTTACTCATGGGTCAGAAGGTATTGACGGTGCCCGGAAAGGGTCGGACTGTAGTGGACATGCCGACTATTCGGGCACGTCTGCTCGCGGTCCTGGTCGTCCTCTGCGGATTCCTGACGGTGACGGGTACCCCGACCGCCACCGCCGCCACCGTTCCCGGCTCCCTCCCCTTCGACGGCACCCCCCTCACCGTCTCCGGCGGCCGCTTCGTCGACGCCGCCGGCCGCGAGGTCGTGCTGCGCGGCTACAACGTCTCCGGCGAGACCAAGCTCGCCGAGAACAAGGGCCTGCCCTTCGCCTCGGTCGCCGACGCCAGGAAGTCCGCGACCGCCCTGCGGGCCCTCGGCGGCGGCAACTCCGTGCGCTTCCTGCTCTCCTGGGCCTACGCCGAGCCGGTGCGCGGCCAGGTCGACACCGCCTACCTGGCCGCCGCCACCGACCAGATGCGCGTCTTCCTCGACGCCGGCATCCGCGTCCATCCCGACTTCCACCAGGACCTCCACTCCCGGTACCTCTTCGACCCCGACAGCTGGTACACCGGCGACGGCGCCCCCCGGTGGGCGGTGGACCTGGGCGGTTACCCCGACGAGTCCTGCGGCATCTGCTTCTTCTGGGGCCAGAACATCACCCAGAACGGCGCGGTGAAGGCCGCCCAGCACGACTTCTGGCACAACGCGCACGGCCTCCAGGACTCCTTCCTCGCCACGGCCCAGCAGACCATGGCCTACGTCAGGCAGCACCTGACCGCCGAGCAGTTCGCGGGCGTCCTCGGCTTCGACCCCTACAACGAGCCCTACGCCGGCGCCTACGACTCCGGCCAGACCAGCCGCACCTGGGAGCGCGACCTGCTGTGGCCGTTCTACGTGAGGTTCCGGGCCCGGATGGACGCGGCCGGCTGGCAGGACAAGCCCGCCCTCGTCGAGCCGAACCTCTTCTGGAACGCCAACATCGGCTCCCAGAAGCAGGAGGGCGGTCTGCTCGACGCGGGCACGCTCGGCTCCCGCTACGTCCTCAACACCCACTTCTACGACCAGAAGGCGATCTCCGCCGTCCTGATGTGGGGCAAGGCGGCCGACGGCCAGTACGCCGGCGACTTCGGCGCGGTCCGCGACCGGGCCGCGGCGGCGGGCACGGCGGCCGTCGTCAGCGAGTTCGGCCACCCGCTGTCCGGCACGGTCTCCGACAAGGCGCCCACCGTCCTCAAGGCGATGTACCAGGCCCTCGACTCCCGGGTGAAGGGCGCCGGCTGGTGGAACGCCCCGGCGGGCTCCGGCCCGGTCCTCTCCGGCAACCAGTGGCAGTGGGACATCTACCACGGCCGTCACCACGAGCCGATGAACGGCAACCCCGACAAGGTGCTCACCGCCGGCGACGCCTGGAACGACGAGGACCTGTCCGCCGTACGCCTCGACGACAGCGGCACGGTGACGCTGCGCCAGGACGCCCGGCTGCTCGACCGCGTCTACCCGAGCGCCACCGCCGGCACCACCCTCGCCTTCACCTACGAGGACCGCTCCCGCGACGGCTCCACCACCCTGACCTGGAACCCGGTGCCGAGCACCCTGCCGCACGTGGCGCAACTGGTCGGCTCCGGCCAGTACGGCGTGCTGGTGTGGCGCTCGGGCGGCACGGCGGCGCCCACCGAGCTGCACCTGCCCGCGTCCTTCCCGACCGCGTCCACCACCGTCGTCTCCGACCTCGGCACGGTGCACGGACCGCCCGCGTACACCGCCACCACCGCGATCGCCGCGGCCGCGGAACCGGGCGGCACGGGCAGCCGCCGGCTGCTGCTCACCGCGCCCGGCCCGGGCACCGTGCACCACGCGCTGGTGACCAACGGGGCCACCTCGCCGTCCGCGTCCCTGCTGGCCGCGGCCCGCGCGGAACTGTCGGCGTGGGCGGCGCAGAAACTGGGCTGACCGACCCCCGCTTGACCCTCCCCTTGCGTCAGGGCCGACGCTGTACCCCGACGAAAGGGCAGGTGGATGAGGTACTCCGTACGGCAGGTCGCGGACTTCGCCGGCGTGACGGTGCGCACGCTGCACCACTACGACCGGACGGGCCTGCTCGCCCCCGGCGGCCGCAGCCGGGCCGGATACCGGCTCTACGACGACGCCGATCTGGCCCGGCTCCAGCAGATCCTCTTCTACCGCGAACTCGGCTTCTCCCTCGAAGAGATCGCCGCCATCCTCGAGGACCCGCAGGCAGGCGCCCTCGACCGGCTGCGGGAGCGGCAACGGCGGCTGGCCGAGGAGATCGCCCGGCTGCAACGGCTGGCGGAGGTCACCGAGCGGGCCATCGAGGTCCAGCAGACCGGTGTGCCGATGACCCCCGAGGAGCGCTTCGAGGTCTTCGGCGACATCGCCTTCGACCTCAGCTACGCCACCGAGGCGCAGCTGAAGTGGGCCGATTCGGCCGGACGGCGCGAGGCGATGGCGCGCGCGGCCGCCCACACCAAGGAGGACTGGCGGCGGCTGATGGCCGAGGCCGCCGACTGGCGCGCCGACCTGCTCGACGCCCACGACGCCGGCGAGCCCGCCGACGGCGAGCGGGCCATGGACCTCGCCGAGCGGCACCGGGCACATGTCACCCGCTGGTTCACCGACTGCCCGCCCGCGATGCACCGGCGCATCGCCGACGACTTCGCCGCCGACCCGCGCGCCTTCGCCCTCGTCGTGCCCGCGCCGCAGCAGCGCCCGGGACTCGCCGCCTACCTGTGCGAGGCCGTGCACGCCAACGCCGCCCGCCGGCCGTCCGGGGCCCCCACCCCTTCCGAGGAGGAGCAGCCGTGAGGATCCTGATCGCCGCCGCCGGTTCACGGGGCGACGTCGCCCCGTACACGGGCCTGGGGGCCGAACTGCGGCGCGTCGGGCACGACGTGGTCCTCGCGGCGCACGAGACCTTCGCGTCCTCGGCGCGGGCGGCCGGGCTGGGGTTCCGCGGCCTTCCCGGCCGTGCGGAGGGCGACGTGTCCGGCCGGCGGGAACTGATGCGCACCGCCACCGCGTTCGTCACCGAACTCGGGCAGGGCTTCGTCGACGTGGTGACCCCGGACACGGACCTGCTCCTGCTGTCCACCACCACCGCCCCGCTCGGCCGGCACCTCACCGAGGCCACCGGCATCCCGAACCTCGACGTCCACCTCCAGCCCACCGCCCCCACCGGCGACTTCCCGCCCCCCGTCACCGGCGCGCGCTCCCTGGGCCGCCTCGGCAACCGCCTCGCGGGCCGCCTCGCCCTGCGCATGGCCGACCGCGTCCACACCCAGGCCGTCACCGAGCTGCGCCGTCGCCTGGACCTGCCCGCGCGCACGCCGGCCGCCGAGCGCCGCCGCCAGGAACGGGCGCACCGTCCCGTGCTGCACGGCTTCAGCACGGCTCTGGTGCCCCGCCCCTCCGACTGGCGCCCCGGCCTGGAGATCGTGGGCACCTGGTGGCCGTACCTCGATCCGGCCGAGCGTCTGCCCGCCGAGGTCGAGGACTTCCTCGCGGCCGGCCCGCCGCCCGTTCTCGTCGGCTTCGGCAGCATGGGGGCCGGCCACGGCGAACGGCTGAGCTCCCTCGCCGTACGGGCTCTGCGCGCCGCCGGGCTGCGCGGCATCCTGCAGAGCGGCAGCGCCGGCCTCGCGGCCGACGGCGACGACGTGCTCACCGTGGGGGACGTGCCCCACGCCCTGCTCTTCCCCCGCGTGGCCGCGGTGGTCCATCACGCCGGAGCGGGCACCACGGCGGCCGGTCTGCGCGCCGGGGTGCCCGCGGTACCGGTACCGGTGGCGGCGGACCAGCCGTTCTGGGCGGCACGGCTGGCCCGGCTGGGCGCCGCCACCGCGCCCCTGCCGTTCGGGTCGCTCACGGCCGAGGCGCTGACCGACGCGCTCGACCGCGCCGTACGGCACCCCGGGTACGCCCGGTCCGCCGAGGCCGCCGCGCGGCACCTGGCCGCGGAGGACGGGGCGGGACGCACCGTCGCGTACCTGGCGGAGCGGTTCGGCTGAGTCAGCTCGCGGGGCTCGTCCAGTCGGCGGCGACATGGCCGAGCCGGACGCGCTGCGGGTGGTCGCCCACCGGCACCGACACGACCTTCCTGCCGGTGGCGAAGTCGATCGCGGTGACCTGGTCGGTGCCGCTCTCGGAGACGACGCAGCTCTTGCCGTCGCCGCTGACCGTGGCCCAGTAGGGCTTGGAGGCGGTGACGAGCGGGCCCTCCTGGAGGGTGGCGCGGTCGACGACGGTCGCGTAGTCGTCCATCGTGCCCGCGACGCACAGCTTGCCGCCGTCGGGACTCATCGACAGACCGTGGTGGCGCGAGTCGTTGACGAAGGTGGTGCGGTCGTCACTGGTGGCCGGGTTCTTCGGCAGCGTCTTGGTCCGGGTGATCCTGTCCGTGGCGATGTCGTACTCGAAGAAGCCGTTGAAGAAGGACACCTGGAAGTACAGCTTGGACTCGTCGGGCGAGAACACGGCCGGGCGCACGGCGTCCGAGTAGCCGGTGAGGCCGATCGCGTCCAGGCGCTGCCGCATGTCGATCACCTTGACCTGCTGGAAGGTGGTCGCGTCGACGACGGTGATGCGCCGGTCGCCCTTCGTCCAGTCCAGCCACGTCGCGTCGAGCGCGGTGTTCACGTCGCCGATCGACATGGTCCAGATGTACTTGCCGTCCTTGGTGAAGATGTTCTCGTGCGGCTTGTCGCCCGTGGAGTACGAACCGAGCTGCTTGCCCGTGGTGATGTCCAGCACGTGCACGGTGTTCGACGTCGAGGCGGAGACCGCGACACGGGTGCCGTCGGGGGAGACGGCCATGTGGTCCGAGCGGAAACCCGACACCGGGAAGCGCCAGTTGACGGCGCCCGTCGTGAGGTTGATCGAGACGACGTCCGCGAAGCTGGGCCGGGAGACGACCACCGAGGTGCCGTCCGGCGTGGAGTACATGTCGTCGACGAACTGGTCGTGGCCCTCGCCGACGCTGTTGCGGACGGTCATGAAGGCGATCCACCGGATCGGGTCGGCGTTGATCTCCGCCATCCGCTCGTCCTTGTCGGGGACGACGTCGATCCGGCCGATCTTCGCGAAGTCGCCGCCGGACTTGATGACGTCGGCGGTGCCGTCCCAGTTGTTCCCGACGAACATCACCTCGCGCAGCGCGGCGGCGTCGGGTCCGGTGGCGGCCGTGGCGACGGCCGCGGGGGCGGTGACGGTCAGGACGAGGGCGGCGGCCACGGAGCAAAGGTGCCTGGTTCTGCTGGCAGGCATGACTGCTCTCTCCTCTGGGTGGGGGGCGGGTGCGCGGGCAGGGGCGAGCGAGGTCGGAATCTGAACACGGCTGCGTTCAGAGTGGACTTACTGGAAAGTAAGGAAGGGGTGGCCGTGACCACAAGACCGCGTGCACGACAAAATCGACCGGAGGAGCGACGAAGGAGGCCCAGTGGCGGGCAGGCTCAGGGCGCCGACCGGCCGGTACGCCGGCAAGTCCGCCGAGGAGCGGCAGGCCGAGCGGCGCCGCAGATTCCTGGACGCGGCACTGCAGTTGTTCGGTGACACCCCCGGGTACCGGGGCACCACGGTCGCGGCGCTCAGCGAGGCGGCCGGCCTGTCGACGCGCCAGTTCTACGAGGAGTTCCGCACCCTGGAGGACGTCCTGGCGGCGCTGCACCTGAAGGTCAACGACTGGGCCGAGGAGGCGGTGGTGGACGCCGTCGCCGCCGCCCGCGACCTCCCGCTGGCCGACCGTGTCACGGCGATCTTCCGCGCCTACGCCGGCAGCGTCACCGCCGACCCGCGCCGCATCCGCATCACCTTCGTCGAGATCGTCGGCGTCAGCCCGCGGCTGGAGGAGCAGCGCCTGGCCCGCCGGGCCCGCTGGGTGGAGCTGATCTGCGCCGAGGCGACCGCGGCCGCCGACCGCGGCGAGGCGGCCCGCCGTGACTACCGCCTCGCGGCGACCGCCTTCATCGGCAGCGTCAACGGCCTCCTCCACGACTGGAGCGCCGGATGGGTGGACGCGACCCTGGACGAGGCCGTGGACGAACTGGTCCGGCAACTGCTGGGCATCCTGCGGCCACGGGAGTGGACGCCGGGCGGCCCCTGACCGGCGCACCGGCCTCCGGGCCCCGCCGGCGGGCCGCGAGCGGTGCGCCCCGGGCTCCGTGCACCTCCTCGCTACTCGTCCCAGGCCTGGATGATCGTCTGCTCGACGATCTTGCCGTCGCGCAGCTTGATCATCGAGTCGGAGAGGACGCGCACCCCGTCCGCGTACTCGCAGGACTCGCTGAAGGCGGCGCGGTCGCCCTGCACGACGCACTCCTCCAGCGTGTGCGTCATGTCCCGGCTGTAGACGTCGTCGAGCATCTCGGCGATCTCGTCACGGCCGTGCAGCACCTTGGGATGGCTGGGCTGGGTGTGGTGGTCGACGACGCGCAGTTCGGCGTCGTCCGCGTAGAGCGACAGCAGGGTCTGCGGGGTCTGCCCTTCTATGCCCCGGCGCAGGGTGTCGGTGTCGAAGACGGAACGTGCCGCGGTGCCCATGGTGACCTCCTCGGAGGGCCCCGGCCGAGGGGGAGCGGGCCGCCGGGCCCTCACCTTCGAGACTCCTCCGGGCCACCGGCCCCGGCAAGCGCGGACGCCGCACCGGCTCGCCCACGCCGCCGCCCGCCGCCGACGCCTGACACGTCGACCGTCTCCCGTGCGGGCCGGCCGGTTCACCCGGCGCTCGCCAGGAACTGGGTCGCCGCCAGCTCCGCGTACAGCGGGTCGGCCGCCACCAGCTCACGGTGCGTGCCCACCGCCCGGACCCGGCCCGCGTCCATCACGACGATCCGGTCGGCGGAGGTCACCGTCGACAGCCGGTGGGCGACGACGAGGACGGTGGTCGTGCGGGCCACGTCGGCGACGGTGTCGCGCAGGGCCGCCTCGTTCACCGCGTCCAGCTGCGACGTCGCCTCGTCGAGCAGCAGCAGGCGCGGCCCGCGCAGCAGGGCCCGGGCGATGGCCACCCGCTGGCGCTCCCCGCCGGACAGTTTGGTCCCGCGGTGCCCGACCCGCGTGTCCAGGCCCTGCGGCAGCCGGGCGACCAGGTCGTCGAGCCGGGTCGTCTTCAGCACCCGCCGCACGGCGTCCTCTCCGGCCGCGGGATTCCCCAGCAGCAGGTTGTCGCGCAGCGTGCCGGACAGCACGGGGGCGTCCTGCTCGACATAGCCGATGGCGGACCTCAGACGGGGCAGCTCCCAGTCGGTGAGGGCGCGCCCGTCGAGGGTGATCGCGCCGGACTGCGGGTCGTAGAACCGCTCGACGAGCGAGAACACCGTCGTCTTGCCGGCGCCGGACGGCCCGACGAACGCGGTCATGCCCCGGGCCGGCACCTCGAACGTCACCCCGTGGTGGACGTACGGCAGGTCGTCGGCGTAGCGGAAACGGACGTCGTGGAAGGCGAGCGCGGCCGGCCCGTCGCCGGACGACGGCAGCGGCTCGGCCCCGGCCGCCGCCGGCTCGGCGGGCAGCCGCAGCGCCTCCTGGATGCGGCCGAGGGCCGCCGAGCCCGTCTGGTACTGCGTGATCGCGCCCACGACCTGCTGGATCGGCGACATCAGATAGAAGACGTACAGCAGGAACGCCACCAGCGTCGCGATGTCGATCGCACCCGTCGCGACCCGCGCCCCGCCCACCGCCAGCACCGTGATGAAGGCGGTCTGCATCGCCAGCCCGGCCGTGTTGCCCGCGGCCGCCGACCACTTGGCGGCCCGTACGCTCTGCCGCCACGACTCCTCGGCCGCCGCGTGCAGCGCCCGCTCCTCGCGGGCCTCGGCACCCGACGCCTTCACCGTGCGCAGCGCGCCGAGCACCCGCTCCAGCGAGGCCCCCATCACGCCGACCGCGTCCTGAGCGCGCCGGCTGGCCCGGTTGATGCGGGGCACGATCACCCCGAGGACCGTGCCTGCGCCCAGGATCACCGCCAGCGTGACCCCGAGCAGCACCGGGTCCACCACCCCCATCAGCACCACCGTCGCCACGAGCGTCAGCCCGCCGGTGCCGAGGCCGACCAGCGAGTCGGTGGTGACCTCCCGCAGCAGCGTCGTGTCCGAGGTGACGCGCGCCATCAGATCACCGGGCTCGCTGCGGTCCACGGCCGTGATCCGCAGCCGCAGCAGATACGACGACAGCGCGCGCCGCGCCCCGAGCACCACCGACTCGGCCGTGCGCCGCAGCACGTACGAACCCAGCGCCCCCACCGCCGCGTTGGCGACGACCAGCGCCGACAGCGCGAGCAGCGCGCCCGTGATCGGGCGGTCCGCGGCGAGGTCGTCGATCAGCCCGCGCGCCACCAGCGGCAGCAGCAGCCCGGTGGCCCCGGTGACCAGGGAGAGCAGCGCCCCCGCCAGCAGGGCCCGGCGGTGCGGTCGTACATAACCGAGCAACAGTCGCCACGGGGGTGGCGCGGCGGCCGTTTCTGCGTCGCTCACGGGGCTCCTCACAGGCGGGTGCGGACGGCGTCGCCCAGGCTACGCGGGCGGCTCCGGCGGGCGGCCGGAAGGTCGCCTCACGGGCGATGACCTGCCGGGTTGTGTGCCGTTACCGATCAGTCGAGCGTAGGGTCGGGAAGGGACAGAAGGCCGCCGACGAAAGGGCAGCACCATGGCGCAGGAAGTGCGCGGAGTGATCGCGCCGGGCAAGGACGAACCGGTGCGGGTGGAGACCGTCGTGGTGCCGGATCCGGGGCCCGGGGAGGCCGTGGTGAAGATCCAGGCCTGCGGCGTGTGCCACACGGACCTGCACTACAAGCAGGGCGGCATCAACGACGACTTCCCCTTCCTGCTGGGCCATGAGGCCGCCGGAGTGGTGGAGTCGGTGGGCGAGGGCGTCACCGACGTGGCGCCGGGCGACTTCGTCGTCCTGAACTGGCGCGCGGTGTGCGGCCAGTGCCGGGCCTGTCTGCGCGGACGGCCGTGGTACTGCTTCGACACCCACAACGCGCGGCAGAAGATGACCCTGACCGACGGCACCGAACTGTCGCCGGCGCTGGGCATCGGCGCGTTCGCGGAGAAGACGCTGGTCGCGGCCGGCCAGTGCACCAAGGTCGATCCGTCGGTGTCGGCGCAGGTCGCCGGCCTGCTGGGGTGCGGCGTGATGGCCGGCATCGGCGCGGCGATCAACACCGGCGAGGTCGGGCGCGGCGACACCGTCGCCGTCATCGGCTGCGGCGGCGTGGGGGACGCGGCGATCGCCGGGTCGCGCCTGGCGGGCGCGGCGAAGATCATCGCCGTCGACATCGACGACCGCAAGCTGACCACCGCCCGCACGATGGGCGCCACCCACACGGTCAACTCCCGGGAGACCGACCCGGTCGAGGCGATCCGCGAGCTGACCGGCGGGTTCGGCGCCGACGTGGTGATCGAGGCGGTCGGCCGTCCGGAGACGTACCGGCAGGCCTTCTACGCCCGTGACCTGGCCGGCACGGTCGTCCTGGTCGGCGTGCCCACCCCGGAGATGAAGCTGGAGCTGCCCCTCCTCGACGTCTTCGGGCGCGGCGGTGCGCTGAAGTCCTCCTGGTACGGCGACTGCCTGCCCTCCCGTGACTTCCCCATGCTGATCGACCTGCACCTCCAGGGCCGCCTGGACCTGGGGGCGTTCGTGACCGAGACCATCGCCCTCGACGAGGTGGAGAAGGCGTTCGAGCGGATGCACCACGGCGACGTGCTGCGCTCGGTGGTGGTGCTGTGATGACCGCGCGCATCGAACGCCTCGTCACCTCGGGGACCTTCTCGCTGGACGGCGGCACCTGGGAGGTCGACAACAACGTCTGGATCGTCGGCGACGACCACGAGGCGATCGTGATCGACGCCGCCCACGACGCCGAGGCCATCGCCGCCGCCGTCGGCGACCGCCGGCTGACGGCCATCGTGTGCACCCACGCCCACAACGACCACATCGGCGCCGCGCCCGCCCTCGCGGACCTGACGGGTGCCACCGTCTGGCTGCACCCCGACGACCTGGCGCTGTGGAAGATGACCCACCCCGACCGCGAGCCGGACGCCCACCTCGTCGACGGCCAGGTCATCGAGGCCGCCGGCACCGACCTCACCGTCCTGCACACCCCCGGGCACGCGCCCGGCGCGGTCTGCCTGCACGACCCCGGACTGGGCGTCCTCTTCACTGGCGACACCCTCTTCCAGGGAGGACCCGGCGCCACCGGCCGCTCCTACTCCCACTTCCCGACGATCATCACCTCGATCCGCGAGCGGCTGCTGACCCTGCCGCCCGAGACGAAGGTCCTCACCGGCCACGGCGACGCCACCACCATCGGCGACGAGGCCCCGCACCTCGAGGAGTGGATCGCCCGCGGCCACTGAGGCCCTCCGGTTCACGCCCCCACGACCCGGAAGGCGACCCGCCGGAAAAGGCGACGGAAGATGTCCGGCTTTCCCGCGATCCTCGATGACGTCGTCGACGGAACACGCACGGGAGGTCGGACATGGCCGGTCCACTGGAAGGCAAGGTCGCGCTGGTCGCCGGGGCGACCCGGGGCGCGGGACGGGGGATCGCCGTGGAACTCGGGGCGGCCGGCGCCACCGTCTACGTGACGGGCCGCACCACACGCCGGCGGCGCTCGGAGTACGACCGGCCCGAGACCGTCGAGGACACCGCCGACCTGGTCACCGCGGCCGGCGGCCGCGGCATCGCCGTCCCCGCGGACCATCTCGACCCCGCACAGGTTCGGGCGCTGGTGGACCGGGTCGCGCGGGAACGGGGCCGGCTCGACGTCCTGGTCAACGACATCTGGGGCGGGGAGAAGCTCTTCGCCTGGGACACCCCGGTCTGGGAGCACGACCTGGACGACGGTCTGCGGCTGCTGCGGCTCGCCGTCGAGACGCACGCGATCACCAGCCACCACGCGCTGCCCCTGCTGCTGCGCCGGCCCGGCGGCCTCGTCGTCGAGATGACCGACGGCACCGCCGAGTACAACCGGGACACCTACCGCAACTCCTTCTTCTACGACCTCGCCAAGGCCGCCGTCCTGCGCATGGCCTTCTCCCTCGGTCACGAACTCGGCCCGCGCGGCGCCACCGCCGTGGCCCTCACCCCCGGCTGGATGCGCTCCGAGATGATGCTCGACGCCTTCGGCGTCCGCGAGGACACCTGGCGGGACGCCCTGGACCGGGTCCCGCACTTCGCCATCTCCGAGACCCCGCGCTACGTCGGCCGCGCGGTCGCCGCCCTCGCCGCCGACCCGGACGTCGCCCGCTTCAACGGCGCGTCCCTCTCCAGCGGCGGGCTCGCCCGGGAGTACGGCTTCACCGACCTCGACGGCAGCCGCCCCGACGCCTGGCGCTACCTCGTCGAGGTCCAGGACGCGGGCAGGCCGGCGGACACGACGGGCTACCGGTGAGCGCCGGGCGCCGGTTGAGGGGGGAGCCGGTTGAGGGGGGAGCCGGACCGGACGGGCCCCTCAGTCGTCCGGCCCCGTCGGCAGCCGCCACCGCGCCGAGTGCCCCGGCGGCAGTCCGAGGTCGTCGCGCACGGCGGCGTAGTAGCCCTCGCGGCCCGCGCGCTGCCCTTCCAGCAGCGCCTGCCAGGCCCGCGGGTCGCGCGTGCCCGAGCGCAGGAAGCGTTCCATCTCCAGCACCGCCGTCACCCACGTCCGGGCCCGCTCCACCACCTCCCGGCTGCCCAGCATGAGCAGCGCCTCCCCCGAGGGGTCGCGGGCCTCCGCCGCCTGCGCCAGCAGCGGTTCGGCCTCCTCCAGGGAGAGCGGATGCGGGTGCGGGTCGTTGCCCAGGTGCGCGGCCACGCGGTACGTCAGCGTCACCGACTTCTTCAACGTCCGCGCGTACTCGGCGTACACGGCGAGCCGCCGCTCCTCCCACCGCTCGCCCCGCTCGCGCCGGAACCGCTCCCGGTCGCTGCGGGCGAGCGCCAGGTAGGACCCCAGGGCGCCGATCACGACACCGAGGAGCGTGGGGAGTTGCTGGACGAACGAGGACATGGACGCACGGTATCCGCCCGGCGGGCGTCGTGCGCCGGGAGACGAAGTTCACCGTTTCGTCACAGCTCCGCCCGCGCTACAACCGTCGCCCGGGTCCGCCTGTCTAGGGGAGCGAGAACGTCGTCACCACGCCAGGGAGAGGGCAGACATGGGGGACATACGCAGACGAGGGACCGTCCTGCTCGGGGTCACGGGGCTGGTCGCCCCGCTGACGCTCGCGCTGGGCGCGGGGCCGGCACAGGCCGCGAGCTGCACCACGCAGACGGGGCCGTACCAGAAGCAGGTGGAGAAGTTCCTCGGGCGGCCCGTCGACGGCAAGCAGTCGTCCGCCGACTGCAAGGCGATCAAGGCCTTCCAGACCAAGCACGGCATCACGCCGAACATCGGTTACGCGGGGCCCGTCACCTGGGGCGTGATGGACCTCATGAACAAGCAGAAGGCCGTGGGCACCCAGCCCAACAAGGCCGGCAAGTGCCCGACCAACAAGGGCCGCATCGCCTGCGTCAACCTCACCCTCCAGATCAGCTGGATCCAGGACGGCAGCCGGCTCGTCTACGGCCCCGTCCCGGTCCGTACCGGCCGCAACGGCTACGAGACCCGCACCGGCCTGAAGAAGATCTACTGGCGCAACATCGACCACGTGTCGACGATCTACAACGTGCCGATGCCCTACAGTCAGTTCTTCGACGGAGGGCAGGCCTTCCACTCGGTCGGCGTCAGCATGTGGAACCCGCCGGGCTCGCACGGCTGCGTCAACATGACGAAGACGGCCGCCAAGAAGTACTGGTCGCTGCTGAAGACCGGCGACGACGTCTTCGTCTACGGCCGCAAGCCGGGCACCTGACGGGCGGAGCCGACGCCCGGGCCGCCGGAGACACCGGCGGCCGACGGGCGGACGTGACCAGCAACACGTCGGTTTTGTCCGATTAGTTCAGGATTTACTCACGCGGTCTTCACCTGGGGCCCCGTAAGATTCACACCATGTCCACCACTGTTGAACCCCTTTCCGAGCGATCGGCCGAAGAGGTCAACGAGGAGATCCGGGCCCTGTGGCTCCGGTCGGGCGGGACACTGAGCGTCGAGCAGCGCGAGGAGTACCAGCGGCTCGTCATGGAGTGGGCCGCCGCGGCTCCGCAACCGGCCGGGGCGGCCTGACCGCCGCCCGGCCGCGGGGCCTTCGCACCGGCCCCCGTCCCGGGGCACCCTGACGCACGGGTGCCCTCCTCGCACTGACCTCGGCCGTCCTCCACGGCCTCGTCGGCTTCCGCGGCGGGACCCCGTCCCGCCGCGTCCCTTTCGCCACCGTCACCCTCCTCGGGCCGCGCCGGGGGCCCCCCCCCGGGGGGGGGCCGCCCGGCCGGCGCCCGGCGGGGGGCCCGCGCCCCCCCCGCCCGCCGCGCCGCAGCCCCCCCCCCCCCCCCCCGCGCCCCCCCGCGCGGCCGGGCGGGGGGGCCCCCCCGGGCGCCCCCGACGGCAGGCTGAGCCCCGGAGGAGCCCGGGGCTCACCCCCAGGTCGCCGAGTAGTACCGCTGGTACGCCTTGCGGTCCTGCTCCGCCCGGATGTACCGCGTCGCCACGAGCGCGACCAGACTGCCCGCGATCACCAGCAGCCCGGGGCCGATGTTGCGGGGGTCGGTGAGCCGGGAGACCAGCGTCGAACCGTCGAAGCCGCCGGTCACCGGGGTCGTCGAACCCGGCGAGGCCCCACCCGGGGCGACCGCGGCCTGGGTCGGCGAGGACGACGGCTGCGCGCCGCCGTCGGACGGCGCGGAGGAGGCGCCGTCGCCCGCGGCGCCGGACGGCGCGGCCACGATCAGCTGCACACCGAGCTGGGCCAGCGCCTTCGTCACTGGCTGGAAGAACGTCGTGCCGCCCGTCGTGCAGTCACCGCTGCCCCCGGAGGTGATGCCGAGGGCGATGCCCTCGGAGAACAACGGTCCGCCGCTGTCACCGGACTCGGCGCACACGTCGGTCTCGATGAGCCCGGACACGGTGCCCTCCGGGTAGTTGACCGTGGCGTCGAGACCGGTGACCTCGCCGTCGCGCAGTCCGGTCGTGCTGCCGCTGCGGAACACCCGCTGTCCGACGGCCGCGTCGCCCACGCCCGTGATCCGCACCCCGTTGCCGTCCCCGATGGCCACGACGTCGGCTCCCTCGCCGGCGTCCCCGCTCGCGTACTGCACCAGGGAGAAGTCACCGCCGGGGAACGTGGAGGCGACCGTGCGGCCCACCTCCCGGTCGCCCTGGGCGTCCGCGAACCAGGCGGCGCCCGTGGGCCCGCAGTGGCCGGCGGTGAGGATGAAGTCGTTCGACCCGTTGGTCACGTTGAACCCGGCCGAACAGCGCCCGCCCGTCGACAGGATGGGCCGGGCGCCGTTGAGGCGGGTGGTGAAGGCGCCCGAGGTGCGCTCCATGCGGACGAAGCTGCCGATGCCCGACGCGACCTTCGTCAGCTCCGCCCAGTCGGAGGACGACACGGTGCGGTCGGCCCGCACGACGACCTGGTTGGACTTGTAGTCCATCATCCACGCGGTCCCGGCGACCCGGGGCGCCGAACGCAACGTCGCCGTGGCCTTCTTCAGCTCGTTCATGCTGTGCCCGACGACCTTCGCCTCGGCGCCCGCCTCGCGGACGGCCGCCGCCGTCGTCTCGTCCGTGACGGCGACGACCGGGCGCCCCCGGGAGTCGACCCAGGTGCCCGCCGTCCGGGCGGTGCCGAGCTCCTCGACCAGGTCCGCCCCGGTGCCCGCGACGGACCGCGCCGCGTCGCCCGCCACGGCCGACGTGGTGGGCGTCTCGCTCGCCATGGCCGCCTGCGTGACCATGCCTCCTCCCAGGAGGAGTCCGCCGACGGCCGCCAGCCGTGTCGCTCGCCGGACGATCCGTCGTCGTACGTGCCTCATGCATGGCTCCCGAAACCCCGAACGCGCGGTACCGACACCGCGGGGCCCTCCGGTCGTCGAGCGCCCTCATCCCCATACGTGCCGGCGCCCCGCCGCGTTCACCCCGGGAGCGATCGCCTCACGCCTTGCGGGCGACCCCGCCGAACATGGCGACCTCCTCCGGCTCCGCTCCGCCGGTCTCCTCCGGGCGCCAGCGCGAGCAGGACACCACGCCCGGCTCCAGCAGGTCCAGGCCGTCGAAGAAGCGGGTCACCGCCTCGGGCGTGCGCTGGGTCAGCTTCGGCGTGCCGTGCTCGTTCCAGAACCTCACCGCCTCGTCCACGTCCGGCATCGCCGGGGAGGTGACGGTGTGCGACAGCACCAGGTGGCTGCCCGACGGCAGCCTGTCGACCAGACGGCGCACCAGCGCGTACGGGTCCTCGTCGTCGCCGATGAAGATGACCACGCCGAGCAGGATCAGCGCGACCGGCCGGCTGAAGTCCAGGGTCTTCGCCGCGTGTTCGAGGATCGCGTCGATGTTGCGCAGGTCCTCGTCGAGGTAGTCGGTACGGCCCTCGGGCGTGCTGGTCAGCAGGGCGCGGGCGTGCGCCAGCACCAGTGGGTCGTTGTCGACGTAGACGATCCGCGACTCCGGGGCGAGGCGCTGGGCGACCTCGTGCGTGTTGTCGGCGGTGGGCAGGCCGGTGCCGATGTCGAGGAACTGGCGTAACCCGGCCTCGGTCACCAGGTGGCGCACGGCGCGGCCCAGGAAGAGACGGTCGGCGCGGGCGTACTCGCCGATGCCCGGGTGCAGTTGCCGGATCCGGTCGCCGGCCGCGCGGTCGACCTCGTAGTTGTCCTTGCCGCCCAGCCAGTAGTTCCAGATGCGGGCGGTGTGCGGCTGAGCGGTGTTGATGCGGTCGCGCAGCGACTGCGCGGCCCCGTCCACGGCCGGCGGGTTCTCGGTCACGGATCAGCTCCTGTGCGTACCTGGTGAAGGCGTGTCACGGTCAAGGAGCAATCTAGACCGCGGAGTTGACCCGTGCGCACCGTCCTCCGCCGCCGGCCTCGGCCGTCCAGCTCGTCGCAGGCGGTCTCCGTGACCGCGGACGCGCCCGCCGGGGAGGACCCGTTCGCACGATCCCGGATCGCACCACCGCCCCCTATCTTGAGCCCATGACCAGGATCCCGCACGAGACGTCCGGTGAACCGAACCCCCTGCGCTCCCTCGGCCTCGACCGTCTGCGCCGCCGTACGAGCATGAAGTGGCGCACGTATCCGCAGGACGTCCTGCCGCTGTGGGTCGCCGAGATGGACGTGCCCCTCGCCGGGCCCGTCGTGCGGGCCGTCACCGACGCCCTCGAACGCGGCGACACCGGCTACCCCGCGGGCACCGCCTACGCGCAGGCGCTGTCGGCGTTCGCCGCCGAGCGGTGGGGCTGGCACGGGCTCGCGGCCGAGCGGACCGCGATCGTCCCCGACGTGATGCTGGGCGCCGTCGAGATGCTCAAGCTGGTGACCGGGCCCGGCGACCCGGTCGTCGTCAACCCGCCCGTCTACCCGCCGTTCTTCCCGTTCGTCACGCACATGGACCGCCGGATCGCCGAGGCGCCGCTCGGCGCGGACGGACGGCTCGACCTGGACGTCCTCGAGGACGCCTACCGGCGGGCCACCGCCGGCGGCGGGCGGGCCGCGCACCTGCTGTGCAGCCCGCACAACCCGACGGGGACCGTGCACACCGCCGGGGAGCTCGCCGCCGTGGCGGCCCTCGCCGACCGCTACGGGGTGCGCGTGGTCG
Source organism: Streptomyces sp. NPDC017936 (assembly GCF_044328485.1). Classification (NCBI taxonomy): domain Bacteria; kingdom Bacillati; phylum Actinomycetota; class Actinomycetes; order Kitasatosporales; family Streptomycetaceae; genus Streptomyces; species Streptomyces sp. NPDC017936. Next base: position 602,591 of record NZ_JBIRHK010000001.1, on the reverse strand, counting down.
CCGACGAGATCCACGCGCCGCTCACGGCCGGGGGCGTCGAGTTCGTGCCCTACCTCAGCGTCCCCGGCGCGGAGAGCGGCCTGTCGCTGATGTCGGCGTCGAAGGCGTGGAACCTGGCCGGCCTCAAGGCGGCCCTCGCCGTGGCGGGCCCCGCGGCCGCCGCCGACCTGGCGCTGCTGCCGGAGGAGGTCGGTCACGGCCCGAGTCACGTCGGCGTCCTCGCCCACACCGCCGCCCTGCGGGACGGCACGGCCTGGCTGGACGCCCTGCTGACCGGCCTCGACGACAACCGCCGCCTCCTCACCGAGCTGCTGTCCGAGCACCTGCCCGCGGTCGTCCACCGGCCGGGCGAGGCCACCTACCTGGCCTGGCTCGACTGCCGTGCGCTGGGCCTCGGCGACGATCCGGCCGGGGTCTTCCTGGAACGCGGCCGGGTCGCCCTCAGCGCCGGACGGGACTTCGGCACGGGCGGGAACGGCCACGTGCGGCTGAACCTGGCGACCTCGCCGGAGATCCTGACGGAGGGGGTGCGGCGGATGCGGGCCGCCCTGCGCTGAACCCTGCGCGGTCCCCGGGGAGCCGGACGGGCCGGACGCGGGGGAGGACGGAGGACCGTGGGGGACGGCGTCCGCGGCGCCGGACGCGGCCAACGCCGGACGGGCGCGGCGGGCGCCGTGGTCGGTGGGCGCCGGACCGGCCTCGGCGGCGGGGGCCGGTACGGGGCGGACCGGCCTCGGCGGCGGGGGCCGGTACGGGGCGGACCGGCCTCGGCGGCGGGGGCCGGTACGGACCGGACGCCGGACGCACCGTCACACCCGCCGCACGCGCGGACCCCGGCCGCGACCGGGCCGCGCCGCCCCGGTGGTGCACGGCGACCGCTCCCGCACGGCGACCGCTCCTACACTTTCGGCATGGACACAACGGCGCTGGACACGCTGGCGGCGGGCAAGTACCTGCTGATCACCAGCTACCGGAAGAACGGAAGCCCGGTCGCCACCCCGGTGTGGGTGGTGCGCGACGGGGACGCGCTCGGGGTCTGGACGGCCGCCGACTCCTGGAAGGTGAAGCGGATCCGAGCACGCGGCGACGTCCTGATCGGCCCCTGCGACCTGCGCGGCAGGCCCACCGGCAAGCCGGTCCCGGCCACCGCCGAGATCTGCGACGCCGCGACCACCGCCCGCTACCGCAAGTTGATCGCCCGCAAGTACGGCGTCGTCGGCCGGCTCACCCTCCTCGGCAGCAGGCTGCGCCGGGGCACGGACGGGACGGTCGGCATCCGCGTGACCCTCTGAAGCAGGACGGGGGCACGGACCGAAGCAGGACGGGGCACGGACCGCCCGGCCCGTGCCCCGTCCTCAGGACCGGGTCACGACGCGTCCAGCACCGTGCCCGTCAGCACGGGCGTTCCGGGCCGCGGCGCGCCCTCCCAGTCGGTCAGTTCCAGCCGCACCGACTCGGCCGGCTCGGCCACCCGGTCGGTCACCGTCGGCACGGTCAGGTCCGTCCCGGTGCCGCCGGCCGGGACGCTCGCCGACAGCCAGATGTCGAGCGACGACAGCGCCCGCTCCGGGTCGGGGTCCGCTCCGGCGAACTCGGCCAGCCAGTCCGGGTCGACGTCCTTGGTGGACAGCTCCGCGCCCCCGGTGACGGGCCGCACCACCAGGGGGAACCACAGCTCCACCCCGGCCGCCTCGGACAGCGACAGGCGCCAGGTCAGCGGCTGTCCCTCGGTCACCCGGTCCGCGACCGGCGTCACGGTGACCGTGGGTTCGGGGTCGTCGTTCCGCGCGGTGACGCCGCCCCGGTGCGCGCCGACGACCGCGCCGCGCACCGCCTTGACGGCGATGTCGTGGCTCACGTCGTAGCCGAAGCGGGTGTCGCCCGTCACCCGGACCGGCACGTCGATGGCGTCGCTGCCCGGACGCACGGTCACCAGCCGGTCCGTGGCCCGGCCGGTGGCCTCGTCCAGGACGTACACCCGGACCTGGCCGGTGCCCCGCCCGGAGACGCTGACCGGGACCCGGTAGGTGCGGGTGCCGGAGTCGCCCTCCTCGACGGTGGTGCGGCCCACGTCGACACGCGGCAGCGCGGCCGCCCGCACCGCCGGGGTGCCGGGCGCCCAGCCCCAGGCGTCCATCAGCCAGGCCTGCCCGGACGGCGAAAGCGGCGTCAGCTCCAGGGACTCGACGTGCCGGAGGTCGACACCGGACCGGGTGGCGGCGGTGAGCGGCACCCGGACCTCGCGCGCCCAGTGGGAGGCGGTGCGCTCGGTGCCCGGCAGGCCGTCGACCCGGACCCCGCCGAGCACGGCGCGGCGTCCGGCGGTGTCGGTGACGGCGACGTCGAGCCGGGTGCCGGAGGTGTTCGGCGGAACGATCACCCGCAGCGCCACCTGCTCGGCGCCGGTGAGGGAGAGGGGCGCGGCGGGGGTCACCCGGGCCGTCGTACCGGGCGCCGACCACTTCAGCGCGACCGCGCGGCGGCCGCTCTCGCGTTCCGTCTCCCACCAGGCGAAGTGCGGCGAGGTCCCGCCGGTCCCGGGGTCCAGGCAGGCCGCGGCCGGGTCCGGGTCCACCGCCGAGCACAGCCGCGCGCCGGTCACCTCCACCCGGCCGTCCGGCAGCAGCCCACCGGTGCGGTGCGCGCCCACGGCGTGGGTCAGGACCCGGGCGGGGCCGGCGGACGGGGCGCGCCGGCCGGAGCCGTCCAGCAGCGGACGCACCCGGTCGTCCCCGCCGACGAACAGCCGGGCCGCGGCGGCGATGTGGACGGCGCCCGCCTGGTGCTGCCGGTCGGCGGTGAGACGGGTCGCGGTGCCGGGCGAGCACACCGGGTCGCGCTGCTCCCCGTCCTCCCAGAAGTCGTCCGAGGCGGGGGCCTCGGCCTGGCCCGGCGTCCACTCGCTGTTGAAGTAGTTGTGGTTGGCGCCGACCATGTAGACGGCGCTGTGCAGGGCGGCGCCCCGGCTCACGCCGCGCGTCCCGTCGACGTACACCTCTCCCTGGAGGTCGGAGACGTCGCCGTCGCAGCCGGGCAGGATCGTCGTCGACGGCACGTCGGCGACGGGATTCTGTCCGAAGATCGTCGGTCCGATGAGGACGGTGCCGCGCACCTTCCAGCGCACCGGGCCCCGGTAGCCGTCCTGGGCGGCCGGCGGCGGGTACAGGCTGTCCATGGCGGCGCGGTTGACGCCCTCGCCGCCGCGCGAGTGGCCGACCAGCAGGACGCGCGAGAGGTCCGCCCGGGGCGCCTTCCGCACCACGGCGGGCGCGGTCGCCGGCCGGGAGGACCAGTCCGCCCAGCGCGCGAGGTGCTGACGGACCAGGGAGGAGCGGGCCTGCGCCCCGCCGTCCTCGGCCGCGAAGTCCTGGGCGTTGACGCCGTTCGCGGAGACCGACACCGTCACATAGCCCTGCGAGGCGAGCAGTTGCTGGTCGCGCAGGTAGCCCCGGTGACTGGGGATCGGCTCGGTGCCGGCCGGGCAGGGCCACTCGCCGGTGACGTCCTCCTCGGTGCCGCCCGGCCGGTAGCAGGTCGCGTGGCGGCCGTGCAGGAACAGCGCGAGGGGCCGCTTGCCGCCGGCCCCGGCCGGGGCCACCACGACGGCCCTCATCTCGACCGGGGCGGCGAACCCGGGCAGCTTCACCGGGGCGAGGTCGTACTCGCCGGTGACCGTGCGGTACGCGCCGGGCCTGCCGGGGTCGACCGCGTTGACCGGTGCCGGTGCCGACGGCTGCGGGGCGGTCGAACGGCGGCGGCCGGCGCCGGAGTCGCCGGCGGGTGCGTCCAGGCGGCGTCCGCCCGCGAGGACCCGCAGGTCGTCCAGGGGTGCGGCGCCGACGTCCTCGAGGGGGAGCCGGAACGTGCGGCCGTCCTCGGCGGCGCCGGGCACCCCGAGCAGACGGTTCCCCGCGTGGAACTCCACGCGTGCGTCGCCCATGGGCACGGGCCTGTCGGACCGCCAGACCAGTTCGCGGGCGCCGTCCGGTCCGGTGACGCGCCAGCCGGGTGGCAGCGCGTCGCCGGGGGACGCGGTCGACGCCCTTGTCTCGGAGGGTTGGTGGGCTTGTGCCAGTCCCGGTGTTCCCGCCAGGGCCGCGAGTGCGGCCACGGCGGTGACACCTATGCGCCGGGCACGGATCAAGGGTTCACTCCTCACGGATCGGAGCGCGGGAGCCCCGTCCGTACCGGCGGCCCCTCGCGTCACGGAGGAAGGGAAACCCACCCTGTGGGTTGCCTGTGCCGGAAGGTCCGGTCCGCCCACCGCACGGATCCGGTCACCCGGGACCGGCCGCCGCCGACGGCCCGTTCGCACGGGAACCGGCGGCCGGCCCGACGCCGAGCGTCCCGGACCGCGACGCCGAGCGGGACGACGGCCGCCCCCTCACCGCGTACGTGGTGAGGGGGCGGCCGGGTGAGGGCGAACGGCAGCGCCGGGCGGCTGGGGGCGGAGGCCGAGGAGAGCCGCCGGCCGGGGCCCCGCACCCGGACGACCTCGACGTGCGGCGCGCCGCACGGGGACACGGCGGCCGAGCACGCGGCGGCGTCCGGCTGACGCTCCGCCCGCTGCGGCGGCCTCCGGTGCGGGTGGCCGTCGTGGACGGGGCGCACGGCAGGGGCGGCACTCGGATGCCGGACGCCCTGCTCGGCGGCACGGGGACGGGGGCGGCCGGTCACCCCGCCGCCGCCGAACGCGACGGCGCGCTCGTCCCGGCCGTCGGGCCGGCCGCCCTCCGGTGCTTCGGGACCGGGAAACCGGTGCGGATCAGTGACGCCGTCCCGGGCGTGGACGCCCGGGACGGCCGGTGCGAGGAGTCAGCGCCAGGCCCGGTACGGCTCGTCGACGAGCTGGAAGACCGGCTCGCCCCGGACCGGGTCCTGGGCCGTGGACAGCCGGACGCGGTCGCCGCTGTGGATGCCGATGGGCGGGCCCATGACCCGGCCGCGCACCACGAAGCCCTCGGCCATCTCGATCAGGGACACGTTGCGCGCGGAGGGCGTGTTGCGGTGCACCACCGTGGAGTGGCGGACGGTGCCGGTGCCCTCGCTGCGTTCCGTGCGCAGGTCGCTGCCCTGGCAGACCGGACACAGGAGCCGGTGGTACATGGCGGTGCCGCACCAGGTGCAGCGCTGGAAGTGGATCGCCTCGCCGCCCGCGCCCCGGTGGTCGAGGACGCCCGCCGAGGACCCCGTCGTCGGCTGCACGGCGCTCGCTGAGTGGTGGTACACGCTGGTCAACTCCCTGCCCTCGGCCGGAATGCCGCGTGCGCGGCCACCCGCGCACGCCCGTGCGCGGTCGCCGTGCCACCGTGCACGCCCACAGGGTATGGCACTCAGTGCCACGCGTAAAGGCACTGCGTACCCCGAAAATGCGGGGAAGCGGTGGACGTCTCGCGGGGGTCAGGCCCGGCCGAGGGTCGTCTCGAGCTCCTGCACCACCCGCCACAGGGGCGCCCCCCGGCGGGACACCACCACGACCACGTCCTCGGGCGTCTCCCCGGCCGGGGCCGGGGCCGGGGAGGCGGCCGGCGGCGCGCCGAACGCCGACTGCACGTACCCCAGGGCGTGGTCCACCGTCGCGCTCGCGTCGTCCCGCCCCTCCGACCGCAGCCAGGAGCGCAGGGCGTTGTTGTGCGCGGCGACCACGGCGGCCGCGACCACGTCGGCCCGCAGGTTCCCGTCGGGCCGGCCGGCGAAGCGGCCGCGCAGGTACTCCGCGAGCGCGCGCTCGTAGCGCCACACCACCGACAGCTCGTAGGCGCGCAGCCCCGGCACCTGCTTGGTGAGGCGGTAGCGCTGGACGGAGAAGGAGGGGTTCTCGGCGTACATGAGCAGGACGAGCCGGGCGGCGTCGCACACCCGGCGCACCGGCTCGTCCTCCTCCCCGCTCGCGGCGAGGAAGGCGGTCATGTCGGTCAGGCAGCGCTCGTGGTCGGGGAAGACCACGTCCTCCTTGGAGGGGAAGTAGCGGAAGAAGGACCGCCGTCCGACGCCCGCGAGGGCCACGATGTCGTCGACGGTGGTCTGCTCGTAGCCCCGCTCCAGGAACAGCTGGAAGGCCGCCGCCACCAGGGCGTCCCGCATGGGCGGTTTCGCGGGGGAGGGCGCGGCGCTGTCACGGGGGCTCATGGCACGGAACGTAACACCTGAGCGACCCGGATGGCACTCGGTTCCCTCCCGTGGGGGAACCGAGTGCCCACCGCGTGCCGGGTTCAGGACAGGGAGCCTCCCGGCCGGCTGCTCGTCGGCGCCGTCGACGAGGTACGGGCGCAGCCCGGCGCCTGCCCGGCCGGGCACACCGGCGTCAGAGCCGCTCGGCGGCCTCGACCACGTTGGTCAGCAGCATGGCCCGGGTCATCGGCCCCACCCCGCCGATCGGCGGCGCGAACGACCCGGCGACGTCGCCGACGTCCGGGTGCACGTCGCCGAGGACGCCCTCGACCGTGCGCGTCAGGCCCACGGAGAGGACGGTCGCGCCCGGCTTGATCCAGTCGGGCCGGACCAGGTGCGCCACGCCGGCGGCGGCCACCACCACGTCCGCCTCCCGGGCGTGCGCGGCCGTGTCCTGCGTGGCCTCGTGGCACAGGGTCACCGTGGCGTGCTCGGTGCTGCGGGTCAGCATCAGCCCCAGCGGCCGGCCCACCGTGACACCGCAGCCGATGACGCAGAACTGCTGCCCGGTGATCGGCACGTGGTTGCGCCGCAGCAGGTCGATGATGCCGCGCGGGGTGCACGGCAGCGGGCCCGGTATGCCCAGCACCAGCCGGCCCAGGTTCGTCGGGTGGAGCCCGTCGGCGTCCTTCAGCGGGTCGATCAGCTCCAGCACGGCGTGGGTGTCGATGTGGGCGGGCAGCGGGAGCTGCACGATGAACCCCGTGCACGCCGGGTCGTCGTTCAGCCGCAGCACCGCGGCCTCCACGTCGGCCTGGGAGGCGTCGGCGGGCAGCTCCACCCGGATCGAGGCGATGCCGACCTGCGCGCAGTCGCGGTGCTTGCCGCCCACGTAGGAACGGCTGCCCGGGTCGTCGCCGACGAGGATCGTGCCCAGACCGGGGGTGACACCGCGCTCCTTCAGCGCCTGGACACGGAGAGCGAGTTCGTTCTTGATGTCGGCCGCTGCGGCCTTGCCGTCGAGGAGAGTGGCGGTGGTCACGGGAGTGCGGGAGCCCTTCGGGAGAAGAGGGACACGGTCCTGCCATCGTACGGCCCCGGCCGGGACGCGTGGTTCCACGCCCACGGCCGCCGCCGCGGGCCCGGGCCGCACGGGACCCGGTTCTCCGCGTACCGGCGCACCGTGGAGGCGGAACCCGCCGCGGGGCCCGCCCGCACGCCCGCGTACGCTGCCCGCACCGCCCGCACCGCACCGCACCGCACCGCACCGCCCGCACCGCCCGCACCGCCCGCACCGAGGAGCCCCGCATGCCCGCCGCCCGCCCCCGCCTCCTCTACGTCACCGACCTGGCGTACCAGGCCCGCGGCCGCCGCTACTGCGACGAGGACATCCTGCTCGGTTCCCGGCTGCGCGCCGACTTCGACCTCGCCCTGTGCCACCCCCGGGACGCGGCGGCGCTGATGGACGCCTTCGACGCCGTCGTCGTCCGCAACAGCGGCCCCGTCCTCGGCTACCAGGCGGAGTACGACGCCTTCCGCGAGCGGGCGCTGAGCGCCGGGACCCGCGTCTACAACCCGCTCACGGGCCGCGCCGACATGGCCGGCAAGCAGTACCTCCTCGACCTGAGCGCGGCCGGCTTCCCGGTCATCCCCACCGTGGACCGCCCCGAGGACCTGCACCGCCTGCCCCGGGCCGACCGGTACGTGGTCAAGCCGAAGCGGGGCGCCGACTCCGTGGGCCTGCGGATCGTGACGCCCGACGCCGTGCCGGCCCTGGCCGACGGAGCCACCCTGATCCAGCCCTGCGTCGACTTCGCCCACGAGATCTCCTTCTACTTCGTCGACCACGACTTCCAGTACGCCCTGTACGCCCCGCACCCCGACCGCCGCTGGCAGCTGGAGCCGTACGACGCCACCCCGCGCGACCTGGAGTTCGCCCGCCGCTTCATCGACTGGAACGGCCTCGCGCACGGCATCCAGCGCGTCGACGCCTGCCGCGCCCCCGGCGGGGAGCTGCTGCTGGTGGAGCTGGAGGACCTCAACCCCTACCTGTCCCTGGACGCCCTCGACGACGCCGGACGGGACGCCTTCGTCGCCGCGACGACCCGTTCCCTGCACCGCTTCCTCGCCGGCTGAACGCCGCCGCGCCCGCGCACGTACCCCTCCCCGGGAACACGGGACGGAGGGAGACCAGCGTGCCGACACCGGCCGAACCCGGAGAACCGCACGAGCGCCCGGTCCTGGAACCCGTCCGGGTGCTCAGGCCGCGCAACACCGACGCGCTCGCGGAGCTGTTCCGCGACACGGCGCAGGACGGCGGCCCCTACGAAGCCGTCCGCCTGCCGGACGCGACACCCGGCACCGGGGCCGGCGCGCCCGGTGCCGGCGCCGACACGCCCGGCGCCGAGGCGGACACCCGGGAACTCCCGCCGGTGGGCGCGCGGACGCCGCCGGGGCGACCGCGCAGGCCGCCCCGCGAGCACGGCGCCGGACCCCACCGCGCCGCCGTCGCCGCGGTCGCCGTCCTCACCGCGGCCCTGGCCGGCTTCGCCTGTGCCCTGCTGCTGCCGGGCCGTGACACCGGGGCGGCCGCCCGCACCCCGCCCGCCGCCGCCCCCGCACCGGCGACCACCGGGCCCGCCGCCACCACCGACCCCGACGGCGCCACCACCGACCCCGACGGCGCCGGAACCCTCCGCGAGGGCGACAGCGGGCCCGAGGTCGCCGATCTCCAGCAACGCCTGCGCCGCATCCCGGACGTCTACGACGACGGCCCCACCGACGGCCGCTACGGCACCGTCCTCACCGAGGCCGTGGCCCGCTTCCAGCTCTGGTACGGCATCCGCGGCGACGAGACCGGCGTCTACGGCGACGACACCCGGCGTGACCTGGAATCCCGCACCGGCTGACGCCGTGCGCCTACTCCGCCGCCCCGTCCCCGGGGACCCGGATGTCGAGCACGCACACGTCGTCCCGCCGCTCCGGCTCCAGCATCGCGTCGAGCAGCCGCTCCAGCGGCGCCGGCCCGGCCGCGGTGGCGGCGCGGGCGAGCCGTTCCAGACCGCGGTCGATGCTCTCCGGGGGCCGCTCGACCAGACCGTCGGTGTACAGCAGCAGCCGGTCGCCGGACCGGAGGCGGAACTCCGACTCCTCGTAGTGCGGGGCCTCGTGCGCGCCGAGGAGCATCCCGTGGGGCCGGGTGAGGTAGCGGGCCTCGCCGTCGCGCAGCAGCAGCGGCGGCGGGTGGCCCGCCTGGGCCCAGACCAGCCGCCGTTCGCGCGGGTCGTAGCGGGCCAGGACCATGGTGGCGCTGCCGTGCGAATCGCGGGAGTGCAGCAGCAGGGCGTTGAGCCGGGCCAGCGCCCCGGTGAGCGACGAACCCGTGATGATCATGCCCTTGGCGGTGAAGCGCAGCAGGGCCATCGCGGCGACGGCGTCCATGCCGTGCCCGGCGACGTCGCCCAGCACGAACAGGGCGTCGCCGTCGGGCAGTTCGATGGCGCTGAACCAGTCGCCGCCGACGTTGAGCCCCGACTGCGCGGGCACGTAGGCGATGTCGACGCGCAGTCCGGCCAGCCGGACCGGCTGCTTCGGCAGCGGCAGCAGCGCGTCCTGGAGACGGGCCGCCACCGTGCGTTCGGCCTGCAGCACGCCGTGCTGGGTGAGGATGGCCCGCTCGCTGGCGACGAGGGCGAGTTCGGCGCTGCGCTGCGCGGTCAGGTCCTGGACGAAGCCGTGCACCTCGACGGGGCTGCCCCGGTCGTCGGCGACGGCCTCGGCGACCGCCCGCAGGTGCCGGACGCCCCCGTGGGCCACGATCCGGAACGGCACGTCGCACGGCCGTCCGTCCCGGATCAGCTCCCCGACGGCGCGGGTCAGCACCGGCCTGTCCTCCGGCAGCGCCAGGCCGGGCAGCCGGGCGAGGGACACGGCGCCCAGTGCGGGGTCGCGGTCGAAGATGCTGAAGACCTGCGTGGACCAGCTCGCCTCACCGGTGACCAGGTTCCAGTTCGCCCAGCCCAGGTTGCCCAGGCGCTGCACGTCCGCGAGCCGCTGCTGCTGCCGGTCCGAGGGGTCGTGCCGGATCCAGCTGACGACCAGTCCGTCACCGAGCCGCGCGGCCCGGGCCGAGTAGGTGGACAGCTCGCTCACCCCGGCCACCACCTGCTGCCGGGCGAACGGCTCGCTCTCGTACGGCTGTCCGGAGGCGAGCGCGTTCAGGCAGCCCTGCCAGAGGGACTCCCCGGTCAGGTCGGGCCAGCACTCCGAGAAGCGCAGGCCCACCAGGTGACGGCCGCTGCGGCCGGCCGCGTCGTGGGTCGCGCCGGTCGCGGCGTCGACGCGGAAGTCCTCGACCGGGCCGGAGTCGGCGCGCAGCGGGGTGAGCAGGACGGCGGCGACCGGCAGCCGGTCGAACACCGTCTGCACGGCCTCCGACTCCGTCCCGACGAGGGGCTCCTGACGGAGGTCCAGCATGCGCAGCGGTCCGGCGCACAACCGGGCGGCGGCCAGCAGGTGGTGGCGCACCTCGGTGCCGAACGGGTCCGCGCGGCGGCGGAACACGCCGACGACGACACCGGTCCGCTCCCCGGCCGGCGCCGGCACCGGCAGCCACGCCCGGCTCGGCCACCGCCCGGGCGGGTTCCCGATCAGCAGGTACCGCTTCCGGTCCGCCTCGAGGTCCTCCAGCCAGCGCGCCTGCCCGGCGTCCAGGGCGTCCAGCGCGGCGATCCCGCTCAGCGGCGGCACCCGGCTCCACTGGCCGGCGAGCGTCTCGTCGATGCCGGCGTGGCCGACGAGCTCCAGGCCGCCGGCGGGCAGCCGCGCGAAGAGCAGCACGGCGTCGGCGCCGGTGTCCGGGGCCAGGTGGTCCAGCAGGCACCGGGCCAGGTCCTGCGGACCGCCGACCCGGGCGAGCGCCCGCCCCAGCCGGCCGAGGGCGGCCGCACCGGCCTCCGGCAGGGCCGGGAGCTCCTGCGCGACGGCGCCGGCGACCGAGCCCTCCGGGGGCGGCTCGAGGCCCGCGCCGGCGGGCGGACCCAGGCTGCCCAGGGTGATCCAGCACTCCTCCAGCAGCGTCCGCCGCGCCTGTTTCGACCGCCGCTGCAGCTCCTCCTGGGCGGCGTCCGGGGAGCATCCGGTCTGCGCCATCACGGCGCCCTTGGCGCGTTCCAGCACGGCCGAGGTGGCCGCCAGGTCCTGCAGCCGGTCCATCTCGGCGCGCTGGCGCGCCACGACCCGGGTCAGCGCGGCCATGTCGGGTACGACGCCGGACTCGGCGGGGCGGGCGGGTTCGCTCGTCACGCCACGAGCATGGCACACGGACGCGGGTCCGAGCGTGGTCTTGCGGGGACGCCGGTGGCCGGCGCGACGCCCGGCGCGACGCCCGGAGCGGGCACGGAACGGAGGACGGGGTTCAGCGACCGGTGGCGTTGTCCGCGAGGGCCTCGGTCACCGCGCGGACGCTGCGGGCGATGTGCTGGAGCTGCAGCACCTCGGCCGCGTACAGCTTGATCGTGTGCTCGATGACCGACTCGGGCATCCCGAGGCGGGGCAGGTCGGCGCGCGCGGTCTGCAGGGCGGTGCGGGCCACCCGGATCTCGTGCTGGACCTGGATCTGCGCGTGGCGGGCGAGCAGCACGGGATGACGCAGCAGCGCCGGGTAGCTCGCGTAGCGTGCGGGGACCAGTTCGCGCAGCCACTTGGCCGCGGAACGCTCCCAGTCGTAGGTGCCGGGAGTCTTGACCTGGCACGGCCAGTCCGGGCTGATGCGCGTCGTCGTCAGGGGCATGATCATCGCTTCCGGGTGTGCGGCGTCGTGACGGGTGGTCCGACGTTTCCCGGCGGCCCCGGCCCAGGGGATGACCGGGGCCGCCGTGGGCCCTCGCGCCGGCGAGGCCCCGGACGCCCGGGGCGCCGACGTGGGTAGGGGACGGCGGCTCCGGGTGTCCGTACTCGAGCCCTTGGCGGGCGGGTGCGGCCGTGAGCAGTATTTATATATACCGACTCCTTTGCAAGGCGTATGAAAACATTCATGCGCGAAATGCCGACAATGATCCGTCTGTGCTTTTTCGCTCGGGGGGTGGGTGGTGCGGCTGTGCGGTGGGGCAGGTGGGGGCAGTGGGCGGGGGTCGGGGATCGGCGGCGTCACTCCCGCAGGAAGAAGTGGTGCTGCTCGGCTATCTGCTCGTACTCCTCCAGACGCGCCTGGGTGCGCTCGGGGCCCGCGTCCGTCATGGCCTGCAGCAGCGCGGCGGCCATCACCCCGGGGGCGGCGTACGAGTCGAAGACCAGCCGGGAACCGGTGCCGGTGGCGAAGGTGACGTCGGCCTCGTCGGCCATCGGCCCCAGCGCCAGATCCGTCACCAGCGCCACCTTCAGGCCGGCGCTGCGCGCGACCCGGACGGCGGTGAGCGTCTCCTGCGCGTGCCGGGGCATCGAGAACGCCAGCACCCAGGTGCCGCCCGCCTCCCGGGACTGCAGCAGCGCGTCGTAGGCGACGCTGCCGCCCCGCGTCACCAGCCGTACGTCCGGATGGATCCGGCGGGCGGCGTAGGCGAAGTACTCGGCCAGCGAGGCCGAGATGCGCAGGCCCACGATGGTCAGCGGCGTCGACGCCGACAGCTGCCGGCCGACGTCGATGACCTGGTCCGGGTCGGCGAAGTCGCGCCGCAGGTTCTCCAGGTTCTCGATCTCCGCGTCGACCGCCGCCTGGAGCTCGTTGCTCCGGTCCACCTCGGCCGCCGCCGGCCCGCCGGTCCGGGTGCCGAGCGCGATCGACTGGAGCTTCTCGCGCAGCGCCGGGTAACCGCTGAAGCCCACGGCGGCCGCGAACCGGGTCACCGAGGGCTGGCTGACGCCGACGCGGTCGGCCAGGTCGGTGATCGACAGGAACGCCGCCTCCGTGAGGTGCTCGATCAGGTACTGGGCGATGCGCCGCTGCCCCGGGGACAGATGGGGCCCGTCGAAGAGGGCCCGCAGCCGGGAGGTCGCGGACACCTCCGCCTCCGGAGCGGTCTTGCCCGAGGTGATCGTGGTCGCCTGTGCGCGTGCCTGCTGAGGCGATGGCACCGGTCCTCCTCCTTTGTCTCCCACGAAGCTCAACATAGCTCACGGTCCGTTCACGGCCGGGGGCGTGAGGACGGATGGGGGGTGGGCTCCGGTGGGGTGGTGCGGGAGGCTCCGGTGGGGTGGTGCGGGTGGCTTCGGTGGTGGGTCGGTGCGGGTGGTTCCGGTGGTGGGGTGTGGTTCCGGCGGGTGGGGCGTGGTTCCGGCGGGTGGCGTGTGCGGCATTGTCAGGTGGTCGTGCGGGGCTTCGACAGGGGACGGGCGAGCCGGTGCGGGGCGGGCTCCTGGGCCCGCCGCGCACCGGCTTCCGCGTCCCGCCGCGGTGCTAGCGCTTCAGGAGCCGCACCGACAGGCCGTCCGCCGTGTACACCGGTACGGCCCGCAGCGTGTCCGAGCGCAGCTCGACACGGGCGAACCTGCCGCGCAGCGCCGGGGCGCCGATCACCCGGACGGTGCTCCCCGCCGCCGGCGGCCTCTCCTCGTCCAGGCGCAGCGACAGCACACTGCCCTCGCCCAGCACGACCCGTCGCGTCACCGTGAGGACCTCCTGGCGCCGGCCCCCGCGCAGCGTCGCCTCCAAGGCGCCGGCCTCCTGCGCGAACAGGCCGTGCACCTGGACCGGCTCCTCGATCCGGACGGCGCCGCCCAGCACGCGTACGTCACCGTGTCCCAGGGCGTGCGCGGAGGCGGAGACCAGCGTCCCGTCCTCCACGACCGTCCCGCCCGTGTACCGGTTGTGGCCGGTCAGCGTGAGCGTGCCCGTGCCCTTCTTGGTCAGCCCGCCCCGGCCGTCGATGTCGTTGCGCCACACGTCCGCCGCGTGGAAGCCGCCCGCCGACGCGTCCAGAACCACCGTCACGTCCGAGTCGAAGGAGCCGTAACCGTCCGCCGCCGCGAACAGGTTGAGGCGGCCCCACTGCTCGAAGCCGTCCAGCAGGACGTACCCGGCCGGCAGCGCGGTCGTGCGCAGCACCTCGCGGCGCTGGGCCGCGTCCAGGTACGGCAGCCGCGTCTCCAGCAGCACCTCCGCGCCCTTCGGCACGGTCAGCGGCCTGTCACGGCCCTCCCGCGTGAGCACGTAGGTGAGACGCGGCTCGACCGCGCGGGCGTTGGCGCGCCGGTCGGCGTACCGGTCCCGCGCGTCGGAGTGGGCGTACGCGAACAAGCCGTCGGGCGTCGTGCCCGTCCGGTCCGTGAAGTACGCCAGGGCCTGCGCTCGCGCCGCCCCCTTCAGCTCGGCGTTGGCGGGGTCGGCCAGCGCCGCCGCCGCGAGGGCGGTGGCCATGACGCGGCCGCCCACGACGTCCACGGTGGAGTGCATGCCGGAGACGATCCGGGTGTGGCTCAGCTCGAACGCCCGGGTCACCAGCTCCTGGAACCGCTCCGGCACCGCGTACGCGAACGCCAGGGCCGCCAGGTGGAAGGCGTTCGTGTGCCCGCTGGGGAAGCCGCCGTCGTCCGCCGGGGAGGTGCTGCGCTGGCGCAGCAGTTGCGTGACGACGACCACCTCCGAGTCGTACACCGGGTAGCCGAGCGCGTCGGTCCTCCCGGTGTCGACGACCTCGCTGTCCTCGTTCATCCGCCACGGACGCGGATACTGGAAGGCGTACTTGCCGGGGTTGCCGGAGGCGAACGGGCCGCGCACGGTGTCGACCAGCTCGGCGACCCGCCCGAGGTCCGAGGCGTACGAGCCCGCGCCGACCGCGGAGCCGGCCGGGGCGCCGGCGGGCACGGCATCGCTGATCGTGGTCGGGGGCGTCGTGTCGGGGGCGGAGGTGATCGACGTGACCGCCTTGGCGCCCGCCTTGTAGAGGTCGGCGAGCGGGCCCAGGGCGGCGATCATCGCGTAGCTCTGGTGCTGGCGGTCGTGGACGAACGCCTCCCTGGCCTGCGCCTCGGTGCGGGCGGAGGTGACGCGGGCGCAGTAGCGCATGTTGGCGCGCAGCACCTCGGGGCGCAGCGGGGTGCCGGTGTCCCAGGCGGAGCCGGTCTTCCAGACCTCGGCCATGCCGCCGAGGACGCGCACCACGGCGTTGGTCTCGGGCGTGAGGTTCGTCAGGACGTTCGTCCGGTAGTCGTCGACGAACGCGGCGGCGGTCGTCGCGGTCGTCGCGGTCGTCGTGGTCGTCGTGGTCGTCGCTGCCTTGGCGTCGGTTGCGCCCAGCCAGGAGACGAGGGTCGGGGCGGCCACCAGTGCGGCGGAGCCGCCCAGGGAGGTCCTGAGGAAGCCCCTTCTGTTCACGCTCGCGTTCGCGTTCGCTTTCGCGGCCGAGGGGGTGGGGTGGCCGGCGGGTGACGGCATGGGTGTGCCTCTCTTGAGTTCTTCTGGGTCTTCGGCCGTGTGGCCGGGAGTGGGGGAGGGGAGAGGGGAGGGGGAGAGGGGAGGGGAGGGGGAGAGGGGAGGGGGACGAGCGAAGATCTACGGGCGGGTGGTGTCCCGTTGGGCAGGGGGCGGCGACCTTGGGGTGTCCTGCGGGTGAACGGGGTGTCGCGGCTGTGGTCGGGGGGCCGTCACGCTTGCGGGTGGGTGCCTGCGGGTGGGGGGTGGGTCGGGGTCGGGGGGGGGGGGGGGGGGCCCCCCCCCGGGGGGGGGGCGTGGCGGTGCGGCGAGCCCGTCGCGCGTTGGGCGTACTGCTGCTTGCTGCCACGGTCGGCGGTGGCTGTGACGAGCTGAGCGACGGGCTCCAGCCGCACCGCCACGACCCGCTCCCGCCGTCTCGCGGGTGCGGCGGCGTGGTGGTTGCGCCGTGTCGGCCGGTCCGCTCCCGTCGTCCCGCGGGTGCGGGTGCGGGTGCGGGTGCGTGGTGCGTGGTGGCTGCGCCGTGTCGGCCGGTCCGCTTCTGTTGTCTTGCGGGTGCGGCGGCGTTTTGGCTGCGGCGCGTCGTCCGGGCTGCTCCCGCCGTCTCTTGGGTGCGGGGGGCTTCACCGCAGGGTCCTGGCCAGGGTGACCGCGCCTGTGACCGGTGGGATCCGGAGGGGGTGGGGGCGGGAACCGGGGGCCGTGTCGGTCAGGGCGGTGGTGAAGGCCTCGTACGGGGTGGATTGGGCGAGGAGCGTGCCGCCCGCCACCACCACGTCGTCGACCTCGGCCCCGCGGGCGGCCAGTCGGGTGATGAGCGCGGCCGGTGCCCGGCCGGCCCGGGTGATCACGGTCCGGGCGAGCGGGGAGCCCTCGGCGGCGGTGAAGACGACGGGGGCGTGCCGGCCCCCCTCCGCGGAGAGGTCCGAGACCCGCTCCAGGGCCGCGCCGATGGCCGGCACCTCGACGACGCCCAGCGCAGCGACGAGTCCGCGGGCGAGGACGTCGGGGGCGTCGCCGCGGTCGTGCGCCGCCCACACCGCTCTCGCCGCCTCCCGGACCAGGCCGGCGGCGGGCAGGAGGAGTTCGGCGTCGCCCACGACCCGCGCGGGCGCGTCGAAGTGCAGTCGGAGCGCGGTGCTGATCTGCGCGCACTGGCGCGGGGTCTCGCAGCCGTGGCCGCCGACGGCCACGGCGGACGGGCGCGCGCCCGCCGGAAGCGCCTCGGCGACGACGACGCCCCCCGCGAGCGCGCGGAGGTGCGTCTTCGTGCCGACCACGAGAGAGCAAGGGTCCTGCACGGAGCCTCTTTCGTCGGTGCACTGGGCTGCGACGGCGGGCGAACCGTGCCTGGGGGAACGGGAGTCGGAGGTCAGGGAAGCCCCGGGACGGGCTTCTGGCGGAGCACGGCAGGCGAGTACCGTGAGGTTCGTTAGGAAGTTAACTAACGAAGTACAGTGCGTCAAGAGTTCACGCGCCCGGGCTGGGACGCGTGACCGTGCATCCCGCCGCCGCGATCCGCGAGCGGCCCGTGACCTGAGTGGGGCAAGCGTGGAACACGATGTGGCAAGAGCCCCCCGCCTGACCGAGAGCGCGAGCGCGGTGTTCGCCGTGCTGGCCGGGGCGGGCAGCGCGACCCGGCCGCAGCTCGCGAGCCTGGCGGGCCTGTCCAAACCGACGGTGTCCTCCGCCGTCGCGGAACTGGAGGGCGCCGGGCTCGCCGCCCACTCCGGCACCGCCTCCAGCGGCACGGGACGCAACGCCGCCGTCTACCGGCTCGGGCCGGCCGCCGGAGCGGTCGTCGCCGTCGACCTCGGCCCCGCCCTCACCCGGGTCCGCGGCTGCGCCCTGGACGGCACCCTGCTCGCCGAGACCACCGGGTCCCGGAAGGGCGCCGCCGACGCCGTGCGCGAGGCGCTGCGCGCGCTGCCCGGCGGTGTCCCGCTGCGCTCCATCGTGGTCGCCGTCGGTGACGTGGCGGCCCGCGTGCGGCCCGCGACCGCCAAGGCGGGGCCCGTCTTCGACGCCATGGCCGTCGCCCTGCCGGCCGGGGTGCCGGTCCACCTCGAGAACAACGTCAACTGCGCCGCGCTCGCGGAGCTGCACGAGGGGGCCGCCCGGGGGCGCCACAGCTTCGGCTACCTGCGGATCGGCGTCGGCATCGGCCTCGGGATCGTCGTCGGCGGCCAGGTGCTGCGGGGGGCGAACGGCGCCGCCGGGGAGCTGGCCCGGCTGCCCTACCCCTGGGACGACGGCCGTGAGCCGCGCCGGGAGGCCCTGGAGGAGTACATCGGCGCCCGTTCGCTCCTGCGCCGGGCCAGGGAGGCCTGGGGAGCGGCGGACGGCCCCTGCCCCCGCACCACCGAGCGGCTCTTCGCCCTCTCCGGCCAGGGCCGGGCCGCGGCCCGCGCCGTCGTCGGCCGGCACGCCGTGGACGTGGGCCGCCTCGCCGCCGCCGTGGCCGCCGTGCTGGACCCGGGCCTGATCGTGCTGGGCGGCAGCACCGGCGCGGACCCCCAGCTCCTGCCGGGCGTGCGGGCGGAGCTGGCCCGGCTGAGCTGGCCCACCGAGGTGGTCAGCAGCACGGTCGGCGACACCGGCACCGTCGCCGGCGCCGCGCGGCTCGCGGTCGCCCGGGGAGTCCAAACCGTGACCGAGGCCGCGCGGTCCGAGGATTGACGGCCTCCGACTCGGTCTGCCAATGTCCGGACAAGCGCTTTCTAAGCCGGTCGGGACACCGGCTCGGGGTGAGCGTCCCGCCTGTGCGCCACGACGCACGGCAGCCGCGCGAGGGCGTGCTCGCGCGGCGACGGCCCAGGGGGCCGGGGAACGCACCCGCGGCAGCGGCGCGGCCGGGCGAGGCCGTGCCGGGCGGAGAGCGCCCTTCCCCGCACCATGCACCCGTGCCGCGGCGACCGGCCCGGAAATCCGTCACGCACCTCAGGGAGGACCCGGTGGGTCACCGGATCTCACGCAGAACCCTCTTCCGCACGGCCGGCGGACTCGCCGCCGCCGGCGCGCTCGGCAGTGCGCTCACCGCGTGCTCCGGCGGTACCGGCGCCGGCAGCACCAACAGCAAGCTGACCATGATCTGGTGGGGCAGCGACGAGCGCCACGCGGCTTACAAGAAAGCGCTCGCCACCTTCCGGAAGGACCACCCCGAGGTCGAGATCCAGCAGACCTACCAGGGGTACGACGGGTACTTCGACAAGTTCAACACCAACGTCGCCGGCGGCAGCGCCCCCGACCTGATGCAGATGGACACCGCGCTGGTCGCCCAGTACGCCCGCAAGAGCGTCCTCGCCCCGCTCGACTCCTACGTCGGCAAGGGCCTCGACCTCACCGGCTTCTCCAAGACGCTCCTGGCGAACGGCACGGTCGACGGCAAGCTCTACGGCGTTCCCTCCGGCATCGGCGTCAACCAGCTCACCGTCAACCGCAGCGGCCTGGAGGACCTGGGCCTGAAGCTGCCGGACCGCGAGTGGACCTGGACCGACCTGAAGAAGATCGCCCAGGACGTGTACAAGAAGAGCGGCGGCAAGATCCACGGCGTCGACGACGGCGGCGGCTCCACCCTCCAGTGCTTCGAGATCTTCGCCCGCGAGAAGGGGCAGAGCTTCTTCTCCGAGGACGGCAAGAAGCTCGGCTTCACCTCCGACACCCTCCAGGAGTGGTGGGAGTACTGGGCCGAGATGCGCAAGACCAACGCCTCCGGCCCGCCGGCGGTCACCTCGGCCGCGCACAACGACCTCACCAAGAACGCGGTCGTCATCGGCAAGGCCCTGTTCACCTTCGACTCCGGCGTCTACGGCGCGGGCGGCTCGATCACCGACGCGCAGCTGGACTTCCTGCCGACCCCGCAGGGCGACTGGTCCGGCGCCCGCGAGGGCAACTTCGTCAACGGCGGCGTGCTGCTGAGCGCCACGAAGAAGAGCAAGCGGGTCGCCGACTCGGTAAAGATCATGTCGTTCTTCGCGCAGAACGAGACCGCGATCAGGGACATGCAGCTGCTGCGCGGCATCCCGCCGACGGAGAAGGCCCGCACCCTGATCGCCTCCGGCCTGTCCGAGACGGACAAGCTCAACATGGCGAACGCCGACTACATCTCCCAGCGCGTCGCGAAGGCCACCGACGCGCTGCCCAACCCGGTGCCCCCGCCGCAGGGCGCCGACCAGATCTGGGACCTGCTGTTCCAGTCGAACCTCGCCGTCGCCTTCGGCAAGAAGTCCATCAAGGCGCAGCTCGGCGAGTTCTTCGACCAGGCGGCAGGGATTCTGTCCGCGTAGCGGCGGCGTAGGCACGAGCACCGGGGAGAGCCAGGGAGATGAGCATGACCACCGCGAAGACCGGCGAGGCCGCGAAGGAGCAGCCGGCTCCGGCGACCCCGCCCGACCGGCGGGAGCGCGACCGCATGCGCCGCCGCCTCGCCCGGCGGCGGGGCGGGGGATGGTGGCCGTACCTCTTCCTGGCCCCCTGGTTCGCCGGCCTGTTCGGGCTGACGATCTACCCGATGCTCGACTCGCTGTACCTGTCGTTCACGGACTTCGACCTGCTCACCCCGGCGCAGTGGGTCGGCACCGAGAACTACGAGCGGATGTTCGACGACGACCCGGTCTTCTGGGACACGGTGCACGCCACGCTCCTGTACGTCGTCGTCTCCGTCCCGCTGAAGCTCGCCCTCGCCCTCGGCGTGGCGATGCTCCTCAACCGGGACCTCAAGGGCATCGGCCTGTACCGGGCCGCCTTCTACCTGCCCTCGCTGCTCGGCGGGGCCGTGGCCGTCGCCATCGTCTGGCGCCGGCTCTTCGGCGGCGACGGCCTGTTCAACGACTTCCTCGGCTGGTTCGGCATCGAGGGCCAGGACTGGATCTCCAGCCCCGACACCGCGCTGTACACCCTGATCCTGCTGGCCGTGTGGCAGTTCGGCACCCCGATGGTGATCTTCCTGGCCGGCCTGAAGCAACTGCCGAAGGACGTCTACGAGGCGGCCGCGATCGACGGCGCCACCCCCGTCACCCGCTTCTTCAGGATCACCCTGCCGCTGCTGACCCCGATCGTCTTCTTCAACGTCGTCCTGCAGATCATCGACGCGTTCAAGACGTTCACCCCCGCCTACGTGATCAGCAACGGATCCGGCGGACCGCTCAACTCGACGATGCTCTACTCCCTGTACCTGTACAAGAAGGGCTTCACCGACCTTCAGATGGGGTACGCCTCGGCGCTGGCCTGGGTGCTGTTCCTGGTCATCGCGGGCTTCACGGCGGTCAACTTCGTCGCCGGCCGCTACTGGGTCCACTACGACGACTGATCGAGGGAACTTCGATGTCCGCCACCACCCCGAACGCGTCGCCGCTGCGCAGGCTCCGCTCGGCGACCGGCACCCGCCGGATCTTCCTCCACACCGTCCTCATCGGCGTGGCGATCGTCATGCTGTACCCGCTGCTGTGGATGCTCAGCAGCTCCCTGAAGCCCGACACCGAGATCTTCACCCACCCCGGACTGATCCCGGACGAGCTGAACCCGCGGAACTACGCGGACGGCTGGAGCGGCTCGGGCAACTCCTTCTCGCTCTACCTCACCAACTCGCTGATCGTCACGATCGGCGCGGTGATCGGCAACGTGATCTCCTGCTCGCTGGCCGCCTACGCCTTCGCGCGCCTCGAGTTCCGCGGCAAGAAGATCTGGTTCGGCCTGATGCTCGGCACGCTGATGCTGCCCACCCAGGCGGTGCTGATCCCGCAGTACACGATCTTCTACAACCTGACCTGGATCAACACCTACCTGCCGCTGATCGTGCCGAAGTTCCTCGCGGTGGACGCCTTCTTCATCTTCCTGATGGTCCAGTTCATCCGCTCCATCCCGCGCGAACTGGACCAGGCGGCCATGATGGACGGCGCCAACCCCTGGCAGATCTACTGGAAGATCATCCTGCCGCTGATGAAGCCGGCCCTGATCACCACCACGATCTTCACCTTCATCTGGACCTACGACGACTTCCTCCACCAGCTCGTCTACCTCCAGCAGAACGACAAGTTCACCGTCCCCCTCGGCCTGACCCTGTTCATGGACCAGACCAGCGGCTCCTCCTACGGCGCGATGTTCGCCATGTCGACGATCGCCCTCGCGCCCACCCTGATCTGCTTCCTGATCTTCCAGAAGCGCCTGGTCGAGGGCATGGCGACCTCCGGCATGAAGGGCTGACCCGGGTGCACCTCCTCCACCAGCGCGGCCCGCTGCACGACCTGCCGGACACCCCGGAGGCCTACGACGCCGTCCTCGCCGACGTCACCGGGCAGGCCCTGGCCCGCCTCACGCCGGACGGCAGCCTCGAACACCCCGACTGCACCGACGACATCGGCGACACCTCCCTGGGCGTCACCTCGCTGCTGGCCCTGGCCTGGCAGCGCACCGGCGACCCGCGCCTGCCGGCGGCCGTCCGCCGCAGCCTCGCCTTCCACCTGCGCGAACGCGTCTACCGGGAGGACAACCCCGGCTACCCCAACCTCAGGGTGCGCGACTCGGGCCTGCCGTACGCCCGTTACGTCCTGGAGGCCGGCGCGCACCCCATCGGCGACTGGCCGAGCACGGTGTGGGCGCTGCTGCAGGCCGTCGACCTCCTCGACACGGCCGACGGCCTGGTCGACGAGGAGCAGCGCGCGGAACTGCTGGAGGTGGCGCGCGGCTACTGGCGCTGGCTCACCGAGGCCACCTTCTTCAACCCGCAGGAGGCCGGCAACCAGGCCCTCGGCTGTGTGGTGGGCGGTCTGATGCTGGCCCGCCACCTTCCGCCGCGGGACGCGGAACCGGTCCGCGCCCGGGCGCTGGCCCTCTACACCGAGGAGATCCGCGCCCGCCGCGTCCGCGACCGCGGAGCCCTCCTGCCCCCCGAGCACGGCGGCGCCTACGACAACAACTACGGCCCGATCTCCCTGTCGTTCCTCGCCCAGGCCCACCGGGTCAGCGGCGAGGAGGTCTTCGCGCAGGACGGCGACGCCCTCGCCCGGTACATCGACGCCCGGCTGACGGGCGGCGGCTTCGACAACGGCGGGCCCCGCTACAGCGAACAGCACTCCGGCTTCGAATCGGTCCTGGGACTGCGCTACTTCAGCCGGCGCATCGGCTCCGACCTCGGCCGCTACCGCGGCGACACCCGGTGGGGCCGGTACGCCGTCAAGGCCGACGGCGGGGTCGACGGCCACTTCGCGTGGATGCTGGTGTGGCAGATCCAGGACACCACCCGCTGGCAGCGCACGCCCTCCCCGTCCTTCCGGCGCCACCAACTGCGCGCGGGCGCCGTGTCGGTGGCCTTCGACGACCGGATGACCCCGGCGCTGGTCGAGGCGGGCGGCACCTACTACCTGCCGGCCGCCGTCGGCCGCCAGCACGGCTTCGGACCGGTCGCCGACGGCTTCCTGCTGTGCCGGCCCATGGGCGCGGTCCGGGTCCGCGACGTCCGCGCCGACGGCCTGACCGCCAAGCTGGTCACCAAGCCGGTCGTCGGACGCGACCACGTCCTGCGGCACGTGCGCTCCCTGTACGTCACCGACGGCACGAGCCTGTGGACGACGGTGGCCGTCGAGCGCCTCGACGGCACGCCGTACCTGCTGGCCGGCCTGCCGTACGCCGAGGACGACGGCGACCGGGTGCGGCGCACCGCCCGGGGAGCGGTCGTCTCCGCCGGAACCCTGCGGCTGACCCACCCCGACGCGCAGGGACCGGACCACTTCGACGCCCGCGCCGAGGTCACCCAGGAACAGGCCGCCTTCGTCCTCGCCGCCGACCCGCGCGGCTACGGCGACCCCGACGAGGGCTGGAAGCACCTGGTCAGCTCCACGGCCCTGGAGGCCGGCCCGGTCCCGGACGCCCCGGACGACCTGCACGTGTTCGCGGTGCGGTACGGCTCGCGGGAGCCGCTCACGGTGTCCGTCGGGCACGGCGAGGAGGGGCTGACCGTACGGACGGCCGCCTTCACCGCCGTGCTCGGTGACGACGACGCGCACGGCGAGCCGCGGCTGACGCTGCGCGGGGCCTGACCCCGGCCGGCCCGCCGTCGGGGGCCGGCCGTCGAGGGGCATCCGCGGGGTGCCGCGCACCGCGTGCGCGGGCAGCCGGGCCCCGTCCAGGACGGCGGGGGAGAGGGACAGCCCGGACCGCCGCTCGACGACTCCGAGACCGCGACGGCGACCGGTCCGGAAGTCCTCGTCCTCCGGCGGGAGGTACGTCTTCCCGTCGGGGGCGGACCGGTACTCCGTGACCCCGAGCCGCCGCACCTCGGCGTCCGTGACCGGTCCCGCCGCCCCGTCCGGGGCGCCTCCCCTGCGTACGGCCGGCTCCCGCGGCGAGACGCCGCGCGCGAACACGACGCTGGACATCCAGCCCTCGAGGCCGGCCGGCCACACGATTCCGTCCGTCATGGCGAGGACGCCGACCGAGCCCGCCGGCAACGGGGTCGCGCGGGTGGGCCGGGCTCAGACGGGCAGCCCGAGCAGGCCCCAGCCGCGCCGTGCCGCCCCGTCGACGACCACGGCCCATTCGCGCAGCAGCACCGCGAAGGCGTCGAAGTCCGCGATCCAGCCACCGGGGCGCGCCGCGTGCCGGTCGTACTCCTCGTGGAGGCCCTCGAGCAGGGGCGCGGCGCGGGCCCAGTGGGCGGCGACGCCGGGCACGAGGGAGGGCGGACAGGCGAGCAGCAGGTTCGGCGTCCAGGGCGTGGCGTCCGACGGGAACAGCCCCGCCTCCGGAGGGTCGCTTCCTTCGCCGAGCAGGTGGAGGAGGAAGCCGTCCAGGGACTCCCGCAGCGCGGGTTCGGCGAACTCCCGTGCGGTGTCCCAGCCTTCCGCCGCCCAGAAGTGCGGTTTGTAGGAGCCGGTGGTGCTGTGGAACGCGTAGCGGCCGCTCCACGGCACCTTCGGCGAGGCGGGGAGCACCCAGCCCGTACCGGGTTCCGCGTACGGGTCGGCGTCCTCCGGGCAGGCCGCCTCGTACAGCAGGTCCTGCCGCTCAGCCGCCGGAGTCCGTTCCAACTCCGCCCAGTCCAAGCCCAGTACGGTGATGTCCAGCCCCATGCGGCCACCCTACGACCTCCCGGACCACCAGGTCGGCGCGCTCGCGCGTCGTCGCGACCAGGTCGGCGTTGCGCTGGTCCGTGCCCAGCACCCAGGCCACCGCCTCCTCGTGCCCCTTGCCGAACTCCTCGTGCCGGGAGACCAGCCGGCGGATCCGCTCGGCCTCGTCGGTCTCGCAGAACCAGACCTCGTCCAGCGCGGCCCGCACCCGCGCCCACGCGCCCGTGCCGAGGAGCAGGTAGTTGCCCTCCGTGACGACCAGCCGGGCCGTCGGCGGCACGGGGACGGCGCCCGCGAGCGGCTGCTCCAGGACCCGTTCGAAGCCGGGCGCGTACACGATGTCCTCGCCGTCCGTCCCCTCCCGCAGCCGGCGCAGCAGGGCCGCGTACCCGGCCGCGTCGAAGGTGTCGGGCGCGCCCTTGCGGTCGCGGCGGCCGAGCCGGTCGAGCTCGGCGTCGGCGAGGTGGAAGCCGTCCATCGGGACGTGCGCCGCCCAGGGGTCGTCGGCGCCGTTCAGTTCCCGCACGAGGTGCTCGGCGAGGGTCGTCTTGCCGGAACCGGGGCCGCCGGCGATGCCGAGGAGCGCGCGCCGGCCGTCCGCGACGAGGGAACGCGCACGCCGGAGCAGGTCGTCGAAGGTGAGCACACGGCAGATTGTCGCAGGCCGGAGGGGAACCCGGGAGGCGGGAAGGAGGAGACGGTGTCCGAGGACGAGACGCGCATCCGCGCCCTGATCACGCGCTGGGCCCACGCCGTGCACCGCGGCGACCTGGAGGCGGTCCTCGCCGACCACGCCGAGGACCTCCTCCTGTACCACGTCACACCGCCGCACGACGGCCTGCGCGGCCTGGCCGCCTACCGGGCGATCTGGCCGCCGTTCTTCGCGTGGCAGGCGCAGGGCGCCCTGTTCGAGATCGACACCCTCGACGTCGCCGCCGGACCCGAGGTGGCCTACGCCCACGCCCTGCTGCGCTGCGGCACACCCGAGGAGCTGGCCGAGCGGCCCGCCCTGCGGCTGCGGCTGACGTTCGGCCTGCGCAAGCGGCGCGGCCGGTGGGTGATCGCCCACGAGCACCACTCGTTCCCGCACGACTGACCGTCCCGGGCCACCGCCGGTCGTGCCGATGTGGCGCGCGCCACTCCATGGGCACGCCCGCTCGGGGGAACGGAAGGGGTATGACGACGACGCTCGGTCTCCCGGACACCATCCAGGCCTGCCTCTTCGACCTCGACGGGGTCGTCACCCGGACGGCCGTGGTGCACGCGGCGGCCTGGAAGGAGACGTTCGACGCGTTCCTGCGCGAGCGCGACGGCGAGGGCTTCCGGCCGTTCGACAGCGCCGGCGACTACGACGAGTACGTCGACGGACGCCCCCGCGCCGACGGGGTGCGCACCTTCCTCGCCTCCCGGGGCATCCACCTGCCCGAGGGGGATCCGGGCGACCCACCGGACGCGCGGACCGTGCACGGCCTCGGCAACCGCAAGAACGAGCTGCTCCTGGCGAAGATCCGCACCGACGGCGTCGAACCCTACGAGGGCACCCTGCGCTACCTCGGGGCCGTCCGCGCGCGCGGGCTGCGCACGGCGATCGTCTCCTCCAGCGCCAACACCCGTGACGTGCTGCGTTCCATCGACGCCGAGGACCTCTTCGAGGTGCGGATCGACGGCGTGGTCGCCGCCGAGCGCGGGCTGCCGGGCAAGCCGCGCCCCGACACCTTCCTCGCCGCCGCCCGCGACCTCGGCGTCGAGCCGTCCCGGGCCGCCGTCTTCGAGGACGCCCTGGCCGGCATGGACGCGGGCCGCGCCGGGCACTTCGGATACGTCGTGGGCGTCGACCGGGTGGGGCAGACCGACGCCCTGTACGCGCACGGCGCGGACGTCGTCGTGAAGGACCTGGCCGAACTGGGGGAACGCGCTTGATCACCGACCGGTCCTACACCGTCGAACCGTGGTGCGTGCGCGAGACGCACCTCGACCTCGACGTCCTCGCCCAGAGCGAGTCGGTGTTCGCCCTGTCCAACGGGCACGTCGGCTGGCGCGGCAACCTCGACGAGGGCGAACCCCACGGCCTGCCCGGCTCGTACCTCAACGGCGTCCACGAACTGCACCCGCTGCCGTACGCCGAGGCGGGCTACGGCTACCCGGAGTCCGGACAGACCGTCATCAACGTCACCAACGGCAAGGTCCTGCGGCTGCTGGTCGACGACGAGCCGTTCGACCTGCGCTACGGGCGCCTGCGCTCCCACGAACGCGTCCTGGACCTGCGCCGGGGCGTGCTGGAGCGGACCTGCGAGTGGACCTCTCCGGCCGGCACGACGGTCCGGGTCCGCTCGACCCGGCTGGTCTCCCTCACCCAGCGGGCCATCGCCGCCGTCGCCTACGAGGTGGAGGCCGTCGGCAGCCGTTCGCGCGTCGTCATCCAGTCGGAGCTCGTCGCCAACGAGAGCCTGCCCGACCCGGACGGCGACCCGCGCGCGGCCCGCGTGCTGAAGTCGCCGCTGGAGCCGGAGGAGGACACCGCCGTCGGCCGGCGCCTGCGCTTGGTGCACCGCACGAAGCGCAGCGGCCTGCGCGTCGCCGTCGCCGCCGACCACGAGGTCAGCGGCCCCGAACGCACCACCGTCAGCAGCGAGAGCAACGTGGACGTGTCCCGGCTGACCATCACCTCCGTGCTGGAGCCGGGCGAGACCCTGCGCGTGGAGAAGCTCGTCGCGCACGGCTGGTCCGGCAACCGTTCCCGGCCCGCGATGAGCGACCAGGTGGAGGCGGCCCTCGCGGCCGCCGGCCACAGCGGCTGGCAGG
Organism: Streptomyces sp. NPDC017936; assembly: GCF_044328485.1. Lineage (NCBI taxonomy): Bacteria > Bacillati > Actinomycetota > Actinomycetes > Kitasatosporales > Streptomycetaceae > Streptomyces > Streptomyces sp. NPDC017936. The sequence goes on along the minus strand of NZ_JBIRHK010000001.1, from coordinate 575,246 downwards.
GCCTCCTCGACGAGCAGCGGGCCTACCTCGACGACTTCTGGGCGCGCGCCGACGTCGAGGTCGACGGCGACGAGGAGATCCAGCAGGCCGTCCGGTTCGCCCTCTTCCACGTCCTGCAGGCCGGCGCCCGCGCCGAGCAGCGCGCCATCCCCGCCAAGGGGCTGACCGGCTCCGGCTACGACGGCCACGCCTTCTGGGACACCGAGACCTTCGTGCTGCCCCTGCTCACCTACACGGCGCCCGAGGCCGTCTCCGAGGCGCTGCGCTGGCGGCAGGACACCCTGCCCGCCGCCCGCGAACGCGCCGCCCAACTCGGCCTGCGCGGGGCCGCGTTCCCCTGGCGCACCATCGAGGGCTCGGAGGGCTCGGCCTACTGGCCGGCCGGCACCGCCGCCTTCCACGTCAACGCCGACATAGCCGACGCCGTCGTCCGGTACGTGGCGGCCACCGGCGACATCGCCTTCGAGCGGGACACGGGCGTGGAGCTGCTGGTGGAGACGGCCCGCCTGTGGCGCTCGCTCGGCCACCACGACGCGCACGGCGCCTTCCACATCGACGGTGTCACCGGGCCCGACGAGTACAGCGCGGTCTCCGACGACAACACGTACACCAACCTCATGGCCCGGGCGAACCTGCTCGCCGCCGCCGACGTCGTCGAACGCCACCCGGAGGAGGCCGCCGCGCTCGGCGTCGACGCGGAGGAGAGCGCGGCCTGGCGGGACGCGGCCCACGCCGTGTACATCCCCTACAACGACGACCTGGGCGTCCACGAACAGCACGCGGGCTTCACCCGCTACCAGCGCTGGGACTTCGCCGGCACCCGCCCCGACCAGTACCCGCTGATGCTGCACTTCCCCTACTTCGACCTGTACCGCAAGCAGGTCGTCAAGCAGGCCGACCTGGTGCTGGCGATGTACACCTGCGACGGCTTCTTCGACGAGGAGCAGATCGCCCGCAACTTCGCCTACTACGAGCCGCTGACCGTCCGCGACTCCTCCCTGTCGGCGTGCTGCCAGGCCGTCGTCGCCGCCCGGGCCGGCCATCTGGACCTGGCCTACGACTACACGGCCGAGGCCGCCCTGATGGACCTGGCGGACCTGGAGCACAACACCCGCGACGGACTGCACATCGCCTCCCTCGCCGGCGCCTGGACGGCCCTGGTCGCCGGGTTCGGCGGACTGCGCCGCGACGGCGACGGCCTGAGCTTCGCCCCCCGCCTGCCGGAGAAGTTCAGCCGTCTCGCCTTCTCCGTCCAGTTCCTCGGCCGCCGGCTGCACGTGGAGATCGGACCCGACAAGGCCACGTACACCCTGCTGTCCGGTCCGGCCCTGACGATCCGCCACCACGGCACGCCGCTGACGCTCAACGGCGACGGCCCGGCCGTGCGCACCGTGCCGCCGGCGCCCGACCGCCCGACCCCCGGGCAGCCCCCGCACCGCCGCCCGGGCGTCCGCTGATCGCGTCACCCCGCTCCGGCACCCGGCCGAACCCCACCCTGCACAGCCGCCCGTCACGGGTTACTTTGACCGTGTTTCAGCGGTTCGTCCATTTTCCGGGGTGAGGGGTGGAGCATGGCCCACGGCACCGACGCCACGCTCGCCGGCGCGCGGCGAGGCAGCCCGGTGGCCGCGCCCGGCGCCTCCTGGGGCCCGCGCGGCGAGCGGCTGCTCGCCGCCGTGGCCGTCGCCTTCACGGTGGCCCAACTGCTCCTGGTCCGCCCCACCCTGGGCCTCGGCTGGGACGAGACCGTGTACGTCAGCCAGGTCAGCGCCCAGGCGCCGCCGGCCTTCTTCAGCGCGCCGCGCGCCCGGGGCGTCACCCTGCTGGTCGCACCGGTCACCTCGTGGTCCACCTCCACCGGACTGCTCCGCGTCCACCTCGCGGTCCTGTCCGGCCTCGGCCTGTACCTGGCGCTGCGGGTCTGGCGCGGGCTGTTCCCGGCCCGCGTCCTGGCCGCCGCCGGCGCCCTCTACGCCTCCCTGTGGGTGACGCTGTTCTACGGCCCGGCGGCCATGCCCAACCACTGGGTCGCGCTCGGCGCCCTCGCCTGCGCCGGCTGCTGCCTGCGGGCGCGCGCGGACCCCCGGGACCGGGCCGCGCTGTGGGGCGCGGCGGCGGCCGCCGCGCTCATGGCCTGGATGCGGCCCACCGACGCCGTGTGGATCGGCCTGCCGCTGCTCGCCCTGGCGGCGGCGGGCCGGCGGGTGCGCCTGGCGCTCGCCCTGACGGCGGGCCTCGCGACCGGCCTCGGCCAGTGGGTGATCGAGGCCGTCCTCTCCCACGGCGGCCTGGCGCGGCGGCTCTCCGAGGGGTCCCGCATCCAGGGCGGACTGGGCTGGAACATCGCCGTCGACGACCAGTTGCGCAGCCTCGGCGGCCGGGCGCTGTGCCGGCCGTGCACCGGCTCCCTGCCCGAGGCGCCCGTCATCGCCTGGTGGTTCGTCCTCCCGCTGCTGGCCGCCGTCGGCCTGGCGGTCGCGGTCCGGGCCCGCCGCACCGCGCCCACCCTGCTCCTGCTCGCCTGCGCCACGACCGCGGCCCTGCCGTACCTGTTCCTGATCGGCTACGCGGCGCCCCGCTTCCTGCTCCCCGCGTACCTGCTGCTCGCGATCCCGGTGGCGGCCGCCCTGTTCCACCTGGTCACCCGGCCCGGCGGCGCGCCTCGCCCGGTCGCCGTCGCCCTGCTCGCGGTGGCTCTGGCCGGGCATCTGGCGGTGCAGTACGTCGTCCTGGACCGCACCGTCGACCGCACCGCCGCCGCCCGGCGCGACTGGAGCCGCACGGTCGCCGACCTGCACCGGCTGGGCGTCCGCCCGCCCTGCCTGCTCACCGGCGCCGACGCCATCCCCGTCGCCTTCTACGCCGGCTGTTCCTCGGCCAACCCGCGCGGCCACAACGTCAACATCACCGAGGCGGGCATCCTGGACGCCGCCCGCCGGATCCCGGCCGCCGCCCTGTCCCGGCCGGGCGGCCCGCCGCCCCGGTACGCCCGCGGCTGGGAACGCCACCCGTCGGCCGGTCTCGACGTGCACCTGGCGCCCCCGCCCCGCGTGAGCGGCCCCGCATGACGTCCGAGCGGGTGTCCACCACGGCGATCCGGCGGGGCGCCTACTGGCAGGCCGCCCTGACGCTCGCCGTCCTGTCGGCCACGGTGTGGCTGGCGCACCGTCACTGGCCCGCGCTGGAGACCGGTGCCGTGCGGCTCGCGCTCGCCGACCAGGGCTGGCTGCTGGCCGGCGCGGCGGCCGCCTGCGGGACCTGGCTGTGCGCGGCCCTCGCCCTGCAGGGCGCCGTGGTCCGGCGGCTGCCCGCGGGGCGGCTCGTGGCCGCGCAGTTCGCCGCGTCCGCCGCCAACCAGGTGCTGCCCGCCGGCCTCGGCGCGGGCGCCGTCAACCTGCGCTTCCTCATGCGCCGCGGGCTGCCGGCCGGCCGCGCGGCGACCGCCGTGGGCGTCAGGGCCACGGCGGGCGGGCTGGCGCGCGGCGTGCTGATCGCCGTCCTCGCCGCCGTCTGTCCCGGGCTCGTGCGGGTCCCCCACGACGGGGCCGGCCGGGTGGTGGTCGCCGTCGCGGCCGTCGCGGTGTGCGCCGTGCCGGCCGTCCGCCTGTGGCCGCGCTGCCGGCGGGTCCTGGCCGGGGTGGCGGCGGACATCGCGGCGGTCCACGCGCGGCCGCGGCGGGCGGCGGCCCTGTGGGGCGGGTCGGTGGCCTCCACGACCCTGCACGCGTGCGTGCTGATCGCCGTCACCCGGGCCGTCGCCCTGCCGCTGCCCCCGGTCCGGGTGGCGCTGCTCTACCTCGCCGCGAGCAGCGCGGCCGCGCTGCTGCCCACCCCGGGCGGTCTCGGTTCCCTCGACGCGGCGCTGGCCTTCGCGCTGGCCGCCGGCGGGGCGCCGGGCGACGCGGCCGCCTCCGCCGTGCTCGGCTACCGGCTGCTGACCGTGTGGCTGCCGCTGCTGCCCGGCCTGCTGGTCCTCGGTGTCCTCGTCCGCCGCCGGGCGCTGTGACCCGCACCCGCGTTTCCCGCCCGCCGGTCCCTGGTAGGACTCCGGTGGTCGGTTCCGGCGGCGAGGGGGAGGACCATGACGGGGAACGACGGCGGCGGGCGGCTCGGTGCGGAGTTCTTCACCCCCGGGACCTCCTCCTTCACCGACTTCCTGGCGGCCCACCGCCCGGAGCTCCTCGTCACGCGCCGGGTGCTGCCGGACGACGTGCGGGCCGCGCCGGACGGCGTGCCGCACGGCACCACCGTGCTGGCCCTCGCCTGCCGCGACGGCGTGCTGATCGCCGGCGACCGCCGGGCCACCATGGGCAACCTCATCGCCCAGCGCGACCTGGAGAAGGTGCACCCCGCCGACGACCACACGGCCGTCGCCTTCGCGGGCACCGTCGGCCTCGCCCTGGACATGGTGAAGCTCTACCAGGTCGAGCTGGCGCACTTCGAGAAGATCGAGGGCACCGCGATGACCCTCGACGCGAAGGCGCGCCGCCTGGCCGGCATGATCCGGCAGAACCTCGGCCAGGCCATGCAGGGCCTCGCCGTCGTCCCCCTCCTCGCCGGCTACGACGCCGCCGCCCCCGAGGGCGAGCGCGGCCGCATCTTCAGCTTCGACGTGGCGGGCGGCCTGTACGAGAAGCGGGACTTCCACGCCGAGGGCTCCGGATCGCCCTACGCCCGGGGCGCGTTGAAGAAACTGTTCCGCAAGGGCATGGACCGGCGCGAGGCCGCCCTCGCCGCCCTCCAGGCGCTGTGGGACGCGGCCGACGACGACTCGGCGACCGGCGGACCGGACGTCGGCCGACGGATCTTCCCCATCGTCTCGGTCATCACCGAGGACGGCTTCGAGCGGTTGCCGGAGACGGAGACGGAGGCGCTGAGCCGCGAGATGCTCGAACAGCGCCGCAGCCGCCCGGACGGACCGAACGCCGCGCCCTGACCCGGCCGGCACCCCCGCACTCCCCACGCGTCAGGCCCGCGGCCCCCGTCGGCGGCGGGCCGTCCGGCGTGACCGCACCGGGGGCGGGCGGCCCGGTGGAGCCACACCTGCGGCGTCCCGCGCGGGGGGCCCGCGGGGTCGTCGCGCCCGGGCATGCCCCGGCCGCGGCGTCGACGCGCCGCGGCCCGCCGCGACCGCCTTCCGCCGGGCCCGCTCCCGGGCGGGCGAAAGGGGACGATCTCCCCGGCGGTCCGTGCCCCTGGCATGTGCCGGGGTTGGGGCGGGCACGGCGGGGATACCCGAACGAGCGAACGCAGGACGGCACAGCGAGAACGACAGCTCAGGGAGGCATCCATGGGTACGGAGCCCGAGAACATGGGCGACGACGCCTACCAGCCCACCGGCACCAACGAGGAGCAGGAGGACGCCGCGCCCCTCGACCTCCAGGACGCCCTCGACGAACGCACCTACGACGAGATGCTGGACGAGGGCTACTCCCCGCCGGAGAAGCCCCTGGGCGTCACCAAGTACGGCACCACCGCGGCCGAGCAGCACGAGGGCGAGAGCCTCGACCAGCGCCTGGCGCAGGAGGTCCCGGACGTGTCAGGGCCCACCGGGGACGGGATCGGCGACCTCTCCGGGGGCGAGGGCGAGCCGGTCGACCCCGAGGCGGGCGAGGAGCGCGCCGGCCGTCTGGTCGCCCCCGACGAGGGCGCCCACACGGACACCACCAAGGAGGAGGTCGCCGAGGACGTCGGCATCGACGCGGGGGCGGCCGGCGCGGAGGAGGCCGCCGTCCACGTCGTCGACGAGAACGACCTGCCGTAGCGCCCGCGCCCGTCGGTCCCCTACGCGGTCCGGCCGCCGCAGCCGGTCGGCGGCCGCGACCCGGGGACTCGGCGGGCGCCGGACGGCCGGACACGGCGCCGACGAGGTGGCCGACGGCGCCGAGCGGGCCGGCGCGATCGATGAGGGCCGCCCGGACCGGATCCCCGGACCGGATCCGAGGACGCGCACGTGGAAGCCGGGCCCGAAGGCGGGCACCCTCCGGGGGGCGAGAGCCCGGAGGGTGCCTTCGAAAGAGCGGGCCGACGACGGTCCGCGACAGGGCCGTCGTCATCCGCGCGCACTGATCGGATCAGGGCAGCATCTTCTCGATCGCGTCGGGCCCCTCCTCGTCGAGCTTGCGGCGCGCCCACTCCAGGTTGCGCGGGGTGATGTCCTTGCCCGAGGCCAGGACCATGTCCTCCGGCGACACATCGGTGCCGGTGCGGGTGTGCAGCAGTTTGTCCGGGGTGGCGCGTTCGGGGGACGGCTGGGAGGCGCCGGGCTGTGAGGTCGACATGGTCTCTGCTCCTCGATCCGGGAGGCTGCTTCGGACCCGGTGCGGTCAACGGGTCCACTAACACCATTCAACGCGGAGGCGCACCCTGCATCCGGAGGAGCGCGCTCCTTCGCCGCGGGAGTACCGCCGGGGGCCCGAACGTAACCTCCTGCGCCCCGGTTCCCGGCGTCCGGCACCGAGGCGCCCCCGCGGGCGCGGCGAGGCACTCCGCTCCCGTCCGGCGGCGGAGGCCTCGGCGTCCCGGCGTCCGGCCGGGCCTCATGGACCCGGGAGAAGCCGTCGCGACCGCGACCGGTGTCCCGGGGACCCCTCGTCGCCGTCGCCGCCGCCCGTCGACACGCACGGCGCCGCCCGTCGACACGCACGGCGACGCCCTCGCGTCGGACGCCGGAAAAAACCGGTGGACGGCCCGGAAACCGCCGTCCTACGGTGTGACCGCACGCCCGAAGACCCACGGAAGGAGGCGAGCGCCATGCAGTTCCCACCCACCTCGCGCTCCCTCACCGTGATCCCGGCGTGCCGGGTCTGACCTGCGTCCGACCCCCGGGAGCGCACCACGTTTCCGCATCCCGGAGGAATCCGTGACCGATCTGGTCATCCGCGCGCTCGACGAGAGCGACGCCCACCTGTTCGACTCCCTGCCCGACCCGCTGCGCGCGGCCGAGGCCTTCCGCAACGCCACCCACCGCCCCGACTGGAAGCGCGTCGCCCTGCGCGACGGCCGGGTCGTCGCCCGCGCCGCCTGGTGGGGCGGACCCGACGACACCGAACCCCTCCTCGTCGAGTGGTTCGACTTCGCCGACGGCGAGGAGGAGGCGGGCGCCGAACTCCTGCGCACCGCTCCGTGGCGGGTCGGCCTGGACCTGACCATGCCGGGAGGCTGGCGCGACGACCCCGCCGTGCGGGCCGCCGTCGAGGCGCGCCGGCGCGCCGCACGCGCCGCGGGCCACACCCCGCTGGTGGAACGCTTCGTCTACCGCTGGACCCCGGAGTGCGGCCTGCCGGACCGCCCCGGACGCCTGGAGTTCGCTCCCGAACCCGACGACGCGGTGTTCTTCGACGCGCTGCGCCGCATCCACTCCGTCACCCTCGACGCGCACGCCCGCGAGGCCGTCGAGAAGGGCGGCCTCGACCTGGCCGCCCAGGAGGAGATGGACTTCTTCCGCTGGTGCCCGTCACCGCGCGAGTGGTGGCAGGTCGCCCGGACCCCCGGCGGGGACCTCGCCGGCATCCACGTCCCGGCCCACAACCCCTCGGGGCCGTGCGTCGGCTTCATCGGCGTCCTGCCCGAGCACCGGGGCCACGGCTACGCCTACGACCTGCTCGCCGAGTGCACCCACTACCTTGTCGAACGCGGCGCCGAGTTCATCGCCGGCGCCACGGACCGGGGCAACTTCCCCATGGCCGCCCACTTCGCGAAGGCCGGCTACCCGGTCGTGCGGGAGCGGGTGAACTTCCGCGCGGACTGACAGGCCGTCCCGCAGCGTGACCGGCCACGAGGGAACACGGAGGCGTGACGGGGTCCGGCGGCGGAGTCCGGCACCTGCGCCGCGGCGAGGAGCCGGCGGGGGAGATCGTCATCGACGACGGGGACTTCCCCTGGTGGTCGGGACGCTTCCGCCCCGGCCCGGCGCCGTCGAACCCTTCTTCGTCCGTGAACTCGCCCTGCCGAACGGCGACCTGGAGGCACACCCGGAGGCCCACCCGGAGGAGTGGGAGGCCGTGCACGACGAGATCCGGAGCCGGGTCCCGCTCGCCTCGCCCGACGGCCCGGTCCCCGAGTTCCTGCTGCACACCGGGGGGAACAGGGCCTGGTTCCGGTGGAGCGACGAGCCGTTCGAAGAAGGCCGAGAACGACTGAAGGGCCGTCGGCAGGTTTGCGGACGCCGTGTCCGCGCATTCGGGAGACGTACACGTAATCCGACGGAGACGGGAGGAACCGTGGGCATCATCGCCTGGATTCTGATAGGACTGCTCGCCGGTGCCATCGCCAAGTGGCTGCTGCCCGGGAAGGACCCGGGGGGCGTCATCGTCACCATGCTCATCGGCATCGTCGGCGGTCTGCTGGGCGGATGGCTGGGCAAGGTGATCTTCGGCGTGGACTCGATCGACGGCTTCTTCGACCTGTCCACCTGGATCGCCGCGATCGTCGGCTCGCTCATCCTGCTGGTCCTCTACCGGGCCGTCACCGGCAACCGGCACTCGCACCGGCACGCCTGACCGGCCGCGACCACCGCGTACTCATCCGGTGCCGTCGGCCAACCGGCCCTCCGCCTCGGCGAGTATCTCGGTGACCCGCAGGCCGAACGCCGCGTCGCACGCGTGCGGACGGCCGTTCCGGGCCGCGGCGCCCAGCGCGTCCGCGGCCCGGCCGAGGGCGGTGGCGGCGTCGGAGGCGCTCTCCGGCAGCCGTACCACCCCGGCCTCGCCCCGGATCTCGACGGCGGCGCCCGCCGCCGACGGCGGGGCCGTCAGACTGAGCGTCAGCGTGCTGGAGGCGCCGCCCACGTGGTCCAGGACCACGTGCACCGTGTCCCCGGGGCCCCGTCCGGCGGCCGACACCCGGCGCACGTCCCCCAGGACCGGAAGCAGCACGGACAACGCGTGCGGCCCCACGTCCCACAGGGCGCCCTTCTCCCGGCGCCACGGCGTGGCGAACGGGCTGTCCCCCGTGAACACCGCGCCCAGCCACTGCGCGTGTCCCGTGAACCACCCTCCCGCGGAGGCCTGGTCGGCTATCCACGCCGCCGGCTCCGGCTGGAAGCGGGTGGTGAAGAAGACCACCGAGGCGACCCCGGCCTCCTCCACGGCCCGCGCCACCGCCCGAGCCCCCGCCGCCGTCGCGGCGAGGGGCTTGTCGAGCAGAAGGTGGCAGCCGGCCCCGGCGGCCCGCACCGCGAGGTCCGCCTGCACGTCCGGGGGCACCGCCACCGCGACCGCGTCCACCTCCGCGAGGAGGGTGTCGACGTCGTCGTAGGCCCGGGTGCGGTGACGGTCGGCCAGCTCCTTCGCGGCGGCGGGGCGGCGGCCCCACACACCGACGAGGTCGAGGCCCTCGTGGGCGCTCAGGACGGGGGCGTGCACCATCCGCGCCCAGGGGCCGGTGCCGAGCAGACCGATGCGCATGTCGCTGACTCTCCCTGCTGCCGGTGAGGTGTCGGCCGGCGCCGCGAGCGGCACCGGCCCGGACCGAGCCTCGCACACGACCGGCGCCGGGCGGGAACCCGGGGCCCGGCCGGGCCCGAGCGGGAGCCGGAGGACACACCGAACCACCGGGAATCACCGAACCGCCGGGGAGGGCTGAACCGCCGGAGGAAGACCGACCGCCGGGGGAAGGCCGACCGGCGGGGGAAGGCCGACCGCTGGGGGAAGGCCGACCGGCCCCGGGACGGTCAGGCCGCCCGGGGCCGGGACCGGCCGTCGTCCAGGGCCGGATCGCCGTTCCCGCCCGTGCCGCGGACCAGCCGCAGATGCCGCTTGCGGGCGGCGTGCCGTGGCCCGCCCGGGGCGGGGGTGAACAGCCGGTCCTCCACGCGGTCCAGGACCGCGAGCAGGACGGACAGCAGCGGCAGCAGCAAGGCGACCCACAGCACGGAGTTCTCCTCGTCGGCGGACACGGTCCGGGTGCTCCGAAACCCGCCGCTGATGCCTTCGGACGCCGCCGGGCGGGTGGCCTCAGGGCGCCGGGGGAGCCGCGAACCCGGTCAGCAGCGCGTCCGCCTGGGCCAGTCCGCTCTCCGCGGAGACCTCCCGCACCGTCTGCGCGGGACGGACCAGGGCGAACGCGATCCGGTCGGCGTCCCGCGCCAGCCAGCCGTACACACCGGGCCGGGGCAGGCTGTTGTACGCCCAGTGCGCCGAGAAGTAGTAGGCGCCGGTGTCGTGCAGCACGACGAGGTCGCCCTCGGCGAGTTCGGGCAGGGGACGTTCGTGGGCCACGACGTCCCCGGCGAAGCAGAGGGGTCCGGCGACGTCGTGCCGCCGCAGGGGCGCTCGCTTCGGCGAGCCGTCCGGGCCGTGGGCCGACACCCGTACCGGCCAGGCGCCCGGCATGAGGGCGGTGCGGGTGGCGACCTGCGCGCCGGCGTGGGTGAGGGCGATGCGGCGGCCGCCCGCGTCCTTGACGTACTCCACGCGCGCCGCGAGGAAGCCGTTCTTGGCGAGCAGGGAACGGCCGAACTCGGTGACGAGCCGGTAGCGGCCGTCGAGCAGGGCCGGTTCGGCGGCCGAGAGCGCGGCGACGTAGTCGGCGTACGTGGGGGTGACGGTGTCGTCGGCGAAGTTCACCGGGAGGCCGCCGCCCAGGTCGAGGCTGGTGACCTGCCGGCGGCCGACGCGGGCGTCGATCTCCTCGGCGAGGAGGTGGAGGGCGCCGAGGCCCTCGGCGATCAGGGGCAGGGGGCAGCCCTGCGAGCCGACGTGCGCGTGCAGCCGGGTCAGCCACGGCCGCCGCGCGAACGCCTCCACGACCTGGGCGCGGGCGCCGGGATCGCGCAGCGCCACGCCGAACTTCGAGTACCGCGTCGCGGTGCTCATCGCCCCGATCGTCCCGCTCCCGACCTGCGGGTTGACCCGCAGCCCGACGACGGACGCGCTGTCCGCCGGGCGCAGCGCGTCGACGCGTTCCAGCTCGGCGAGGTTGTCGGCGTTGAGGGCGATGCCGAGCGCGAGGGCCTCGCGGATCTCCCGCGAGGTCTTCGCGGGGGAGTCCAGCACGATCCGGGCCGGGTCGAAACCGGCGTCCAGCGCCAGCCGCAGCTCACCCGGGCTCGCCACCTCGCAGCCCATCCCGGCGTCGGCGAGCAGCCGCAGCACCGGCACCAGCGCACAGGCCTTGACCGCGAAGGTGTGCAGCACGTCCGGGACCGGCGCGAACGCCGCGTGCAGGGCGGCGACGCTGTCGCGCACACCCTGGACGTCGAGGAACCCGGCGAGCGGCCGGTCCTCCCCGACCAGCCCGGCGGCGACGGCCTGACGCAGGACGGGCGCGACACGCGAGGCGCCGCTCGCGACGGCGTCGTACGCGTCGGAGGCGTACGCGCCGGTCGCGTACCCGTCGGTGCCGTACGCGTCGGTGCCGTACGCGTCGTCGTGTTCGCCGGCGTGCTCGGGAGCCTTCTCGGGGGCGTTCTCGGTGGGGAACGACACGTCCTGGTCTCCTTCGGTGCGCCGGGCGCGGGCGGTCGGTTCCAGGTTCACTCCTCCCCGACCGTACGTCTTCCCCGGCGCGCGCCCGCACAAGACCGGCGACATTGCCGGTCCCCGGGGCCCGGGTTCTCCCCGACAGTGGCATCGCCCGCCCGTCGGCGGAGCCGCCCGACCGGACGGACCCGCCGCGACAGAGAGGACGACCAGCCGTGCAGCAGCAAGCGCGTACCGGTGCCGCCCACCGCGTGCCCACCGGTTCCCCCCACCGCGTGTCCACCGGCTTCCCCCACCGCAGGCCCGGCCGGTTCGCCGGCCTCGCGGCGGCGGTCGCCGCCGTCGCCGGTCTCACCACCCTCAGCGGCCCCGGGGCGCACGCCGCGGACAACCCCTACGAACGCGGCCCGGCCCCGACCACCGCCAGCATCGAGGCCTCGCGGGGCCCCTACGCCGTCTCGCAGACCTCCGTCTCGTCCGCGGCCGTCACCGGCTTCGGCGGAGGCACCGTCTACTACCCGACCAGCACCGCCGACGGCACCTTCGGAGCGGTCGCCGTCTCGCCCGGCTACACCGGCACCCAGTCGTCCATCGCCTGGCTGGGCCCCCGCCTGGCCTCCCAGGGCTTTGTCGTCATCACCATCGACACGCTCACCACCCTGGACCAACCCGCCTCCCGCGGCCGCCAGTTGCTCGCGGCCCTGGACTACCTCACCCAGAGCAGCTCCGTCCGCGGCCGGATCGACGCGTCCCGGCTCGGCGTCATGGGCCACTCCATGGGCGGCGGCGGCAGCCTCGAGGCCGCCAAGACGCGCCCCTCCCTCCAGGCCGCGATCCCGCTCACGCCGTGGAACACCGACAAGACGTGGCCGGAGATCAGCACGCCGACCCTCGTCGTCGGTGCGGACGGCGACACGGTCGCCCCCGTGTCCAGCCACGCCGAGCCCTTCTACACCTCGCTGCCGTCCTCGCTGGACCGCGCCTACCTGGAGCTGAACGGCGCCACCCACTTCACTCCGAACAGCTCGAACACGACGATCGCGAAGTACAGCGTCTCGTGGCTGAAGCGGTTCATCGACAACGACACCCGTTACGAGCAGTTCCTGTGCCCGCTGCCCCGCCCGAGCTCGACGATCGAGGAGTACCGGGGCAACTGCCCGCACACCTCCTGACGCCGTACCGCCGAGGTCCGGCACCCGGCACCCGGCATCCGGCATCCGGCACCCGCGCGGCCGCCTCGGCCGTCGCGCGGGTGCCGCGGCCGGCGCCCCGGCCGTGTCCTCCTGTCCGTGCCGTTGTGCCCGTGCACGGCACGGGCAGCCGGACGTTGGGCAGCGGCACAAGGCACGCCCCCCGTACCCGGGGCGAACACCGAGGTCACCGGCCCGAAGCGGATTCGGGACCGGGTGGACGCATGCCTTCCGCCCCGTGTTGCGCGTGCGTAACGTCGCGGGAATGAGCGGACAGACGACGGTGCGGGGCGGGTGGGTACGGGCAGTGACCGGCGAGCCCGGCTGCGGTCGCACCTGGTTCCTCGACTCCGCGGCCCGCTCCTTCTCCGCCGGAGCCGTGGTGCGCGTCCGGGCCGATCCGGCGCGGGCCGCCGTCCCCGGCAGCGGTCTGCGGACGCTGCTGCGGGCCCTCGGCGACGCCACCGGGCCGGTGTCCACGGGCCTGTCCGGACAGGGGCTGCTCGCCGCCCTGCGTGCCGCCGCCACCCCGTTGCTGGTCTGCGTCGACGACGCGCACCTGTGGGACCCCGCCTCCCGCGCCGCCCTGGGCCACGCGGCCGCCCGCCTGCGCGGCACGGCGGACGTGAGCCTGCTCCTCAGCGTCCCCGGACACCGCCCGCCCGGCCCGGAGTTCGCCGGCCTGCCCCTGCTGCGGATCGACCCGCTGTCCCCGGAGGAGGCGGGCGCCCTGGTGGACGAGGCGACGGGCGGGGCCGTCGACGCGCGCGTCCGGGACGACGTGGTGGACGCGGCCGAGGGCAACCCCGCGCTGCTGCTGGCCGTGGTCCGCCGGCTCTCGCCGGCCCAGTTGCGGGGTGAGCGTCCGCTGCCGCTCCCGCCGGCGGACGGCGAGGTGCTGACCGCACTGGCCGGCGGACACCTCACCGGGACGACGCCCGAGCAGCACGACCTCCTGCTGACGGTGGCGGCGGCCCTGCGGGACGAGGGCGACGCGGGGAACGCCGGACGCGCGGGGGCCGCCGACGCCACACCGGCCACCCCCTGGGCGACCGGTCACGCGGCCGTCGACCTCGGGCTGGTCCTGCGGGCCGTGGGACACCTGCACGACAGACCTCGAACGGCGTCCGACCCGCTGCCGGACCTGCTCGCGGCGACCGACGACGAGGTGCGGTTCCACAGCGAGCTGCTGCGCCGGACGGTGTACGAGGCGGCGCCCGCCGAGCGGCGCCGGGCGGTGCACCGCGCGCTGGCCCGGGCCCTGGAGTCCGAGGGCCCCGCGCTCCGTACGGTGCTGCACCGCGCCTGGGCCGGGACCGGCACCGCCGCAGGCCTGGCGGCCGCGGCGGCCGGCCCGGCCGGCGCCGGTCCGCACGGCCCGCGGTGCGCCGCGTACACGCGGGCCGCCGAGCTGGCCGCCGACGCGCCCCAGCGCGCCGAGTGGTACACGGCCGCCGCGGAGCAGGCCCTGCTGGCCGGGCGCTCGCACCGGGCGTTGCGGCTCCTGGACCGCGCCCGCACCGGCGGGGCCCCCGATCCCGTACGGGGGCGCGCCGAGCTGCTGCGCGGGACCACGGTGCTGCACGACGGGCCCGTCGACGAGGCCAGGGCCTCCCTGCTGCTCGCCGCCTCCCTCCTGGCCGAGGCCGCCCCGGACCAGGCGGAGGCCGCGGCCCTCGGCGCGTCGGACGCCGCGTGGGCGGCGGGCGACCCGGTCGGCTGTGCGCACGCGCTGGGCCGGTGCGCGGACCCGGCCGCGGCGGGGGACGGGCCGGGCGACGGCGGCGGGCCGACGGGGGGCGTGGCCTCCGCCGACGACGCGGTCGCCGTCCGCGCCTGGGCCGGGGCCGGGGTCGGGGCCGGGGTCGTCGGTTCCCGGGCCGCGGCCGGTCCCGCCGGCCCGGGCACGGCCGGGGGCGCCGTCGGCGGCGGCGACGCGGTCCACGCCGGGGCCGGAGCCGGAGCCGGGACCGTCGGTCCTCGGGCCGCGGCCGGTCCCGCCGTCCCGGGCCCCGCCGAAGCGCCGAGCCCGAGCCGGGACCTGTCGGCCGGTACGGCCGCGTCGGCCGGTGGGTCCGCGCCGGCCGGCAGGTCCCTCAGCCGCGACTACCGGCGCGGCCTGCGCGCCCTGCTCGAAGGGGACTTCCGGGCGGCCGCCGCCCCCCTGCGGCGCGTGGTGGAGTGCGCCGAGGGCGGTGACGGGCCCGAGGAGGCCCTGCGCGCGGCGGGAGCGGCGCTGCTGCTGGGCGACCTCGACGCCGGGCGCCGGGCGGGCGCGCGGGCGCTGGCCGCCGCCCGCACCCTCGACGCCGCCACGGCGGTGCCGAGGGCACGGGAGTACCTCGCCTACGTCGAACTGCGCGCCGGACGCCACGCCCTCGCCCGCACCCACGCCGAGGAGGGGCTGCGCGCCGCGCGAGCGGCCCGGCTGCGCAACACGGCCGCCCATCACCACGCCGTGCTGGCGCTGGCCGCGTCCATCGAAGGGGAGACGGACCTGGTCGCCCGGCACGTCGCCGCCGCGCTGGCCACCGCCCGCCGCCACGGCCTCGCCCAGGCCGCGACCCTCGCGGAGTGGGCGACGGCCCGGGCCGACCTGGGCCGGGGCCGGCCCCAGGAGGCGGCGGACCGGCTCGGGCCGCTGGTGCGGCCGGGCCCCCGGCGCGGGCACTTCGCGGTGTGGATGCTGGCGGTGCCGTGCTTCGTGGAGGCCGCCGTGTCCGCCGGGCGCCCGGACGGCGCCCGCGCCGCCGTCGAGGACTTCGCCCGGTGGGCCCGTTTCGGCGCCGACCCGCAGGCCCCCGCCCAACTGCTGCGCTGCCAGGCCCTGCTGGCCGCGCCGGACCGCGCCGACGCCCTGTACCGGCACGCCCTCGACCTGCACGAGGCGGCGGGCGGCGACTTCGAGCGGGCCCGCACCGAACTCCTGCACGGCAAGTGGCTGCGCCGCCGGCGCCGGCTCGGCGAGGCCCGCGACCGGCTCGGCGCCGCCCTGGTCGGCTTCGAGCGCTGCGGGGCCCGCGCCTGGGCCGAGCAGACCCGGGGCGAACTGCGCGCCAACGGCGCGTCCCCGAGCGGGACCCGGGCGGGCCCCGGCCTGTCCCTGCTGACCCCCCAGCAACTGCGCATCGCCCGTCGGGTCGCCGAAGGCGCGACCAACCGGGAGGTGGCCCTCACCCTCTCCGTCAGCACCCGTACCGTCGACTACCACCTGCGCAGGGTCTTCGCCGCACTCGGCGTGCGCTCCCGCGTCGAACTGGCCCGGCTGGTCGAACAGGCCGAAAAGAGCGGTGCACACCCCTAGGGACCGACCGGACGGTATGTCATCCTGCCGGGGCAGGACGAGCCGGACGGCGGAACCGCGCGGACTCCACGGCCCACCGGAGCCGTGAGGAGCCCGCCGCGCGGGCCCGCCGGCACACCGATCCCGGGGGAGGACCGCGATGTACCACGCCCTACGGCCACGAACCGCGCTGCGCCCCACGCCGGCCGGACCGGCCCCCCGGCCGCGCCGGCCCCGCGTCCGCTCGCTGATCGACGCCGACGCCCTGGACGTGCTGCACCGTGCCGCCCGGGTGCTGCTGGACGACCTGCCCGACCTCACCGACCGGCTGGTCGCCGCCATCCAGGAACAGGAACCCGCCTACCGCGCGGCCGTGGACAGCGACCCGGCCGCCACCTGGCAGGAGGTCCACCGCTCGCTGCGGCACAGCGTGTCCTCGCTGCTCGACCCGCGGGGCAGCCGGGACGCGGCGCGCCGCTGCTCCTGGAAGATCGGGGCGACCCGCGCCGAGGAGGGCCTGCCGCTGGACGCCCTGCTGCACGCCTTCCGGCTCGGCGGCTCCCTGGTCTGGCAGCGCCTGGTGGAGGAGACCTCCCGGACCGCCCCCGAGGACGTACGCCTCCTCGTGCACGTCGCCGCGGACGTGTGGAACTTCGTCGACGAGCACTGCACACTCGTCGCGGACGCCTACCGGCAGGTCGAACGGCAGCTGGCCTGGCGGCGCGAGAACCGGCTCAGGCTGCTGGCCGCGGCCCTCCTCGACGGCACCAGCCGCATCGCCGACCTGCCGGAGACCGCGCTGGCGCTGGACCTGCCGGAACAGGGCCGCTACGCGGTCGTGGCGGTGGCGGGCGGCTCCCCGTCCGAGGCCGCGGCGGCGCGCGCCGCCGCGGGGCGCGGAGCGCGGGTGCTGTGGCACACGGGCGTCGAGGTGGACTACGGCATCGTCCTGCTCACCGAGGCCGACACGAGGACCGACGGCCTCAGAGCCGGCCCGAGGACCGACCCCGGGACCGACGCCGAGACCGGCCACGACCGCAACGGAGGCCACGACCGCAACGGGGGCCGTGACCGCGACGGCGACCGCCCCCGCGACCGCGGCGACGACCGCCACCGTGACCCGGAGGGCGACCGCGAGGGCGGCCTTCGCGCGGAACCGGGCGGCGCCCGGGTGGGCGTCAGCACGGCCGTCTCGGGCCTGGCGGCCGTCGGGGACGCCCGCCGCCTGGCGGACACCGCGCTGCGCATGTGCCCGCAGGCGGGCGGCACGGTCCGGCTGACCGAGCACCTCCCCGCGGCCCTGGTGATCTCCTCGCCCGATCTCGCGTCCGCCCTCGCGGAGCGCGTCCTCGGCCCGCTGCGCGCCCTGGAACCGGCCGACGCGGCCGTGCTGCTGGACACGCTGGCCACCTGGCTGGAGTGCGACGGCTCCGCACAGCGGGCGGGGGAGCGGCTGTACTGCCACCGCAACACCGTCCTCAACCGCCTGCGCCGCTACGAGCAGCTCACGGGCCGCTGTCTGTCCCGCCCGGCCGACGTGGTGGAGATCAGCCTCGCGCTGACGACGCGGGACTCGCTCTGAGCAACGGAACCGACGCCCGGCGAGCCCGCCGCGGTGCCCCGCGGCACGGACTCCGCACGACCCTGCCGGTCACCCCCGGCCCGGGCCCCGCGCATCCCTGACGGCACCCCGCGGCGGTCCCGCCGATCACCCCCGCCCGGGGGCCCACGCGGCCCTCACGGTCCTCCGCTGCCCCGCCGCCGCGCAGCCTGACGGTCTCCCGCGCCGTGGGCTGCGTGATCCCACCGGCCCCCCGGTCCGGGCGCTGCGCAATCCGCCGGTCACCCCTGGCCGGGGCCCGCGCGGCCCTCACGGTCCTCCGCTGCCCCGCCGCCGCGCACCCTGACGGTCTCCCGCACCGTGAGCCCTGCGAGCTCGCCGGTCACTCCCGGCCGGGGACGGCGCGTCCTTGCCGCGCCGTGGCCCTGTGATCCCATCGGCCGCCCCTGGTCCGGGCGCTGCGCAACCCGCCGGTCACCCCTGGCCGGGGCCCGCGCGGCCCTCACGGTCCTCCGCTGCCCCGCCGCCGCGCACCCTGACGGTCTCCCGCGCCGTGGGCTGCGTGATCCCGCCGGTCACTCCCGGCCGGGGACGGCGCGTCCTTGCCGCGCCGTGAGCCCTGCGAGCTCGCCGGTCATCCCCGGTCTGGGCACCCGCACAACCCTGCCCGGATCACGCTGGGCCCGCGCAGCGAGCCCGTCCCGTCGCCTGTACCGGCCGGTCGCGCCCGTGCTGTCGTGAGCTCCCCTTCCCCCGAAGCGCCGTGCCCCACGGCACGGACCCGAGGAGCCGCGATGCCCGAAGCACCCCCGCAGGATCCGCCCGCGCTGCACGTCGAAGGCCTCGACGTGACGTACGGGCGGGCCCTGTCAGCTCTGCGTTCCGTGTCCCTGACCGTCCCGCACGGCTCGGTCGTGGCGCTGCTCGGCGCGAACGGCGCCGGCAAGTCCACGCTGCTGCGGGCCCTCTCGGGCACGCTGCGCCTGCACCGCGGCACCGTCACCGCCGGCCGCGCCCGCTTCGGCGACACCACCCTCGACGGACGCGACCCGGTCGCCGCGGTCCGGGCCGGAGTCGTCCAGGTCCCCGAGGGCAGAAGGGTCTTCGCCGGCCTCACCGTCGAGGAGAACCTGCGCGCCGGCGGCCTCGGCCTCGGCCGGCGCGGCCCCGCCCAGGTCCGGGAGGGCCGCGACCGGGTCTACGGCCTCTTCCCCGTGCTCGCCGAACGCAGCCGCCAGGCGGCCGGCCTGCTCTCCGGCGGCGAGCAGCAGATGCTCGCCATCGGCCGCGCCCTGATGGCGGCCCCGCGCCTGCTGCTGCTCGACGAGCCCTCCCTGGGCCTGGCCCCGCTCATGGTGTCCCGGATCGCCGAGGTGGTCCGGGAGATCAACGAGCAGGGCACGGCCGTCCTGCTGGTCGAGCAGAACGCCGGGATGGCGCTGTCCCTCGCCGACCACGCGTACGTCCTCGACGTGGGCGAGATCCGGCTGTCCGGCCCCGCCGACGAGCTCGCGCGGACCGACGCGGTACGCCGCCTCTACCTCGGCGAGACGGCCGGCGACCAGGGGGCCGCGTGAACATCCGCCCCACCGGCCGCACGACGGGCCGTCCCGCCGGCGTGCTCACCGACCGCCGGCCCGCACCGCCTCCCGAGCTCCGGGTCCGTGACGTCACCGTGCGCTTCGCCGGCCTCACCGCCCTCGACGGCGTCTCGTTCACCGTCGCCCCGGGTTCCGTGCACGCGCTCATCGGACCCAACGGCGCGGGCAAGTCCACCTGTTTCAACGTGCTGTCGGGCCTGTGCCGTCCGGCCGCCGGACAGGTCCTGCTCGGCGGCACCGAGGTGACGGGGCTCGCCCCGCACCGCATCGCCGCGCTGGGGGTGGCCCGCACCTTCCAGAACATCGTCACCACCGAGGGCACGGTCGCCGACAACCTGATGCTCGGCCGGCACGCCCTGAGCCGCGCCGGCTTCGCCGCGAGCGCCCTGCGCCTGCCGAGCGCCGTGCGCGAACAGCGCGCCCACCTCGACCGGGCGCGGGAGATCGCCGAACTCACCGGTCTCGGCGGCCGCTTCGACACCCCGGTGGCCCTGCTGTCGTACGGCGACCGCAAGCGCGTCGAACTCGCCCGCGCCCTCTGCCTGGAGCCCCGCGTCCTGCTGCTCGACGAGCCCGTGGCCGGCATGAACGGCACCGAACGCGCCCGTACCGCGGAGGTCGTCCGGGCGGTCCGTGAGCGCCTGGGCCTCTCCGTCCTGCTCGTGGAGCACGACATGGGGCTGGTCATGCGCCTCGCCGACGAGGTCACGGTCCTCGACTTCGGCCGTCCCCTCGCCCACGGCACCCCCGAGGAGGTCCGCCGCCACCCGGAGGTCCTGCGCGCCTACCTCGGCACCGGCGCGCCGGAGGACGACCCTTCGGCCGCACGGCCGCCGGCGACCGGCGGGGAGGACGCCCGATGACCACCCTGCTCGACACGCTCCTCAACGGCCTCGCGCTGGGCGCCGTCTACGCCCTGGTCGCCCTCGGCTTCGTCGTCATCTTCAAGGCCTCCGGCGTCCTCAACTTCGCCCACGGTTCGCTGCTCCTCCTCGGCGGCTACCTCGTCGCCGTCCTCCACGACGACCTCGGCTTCGCCGGCGCCCTCGCGGTGGCCGTCCTGGCCACCGCGGCCGTCGCCGGCGCCCTGGACCGGCTGCTGCTGCAACGCGGCGACCCCGACCCCAAGGCCGCCCACGTGCAGACGATCGTCACCATCGGCGTCGACATCGTCCTGCTGACCGACCTGGCCCGGCGCATCGGCGGCGACCTGCTCACCCTGGGCGATCCCTGGGGCGACGCGGTGACCGGCCTCGGCCCGGTGACCGTCGCCGACAGCCGGCTCGCCGCGATCGTCGTCTCCGCCGTCGTCATCGGCGCGGTCTTCGCCCTGTTCCGGTACACGCCGTGGGGCCTGTCCCTGCGGGCCGCGGCCGAGGACACGGAGGCGGCCGCCCTCATGGGCGTGCGGCTCGGCCGGGTGCGCATGCTCGCCTGGTGCCTGGCCGGCGCGCTGGCCGCCCTCGCAGCCGTGTTCCTCGCCGCCTTCCCGGCGCCCGGCCTGGAACGCACCACCGGCCAGATCGCCCTCAAGGCCTTCCCCGCCGCGATCCTCGGCGGCATGGCCTCCCCGCCCGGCGCCCTCGCGGGCAGCCTGATCATCGGTCTGACCGAGGCGCTGACCGCGGGATACCAGTCCGAACTCCACGTCCTCGGCGAGGGGTTCGGCGACGTCGCCCCGTACGCCGTGATGGTGGTCGTGCTGCTGGTGCGGCCCACCGGACTGTTCGGCGCGAAGGGAGCCCTCCGTGTCTGACCTGTTCCCGAAGGCGGCCCGCCTGCTGCTGCCCGCGCTGCTCCTGTGCGCCCTGCCGTTCTACCTGGACGCGTTCTGGCTGCGCATCGGCCTGTTCTCGATGGCCGCCGCCATCGGCGCCGTCGGCCTCGGCCTGCTCTCCGGCACCGCCGGCCAGCTCTCCCTCGGCCACGCCTTCTTCCTCGCCGTGGGCGCCTACGGCTACACCTGGCTCGCCGGCGAGCCGGGCCCGGCACTGCCCCCGGCCCTCGCCGCCCTCCTGGCCGTGCTGCTGGCCGGCGCGGCGGGCGGCCTGTTCAGCCCCGTCGCCGGCCGGGTGCGCGGCATCTACCTCGGCGTCGCCACGCTCGCGCTGGTCTTCCTCGGCCACCACCTGCTGCTGACCGCGGACTCGGTCACCGGCGGCTTCAACGGCCGTTCCGTCCCGCCGCTCACCCTGGGCGGCTTCGGGTTCACCGCCGACGACCCCGAACTCGTCGTCCTCGGCGTGCCGTTCGGTGCGGAGGAACGGCTGTGGTACCTCGGCCTCGCCCTGTTCGCGCTCACCTGGTTCACCGCGCGCGGCCTGCTGCGCGGCCGCCCCGGACGGGCCCTGGCGGCCGTGCGCGACAGCGAGACCGCGGCGGCCGTGATGGGCGTGCACGTCGCCCGCTACCGCTCGGCGGCCTTCGTCGTGTCGTCGATGTACGCGGGCCTGGCCGGCGTCCTCCTCGCCCTCTCCTTCCGCCGGGTCGTGCCCGACTACTTCGGCCTGGCCCTCTCCGTCGACTACCTCGCCATGATCGTCATCGGCGGCCTCGGCTCCGTCGCCGGCGCCACCGCGGGAGCCGTCTTCGTCACCGCCCTGCCCCTGCTGATGACCCGCTACGCCGACCAACTCCCCCTGGTCGCCGCCCCCGGCACCGGCGGCGAGGGAGCGGTCGGCCCCACCGAGGCGGCCCGCTACCTCTACGGCGCGGCCATCGTCCTCGTCCTGCTGTACGCGCCCGACGGACTGCACGGCCTCACCCGCCGCCTCCGCGCCCGACTGCGCCCCGCCCCGTCCCCGGACCGGGCCCCCGCGTCCCGCCAGCCCGCCGCACCCGCACGAGCCAAGGAGCCCACCCCGTGAACACCGAGCACCACAGACACCGCACCTCCGGCACCGCCCTCGCCGCGGCCCTCACCGCGCTGCTGCTCGCGGCCACCGGCTGCAGCTCCAAGGCGGACGGCGGCACCACCTCCGACGCCACCGACGGCGTCAGGTCCGGGCCCGGCGTCAGCGCGAAGACCATCCGGCTCGGCGCCCTCACCGACCTGACCGGCCCCTACGCCACCCTCGGCAAGAGCATCGTGCAGGCCCAGCAGATGTGGGCCGACGAGACCAACGCCGACGGCGGCATCTGCGGCCGCAAGATCGAGATCGTCGTCAAGGACCACGGCTACGACGTGCAGAAGGCCGTCACCGCCTACGCCGACATCGCCCCGGACGTCGTCGCCCTGCCCCAGGTCATCGGATCGCCCGTGGTCGCGGCCCTCCTCGACGACATCGAACGCGACCACCTGCTCACCTTCCCGCAGGCCTGGGCGGCCTCCCTGCTCGGCAAGGAGTCCGTGCAGGTGATGGGCACCACCTACGACATCGACATGATCGCCGCGGTCGACTTCCTCACCCGCGCCAAGGGCCTCACCCAGGGCGACAGCATCGGCCACGTCTACTTCGAGGGCGACTACGGCGCCAACGCCCTCGAAGGCTCCACCTGGGCCGCGGAGAAGGCCGGCCTGAAGATCGTCGGACAGAAGATCAAGGCGACCGACACGGACCTGTCCGCCCAGGTCACCGCGCTCACGAAGGCCGGCGTCAAGGCGGTCCTCATCAGCGCCGGACCCGCCCAGACGGCCTCCCTGGTCGGGGTCGCCGCCTCCCGCGGCCTGCGCGTCCCCGTCGTCAGCAGCGCCCCCGGCTTCGCCCCGCAGCTGATGAAGACCCCCGCCGCACCGGCCCTGACGGCGATGCTGAACGTGGTCAGCGCCGCGCCGGCCGTCAGCTCCGACCTCGAGGGCGTCCAGCACATGGTCACCGCGTACGAGAAGAAGTACCCCGGCTCACCGGTCGACTCCGGCGTGCTGTCCGGCTACAACGCGGCCCACCTGCTCGGCGCCGGCCTGGAGAAGGCCTGCGAGGCCGGCAGCCTCGCCCGGGAGGACGTCGTCAAGGCGCACCGCTCCCAGAAGAACGCCGACACCGGACTCGGCACCCCCCAGGACTTCTCCGACGTCTCCCGGCCCGCCGCGCTGAAGACGTACGTGCTGAAGCCCGACGCGAAGGCGACCGGCGGCCTGGTCGGCGTCGAGGACGCGCACCGCGCGCCGGGAGTGGAGGAGTACCTCACCTCCCGTTCCTGAGCCGGACACGGATTCAGCGGCCGCGCTGCTGAATCCGTTCGCTTTCTTCCATTGGACCTCCGCCCACGGCCGGGCCAGGCTGGAGCGGGTCAGTCCGGTGCGCCGCAACCACCTTCCGGCGCACCGGACTTCCTGGTTCCCGCGACAGCCGGAAAGAGGTCACGAGCCATGCACACCCGCCGCACCGGCGACGCCGAGGTCAGCGCGACCGGACCCGGCGCGGCACCCCCGTCGGCCGGGGGACGGTCCGCCGGGGCACGCTCCCCCTCCACCGTGCACGCCGCCTGAACACGCACCGTACGAACCACCTTTCATCCGGCACTTGGGAGGGCCACCGCCGATGGCGTCGTCGCTCGACAGACCGCTCGACCACCGCTACCGCGACGAACACCCGATCCGCACGCTCGCCTACCTCTTCCGCGCCGACCGGTACCGACTGGCCGGCGCGGTCGTCGTGTTCACCGTCAAGCACAGCCCCGTCTGGCTGCTGCCGCTGATCACCGCGTCCATCATCGACACCGTCGTCCAGCACCAGCCCATCGGCCGCCTGTGGACGAGCACCGGCGTCATCATGTTCATCCTGGTCGTCAACTACCCGCTGCACCTCCTCTACGTCCGTCTCCTGTACGGCAGCGTCCGCCGTATGGGCACCACCCTGCGCTCCGCGCTGTGCACCCGCATGCAGCAACTGTCCATCGGCTACCACTCCCGGGTCAGTGCCGGCGTCCTGCAGGCCAAGGTCGTGCGCGACGTCGAGGCCGTGGAGCAGATGGTGCAGCAGACCGCGGAGAACGGGCTCGGCGCGCTCACCGTGCTCACCGGCGGTCTGATCATCATCGCCGTGCGCACCCCGGAGTTCGTGCCCGTCTTCCTCGTCGTCGTGCCCGCGGCCGCCTTCGTCGTGGCCCGCCTCCGCTCCCGGCTGCGCATCCACAACGAGCACTTCCGGCACGAGGTCGAGGCCCTCTCCTCCCGCGTGACGGAGATGACCCGGCTGATCCCGGTCACCCGCGCCCACGGCCTGGAGCGCAAGGCGCTGCGCCGCATGGACGGCACCCTGCACCGGCTGCTCACCTCCGGAATGCGCCTCGACCTCGTCAACGGCCGCTTCGGCTCGATCTCCTGGGTCGTCCTCAACATCGTCGGCGTGCTGGTCCTGGCCGGCGCCGCGCTCATCTCGTACTACGAGGTGTGGGGCGTCACCCCGGGCGACGTCGTCATGCTCAGCGCCTTCCTGACCACCCTGACCAACTCCACCACCACGCTCACCGGACTCGCCCCGGTCATCACCAAGGGCCTGGAGTCGGTCCGCTCGGTCGGCGAGGTGCTCCAGGCGCCCGAACTGGAGGACAACGAGGGCAAGGCCGAACTGGCCTCGCTGCGCGGCGCGGTGACGTTCGAACAGGTCGGCCACGCCTACGACGGCGGCCGGCCGTCGGTGCGCGACTTCACGCTCTCCGTCGCACCGGGGGAGACCGTCGCCCTCGTGGGCGCCTCCGGCGCCGGCAAGTCCACCGTCCTCAACCTCGTCATCGGCTTCATCCGGCCCTCCTCGGGACGCGTCCTGCTCGACGGCACCGACATGAACACGCTGGACCTGCGCACCTACCGGCGCTTCGTGTCCGTGGTGCCCCAGGAGTCGATCCTCTTCGACGGCACCGTCCGCGAGAACGTCGCCTACGGCATGGAGGACGAGGCCGACGAGGAGGCGGTCCGCGCGGCCCTGCGGGACGCCAACGCCCTGGAGTTCGTCGAGCGGTTGCCCGAGGGCCTGGACACCCTGGTCGGCGAGCGCGGGGCGCGGCTGTCGGGCGGGCAGAAGCAGCGGCTGGCGATCGCCCGCGCCCTGATCAGGGACCCCAAGGTACTGATCCTGGACGAGGCCACCTCCGCCCTCGACACCCGCTCCGAGGCGCTCGTCCAGCAGGCCCTCGCCCGTCTGCTGCGCGGCCGCACCACCTTCGTCGTGGCGCACCGCCTGTCCACCGTGCGCGGCGCCGACCGCATCGTCGTGATGGGGGACGGCCGGATCCTGGAGACCGGGACGCACGACGAACTCCTGCGCCGGGGCGGCGCGTACACGGCGCTGCACAGCGGGCAGGCGGCCTGATGCCGGCCGGGGGCCAAGTGGCTGAAACCGTACCCCCGGAGGGTGACATGCGCCTCGCACAGGCATGAATCGCCCAGGGCCGGGCACACGCTGCGCACCACACCTGGAGAGAGGGGCGCTCGTGATCGTTCCGGACCCGAAGGCCGTCAGGACGCTGCTGACCCGGTACGCGACGCTGAAGATCGCTCAGGCCGAGCGGGAGAGCCCGCAGACGGCCCGCGCGCTGGAGGACGTCACCTACACGCTGTGCGTCCTGATGGGCACCTCCGATGTGCGCGAGGCGGTCGCCGCGGCGGACGCCCTGCTCGCCGACGCGGTGCGGCAGCCTCCCGCGGCCCGGCTGCCGCAGCAGGAGCGGGAGGGGCGGCACGGCGACGGCAGGGACGGCGAGAGGGACGGGGAGAGCGGCCTGCCCCTGGCCGTCTGAGCCGTTCCCCGGCCCGGTTCAGGGCGCCGCCGACCCGCAGCAGTCCGCGTGCCGGGAGTGCGGCCGGGGACCGGGCCCGGCCAGCCACTGCGCGATGGCGCGGGCGATCGGCTGGCCGGTGTCCACCTCGACGAAACCGAACTGCCCCGACTGGTTGCACTCCAGGAACCACCACGTGCCGTCGGCGTCCTCGGCGAAGTCGAAGGCCCCGTAGGCCAGTTCCGCCTCGCGCAGATACGTCCGCACGGCGCCGGCGAGACGCGGGGGGACCTCGACGGGACGCCACGGCGTGGCGGACGGAGCGAAGCGCACGTCCACCACGTCGGGGTCGGCGTGCGGGTCCGTCGCCTTGCGGGCGGCCAGCAGCCGGTCGCCCACCGCCGTCAGCCGGATGTCCGCCCGCTTGGCGATCCGCCGTTGCAGCAGGGTGGGGCCGTAGGCGACGCCGGTGAAGTCGGCGTCCGGCGGGACCCGGGTGGTGGGCACCGCCCGGGGCGGATCCTGGGGGTGCGCCCCGGACACCGGCTTGACCACCAGGTCCGGATAGCGCTCCGCGAAGTCCCGCGCCGCCTGCGGGAACGTCGTGATGAGCGTGGCCGGCACGGGCAGGCCGCTGTACTGGGCCAGGCGCAGCTGCCAGGGCTTGTACCGGGCCCGCCGGGCCGCGTCCGGCTGGTTCATCCAGCGCGCCCCGCTCCCGCGGAGCATCCCGTACAGCGCCTGCGAGGCCTCCTCCGTGAGCCACGCGGACGGTTCGGGCGCCCGGGCCGCCGGGGCGCCGGGCCGGCGGACCCAGACCGACCGCAGCGAGTCCAGGCTCACCAGCCGTCCGGCGGACGACAGATGACCCCGGAAGGCGCCGTGCACGTACTCCGCGGAGAGCGCGACGGTGTGGGTGAGGTCGGCGGGGTCGAGGCGCACGACCGGGACGCCCTCGGCGTTCAGGTGGACGACCACCATGTCGGCCGTGACGTCCTCTTCACAGGTCAGGATGAGCACGGTCATCGTGTCGTTCCGTGCTCAGTCGTCGAAGTGCGTCTTGGAGCCCGCCGTCGAGGTCGTCGTCCCGAGCTCTCTTAGCAGCGCGTGGTCACGGGCGGCGATCCGGCCGTCGACGAGCACGTTCAACTGCAGTCCTGCGTCATAGGCGTACGGCGTGGCGAACTCCAACTCCGCCGCCGGGCGTGCGTAGTTGAGCGCGAACGGTTGCATCGTCTCTCCCTCGTCGGTACTGCCTCGATCAAGCGGTGCCGCTGTGCGACGTCACTCGGGCCCGCTGTGGTGGTGCGATTCGCGGCCCGCCTTCCGGACCTTCAGTCACTTATACGAATCGAACGAGTGGTTGGTTTCCTTACCCTCCGTGACCATCACGGGGTGGGGACGCGGCGCGGGGAGCTGAGCAGGGGCGATGGGCCCCGGACGGGAAGAAAAATCGTCACCGGGCGGTCAGTCGGCGATCCCGGTGCGGTCGGGCGCACGGCGCAGCGAGCGCAGGGCGAGCAGCAGGACACCGATGTCGTCGAGGTAGACCGGGTCGGGCATCACGTCGGTCGGGAGGACGAAGTACGCGACCGCTCCCCAGAACACCCAGCGCGGTCCGGTGGGCAGGCCCGCCCGCCGCAGGCCGCGCCGGGCCCGGACCAGCCGCACCAGCACGGCGGCGGCCACGGCGAACAGCGCCGCCGCCAGCACCACCGCGACGGCGACGAGCGTGGTGGTCGCATCCACGGGCCCTCCCTGTGCGCGGTCCGCCGCGCGGTGTCCGGTGATTCCCCCGGTCTTCGAATTCCCCGTTTTCGATTCCCGAATTCCCCCCTTCCGGGGGGAATACCGCGCCGCTCCCACCCGAGCGGCGCGTCCGGGGACGGAACGCGCGCCGGTCGGCGCCCACCCCGGCGGGCGCGCCCCGGGCGCACGACGGCTGCCGCTGGGGCTCGCGGCCCGGGGCTCAGCGGCCGTGCCCGAGCAGTTCCGGCAGCACCCGGTCGGGGGTCAGGGGCAGTTCGCGCAGCCGGACGCCGGTGGCGTGGTGGACCGCGTTGCCGACGGCGGCCGCCGTGCCGACGATGCCGATCTCGCCGATCCCCTTGCCGCCCAGCGGGTTGAGGTGCGGATCGTCCTCCTCCACCCAGTGCGCCTCGATGTCCGGCACGTCCGCGTGCGCGGGCACGTGGTAGGACGCCAGGTCCGACTCGGTGAAGTCGCCGAAGGCGGGGTCCATGGTGCTGCCCTCGGTCAGGGCCATGCCCAGGCCCATGGTCATGCCGCCGACGAACTGGGAGCGCGCGGTGCGGGCGTTGAGGATGCGTCCCGCCGCGTACACCCCGAGCAGGCGCCGCACCCGCACCTCACCGGTCACCGTGTCCACGGCTACCTCCGCGAAGTGCGCCCCGAACGCGTGCCGCGCGTAAGGGGATTCGGCGTCCGCCGTACCGGTCGTGTCGGCGTGCTCGACCAGGCCCTGCTCGGGAACCGGTCCGGGGAACCCGGTCAGCCGGTCCGCGAGCCGCCGGCAGGCCTCGTGCACCGGCCAGCCCCAGGAGGCGGTGCCCGAGGAACCCCCGGCCAGCGAGGCCTGCGGCAGGTCCGTGCTGCCCACCCGGATCCGCACCCGCTCCAGGGGCACGCCGAGGGCGTCCGCGGCGATCTGCGCGAGCACCGTCCGGGCGCCCGTGCCGATGTCCGTGGCGTTCGTCTCGACGAGGAACGTCCCGTCGGGCAGGGCCCGCGCGGCAGCGCTCGACGGCTGCACCAGCACCGGGTAGGTGGCCGCGGCCACCCCCGTCCCGACCAGCAGCGGGCCCTGCGCGCACGAGCGCGGGCGCGGATCGCGCCGGTCCCAGCCGAACCGGCGCGCGCCCTCCCGCAGGCACTCCACGAGGTGCCGGCTGCTGAACGGCCTGCCGCTGTCCGGTTCGGTCTCCGGCTCGTTGCGGGTCCGCAGCTCCACCGGGTCCATGCCCAGTTCGACGGCGAGTTCGTCCATCGCCGACTCCAGGGCGTACATGCCCGGCGCCTCCCCGGGCGCCCGCATCCAGGACGGCGTGGGCACGTCCAGCGGCACCACGCGGTGCAGCGTGCGGAGGTTCGGGACCGCGTACATCACCCGCGCCGGTGTCGCCGCCTGCTCCACGAACTCCTTGACCCGGGAGGTGTGCGTGGTGACCTCGTGGACGAGGGAGTCCAGCCGGCCGTCGGCGTCCGCGCCGAGGCGCAGCCGGTGCAGGGTGGGCGCCCGGTGCCCGACGGCCGAGGGAAGGGCGCGGCGCGGCAGGGCGAGCGTCACCGGACGGCCGGTGTGCAGCGTCGCCATCACCGCGAGCACCACGTCCGGCCGGGGCGTGCCCTTGGACCCGAAGCCGCCGCCGACGTGCTCCGCGACGACCGTGATCCGCTCCTGCGACAGCCCGAACATCGCGGCCAGCGCGGAGCGCACGGCCGTGGTGCCCTGGCTGGAGGTGTGCACCGTCAGCCGCTCTCCGTCCCAGTGCGCGGTGCTGGCGTGCGGCTCCATGGGGTGGTTGTGCAGCGGCGGGACCCGGTAGCCGGTGTCGACCCGCACGGCCGCACCCGCGAAGGCGCCCTCCGGGTCGCCCTGTTCCCGGACGGCGGGATACCCGCCGTTGGCCTCCTCGGGCACGTACGCGCCCGGGTGCGTGTCCGACAGCGTCACGTCGTGGGGCTCCTCGTCGTAGGAGACCCGTACGACGGCGGCCGCGGCGCGGGCCGCCTCCGGGCTCTCGGCCACCACCAGGGCGACGAACCAGCCGCGGTGCGGCACCCGGGGGTCCTGCAGGACGGCGAGGGTCGGATCGTCCGGCTCGGCCAGGCGCGGCGCGTTCTCGTGGGTGAGGACGGCGACGACGCCGGGCCGTCCGAGCGCGTGCGAGGCGTCGACGCCCGTCACCCGGCCGCGCGCGACCGTCGCCGGCACCGGACGGGCGAACAGCCGCCCGGGGGAGGCGAACTCGGCGGCGTAACGGGCGGCGCCGGTGACCTTCTCCCGTCCCTCCCGGCGCTCGGCGGGAGCACCCACGGCGGATGTGGTCGTCATGCGTCCTCCCGGTGCCGTGCGAGCCGTGTCAGGACGTCGACGGCGAGGTTGCGGGCGAGGGGCACCTTGTAGGCGTTGTCGCGCAGGGGCCGGGCCTGCGCCAGTTCCAGGTCGACGGCGTGCTCGAACGCCGCCTCGGTGGGCGCCGCGCCCAGCAGCGCCTCCTCGGCCCGCCGCGCCCGCCAGGGCCGGTGCGCCAGCGCGCCGAAGGCGAGCCCGGCGTGCGCGACCACGCCGTCCGCCACCTCCAGCACCGCGGCGACGGAGGCCAGCGCGAAGGCGTACGACGCCCGGTCGCGCGCCTTGCGGTACACCGACGGCAGGCCCGCCGCGGCGGCCGGCAGCACCACGCCGGTGACCAGCTCGCCCGGCTCGAGGACGGTGTCCCGCTCCGGGTGCTCCCCGGGCAGCCGGTGGAAGTCGGCGGCGTGCACCCTGCGCACGCCCCCCAGACCGTACAGCTCGACCCGGGCGTCCAGCGCGGCCAGCGCCACCGCCATGTCCGACGGGTGGGTCGCGATGCACCGCTCCGAGTGGCCGAGCACCGCGTGGTCGCGGTGGACGCCGTCCCGGGCACCGCACCCGGTGCCCGGCTGCCGCTTGTTGCAGGGTTTGGAGACGTCCTGGAAGTAGGGGCAGCGGGTGCGCTGGAGCAGGTTGCCGCCGGTGGTGGCGGCGTTGCGCAACTGCCCGGAGGCACCCGCGAGCAGCGCCTGCGACAGGGCGGGGTAGCGGTCGCGGACGAGCGGATGCGCCGCGAGGTCGCTGTTGCGCACCAGTGCCCCGACCCGCAGCGAACCGTCCGGCAGCTCCGTCACCGCGTCCAGCGGCAGCCGGGAGACGTCGATCAGGGTGGTGGGCCGTTCGACCCCCAGCTTCATCAGGTCGACGAGGTTGGTGCCGCCGCCCAGGTAGGACGCGCCGGGGTGGGCGGCGTAGGCCTCGGCCGCCCCGGCCAGGCTGTCGGCCCGTACGTAGGCGAAGGGCTTCACCGGGTCACGTCCTCGACCGCGTCGACGATGCGGGGGTACGCGCCGCACCGGCAGAGGTTGCCGCTGAGCCGCTCACGGATCTCCTCCCGGCTCAGCGGCACCGGCCCGGCGGGCGCCCGGGAGCCGGTGACGTGCGAGGGGTGACCGGCCTCGGCCTCGGCGATCGCCCCGACCGCCGAGCAGAGCTGGCCCGGCGTGCAGTAGCCGCACTGGAAGGCGTCGTGCTCCAGGAACGCCCGCTGGAGCGGATGCGGTTCGTCGCCGTCGCCGGACAGGCCCTCCACGGTGGTCACGTCGCAGCCGTCGAGGGCGACCGCGAACAGCAGGCAGCTGTTGACGCGCCGGCCGTCGACCAGCACCGTGCAGGCGCCGCACTGACCGTGGTCGCAGCCCTTCTTGGCGCCGGTGAGACCGAGGTCCTCGCGCAGGACGTCCAGCAGGACGCGCCGGTGGTCGACGGTGAGGGTGTGCGGCTTGCCGTTGACGCGCAGCGTCGTGTCGGAGCGGTGGGGAGACGGTGCGGCGGTGCCGTCCGCGGGTCCGTGCTCGCTGCCCATGTCGGGGATCCCTTCGGAAGATCCGGGGTGCCGTGGACACCGCGTATCCCGCCCGTGCCGCGTCACACCTCCCGGCACGGACCGCGACGACGGAGTGACGACGGGCGACGGCCGGCGACGGCGCGGCCTCGTGCGCGAGGCCGGCGTCCCGTGCGCGACGGGCCCGGGAGAACCCGCGACGGTCCGCACGGACCGCTTCCTGCGCCGGACGGCGGGAGCCGGGTCAGCGCCCGGCCGCCGCCCCGGGCGCCTCGTCCGCGCCGTCCTGCGCCCGGACGCCCTGACCGGGGACGCCCGGCCCACGGTCGTCCGGCTGGAGGCCGTCCTGCCCCGCGTCGTCCCGCGCCCGCTCCCGTCCTCGCGCGGCACCCCCGGCGGGCAGGACCGGCCGCAGTCCCTTGGCCGTCTCCCTGAGCCGCTCCAGGGTCCGGCCCAGCTGCTGGAAGGGGGAGCCCGCGGGCTTCGGCTGCGACGGCGGGCGCTCGCCGGCCCCGGCCGCCTCCCGGTAGGCGGCCAGCGCCTCGTGGGCCTGCTCGGCGGCGTCCCGGTACAGGTCCCGGGACTGGGTCATCGCCTCGAGCGCCTCGGCGTACATCGCCACCAGCTGACGCTCGCGGGCCAGCTCCTCCTCCAGCGTCAGCAGCTGCCACCGCTCCCGCAGCGCGGTGAGCGCGGCCTCGCCGCCCTCCGGCAGCGGCTTCGGCAGGGCGGCGAACCGGGTCACCGCGTCCAGCAGCTCGGTGGGGTGCGTGCCGTCCAGGAACACGTTGCGCACCGAGAAGCCCTCCGCCTCGTACGCCTCCGGGGCGGGCGCGCCGGGCAGCACCACGGCGCCGCCGCGCGGCAGCTCGACGTCGAAGTCCCGCAGCGCCCAGTTCACCGTGCGCAGCTGGTGGGGCGCGGCACGGTGCTCCACCACACGGTGGTGCAGGCCGGGGGGCAGCAGCGGGACCAGCGACCGGCGGCCCCGCTCGTCCGGCGTCATCGCCTCGTGCACCAGGACGTGGACCGTCCAGGTGTCCCGCAGGGCGCCGCGCAGGGTGCGCCGCAGGTCCTTGTCGTCCGCCGGAAGCGGGTTGATGTCGAGGTACCGCTGCCCGGAGACCGTCTCGTGGCCCCACGGGGCGTCGGCGTCCCAGGGCCAGAACATCGCGGCGGGCGACGGCCCGCGCAGGTCCCAGGGCCGCTCGGACTCCGCGACCAGCGTCCATTCCTGGCCGCTCCCCGACCACTGGGCGAGCGTCAGGCGGGCGCGCACGGTCACGTCGCCGGGCAGCAGCCACCGTGCCTCGAAGGTCAGCTCCCCCTCGGCGGTGTCGTCGTCGGCGACCTCCAGGAAGTCCTGGATCGTCGCGTCGTCCTTGAGCGCCCGGAGGTTCTTGCGCAGGACGTCCGGAGCGGTCGGCCCGGTGTGGCGGCCACGGGCGAGCCACACCGTGGAGGGGGTCGTGGGCGGGACGGGCGGGGAGGTGAGCATGAGTCCATTCGGGAGGGCGGGGACGACGGGGGACTGTCAGTATCGTCGTCGCGGCGGACGGGTGATCGAGCGGGGTCGGTGCGGATCGGACGCTGGAGACGCCTTCCCACCCGCGGCACGCGTCACGCGCGCCCATACGGGCACTTGGTGGCAGGCACGAGCAGCGCACTCGAACGCACCGCCGAGGAGTGGACCGATGAAGCTGGACCTCGCAGGACGCACCGCCCTGGTGACCGGCTCCTCCCAGGGCATCGGGGCCGCCATCGCCGCCGGGCTGGCCCGCGCGGGAGCGACGGTGGGCGTCAACGGGCGCGACGCCGCGCGCCTCGCCGGGAGCCTCGAGGAACTGCGGGAGCGGGTGCCGGACGGCCGCTTCGTGGCGGTCGCCGCCGACGTCACCACGCAGGACGGCGCGGCCCGCGCGGTCGAGGCCCTGCCCGACGCCGACATCCTGGTGAACAACCTCGGGATCTTCGGGGCCCGGCCCGCGCTGGAGATCACCGACGACGAGTGGCGCCGCTACTTCGAGGTCAACGTCCTGGCGGGCGTGCGGCTCACGCGCGCGTACCTGCCCCGGATGACGGACCGCGGCTGGGGACGCGTCCTGTACATCGCGAGCGACTCCGCCGTCGCCGTCCCGGCCGAGATGATCCACTACGGCATGACGAAGACCGCGCTGCTCGCCGTCAGCCGCGGCTTCGCCAAGGAGGCCGCCGGCAGCGGCGTCACCGTCAACTCCGTCATCGCCGGACCCACGCACACGGAAGGCGTCGAGGAGTTCGTCCGGCAGCTCGTCGGCGACGGCCTGCCCTGGGACGAGGCCCAGCGCGCCTTCATGCGGGAGCACCGCCCCCAGTCGCTGCTGCGCCGGCTCATCGAACCGGACGAGATCGCCCACCTGGTCGTCTACCTCAGCTCGCCCCTCGCCTCCGCCACCACCGGCGGCGCCCTGCGGGTCGACGGCGGATACGTCGACTCCGTCCTGCCGTAGCACCGCGTGGCACCCCCGTGCGAGCCGCCCGCACGGGGGGCGTGCGGGACGCACCGCGGCCGTCCCGCGTGCGCGTGTGGTCCCGTCGGCCGTGGCCCCCGGCGGGCGGCGGGGGGCCGCGACGGTCGTTGGTAGCGTCACCTGTGTGCCGTGCCGGCCGGCGCGGTGCGCCGACCGACCGAGAGAGACCCGATGTCCCCGACGATTCGCAGGGCCGTGATCCCGGCCGCCGGCCTCGGCTCCCGTCTGCTGCCGCTGACGAAGGCGACGCCGAAGGAGATGCTTCCGGTCGGTGACAAGCCCGTCATCGAGCACACCGTGCGCGAGCTGGTGGATTCCGGCATCACCGACATCACCATCGTGGTCTCCGGCGGCAAGAGCCTGATCCAGGACCACTTCCGTCCCAACCCCGCCCTCGTCGAACAGCTCCGCGCGGACGGCAAGACGGCCTACGCGGACGCGGTGGAGGAGGTCGCGGAACTGGCCCGCCGGGGCCACATCACCTACCTCGACCAGCACGGCCCGTACGGCAACGGCACGCCGGTCCTGAACGCCGCCCGCGCCTTCGGCGACGAGCCGGTGCTGGTGCTGTGGCCCGACGACGTGTTCGTGGCCGCGGTGCCCCGCGCCCAGCAGCTGATCCGCGCCTACGAGCAGACCGCGTGCCCGGTGCTGGCCCTCCTGCCGATGGACCCCGCCGACTCCCGGCGCTACGGGGTGCCCATCGTCAAGGAGGACCTCGGCGGCGGCCAGCTGCGCATCACCGGCCTGGTCGAGAAGCCCGAGCCCGCCGCCGCCCCGTCGTCGTACGCGGCGATCGGCGGCTACGTCGTCACCCCCGGGATCATCGACGAGCTGCGCGAGCAGACCCGCCGCTGGTACGAGCACCGGACCGGCGAGGTCTACCTGACCGACGCCATCAACGCGTACGCCGCCACCCGCGCGGTGTACGGGCAGGTCATCGAGGGCCGCTGGTACGACACCGGCAACCCGGCCGACTACCTGGTCGCCCAGATGGCGTTCGCCCTCGCGCACCCGGAGTACGGCCCCCTCCTGAGGGGCCTGGTCACCGGACTCGACGCCGGCTCCGCCGCCGACCCCCGGCACGGGACCACCACCTGACCTGCCGCCCGCCACCCGGCCGGCCCGGCCGCCCGGGCCGCGAACGCGGGCGCCGCCGTTCCGGGGGACGAGCACGCCGACGCGGCAGGCAGGCGCGGACGGGGGCCGTGGGCCGTTCCCCGGCCGGCGGTCAGCCGGCCGGGCGGGCGCCGCGTGCGGCGCCCGCCGACGCGGCGACCACGCACAGCACCGCGACCCACTGCGGCCGGTGCAGCGACTCCTGGAGCACGACGAGGCCGATGAGGGCCGCCATCGCCGGTTCGAGGCTCATCAGGATGCCGAACACGCGCGGCGGGATCCTGCGCAGCGCCTCCAGGTCCAGCGAGTACGGGATCACCGAGGACAACAGGGCCACGCCGAGCCCGGCCGCCAGGACCCACGGCTGAACCAGCGCCGCTCCGCTCTCGGCCACGCCGGCCGGCACGGCCACCAGCGCCGCGACGGCCATCCCCAGGGCCAGACCGTCGCCTTCCGAGGTGTGGCGGCCCAGCGCCGCGCCGACCAGGATGTACAGGCCCCAGCACGTTCCCGCGGCGAGGGCGAACAGAAGACCGACGGGGTCGAGGTCGCCGCCTCCCTCCGTCAGCAGGACCACACCGCCCGCCGCGAGCACGGCCCAGAAGGCGTCCAGCCACCGCCTCGACCCGGCCAGGGCCACCGCCAGCGGCCCGAGGAACTCGACGGTCACCGCGATCCCCAACGGGATCCGGGCCAGCGCCAGGTAGAAGCACAGGTTCATCAGGCCCAGCGTCACGCCGTAGCCGAGGACCACCGCCCACGCGCGACGACCCATGCGCGGCGACGGCCGCCACAGCAGCATCAGGACCGCCGCCGCGAAGAACAGCCGCAGCGCGACCGTCCCGAAGCTGCCCACCGCGCCGAACAGGTGCTTGGCCAGCGCCGAGCCCACCTGGACGCTGACGATGCCGAGCAGCACCAGTGCCGTCGGCGGGACCGCGCCGAAGGTCCGCCCGGCCACCGCGGTCGGCGAGGACCGGGGGGACGGGCCGCTTCCCGCCATGTCGGCGTTCATGATGACCACGCGTGGATTGTCGACGACCGGACGCCGCGCGTCGCGCGATTTTCTCCGGCGCCGCGGGACGGGACGCCGGAGACCGGACCGGGCGGGCGACCGGACGGCACTTTCCGGAGGAAAATGCCGAAGACCGCACTCCGGTCCGGTACTTTCCGTAGTCTCGGGATCACGCTCACGGCGCGAGAGGAGACCGGTCATGGCCGTCGAGGCCGAGGTCCTGAACGAACTGCACCGGCTGCGTATGCGCATGCCCCGGTTGACGGGGGCGCTGGCGGCGAGCGTCGACGGCCTCGTCCTCGCCCAGGACATGCCCGACGTCCAGCCGGAGGGGCTCGCGGCCCTCACCGCGGCCGCCCTCGGCGTCGGCTACCGCCTGGTCGACGTCACGGCCCGCGGCGAGTTCTGCGAACTGCTCGTGCGGGGGGCGGGCGGATACATCGCCACCTACGCGGCCGGCCCCTCCGCCGTCCTCACCCTGCTCGCCGACGACCGCGCCAACGTCGGCCGGCTGCACCTCGAGGGCAGGAGAAGCGGCTCCCGCGTGGCCGACCTGCTGGCGGCCCGGCACGCCGCCCGCGTACCTCCCCCGGCGCTGCCGTCCGACGGCGCCCCGAGCCCGGTCCCGCCCCCTCCGGGCCGCGCACCGGGCGCCCTGCCGATGCGCATACCGCGCCAGTCGCGGTCGCAGTGGGGTCCTCAGTACGGGCCCTGAACCAGTACGGGCCCTGGATCAGTACGGATTCCGAGGCGGCGCGCCCCCGGTCACCGTCCGGCACGGGCGCCGGCTCCGTGGGCCCGTCCGCCGGGCGCCACGGAGGCCGTCCGCCCCCGCGCGTCCGCCGCCGACGTCCCCGCTCACCTCCCGCCGCCCCCCGGCTGCGGGCGCCCGCGCCGCGGGCCGACCCGCCCCCGGCGGCCGCCGGTCCGCTCCGGTCCCGTGCCCCCGCCCGCGGCGGGCGCGCTGAAGCCGCCGGGGACGAGACGGGGCGGCGCCCCGGCCGACGGGCCGTCGCCCGCCGGCTGTCCCGCCTCCGGCACCCCGGCTCCGGCACCCGCTCCCACGCCCGCGGCCTCCCCGCCCGCGTCCGCGGGGAGCGGGGCCGCGCGGCCCAGCACACGGGTGTGCGGCATCAGCGGGGCGCAGGCGGAGCACACCTCGCTGAGGGTCCACACCTGGCCGACCGCCGGGTCGTGGCGCAGCACCAGGACGACCGCGCCCCCGCAGGCGACCCGGGCGCCCTCGTGCGGAGCGCACCGCTGACGACGGCACCAGCAGGCGGCGTCGGGCCGCACCGCGGCCGCTCGGGCGTGGGCGGCGGCATGGGCCTCGGCGAAGCGGCGCAGGGCCGTCAGGTCGCGCGAGCGCGGGGGCATCGCGCACGCCGAGGAGCAGGTGACCGAAGCCGTGCGGTCCCGGTGCCCGACCACACGGATCGTCCAGCAGCGTCCGGGACGGCGGGCTGACGGGGCGTCAGGGTACATGAGAGCCAAGACCACATGTCCTTAGTGGGAGGCGAGACGGGCGGAAGGGGCGCTCCGGGCTGGTTCCGGCACCGCGCACCGGAGGTGACCCCGTTCACAGCATGCCCGTGGCCCCGCCGACCATTCGCGTTCGTGCTCCCTCTGGCCGACATACCGGTGTCACGAGGACCGGCGGCGTGCGAACGAGCCCCTCGCGCTCCCGCTCACGCCCCCTCAGTGCGGAAACGCCCGGGGCTGCCTGAGCCGGGGGAGCCCGTCGCGGAAGTCCTCGATGCGGGAGCTGATCTGACGCATCAGGACCGTGTCCGCGAGGAGGCCGAGGTACAGGTTGCGGCGGGCGAGGGCGGTGGCGTCCACGCAGAAGTACAGCGCCATGAGCGGGTTGACGAACAGCTCGCTGCCCGCCGTCCGCTCGGTGAAGCGCACGTCGCCGAAGTCGCCGCGCACGGCGGCGGCGACGGAGCCGTTGACGATGCTCGGGTGCCCGGGGGTGGAGGCCTGGGCGTGGGCCACGGCATCCAGGTACAGCGCACCCTCGCGGCTGTCGCGCGGCAGCGAGAACGCGCCGAGGAAGCCGCCCTCGCGGTCCAGCGCGGCCAGGTTCTCCAGCACCAGGGAGTGGTTGACGCCGTGGTGGGCGTCCACGCCGAAGCCGAGGCACGCCACCAGCCGGTGTTCGACCTCGTCGAGACCGTGCACGGCGGCCAGACTGGCCATGTCCTCCTCGGGGGTGCCCAGGCCGTGCTCGTCGCCGCGCATGAGGATGTCCGTGCCGCCGTCCACCAGGAGGACGGCGTCCACCCCGCCCAGGTGGTCCAGGAGCGCGCGGTAGGCGGCCCGCAGCGGGGCCACGCCGGTGCGGGCGAACGCGTACACCGTCGAGGGCAGGCCGTGCAGGGCGAGCCAGCGGGCCAGGGTGCGCTCGGGGAAGTAGTCGCCGCGGGCGGGGGTGTCGGGACCGACGGCGGCGACGTCCGGCTCGACCCAGACGGCGGAGGGCAGGCCGTACAGGTCGGAGAAGGAGAGGTTCGCCAGGTGGACGTCCTTGCCCGCGGACCGCAGGGCGAGGGCCAGCGGCAGGCCCGCGTAGACGTCGAAACCGCCGCCCGCGCCGGCGACGAGGACCCGCCGCGCGGCGCGCAGCCGGGTGAACAGGGGAGGCTCGTGGAGGGAGAACACGCCGGGACGCTAACAGGCGGCGATCACGCGCCCACCGGTGTGCCCCGGCCCGCCGGCCCGTCCCCGCGGAGCCCGCGGCCCCTCGGGTCGCGTCCGCGGGGCGAGGGGCCGGAGGCAGCCGCCCCCGGCCCCTCGCCCGGGCTCACGCGCCGCTCTCGCGGAGCATGTCCTCACGCTCGACGATCTTCACGCGCTCGCGGCCCTGCGGCTCGCCCAGCGCCTTCTCGGCGGCGTCCAGCTTGTACCAGCCCTCCCAGGTGGTGAAGCGCACCTCACGCTCGGTGAGGAATGCGTCCACGGCCTCCGGGGCGGGCGACGCCGGCGTGTGCAGACGGCCGTTGGCGAAGTCGTCCAGCAGGTTCGACACCGTCTCGTTGGCGTCGCCCTTGGTGTGGCCGATCAGGCCGACCGGGCCGCGCCGGATCCAGCCCGTGACGTACGTCGACTGCAGGTGGGCGCCGCTCTCCTCGATGACACGGCCGCCCTCGTCCGGGACGGTGCCCGAGTCGATGTCCCAGGGCAGCTTCGGCAGCTTCTCGGAGAGGTAGCCGACGGCGCGGTAGACGGCCGTGACGTCCCAGTCCTTGAACTCGCCGGTGCCCTTGACGTTGCCGGTGCCGTCCAGGGCGGTGCGCTCGGTGCGCAGGCCGACGACCTTGCCGTCCTCGCCGAGGATCTCCGCGGGCGACTCGAAGAAGTGCAGGAACAGCTTGTGCGGGCGCTCGCCGATGTCGCGGATCGCCCAGTTCTCCAGCGTCTTGGCGACCATGTCGGCCTGCTTGTTGCCGCGCCGGGTCTGGATCGAGCCCTCGTCGTAGTCGATGTCCTCGGGGTCGACGATGACCTCGATGTTGGGGGAGTGGTCCAGCTCCCGCAGCTCCATCGGGGAGAACTTCGCCTGCGCCGGGCCGCGGCGGCCGAAGACGTGGATCTCCAGCGCCTTGTTGGCCTTCAGGCCCTCGTAGACGTTCGGCGGGATCTCCGTCGGCAGCAGCTCGTCGGCCGTCTTGGCGAGGACGCGGGCCACGTCGAGGGCGACGTTGCCGACGCCGAGGACGGCGACCTTCTCGGCCTCCAGCGGCCAGGTGCGCGGGACGTCCGGGTGGCCGTCGTACCAGGAGACGAAGTCGGCGGCGCCGTAGGAGCCGTCGAGCTCGACGCCCGGTATGGACAGCTCGCGGTCGGCCATCGCGCCGGTCGAGAAGACGACGGCGTCGTAGAACGCGCGCAGGTCGTCCAGGTTGATGTCGGTGGGGTAGTCGACGTTGCCGAACAGACGGATCTGCGGCTTGTCGAGGACCTGGTGGAGGGCGGTGATGATGCCCTTGATCCGGGGGTGGTCAGGAGCCACGCCGTACCGGATCAGTCCGAACGGGGCCGGCATCCGCTCGAAGAGGTCGATGGACACACCGGGGTCGGTGGCCACATCGGACTTGAGCAGCGCGTCGGCGGCGTAGATCCCGGCGGGGCCGGCTCCGACGATGGCTACCCGCAGGGGGCGGGACATGATCGATTCCCTTCGAGTGGTGACAGATCGACTCGACGGGAAGCCTAAATTAAGGCAAACCTAAGTCGGTACGCGGGTCCGCTCTATGGACTCATCAGTCTCATTTATGAGGGGGGAGCGGGGTTCCCCGGGCCGCCGGAGACCGCCCGGTGACGGGCCCCGTCGCCGTTCACGGCAGCGGCTGCTCGGCCCAGATCACCTTCCCGGCGGGGGTGTAGCGGGTGCCCCAGCGGTCGGTGAGCTGGGCGACCAGGAACAGGCCGCGCCCGCCCTCGTCCGTCATCGCCGCGTACCGCAGGTGCGGCGAGGTGTTGCTGCTGTCGGAGACCTCGCAGATCAGCGTGCGGTCGCGCAGCAGACGGACCCGGACGGGCGGGGCGCCGTAGCGGATCGCGTTGGTGACCAGCTCGCTGAGGATCAGTTCCGTCGTGAAGGACAGGTCCTCCAGGTCCCAGCGCGCCAGCTGCCGGACGACCGCGGCCCGCACCTCGCCCACCGCCGCCGGGTCGACCGGCACGTCCCACTCGGCGACCAGGTCCGCGCCCAGCGCCCGGGTGCGCGCGACGATCAGCGCGATGTCGTCGTTCGGCCGGGCCGGCAGCAGCGCGTCCAGCACGGTCCGGCACGTCTCGTCCGGTGAGCCGTCCGCCCCTTCCAGGGCGGTGCGCAGCCGTTCGAGACCGGTGTCGATGTCCTGCGTGCGGTCCTCGACCAGCCCGTCGGTGTACAGCACCAGCCGGCTGCCCTCCGCCAGCTCCAGTTCGACCGTCTCGAACGGCAGCCCGCCCAGCCCGAGCGGCAGCCCCGTCGGCACCTCCGGGAACTCCACCCGGCCGTCGGGGTGGACCAGGGCGGGCGGCGGGTGCCCGGCGCGGGCCACGGTGCAGCGGCGGGAGACCGGGTCGTAGATCGCGTACAGGCAGGTCGCCCCGGCGACCGGAGCGGCGGAGCCGTCCGCCGTCTCGTCCTGGTCGATCCGGCCCACCAGCTCGTCGAGCAGCCCGAGGAGTTCCTCCGGCGCCAGGTCCAGCGCGGAGAAGTTGTGCACGGCGGTGCGCAGCCGGCCCATGGTGGCCGCCGCGTGCAGCCCGTGCCCGACGACGTCGCCGACCACGAGCGCGACCCGGGCGCCCGACAGCGGCAGCACGTCGAACCAGTCGCCGCCGACGCCCGCCTGCGCGGGCAGGTACCGGTAGGCGATGTCCAGGGCGCCCTGCTCGGGCAGGGTGCGCGGCAGCAGGCTCCGCTGGAGCGTGACGGCCATGCCGTGCTCACGGGTGAAGCGGCGCGCGTTGTCGATGGAGACCGCGGCCCGCGCCACCAGTTCCTCCGCGAGGGCGACCTCCTCCGGGTCGAAGGGTGCGGGGCGCTCCGAACGGTAGAAGCTGACCACTCCGAGGATCAGCGATCCCGCCCGGACGGGCACGGTGATCAGCGAGTGGATGCCGAAGGCCATCACCTGCTCGGTCCGTTCGAGGTCCTGCGCGCGCCAGCCCGGCGACTCGGCGAGCCGGGCCTCCAGGACGGGCCGCCCGCCGGCGAGGCTGCGGGCCTGCGGGGCGGTGTCGACGAAGCGGATCCGCTCGCCCAGCGCGTACAGCGGCGCGCCCCGGCGGATCGCGCTCATCGCCGTGCGCCGCAGCGCGGCCCGGGAGTCCGGCTCCTCGCCCTCCAGGACGGCGTCGAAGAGGTCCACGGTCACGAAGTCCGCGAACCGCGGGACGGCCAGCCCGGCCAGTTCCTCGGCCGTCCGGGTCACGTCCAGGCTCGTGCCGATGCTCACGCCCGCCGCGTACAGCATGTCGAGGCGCTCGCGCGCCGCCTCGGCCCGGCCCGACAGGGCGCGCAGCTCCGTGGTGTCGCGCAGCGTGGCGACGCTGCCCGCGGGGCCGCCCGCGAGGTCGGTGGGGCGCTGGTTGATCGCCAGCAGCCGCTCCCCGACGAGCCGGACCTCGTCCGTGGTCGTCCGCCCGGAGGCGAGCAGCTCGGCGGTGTCGTCGTCCAGTCCCAGATCGCGGACGGTGCCCCGGTCGGCGCCCGGCGGCAGGTTCAGCAGCCGGTGCGCCTCGTCGTTGGCGAGCAGCAGCTCCCCGTCGGGGCCGACGATGATCACTCCCTCGCGCACGGCGTGCAGCACCGCGTCGTGGTGCTCGTACATCCGGGTCATCTCGCGCGGTCCCAGACCGTGCGTCTGGCGCAGCAGACGGCGGCTGACCAGTGCCGTACCGCCCGTGGCCAGGGCGAGGGCCGCTCCCGCCGTGGCCAGCACCAGCGGCAGCTGACGGTC
Source organism: Streptomyces sp. NPDC017936 (assembly GCF_044328485.1). Classification (NCBI taxonomy): domain Bacteria; kingdom Bacillati; phylum Actinomycetota; class Actinomycetes; order Kitasatosporales; family Streptomycetaceae; genus Streptomyces; species Streptomyces sp. NPDC017936. Next base: position 532,826 of record NZ_JBIRHK010000001.1, on the reverse strand, counting down.
CGCGTTCCCGCCGACGCGGTCGGTGGTGATGCCGGCCGACACCAGGCCCACGACGGTGCCGTCGGCGTCCTTCACGGGCACCACCGCCTGCACCAGCCGGCCGATGGTGCCGTCGATCTCCTCCACCACCACGCCCCCGTTCTGCGCCGGCTCCAGGGTTCCGACGAACCGCTTGCCGATGCGGTCCGGCTCGGGGTGGGTGTAGCGGATGCCGGCGGGGTTCATGACGACGATGAAGTCGACCTCCGCCGCCTCGCGGGCGGCCTCGGCGCTGGGCTGGAGCACGGCCGTGGGGTCCGGACCGCGCAGTGCCGCCGTGATGCCGGGGGAGTGGGCGTAGGTCTGGGCGACGGCGAGGGAGCGGTTGCGGGCCTCCTGGGTGTTGTCGTGCCGCACCTGGAGCACCAGGGCGACGACCGCCGCGACGACGAGCAGCAGCACGATGACGACCTGGAGGACGAACACCTGCGCGGCGAGGCTGCGCCCGCCCAGCGTGCTGTCGGGCGTGCGTCGTGCCCGAGGGCCCCGGGGACGACGGGCCGGCCGGGTATCCGATCGTCCCAGGAGTCGGACCATGTGCCCTGTCTACACTGCCCGGCGCCGCCGGGCGAGGGGCGGTACGCAGGGTGATGGACCGTAATCACCCGGCGGTGACCAGGGGGCCGGGGCGGCCGGTGGCCGGGTGCCGGGCGGTCGGGGTGGCCAGCAGCAGGGCGATGTCGTCGGGCCGGTCGGTGGCCTGCCGGGCGGTCGCGGTGAGCCGGTCGGCGATGTCGCCGAGGGGCCGCTCGGCGGGGCCGCCGGCGGCGGCCAGGGCGGTGCGCAGGGCGGTGATGCCGTCGTCGATGTCGTGGCCGGGCCGTTCGACCAGGCCGTCCGTGTACAGCGCGAGGATCGCGCCCGGCTCCAGGCGCAGTTCCGCCACCGGGTAGTGGGCGCGCGGGTCGACCCCGAGGACCATCCCGCCCGGCGGTTCCACCGGCCGGGTACGTCCGTCGGGGCGACGCAGCAGCGGCGGCGGGTGCCCGGCGTTGACCATCCGCGCCCAGCCGGTCATCGGGTCGAGGCGGACGTAGCAGCAGCTGGCGAACTGGCCGGGGTCGAGGTCGATGAGCAGGTGGTTCGTGCCGCCCATGACCTCCTCGGGCGGCCGGTCCCCCAGGGCGAAGGCCCGTACCGCGCTGCGCAGCTGCCCCATGGTCGCCGCGGCCTGCACCCCGTGCCCCTGGACGTCGCCGATGACCAGGGCCAGGCCGTCGCCGGCCTCCACGACGTCGTACCAGTCGCCGCCCACCTCCATGCTCTCGGTGCCCGGCAGATAGCGTCCGACGGTCTCCACGCGCGGGTGCCGGGACAGCCGCCGGGGCAGGAGGGCCTGCTGGAGACCGCGCGCGAGGGCGGCCTCGGTGTCGTAGCGCTGCGCCTTCTCCATCGCGTGGGCGATCAGGCCGGCCAGCGCGGTCAGGACCGTGCGCTCCTCGGAGCTGAAGCCGCGCGGACGGTCGAAGCCCAGGATGCACGAGCCGACCGGGCGGCCGGAGGCGATCAGCGGCAGGAAGGCGCGGGCACCCTCCGTGGCGTCGAGCGCGATGCCCGGGTAGGCGTCCGCCAGCTGCCGCATCGAGTCGAAGAAGAGGGGCCGGCCGGTGGTGAGCGTCTCCACGCCCGGTATCCGCGCGTCCAGCCCGACGCCCTCGAACGGCGCTAGGAACCCCTGGGGGAAGCCGGTCTCCCACGCCAGGTGCAGGTGCCGCTCCTGGAGCAGGTAGATCGCCAGCCGGCGGCCGCCGAACGCGGGCAGCAGTTCCTGCACGACCACCGCGGACACCTGGCGGGCGGTGACGGCCTCCGTCAGCGCGATGGCCAGCACGATCGGGCGGTACACGGGGGCCGTGGACGCGGCGACGTCGGGGGCCGGGGTCCCGCTGCGCGGGCCGGCCGGCGCGGTGGGCGCGGCCCCGTCGGGCTCGTCCGGCACGCGGCCGGCCGGGACGAGGGTGCAGGTCAGGAGGTCCGGGCCCGGGTAGACGGCCACGCTGAGCCAGTCGCCCTCGTACGGCCGGGGGCCGGACCCCTGGTCGTCGGTCTCCGGACCCGCCCGGCGGACGTGGAAGTGCACCGGCTCCGGTGAGATCAGGGCGCCGCGCAACGGCTCCTCGTACGCGGGCCGGCTCAGCCACGGCACCGCCTCCCACAGGGACCGGCGGAGCAGCCGGGAGCGCTCCACGCCGAGCAGGTGCGCCGCCCGGGGATTGGCGTAGACGATCAGTCCGAGCCGGTCCAGGCAGAACACGCCCTCGGGCAGCAGGTCGGCGGCGCCGTCGGCCGGCGCGCCGGGGGCCGCGTCGAGCAGGACACCGGCGACCGCGGCCGGCGGGGCGGCGCCCGGCGCCCGCAGCTCCAGCAGCCGCAGACCCCCGTCCGCGGTGCGCAGCGGCACCGGGCAGGGCGGCGGCCGGCCCCGGGCGGCCTCGCGCAGCAGGCCGGGGAGCAGGTGCGCGTCGGTGGGGTCGAGGGCGCCCGTCAGGGACTCCAGGGTGTCCGGGCGCCGGTCCGGCGGGAGCCCCAGCAGGGCCCGGGCGGGATCGTCGGCGGTGACGGCGCCGGTCGCCGGGTCCCAGGCCAGGTGCCCGACCCGGCCCGGGGGCGGACGCCCGGCCGGCGGACGGACGCACAGCGGCGCGCGGTCCCAGGTGACGGTCCCGCCCGCCGCCTCGTGCCGCAGCAGTTCGGCCGCGAGGCCGCCCGCCACGGCCGTCAGGCGCTCGCGCTGCGTCCGCACGTCCTCGGCGTCGGCGGCCGGCGGGCACAGCACCGTCAGCACGCCGAAGGCCCGTCCCGCCGCCACGACGGGCACGCTCAGCGTGCCGAACTGGAAGGGCAGTCCCGCCGCGAACTGCGGGTAGCGGCGCATGGCGTCCGCGGCGTTCGCCAGGATCACCGGCACACCGAGCCGGTGGGCGTCGGCCACCGGGAACGGCCGGTCCACGGTCAGCCGCCACCAGGGCCGGAACAGCGGCCCGGGAAGCCCCGCGAGCACCGCGAGCCGCAACAGCCCGGGGGTCCGGGAACACAGGTACACGCCCCCGGCACGGCCGCCCGCGGCCCGCAGCCCGTCCGCCGCGGCCCCGGCCAGCACGCCGGCCGGCTCCCGCTCGTCCCCGACACTCCCGGTCATGGGCCCTACCTCGTCCGTGCGCCGCCCGACGGGCGACACAGCAAGAATGCGCCACGACGACAGCGGTGCGCATCCGCGCGGCGTCGCGGGAGGGCGCCCGGCGACAGCCGACGGCCTCCGGTGACAGCCGGCGGCGCCCGGTGCCGGCCGGTGCGTCCTGCGGTGGAGCGAACGCGAACGGGGCCGGAGCCGCAGGGGCCGCCGGGGGGGCGCCGCCGGGCGGAGAAGCGTGCGGACGACGACGGGAAGGCGACGACAGGCCCTAGCGGGACGGCGCCCCGGCCGTCCCGTCCCCCGCCCCCCGCATCGCCCGCGCGTGGGCGAGGAACGCGGACAGCCCCACCTCGAAGGCGCGGTCCGCGCGGCCCTCGCCCACCGCGGCCAGGGCGCGGGCCAGCCGCGGTGTGGGGGTGCGTTCCGTCAGCTCCCACATCGTCTCGGGGGCGGCGAGGTCGAGCGCGGAGCCCAGGACCAGGTTCTCCAGGGCGATGACCAGCGGCATCACCTCGGCGGTGCCGAATCCGGCGTCCAGCAGCAGCGTCACGGCCCGCTCGTACTGCTCCAGCACCCGGGGCGCCCGCACGGGTGACGTCATCAGCAGCGGGATGGCCCGCGGGTGCGCGGCGAACGCGGCGCGGTAGGAGCGCGCCCAGGCCTCCAGCGCGGCGTCCCACGGCGCCAGGTCCAGCGTGCGCGGGTCGATCGCGGACGCCACCCGCTCCCGCAGCAGTTCCACGATGCCGTCCCGGCCGTCGACGTGGTGGTACACCGAGCCGGTCTGCGCCCCGAGCCGCCGCGCGATCTGCGGGACGCTGAAGTCGCCCTGTTCGTCGATCAGTTGCAGCGCGGTGGTGGTGATGCGCTCGCGGTCGAGGAGCGGTGTGCGCGGCCGTCCCATGGTCGGTCGTCCCCCTGAGGTCTTCCCGGATGCCCAACGGAAGGTTACATTGCGGAAACCGAAAGCCTTTAGGTTTACGGGTCCCGGCGCACGTCACCCCCGGTGCGCGGGGATCCCCGGCGCGATCCCGCACGCCGTGGTCCGGGCACCGCCCGGACCGTGAACCCCGGCCGCCCGCACGCCCGGGACCCCTCCCGTCCGCCGCTCGAAGGGCTTCCCCTCATGTCCGTGACCACCCCCGACCCCGTCGAGGCGAGAGCCGGCTCCGCCCCGGCGGGCCTGCGCACCGGCACCCTCGGCACCGCCGACATCGCCTTCTTCGTCGTCTCCGCCGCCGCCCCGCTGACCGTCATGGCCGGCGTGGCCCCGCTCGCGATCCTGCTCGGCGGCATCGGCGCACCCGTCGGCTACCTCCTCGCGGGCCTCACCCTCGCCGTCTTCGCCGTGGGCTTCACCACGATGAGCCGGCACGTCACCAGCGGCGGCGCCTTCTACGCCTACATCACCCGCGGCCTCGGCCGCCCCGCCGGCGTCGGCGCCGCCCTCCTCGCCCTGATCGGCTACAACGGCATGGAGATCGGCGTCTACGGCCTCCTCGCCACCGCCACCCAGGACACCGTGCACGCCCTCTTCGGCACCGACGTGCCCTGGCTGCCCGTCTCCCTGGCCGGCCTGCTGCTCATCGGCTGGGGCGGCTACCGCTCCATCGACTTCGGCGCCAAGGTCCTCGGCGTCCTGCTCGTCGCCGAGACCGGCATCCTCGTCCTGCTCGCGGCGGGCGTCCTGATCGAGGGCGGGGCCCACGGGCTGTCCTTCGCCTCCCTGGCCCCCGACCACGTCCTCGTCCCCGGCACCGCCGCCGTCCTCGCCTTCGCGTTCGCCGCGTTCACCGGCTTCGAGTCGACCGTCATCTACCGCCGCGAGGCCCGCGACCCGCAGCGCACCGTGCCGCGCGCCACCTACTGCGCCGTCGCCTTCCTCGGCCTCTTCTACGCGTTCGTCGTCTGGATCGCCGTCCAGGCCTTCGGCGACGACGAGGTCGTCGCGGCCGCCGCCGACGACCCGGCCGGCCTGTTCTTCACCGCCGTCAGCACCTACGTCGGCGACTGGGCGGCCGACCTGATGCACGTCCTCATCGTCACCAGCGTCCTCGCCTCCCTCCTCGCCTTCCACAACGCCATCAACCGCTACGGCCTCGCCCTCGCGGAGGAGGGCGTACTGCCCCGCGGCCTGGGACGCGTCCACCCCCGCCACCGTTCCCCGTACGTCGCCGGCCTCGCCCAGACCGTCCTCGGCGCCGTGGTCGTCCTCGCCTTCTGGGCGGCCGGAGCCGACCCGTACGGGCAGCTCCTGCTCTACGTCAACACGCCGGGGATGATCGGCCTGCTGCTGTTGCAGCTCCTCGCCGCGATCGCCGTGCCCTGCTACTTCCGCCGGGTCCGCCACCAGGAGGGCGCGCTGCGCACCCTCGTCGCGCCGATCGCCGCGAGCCTTCTGCTGGCCACCGCGATCACCCTGGTCGTCGGCCACATCGACCTGTTCACCGGCGCGTCCTCGACGGTGAACACCGTGCTGGTCGCCCTGGCACCGGTCGTCTTCGCCACCGGCCTCCTCCTCGCCCGGTGGCTGCGCCGCGCACGGCCGGAGGTGTACGCCCGCTTCGGCTCGGACCGGGCCGACCCCGCCGCGCCCGACCCGTCCGCCGCGCCCCCCGCGTGACCGCGCCCGCGGCCGCACCGAACCAGATCCCGTGAGGAAGTCCCCTGATGCCCACCGCCGACCTGATCGTGACCGGAGCCCGGATCCGCACCCTCGACCCCGCCCGCCCGTCGGCCGCCGCCGTCGCCGTACGCGACGGGATCGTCGCCGCCGTGGGGGAGGAGGACGACGTACGCGACTGGCGCGGGCCCGGCACCGAGGTGGTACGGCTCGACGGCGCGCACCTCGTGCCCGGCCTGGTGGACGGCCACAGCCACCCCGTCTGGGGCCTGGAGATGGCGACCGGCGCCGACCTGTCGGCCGTGACGGACCTGGCCGGACTGCGCGCCGCGCTGGCGTCCGCCGAGCGCGTCGACGGCTGGGTGCTCGGGTACGGCCTGGACCACAACGTCTTCCAGGGCCGGCCCGTCGACCGGGCCCTCGTGGAGGACGTGCTCGACGGATCGCCCGCCTTCCTGCGGCTGTACGACGGCCACTCCGCCCTCGTCGACGGCAAGGCGCTCGCCGCCGCCGGCGTGACCGGGCCGCGGGACTTCGTGCAGCGCTCGGAAGTGGTGTGCGACGCCGGGGGACGGCCCACCGGGCACCTCGTCGAGCACGCGGCGATGGACCTGGTCGTGTCCGTCGCGCCCCGCCCGTCGCACGCGGCCCGCCGCGCCCGGCTGCTCGACCTGCTGTCGGAGATGGCGGCGACCGGGCTCACCGGGGCCCACGTGATGGACGGCGGCGACATCGACCTGGTGACGGCCGTGGCCGAGGAGACGGTCCTGCCGGTGCGGCTGCGGTTCGCCCCCTGGTGCATGCCGGGCGCGGACGCCGACGACCTCGCGGAACTCGTCGCGGCCCAGGACCTGAACGGCCGTCACTGGAGGGTCGGCGGCGTGAAGTTCTTCATGGACGGCACCGTCGAGGGCGGCACCGCCTGGCTGGAGCACGCCGACTGCCACGGCCAGGGCACGGACGCCTTCTGGCCGGACCCGGAGGGCTACGCCGCCGCCGTCCGCACGCTCGACGCGGCCGGCGTGCGCACCGCCACGCACGCCATCGGGGACGCGGCCGTCCGCCACGTCCTGGACACCGTGGCCGCCCTCGGACCGGGCGCCCGGGGCCGGCACCGCATCGAGCACATCGAGACGGCGCCGGACGAGCTGCTGCCCCGGTTCGCGCAGGCCGGGGTGGCCGCGTCGATGCAGCCCCCGCACACCGCCTACACCCGCCCCGACGGCAGCGACGAGTGGTCCCGCCGGCTCGGCGCCGCACGGGCCGCGCACGCCTGGCGCCTGCGCGACCTGCGCGACGCGGGCGCCACCCTCGCCCTCGGCTCGGACTGGCCCATCGCCCACCACGACGTCCGCGCGGTCCTGGCGACGGCCCGCAGTCCCCGGGGCGCGGCCTCCCGGCGACCGGGCCTGACCGGTCTGGAAGCGCTGGAGGGGTGCACCACGCACGCGGCCCGCGCGGCGGGCGAGCCGGACGTCGCGGGCCGGATCGCGCCCGGTTTCCGCGCCGACCTCACGGCCTTCGCGCTGGACCCGGTGGAGGCCCCCGCGGACGAACTGGCCGAGGCGCCGGTCCGGCTCACGGTGACCGGCGGTCACGTGGTGCACCGCGGGGCCTGAGCCGCACCGGCGGGCGTGAGGTGACGGGCGGACGGGCCGGACCGCCGGGACCGAGGAGGATCTTCCCGGCGACGGGGTAACCGCACGTCATGGGCGAAACACTGGTCGGCACCTGCTCGTGGACGGACCGGGCGCTCGTCGGCAGCGGCTGGTACCCGGCCGGACGGCGGGACGCGGAGGGCCGATTGCGGCACTACGCCGAACGCTTCCGGGTCGTCGAGGCGGACTCGGCGTACTACGGGCTGCCGAGCGAGCGCACCAGCGAGCTGTGGGTCCGGCGCACCCCCGAGGGCTTCCTGTTCGACGTGAAGGCCTTCTCCCTGCTGACCGGCCACCCCACCCGGCCGGCCGCGCTCCCGCCGGGGCTGCCCGCGGACGTGCGCTCCCCGAAGGCGCTGGACGAGGTGTGGCGGCGGTTCGCGGACGGCGTCCTGCCGCTGCGGGAGGCGGGGCGGCTGGGAGCCGTCCTCTTCCAGTTCCCGCCGTGGCTGCGGCCCGGCGCGCGGGCCCGGGAGACCCTCGCCCGGTGCGCCGAGCGCACCGCCGGATGGCCGGTCTGCGTGGAGTTCCGGCACCCGGACTGGTGGCGCGGCGAACAGGAGCACGCGACCGCCGAGCTGCTGCGGTCGCACGGGTTCTCGGCGGTCGCCGTCGACATGGATCCGTCGCTGCCGTCCGCGATCCCCCCGGTCACGCCCGTCACCTCGTCCCGGCTGGCGGTCGTGCGCTTCCACGGCCGCAGCCCGGCCTGGGGGACGGGCAGCAAGGAGGACCGCTTCCGCCACGAGTACACCGACGACGAACTGCGGGAGTGGCTGCCCCGGGTGCGGGCGCTGGCCGGGCGGGCCGACCAGGTGCACGTGCTGTTCAACAACTGCTGCGCCGACGCGGCCGTCCGGGCCGCCGCCAGGATGCGCGAGCTCCTCGGGCTCTGACGGCGCGCCCCGCGGGCCGTCAGCCGGTCGCCCTCAAGGTGCTCCTGGCGAGTTCGAAGGCCGGCAGCATCGCCTCGTGCTCCTCGGTGTCCATGCCGCCGAGGTGCAGCACGACCGGGCCGTCGGGCGTGGTCACGGCGAGGGCGCGCTCCTTCTTCGTCTCCTCCAGCGCCTCGCTGGTGGTGACGTACTCGACCTCCGCGCCGGTGAGGCCGCCGGTCTCGACCGTCCGGTACTTCGCCCCGCTCGCCCCGCTCCCGGCGGTGACGAACTCCTCCAGCACGGTGCGTGCGTCGGCGTCGCCCGGCTCGCCGGTCCACACCCGCAGGAAGCCGATCTTCCCGGCCGGTTTGGCGTCGATCTCGCAGGCCATGGTGACGGGGCCCTGGTGCAGCAGGGCGTCGGCGAGCTCGTCGACCAGCTCGTCGCCGGTGTCGCCCCGCTGCGCGGCCGAGTCGACGGCCTTGGCCTTCCAGGACTCGGCGACGTCGAAGGTGACCGGCAGCTCGCAGGCGGATCCGTCGGCGCCCACGCTGCCCCCGGCGGTCGCGACCCCGGCGGTCGCCGTGCCCTTCGCCCCGGTGGTCGCCGTCGCGCCCGCCCCGGCTCCGGCCTTCGCCGGGCCCGCGTCCTGCTCGGCGTCCCCGCACGCCGTGGCCGCACCGGCCAGCAGGGCCGCCACGGCCAGCCCCCGCCCCACGTTCCCCGCCCCGAAGCGCACCGCTGTCTCCCCTTCCTCCCGGTACCGGCCCTCCCGGTGCCGGCGGTGCACTGTAACCGAGGCCCCCGGAACGAGCTGTCCGAGGGCGGGAATGTCCCGGACCCCGCCCTGGTTGTAGGGCGTGACTGACATGCACCGCTCATGAAGCAACCGGGTGGATGTCGGTGAGAGGAGGTCCCATGGCACGCAGCACGGCGCGCCCCGTCGTCACCCTGAGATCCACGGCCGGCACCGGTGTCACCTACGTGACCCGCAAGAACCGGCTCCACGACCCCGACCGGCTGGTCCTGCGCAAGTACGACCCCGTGGTCGGCGGGCACGTCGCCTTCCGCGAGGAACGGTGACCCCGCGGTCCGGGACACGATGACCCGGCCGTCCCACCGGAGGAGGCAGTCATGAAGGTGCGCGCGTCCCTGCGCTCACTGAAGTCCAGGCCCGGCGCCCAGGTCGTGCGCCGCAAGGGCGTGACCTTCGTCGTCAACAAGAAGGAACCCCGCTTCAAGGCCCGCCAGGGCTGAGCGGCGCGGACCGGCCCGGTGGGCCCGGCCCCCTCGACGGGCCGGGCCCACCGGCATGCCGTCACCCGTCGTGCGCACCCGCCGCGCGCACCCGCCCCGGCCGCCCTACGGTGGGGGAGCGGCCGCGCTCGCCCCCCCCGCGAGTGCCGTCCGTTCCCGGCCGGCGCCGACTTCCCCCATCGTCCGATCCGGCCGGGACCCCGCACCCGACCCTGCCGGGGCCCCGCACCCGATCCGGCCGGGGCCCGCACCCGATCCGGCCGGGGCCCGCACCCGATCCGGCCGGGGCCCGCACCCGATCCGGCCGTACGCGGACGATCCGCCGCCGCGACGGCAGGCGTCGCAGGTGCCCGCGATGCCGGTGGTGCCGGCGCCCCGCAGGGTATTTCGCCTGATCACCGGCTCGGAGTGATCCCCGGCGGCCGTCCTGACGTCTACCAGGGCGACTGACCCGGTGAGCAGCTCGTCCCCTCGGCCGAGACCACGCGCACGGGCACGGGATTCGGCCGCGCCCGGACGCGCGGCGAGCGGTTGGGGAAGATCTTGGGGATCGTGGAGCCGGTACAGGAACGGCGGCGGCACGAGAGCCGGCGGCGCGCTCGTGACGCCGTCGCGGGGCGGGGGGCCGCTGCGGGGCGCGGGGCCGGCGCGGTGCGGCGTGCGGCCGCCTTCGCCGGGCGCACCCTGCGCGCCGAGTGGCACGCCGTCGTCGTCGACCCGGTACGACGGCTGCGCCGGCGCGGACCGGCCGGACTGCTGCTGGCGTTCGTCGCCTGCGGCGGCGTGGTCTTCTTCCACGCCCTGGCGCAACGGCCGGCCGGCGCCGAGGTGGTCCGGGCCGTCGGCGGGGTCCGGGGCGACCTGCCCCTGTGGCTGGCCCTGCTGCGCACCCCGGTCTCCCTGTACGTCCCCGCGCTCGACCTGCCGGTGTGGGCCGGCCTCACCCAGCTGTTCCTCGCCTTCGCCCTGGCGGAGGTCACCCTCGGCCGGGCGCGGACCCTGGCGGTGGCCTACGCGGCCACCCTGGCCGGCACCCTCACGGCACGGGTGATGATCGCGGCGGGGCCGGACCGGTGGGGGTTCGGGCTGCCGCCCGAGGCGGCGCACGTGCTGGACACCGGCCCGTCCGCGGCGGTGGTGGGTCTCTTCACGTACCTCTCCGTGGTCCGCCGCGCCCCCGTCGTCTTCGTCCTCACCGGCGGCTCGATGGTGTGGGAGTCGATCGCGAGGCCCAACCTCGCCGGCCGGGAGCACCTGATCGCCGTGGCCGCCGCCGCCGTCCTCGGTCTGCTCCACGGGCGCGGCGAGCGATGGCGGCGGGCGCTCCTGTCCCGGCCCGCGTCCGAGGGGGCGCGCCGGCCCGTGGGAGCCGTCCGGCGGCAGGAGGTTCCTGTGAATCTCCGGGACGGCTGAACACTTCCGCGTCCGGCCGCGTATAGGGCCGGGGGATTCTCATGTCCTGGCCGCCGACGAGGTTTTGGAGCACTCCGTGGTACACAACAGGCGCAGACGCCCGACGGGCGGACGGCGCGCGACCTTCGCCGCGGTCGCGTTGATGCTGGGCGGCGGTGGCCTGATGGCCGCGAACGTCTACGCCTCCGCGACCGAGGACGACGCGGGACGGCCCTGGACTTCGGGCTCCGTCACCATCGACTGCCCCGACGTGGGCAGCCGGCTGACCGACGTGCCGGAACAGGCCGCGCCCGAGGTGGACCGCGAACTCGCCCTGCTGGACGAGCAGATCGCCGCCGCCTACCGCCAACTCCAGGACTCGGCACAGGCCGTGCGCGAGGACGCGGGCTTCGCCGACAACGCGGTGATGAACCCGCTGAAGGAGAAGCGCGGGGCGACGATCGAGCGCATCGGGGTGGCCATCGACCGCGTCGGCGACCGCCCGGAGGGGCTGGCGGACCTCGCCGCCTGCAGCCTGCGCACCGCCGACGACCAGGCGGGCGAGGCCGGTCAGGACCAGGGCGGCCAGGACCGGGGCGACGGTCAGGACCGGGGCGACGGTCAGGACCAGGGTGACGGCCAGGGCCAGGACGACGGCCAGGCGGGCGAGGGCGGCCAGGACCAGGGCGGCGACCAGCAGGGCAACGGCGGCCAGGCCGGCAACGGTCCGGTGGCCGCCGACTACGTGGACATCGACACCGTCCAGCCCGCCCGGCAGACGCCGCCCCCGGCGGCCGGCGCCTCCCGCGGCACCTTCGCCACCAGCTGCGGGGTCAACTCCAACGGGCTGTTCAACTCCGACAACGTGATCGTCGCCCCGGGCGTCACCAACGGCGCCCACCACTTCCACGACTACGTCGGCAACCAGTCCAACGACGCCTTCGCCTCCGACGACGACCTGGCGAACGCCGAGACCAGCTGTGTCGACCAGGGCGACAAGTCCTCCTACTTCTGGCCGGTGCTGCGGCTGCAGAACGGCACCCAGGAAAAGGACGCCCAGTCGCCCGGCGGCGGCGTCGAGGGCAACGCCGGTGAGATCGTCACGCCCAAGGAGGTCACCATGACCTTCGTCGGCAACCCGCAGGGCGAGGTCACCGCCATGCCCCGGCTGCTGCGCATCATCACCGGCGACGCCAAGGCGTTCGTCAACGGCACGGCCAACGCCAACGCCTCCTGGAGCTGCACCGGCTTCGAGGACCGGCAGCTCAAGGACAAGTACCCGCTCTGCCCCGGCGGCAGCGACGTGGTGCGCACCTTCCGCTTCCAGAGCTGCTGGGACGGCAGCAACATCGACAGCGCCAACCACCGCACCCACGTGGCGTTCGCCGGCGCCGACGGCGGCTGCCCGGCCGGCTTCCGGGCCATCCCGCAGCTCGTGCAGCGGATCGTCTACGACGTCGACGCGCCCAGCCTCCAGGACGGCGGCCGCACGACCCCGCTGTTCGCGGTGGACTCCTTCCCCGAGCAGCTGCACAAGCCGGTCACGGACCACGGCGACTTCATCAACGTCTTCGACGAGGACCTGATGGGCCAGGTGGTCGACTGCATCAACGAGGGCCGCACCTGCGGCGCGGGCACCGGCGGCAACGGCGACGGCGGCAACGGCGACGGTGACAACGGCGACGGTGACAACGGCGGCAACGGCGACGGCGGCGACCAGGGTCAGGACCAGGGCCAGGACGGCGACGACCAGGGCCAGGACCAGGGCGGCCAGAACGGCGACCAGGGCCAGAACGGCGGCGACCAGGACCAGGGCCAGGGCCAGAACGACGGCGACCAGGGCCAGGGCCAGGACCAGGGCCAGGGCCAGAACGGCGGCGACCAGGGCCAGGGCCAGGACCAGGACCAGGGCCAGAACGGCGGCGACCAGGACCAGGGCCAGACCCAGCAGCCGCCCGCGCAGAACAACCCCGAGCAGCCCCGGGACGAGCCCACCGCGGGCGGCGGCGCCGGTTCCGCGGACACTCCCGTCAGCGCCGAACCCCGCGCGGCCACCACGCCCACCGCCAAGTCGACCCGGGCGGCGACCGCCCCGGCCGCCGGCGCCCAGGACGGCACCGGCCCGGAGGGCGACGCCGGCGCCGCCGCGACCGCCCCGGCACAGAGCCCGCCGCCGGCCGACGCGGGCGACACCCCCGTCGTCCCCGCGCCCCAGGCCCAGGGCGGCCTGGCCGAGACCGGCGCCGACCTGTGGCCCGCGGCCGCCGGAGGCCTGCTGGTGATCGGCGGTTTCGTCCTCCTGCGCCGGACCGCCAGGCGTCCGTACTGAGGCACCCGCCGAGCCCCCGGCCCGGCGGCGGGCACGTTCGGGTGCTCCCGGACGGGGAAGGCCCCCGGGCCCCCGGCCGCACGGTATACGTCACCCGGAGCGACCTCCTCGGTCGCTCCGGGTGACACCGCCCCGGGCCGTGGGGCGGCCGCCGCGCGACCAGGGGAGCACCATGGAGTACATGGAGTACGACTACGACCTCGGCACCCACGGACGTACCGTCACCACCTCCTCGCCCGACGCCCAGCGCTGGTTCGACCGCGGCCTCGTCTGGTCGTACGCCTTCCACCACGAGGAGGCCGTCGCCTGCTTCGAGACCGCCGCCCGCGCGGACCCGGACTGCGCGATGGCGCACTGGGGCATCGCCTACGCGCTCGGCCCCAACTACAACAAGCCCTGGGAGTTCTTCGACGACCAGGACCTGCGCCGCACCGTCGCGCGCACCCACGAGGCGGTCGAACGCGCCCACGAGAAGGCCGGCCGCGCCACGCCCGTCGAACGGGCCCTGATCGGCGCGCTGCGCGCCCGCTACCCGCGCGGGCTGCCCGCCGAGGACTGCTCGGTGTGGAACGAGCCCTACGCCGACGCCATGCGCGCCGTGTACGAACTGGCCCCCGACGACCTCGACGTCGCGACCCTGTACGCCGACGCCCTGATGAACCTGACGCCCTGGCAGCTGTGGGACCTGCGCACGGGCGAACCGGCCGAGGGCGCCCGCACGCTGCAGGCCAAGGCGGTGCTCGACCGGGCGCTGGCCGACGGGACCTCCCCCGACCACCCCGGCGTCCTGCACATGTACATCCACCTGATGGAGATGTCGCCGGCGCCCGAGAAGGCCCTGCCGGTCGCCGACCGGCTGCGCGACCTGGTGCCCGACGCCGGGCACCTCCAGCACATGCCCTCGCACCTGGAGGTGCTGTGCGGCGACTACCGCGCGGTGGTGGCGGACAACACGAGGGCGATCGCCGCCGACGAGAAGTACCGTGAGCGGGCCGGGGCGATGAACTTCTACACCCTCTACCGCTCCCACAACCACCACTTCAAGATCTACGGCGCGATGTTCCTCGGCCAGGCGCGGGTCGCCCTCGAGGCCGCCGACCGGCTGGAGGAGTCCCTGCCGGAGGAGCTGCTGCGGGTGGAGAGCCCGCCCATGGCGGACTGGCTGGAGGCCTTCCTCGCCATGCGGGTGCACGTGCTGATCCGCTTCGGCCGCTGGGCCGACGTCCTGGCCCTGCCCGCACCCGCCGACCCCGAGCTGTACAGCATGACCACGGCGATGCGGCACTACGCCCGCGGCGTCGCGTTCTCCGCGACCGGCCGCGTCGAGGAGGCCGAGGCCGAACGGGCCCTGTTCGGCGAGGCCGCGCTCCGGGTCCCCGCGACCCGCATGCTCTTCAACAACACCTGCGCCGACATCCTCGCGATCGCCTCCGCGATGCTCGACGGGGAACTGGAGTACCGCAAGGGCGACCACGCCGCCGCCTTCGCCGCCCTGGAGCGGTCCATCGCCCTGGACGACGACCTCCCCTACGACGAGCCGTGGGGCTGGATGCAGCCCACCCGGCACGCCTACGGCGCCCTCCTCCTGGAGCAGGGCCGCGTCGAGGAGGCCGAGGCGGTCTACCGGGCCGACCTCGGCCTGGACGACACCCTGTCCCGCCCCTCCCAGCACCCCGGCAACGTCTGGTCGCTGCACGGACTGCACGAGTGCCTGGTCCGGCTCGGCAAGGAGGGCGAGGCGCGGATCGTGGCCCAGCAGCTGAAGCTGGCGGCCGCGCTCACGGACGTACCCGTCGGGTCGTCCTGCTTCTGCCGCCTCGGCGCCGCCGACGGGGCCCCCGGCGCGAGCGGCTGCTGCGGCATGGACAATTGACCGACCGGCCGCCCGGATGCCGAGCGGTCCCGCCGTCGTGACCATGGAGACGGCGGGCCACGGCATCCGGGGCAGGCAGGCGACCGACGGCGCTGTGGACGCGGAACACGCGGCACAGGCGGAACAGGGGGACCTCGCACCATGGCGGGCGCAGGGTGAACGAGACGCGTACGACGAGAACCGGCGGCGACGCCCGCCCCTACGGCGGGGTCGGCCGCGCGCGGGGCTGGGCGCGCGTCGCCCTGCTGCTCGTCGCCGGCTGCGCCGCGGTCGTGGCGACCGGGGCGGGAACCGGAGGCTGGCTGGTCCTGCTCGCCGGGCTCGCCGGGCTCGCGCTCGCCGGAGCGGGCGCGTGGTGGATGCTCGCGCACCGGGGCGGCCTCCGGATCCTGGGCGGGCTGCTGGCCGTCACCGCGCCCGTGGGCGTCCTGACGCTGTACGCCGCGTCGGGGCTGTGGGTGGTGGCCGTGGGCGCGCTCGCGCTGTGGGCGTCCGCCCTCGCCTCCGCGCGGGCCGCGCTGCGCAGCGTGCGCCGGCCCAAGGGCACCCACGGCCGCCGCACCCCGCCGCCCCGCCGGCCCGTCCTGATCATGAACGTCCGCTCGGGCGGCGGGAAGGTCGAGAAGCACGACCTGGTCGCGCGCGCCGAGGCGCTGGGCGCCCGGGTGGTCCTGCTCGGCACGGGCGACGGCTGGAACGACCCGGTCGTGGAGGCCCGCCGGGCCGTCGCCGAGGGCGCCGACCTGCTCGGCGTCGCGGGCGGCGACGGCACCCAGGCGCTCGTCGCGGCCGTGGCGGCCGAACACGACCTGCCGTTCCTGGTGGTCGCCGCCGGCACCCGCAACCACTTCGCCATGGACCTCGGCCTGGACCGCACCGACCCCGTGCGCAGCCTCGACGCCCTCACCAACGGCGTCGAACTCCGGGTCGACCTGGGTGACGTCGACGGACGGCCCTTCGTCAACACCGTCTCCTTCGGGGCGTACGCGGAGATCGTGCAGAACCCCGAGTACCGCGAGGCGAAGGCCGCCACCGCGCTGGAGCACCTGCCCGACCTGCTCCAGGGCGAGGCCGGGCCCGCCCTCGACGTCCGCGCGGACGACGCCGGTCTCCACACGCCGCAGGCGGTGCTGGTCAGCAACAACGCCTACGCCCGCGCCGACCCGCTCGGCGGCGGCCGCCGCCCCCGTCTGGACACCGGTCTGCTCGGCGTGATCGGCGTCCGGGTGGAGGGCCCCGCCCAGGCCGCCGAACTGGCCCTGCTCGGCGAACGGGCCAGCGGCATCACCTCCCTCACCGCCCGGCGCGTGGTCGTCGAGGCCGACACCGCGCGCATACCGGTGGCCGTCGACGGCGAGGCGCTCGAACTGCCCACCCCCGTCGTGTGCACCGTGCGGCCCAGCGTGCTGCGGGTCCGGGTGCCCCGGCACCGTCCCGGCGCCGCCTACGCGCCACCGACGGTCGACTGGCGGCGCGTCGTCCGCCTCGCCCTCGGCCACTCCGATCCCCGTACGATCAAGGATGCCTATGATGTCTGACCGCCGACCGAAGCTCCCCCCCGTGCGGCTCGTCCGCGACCTCGCCGCCCTGGACCAGGCGCTGTACGAGGCGGTCACGGTCACCAGGACGCCCACCCTGGACACCGCGCTGCGCAGGCTGTCCGCGGCCGCCGACCACTCCAAGATCTCCTTCGCCGTCGCCGCGGGCCTGGCCCTGCGCGGCGGCCGGGCGCGCCGCGCCGCCGTCCTCGGCGTCGCGGCCGTGGGCGTGGCCTCGGCGACCGCCAACCTGGTCGGCAAGCGGCTCGTCCGCCGGGCGCGGCCGCACCGCGCCGAGGACTCGCCGTTCCCGGGGCGCCACGTGCCGATGCCGGACTCGGCGTCCTTCCCGTCCGGGCACACCGCGTCGGCCGTCGCCTTCGCGGCCGCCGTCGGCCCGGCCTTCCCGGCCGCCGCGGTCCCGCTGGGCATGCTCGCCTGCGCGGTGGGCTACTCCCGGATCCACACCGGTGTCCACTACCCGGGCGACGTCATCGCCGGAGCGCTCCTCGGCACGGGCTCGGCGGCCGTGGTCGGGTCCCTGGCCCGCCGCGCCGGCGTCTGAACGCCCCGTCGGGCGTGCTCGCGGCCCGTGCCGGGAGCGCGGGGTCCGGGGGCGGCGCCGCCCGGCGCCGGCCCGGTCCGGACGACGGGCCTACGCCCGCCCGCAGTGCAGGAACACCTGGGGCTCGGGACCGGCCTGCGGATGGTCCGGGGTGAACAGCACGTTCTCCTCGGCCAGCACCGTCAGGCCCGCCCGCGCCACCACCTCGGCCAGCTCCTCACCGGCGAAGCTGGTGACCCGCACCGGCTGCCCCATGAAGACGGCGTCGACGCCCTCGACGTCCAGTGGCACGGTGGCCAGCACCAGGCTGCCGTCCGGCGGCAGCGCCCGCGCCAGCCGGCCGAGCAGGGCGGCCTGATCCGCGCGGTCCATCTGGAGCAGCGAGAAGTACACGCAGACCGCGTGGAAGGAACCCTCGTCCAGCGGGAGCTCCCGCACGTCGACGCAGCGGAACGTCGCCGCGGGCACCTGCCGCGAGGCGAGCTCCACCATCACGGGGGAGACGTCGACGCCCAGCACCTCGTGCCCGGCCGCGGTCAGCGCCGCGGCCGTCGGCCGGCCCGTTCCGCTGCCCACGTCCAGCACCCTGCTGCCCGGCGCCAGCCGGCCGAGCAGCCACTCCAGGGACCGGTGGTGCGCCTCGGAGTGCGCGAACGCCTTCTCGTACCCGGACCCCAGCGCGTCGAAGACCGCCGCCGCACGCCGTCCGTCGTCCCTGCCGCTCAAGCCGGCCCTCCCGTCGCGATGACCAGGTCCCGCGCATCCTCGCACTCCTGACGCCGGGTCACAACGGGGCTCCCGCCGCGTGCGGACCGACGGCCGCGGGACCGCCCGGCCGCCGCGCCCGGCCCCCGCCGCTACGGAGCGCAGCGCGTCGACGACCGCCGCCCGGTCGCTCTCCGTGGTCGCACCGGCCGTGTGCCGTCCGTCGCTCCGGCCCATCGCGCCCCCGCGGTACGTGAGTTCTCCCACACGGACCGGTCCGCGCCCGGTGTGGCGGGACGCTTCCCGAAAGCGGCCGGAATCCGGATTTCCACTACCGTCAGTAACATGGTCAACTTTCCCCCACGGATGGGGCTACTGGCGAGTAGGCGCCGGCCCCGCGACCGTCGTTCCGTCTGGAGGACCCCCCATGACCTCGCCCGAGGAAGCCCTGCACCAGGCCCGCGCCACCTACGAGGAGCACGTGCGCACGTGCCGTCAGTGCCACGTCGACGCGGTGCCGTGCGCCGTCTCCAAGCACCTCCTGCGCATCTACAACAACGCCCGGCGGGGCCAGCTGCGCTCGCACCCCGCGCCCGCGAACCCGGCGGTCCGCTGAACGCCCGCCTCACCGGCCGGCGGACACCGCCACCGTCAGGTTCCTGATCTCGTAGCCGCCGATGTCGTCCTTGAACGACACGCGCGGCTCGCCGGTCATCCGCAGACCGTCGAGCGCGAAGAGCCGGCTGAGCAGGACGTCCGCCTCCAGCACGGCGACGGCGGCGCCCGGGCACCGGTGCGGACCGTCCCCGAAGGCGAGCCCGGCCGCCCCCGGCCCCAGCAGCAGCTCCCGGCCCGGACGCACGAGCTCCGGGCCGGGCCCCACGACCCGCGGGTCGGCGTTGGCCTCGTCGACGAGGACGGTGACCAGCTCGCCCGGGCGGACGCGGACCGCGCCGTCCGCCGTGGGCAGCCGCAGCGGCGCGGTGGCCCGGCGGGACAGCCGCCCGACGACGGGCTCCAGCCGCAGGATCTCCTGGAGCAGCGACAGCCGCTCCGGCTCGTCCGCCGACCGGTACCGGTCGAGCAGCTCCCGGTCGCCGAACAGGTGCCAGGCGGCGACACAGATGAACTCGCGCGTGGTGACCATCCCGGCCGCCGCGTAGGTCAGGCACTCGCCGAGGATCTCCGCGTCGGAGCACCCCTCGGCCAGCAGGTGGGAGATCAGGTCGTCACGCGCCTCGGCGCGGTGGGCCCGGATCGCCGGCCGGACGTCGGCGAGGTGGATGCGCAGCCAGTTCGCGTTCTGCCGCACCAGCCAGTACAGACCCCGCGCGCCGGTCAGCCCCGGCCGGCCGAACTCCTCGGGGAAGAAGCGCTCCAGCCTGCCCTTCAGGCCCGGACGGCTGTGGCGCAGGCCGATGATGTCCCGCACCACCTCGATCGCCATGGTGAAGCTCAGGTCGGACAGCTGGGCCGTCCCGGCCGCGCACAGCGCCGCCACCTGCTCCTCGGCGACCCGCATCATCAGCGCCCGGTAGTGCTCGTCCACGCGACGCGGCGTGAAGAAGCGGGCGGTCTGCCGCCGCTGCTCCCGGTGCCCGGGGCCGTCCTGGTACAGCACGGGGCGCCGGATCCGGGACGGCAGCCGCTCCACCGTCTCGACGCCGAGCCCGGCCTGGACCGTCTCCGTGCTGCGCAGCAGCTCCCGGGCCGCCGCGTAACCGTGCACCCGCCAGCTCCCGTCGGGCCCGCGGCTCACCGGACAGCCGGGGCGCTCGCGACCCCGGTCGACCTTGCGTGCGCTCTCGCGCGCGTCCCCCATGGGGCCACCCCCTCCTCGGCCGGACCACGCGGGTCCCGCCGTTCCGCGCCGGACCGGAGACCAGTGTGACCGCCGGAACGCGCGCCGCGAGGGTCGCTTACCGGCCACGGCCAGGTCACGGCCGAGAGGAGGCGGGGGACCGGCGTCAGGCGGGCCGTACGGCGCCGCGCAGCGCGCCCTCCCCGAGGCCGTGCACCGACTCCTCGCGGATGGGAGCGCCCGGGCCCGGGGCGTGGATCATCAGGCCGTCGCCCGTGCACAGGCCGGTGTGGCTCAGGTCGTCGTGGAAGAAGACGAGGTCGCCGGGCTGCAGCTCGTCGAGGCCGACACGGGGGAAGGCGCGCGCCTGGTCGAGGGAGGTCCGCGGCAGCGTCACTCCGGCGGCCCGCCAGGCGGCCTGCGTGAGGCTGGAGCAGTCGTACGACTCCGGTCCCGTCGCCCCCGACACGCACGGCCGTCCGATCTGGGCCCGGGCGAAGGCGAGGGCCCTGTCCGCCTTGCCGAGGTAGGCGGGCCCGTACGCGGCGGCGGTGGCGCCGGCGGGGGCCGGGACGGCGCCGAGCCCGGTCGTGGGGGAGGGGGCGTCGGGAACGGGGAGGGCGAACTCCGCTGCGGGGGAGGGGAGACGAGGGGACGACGGGGAGAACTCGGCCGCGGGGGGCGTGGCCTCGGGCGCCGGCAGGGAGGACTCGGGTGCGGGGAGGGGGGCTTCGGTCACCGGGAGGAAGAACCCGGGGGCGAGGGACGCGGCCTCGGATGTCGGCAGGGGGAACTCGGGTGCGGGGAGGGGGGTTTCGGGCACCGGGAGGAAGAACTCGGGGGCGAGGGACGCGGCCTCGGATGTCGGCAGGGGGAACTCGGGTGCGGGGAGGGGGGCTTCGGTCACCGGGAGGAAGAACCCGGGGGCGAGGGACGCGGCCTCGGATGTCGGCAGGGAGGACTCGGGTGCGGGGAGGGGGGTTTCGGGCACCGGGAGGAAGAACCCGGGTGCGGAGGGCGTGGCCTCGGGCGCCGGGAAGGAGAACTCGGGCGTGGGGCGGGTCGCCTCGGGTGCCGTGGGCGTGGCCGTCGTCAGCATGCCGTAACTGGCCGCGAGGAGGCCGGTTTCGGGTGCCGGGAAGCCGGACACGGGGGGCTCGAGGACGGGTTCGGGCGCTATGCGACCGGGGACCGCCGCGGTGAGGCCGTCCCCGGCGGTCGGCGTGAGGCCGCCCGCGTCCCTCGGCCCGGACGCGTCGGCAGCCGTGCCGCCCGTGGGCCGTGCCGCCCGCGCGCCGCTCGCCTGCCCCGCCCAGGTGCCGGTCGTCCGGCCCGCCCAGGTGTCCGCCGCCGGCGACTCCCCGGTGTCCCGGGTCCGTTCGGCCGGCCGCGCCTCGAGAGCCGGCGGTGCCGCCGACGGCTGCGCCACGGCACGGGCCAGCACCTCGCGGGCCGTGGCGAGCTTGCGCCGGATCTGCTCCTTGCTGGTCCGCAGCGCGGACCTCGGCGCCGCCGGCGCGGGGGCGGCGGCGGGAAGGGCGGCCGGGGCGGAGACGGAGACCGGGACGGGCAGCAGGGCCTCGGACGCGTCCGGCCGGGACGCGGGCGCCGCCGGCAGCGCGGCGACAGCCCGTCCGGTCAGCTCCGGCGTCCGCCGCTGCCCCGCCTCCAGTTCGAGCCGGCCACCGGCGGCCGCTTCCAGCTCGCGCACGGCGTCGGAACCGGCCGGTCGCTGCTGACGCGGGGACGGGGCCGGACGCGGGGGCCGGCGGTCGGCGGGCAGGGACGCGGGGGTGGTCGGCCCGAGCCGGCTGCGCGCCACGTCGAACCACTGGCGGGTGACGGCCTCCAGCGACGGATCGGACGCCCCGCGCCCGCTGTCCGCGGCGGTGGTCACGGTCCTGCGGTTGCCCTTGCTCATGGCACGGGTGGCGTTGAACGTGCCGCTGTCGGTCTCGGCGCGGTCGTAGAGCGCGCTGATCCGCTGCTGGACCTCCGCGCGGCTCGGCTCCCCCGCGTCCTCGAAGCGTGCGGAACCCGTGCCCGTGGGGAGCGTGGTGCGATCCGTCGCCATGGAAGACGTACTCCTTCCGTGCTCCGCCGGCCGACCGGGCGGTGGACGCGGGATCGTTCCGCATCAGCCGCCCCGAGCTCCCCGTGGTGTCGGGCGGCCGAGCGTCCCACCCGGGCCGGACGGTCCCCGACTCGGGCCGTACCACTGGTGTCACGGACTCGGCGGAGGCCGCGCGGCCCGGCGGGGTTCGCCGGAGTCGGTCGTGCGGCCCGGGCGTCAACCTAGCCAACTTGTGACGCTGGTGTGAAGATTGCCGTGTCGAATGTCCGATACGTATTCGTGACCTTCGTCTCTCCCGGCGTCGACCAGGTGTGAATCGCCCCGAGTCGACCGGTGTGCGGGGTCGGACCGCCGCTCGCACGGACCGCCCCTGGCGCGGGTGCGACGCGTCCGCCACCCGCGTCGGGGACGGCGCGTCCGCGGCGGTCACGCCCCGTGAGCGCCGGTTTCGGGCTGTCGGGAACGGCCGGCCTCGTCCTCGGCGAGCAGGGAGAGCAGGGCCGCCACGGTCAGTCCCGCCTCCGCCGGGTGGCGCAGCACCTTGGCGGGCTCGATCCGGTAGGTGTTGCCGCGGCCCGCCCGGGTGTGGGACAGGTAGCCGTCCTGCTCGAGATCGGAAATGATTTTCTGGACGGCGCGTTCGGTGAGCCGGCAGTGCGCGGCGATGTCGCGGATGCGGGCGCTGCGGTTGTCCGCGATGGCGGCGAGCACGCGGGCGTGGTTCGTGAGAAACGTCCATCCTGTGTGCGGTGCGGGCACTCCCTCCATGCCGCCATCCTAGGCCCGGTGATTCGTGCACACAAACACCTGAACGGAACTTCGTGTATCAGTTGACGTACGACGAGGCGCCGGGTGAACCTGGAAGCACATGAAGAGTGACCGGGGGAGGCGGTCATGACGGAGCCTGCGTTCGACGCGAACACCGGGAACGGGGGCGATCGCGTACGGGCGGCGACGAGCGAGGCGGTGCCCGCTCGGACCGTGTCCGTGCCGGAGGTCGACCTGCGCCCCGACGCCGGCCGCGTCGTCGTCGCGGTGCGCGGTGAACTCGACCTGGACTCCGCCGAGCAGCTCGGGCACACCCTGCGCGGCGCGCTGGCCGCCGCGGTGGACGGTGTCGACCTGGAGCTCGGCGAGGTGGCGTTCTGTGACTGCGCGGCCCTCAACGTGCTGCTCACCCTGCGCGAGCAGGGTCTGAAGCAGGGCAAGACGCTGGTCGTCCGCTCGGCCGGCCCCGTGGTCGAGCGGCTGCTCACCCTGACCGGAACGGCGTCCCTGTTCGCCGGAGCCGACCCGCGCGAGGCCCGCCGCGAGCGCGGTGCGGCGCCCCCTCCCGCGGCACGGGACGACGGCACGGGCGACGGCGGGCAGGACCCGCGCGTCGAGGTCGTCCAGCTGCGCCGGGCCATGCAGACCCGCCCGGTCATCGACCTGGCCCGCGGCATCCTCATGGCGTCCTTCGCGTTGAGCGCGGAGGAGGCCTGGCGGGTCCTGGTCGAGGCCTCCCAGCGCACCAACACCAAGCTGCACCACCTGGCCCGCGACCTGGTGTCCGCCGTCCAGGGGGAGCCGCCGGCCGAGGCGGTGCGGGAACAGGTGGCGGCGGCCGTGGCCAAGATCAGGTCCGGCTCCCCGGCCAGCGGCGGAGGCGAGCGGTACGACGCGTGAATCGATTGCGTCGACGATCGATTCACGCGCCCGCTCTTGTGGATCCCGCTGCTTCGATCGTAGATTGCGGGCATTCACTCGATCCTCCCGTCCGGGGTGTGCCATGGACCGTGCCCGACTGCGTCACCTGCTGGCCCGCGAGAGCGCCGAGGCCGAACGGCGCAACCCCCGCTCCAGGGCCGCCCACGCCCGCGCCGACCACCTCTTCGGCCGAGTGCCGATGACCTGGATGAACAAGACGGCGGGCGCCTTCCCCCGCTACCTGGACTCCGCCCGGGGCGCCCGGGTGCGGGACGTCGACGGGCACGAGTACATCGACTTCTGCCTCGGTGACACCGGCGCCATGGCGGGTCACTCCCCGGCCGCCGTCGCCGACGCCGTCCAGCACCGCTTCGGCACGCTCGGCGGAGCGACCGCGATGCTGCCCACCGAGGACGCCGAACGGGTCGCGGCCGAGCTGACCCGGCGCTTCGGCCCGACCCGCTGGAGCTTCTCGCTCACCGCGACCGACGCCAACCGCTGGGCGATCCGCCTCGCCCGCGCCGTCACCGCCCGCCCCCGGATCCTGGTGAACAGCTACTGCTACCACGGCAGCGTCGACGAGTCCCTGATCGTGACCGGCCCCGACGGCCACGGCGCGGCCCGCCCCGGGAACGTCGGCGCGCCCTGCGACGTCACCCTCACCAGCCGGGTCGCCGAGTTCAACGACCTCGACCACCTGGAACGCGAACTCGCCCACGGCGACGTGGCCGCCGTCCTCATGGAACCCGCGCTCACCAACATCGGCATCGTCCTGCCCGAACCGGGCTACCTCGACGGCGTCCGCGAACTGACCCGCCGCCACGGCGCACTCCTGATCAACGACGAGACCCACACCTTCTCCGCCGGCCCCGGCGGCTGCACCGGCGCCTGGGGCCTGGAACCGGACGTCCTGACCATCGGCAAGGCCATCGGCGGGGGCATCCCGGCCGGCGCCTACGGCCTCTCCGCCGAGCTCGCCGACCGGCTGCTCGGCCGCGACGACCTCGACCTCGTGGACATGGGCGGCGTCGGCGGCACCCTGGCCGGCAACGCCCTGTCCGTCGCCGCGATGCGGGCCACCCTCGAACACGTCCTGACCGACGAGGCGTTCGCCCGCATGGACAAGCTGTCCGAACGCTTCGAGACCGGTGTGCGCGCGGGCATCGACGCCCACGCCCTGCCCTGGTCCGTCAGCCGGCTCGGCGCCCGCACCGAGTACCGCTTCACCGACCCCGCGCCCCGCACCGGCACCGAGGCCGCGGCCGCCGGCGACACCGAGCTGGAGGACTTCCTCCACCTCTACCTCGCCAACCGGGGCATCCTGCTCACCCCGTTCCACAACATGGCCCTCATGTGCCCCGACACGACCGAACAGGACGTCGACACCCACACCGAGGTCTTCGCCGCCGCCCTCGCCGAACTGGCCGGCTGACCGCCGGGGAAGGAGCCACCGCGTGGACGAGATCGACCGGGCCATCCTGCGCGAACTGCAGACCGACGGACGCATCGCGTACGCCGACCTCGGCCCCAGGGTCGGGCTGTCGGCGTCCGCCGCCCGCCAGCGCCTGCAACGCCTGCTGGACTCCCGCGCCGTCCAGGTCGTCGGCGTCACCGACCCGATGGCCATGGGCGGCCAGGCCATGGCCCTCCTCGGCATCACCGCCGCCGGCGACCCGCGTCCCGTCGCCGACGAACTCGCCGGCCACCCCGAGGTGGTCTACTCGGTGCTCACCTCCGGGGGCTTCGACCTCTTCGCCGAGGTCGTCAGCCCCACCGCCAAGGACCTGCTGGACTTCGTCAACGACACCGTCCGGCCGATCGACGGCGTGGCCGCCGTGCAGTCCTTCCCCTACTTCGCCATCCACACCCACCGCTTCCTGTGGGACGTCGGCTGACCGCGGGCCGCCGCCGCCCCGCACGACCCCGTCCGGTAGAACTGGCTGCCATGCGCATCGACTACGCCCCCGACTCCCTGGGCGCGGGAGCGTTCTACAAGCTCCTCACCGCCGTCGTCGTCCCCCGGCCCATCGCCTGGGTGTCGACCCTGGCGGCCGACGGCCGGACCGCGAACCTGGCCCCGCACTCCTTCTTCACCGTCGCCTGCACCGACCCGCCGGTCGTCCAGTTCACCTCCGTCGGCCGCAAGGACTCGCTGCGCAACATCGAGGCCACCGGCGAGTTCGTCGTCAACCTCGCCCCCGAGCCGCTCTTCGAGCAGATCAACGCCAGCGGCGTCGACTTCCCCGCCGAGGTGGACGAGTTCGACGCGATCGGCCTGGAG
Source organism: Streptomyces sp. NPDC017936 (assembly GCF_044328485.1). Lineage (NCBI taxonomy): Bacteria > Bacillati > Actinomycetota > Actinomycetes > Kitasatosporales > Streptomycetaceae > Streptomyces > Streptomyces sp. NPDC017936. The sequence goes on along the minus strand of NZ_JBIRHK010000001.1, from coordinate 506,991 downwards.
CGGGAGCCCTCCCGGCACGTCCGGCCGCCCCGGGTGGCCGCCTCGCCGGTGGCCCTGGAGTGCCGGCTCCACTCCACCCTGGGCATCGGCAACTCCACCCTCGTCCTCGGGCAGGTCGTGCACGCCGCCGTCGACGAGGACGCCGTCGTCGACGGACACCCCGACATCCGCCGGCTGCGGCCGCTGGCCCGGCTCGGCGGCGACGAGTGGAGCACGATCGGCGAGGTGCGCGCACTCGCCCGCATCGCCTACCGCGACTGGCCGAAGACCTGACGGAGGGGGCGGGGGGGCCCGGGCGCGGGCGGGGGCGCGGGGGGCCCCCCCCCCCCCCCGCCCCGCGCGGCCGCCGCGCCCCCCCCCCCCCCCCCCCGCCCCCCCCCCCCCCAC